>JAHBXX010000063.1 GCA_019636245.1 Planctomycetota bacterium | reverse complement strand
CGAGCACCAGCGCGGCGGCGCGCGGCGCGAGGCCCGGATCGACCAGGGCTGCGACGACGTCGGCATCACGCGCCAGCGGGCGCAGCAACGGCACCGTGAACGCGCGCGGCAGCGGCCGCGGCCGTTCGTGGACGAAGAACTGCCCGCGTGGTCCCGCGAGCGCCGGACCGACCCGCGGGCCTCCGTGCGGCAGCGGTTCGGTGGCGAGCACGTAGCGCACGCCCAGCAGATCGAGCAGCGGATGCTCGAGCGGACTCGCGAACGGGTAGGGCGGGTGCGGCTCCGGTTCGCCGGGCGCCGGCAGCGCGTCCGGCAGCGACAGCACGAGGTAGCCCTTGGCGGCGGTGCGCGGCCCCCAGTACGGACCGAGCAGCGCGGCGAGCGGTTCCGCCGACCGGCCGTCGAAGTGCGAGTAGAAGTGCAGGTCGCGCACGCCGGGCACCATGAGCTGGCCCGGCGGCAGCTGCGCCGGCAGCGTCGGCACGCGGCTGGCGCGCACGATGGTGAAGCCGCCGTCGGCCGCCGCCGCCGCGGCCTGCTGGCGCAGGAAGGCGTGCACCGGCGTGTCGGTCGGGTGCGCGAGCGCGCAGCCGGACAGCAGCGGCGCGCCGTGCAGCGCCAGTTGCAGCAGCGTCAGCGCGGCGCCGGCGCGCACCAGCCAGCGGCGCGCGCGGTCGTGCACGAGGCCGGCGGCCAGGAGCAGCGCCGCCGAGAGCACCAGCCAGAGCGCTGCGTGGGCGCCTTCGTGCGCGGCGCGCGCGAACGCCGCGGTGAAGGGGTCGGCGCCCGGCGCGGCGCCGGCCTGCACGTGGTCGACGACCGCGCGCACCGGCACTTCGAACTTCTCGGCGATGCGCTGCACCGCCCAGGTCGGGTCGGCGGCGTGCCGCGCCGCCGGCTGCCGCGTGCCCCAGGCCGTCGCGCCGGCGAGCACGAGCGCCAGCGCGCCGAGGCCGAGCGCGCAACGGCGACCGTCCGCCAGCAGCCGTTCGCAGCCGAGCGCCGCCAGCCAGGCGACCAGCAGCGTCGCCGGCGCGAGCCAGCGCAGCGGCCACACGTTCTGCACCACCGGCAGGTGGAACAGCAGCCGCACGCCGGGCAGCAGCAGCGCCAGCCCGAGCGCCACTGCATAGGCGGCGAGCGCGAAACCGCGGCGGCGGCCGCGGCCGGCGATCGCGCCGCCGATGGCCAGCAACAGCCCGAACGTGCCGACGAACAGCGCGTACTCGGTGGCGTTGTAGTTCGGCAGCTGCGCCTTGCCGGCGGCGTCGGTGCGGGTCGTCCACAGCAGGGCCAGCGGCGACTGCGCGGCCGGCACGCGGTCGGCGGCCGCCGCCGTGCCGAGCAGTTCGGGCACCAGGTAGCCGGTGAGGCCGTAGGCCTCGAACGCGCTGCCGGCGATGTCGGCCTCGGTGGGCGTCGGCGTGCGGGCGCTGTGCGGGAAGAACTGCAGCGACGGCAGCACCTGCGGCAGCGACAGCAGGCCGCCGAGCAGCAGCCCGAGCAGGAGGCGCGCGCCGAGCCGCGCGCCGGCGCGCCACGACTGCTGGCGCGCGCGTTCGACCACCAGCCACAGCCCGAAGGCGCCGGCGAACACCGTCGTCGTCGCGGCGAACGGTGGGAAGCCGCCGAGCCAGGTCGCCGCGAAGGCCCCGGCGCAGGCGGCCAGCGGGCCGGCGCGCCGCCGTTCGTCGCGGGCGAGCCGCAGCAGCGCCCACAGCACGCCGGGCAGCCAGACGAAGCTCGCCAGCCGCATCCAGAAGTGGGCGTTGCTCGCCATCGGCGCCGACAGTTCGAACAGCAGCGCGCCGAACCAGGCCGGGAACGGCGCCAGGCCCAGCTCGCGCCACAGGCCGTAGGCGAGCAGCCCGCCGAGCGCGAGGCTGAGCCACGCCAGCACCGCGAGCCGCGCCGCCGGCTCGGCGGCGAACAGCGCCAGCCAGTTCGGCGGATAGCACAGGCCGAGCAGGCCGTGGGCGTGCAGCACCGAGCCGCCGCGGGCGTGCGGGTTCCACGACGGCACGCGGCCGGCGAGCAGTTCGTCGCGCGCCAGCCGCAGCTCGGGCAGGAACCACGGCGGCACCTCGGTGACGTCGTGGTTGGCGCCCTGGCGCACGGCGGCGTGCTCGGCCTCGGTCTGCAGCAGGCTCGCCGGCGGGAACTCGGCGAGGTCGTAGGGCACGAAGGTGCGGCCGCCGAACAGCGACGGCCACAGCCACAGCAGCGGCAGCAGGCACAGCGAAGCCGCGGCCAGCCGGCCCTGGCGCCGTTCGTTCACGGCCGCCTCCGGCCGAGCCACAGCAGCAGCAGGCAGGCGCCGAGCGCGAGGCCGCTGAGGCGGCGCGGCCAGACCACGTGCGGGGCGTCGTAGGTGAACACCACCTCGTGCGCGCCGGCCGGCAGGTGCACCGCGCGCAGGTAATGGTCGGCGACGTAGACGGTCGCCGGCGCGCCGTCGACGCGGGCCCGCCAGCCGGCGTCGTGCGGATCGGCCAGCCGCAGGTAGCCGTCGCGGTCGTTGCGCACCCGCACGACGACGCGTTCGTCGCCGTGGGCCAGCACCTCGACCTCGGCCGTGGCCGGCCCGGCGGCGGTCGGCCGCGGCGCGGTCGTGTCCTCGAGCACGACGCGGTGCGCCACGTCGCGGTCGGGCCGCGCCAGGGCCTGCAGCCGTTCGCCGCGGTCGGGCAGCACGTCGACCTCGGTGACGAAGGTCGCCCGCGGCAGCACCGTCGTGCGCTCGAGCAGGCGGAAGCCGCCGGTGCCGGGCGGGGTGCGGTCGAGCCGCATGGGGCCGGTGGCGACCGCATCGCGCGTCAGCACGTAGCGGATGCCGTAGAGGTCGCACAGGGGATGGTCGAGCGAGGCCGGGTCGTGGAACGAACCGACGCCGGCGCCGCCGTAGGCGACGTCGGCCTTGCCCGGCCGCGGCGGCTCGATCGCGCGGAAGAACTCCTCGAAGCGGGCCGGCGGCAGCGGGTTGTAGCCGCCCGCGTCCTCGAGCCCGTGGAACGCCGGCAGGTTGCCCGGCAGCGCCGCCATGGTGCGCGCCTGGTCCTGCACCACGAGCCGCTGCAGCCGCGGCCGCACGCCGTGCGGCGCCGCGGCCGCGGCCGCGGCGACCGGCGCCAGCACCTGGGGCAGCGCCGTCACCCGCGCGGCGGGCACGGTCTGCACCGGCCCGCGCCCCGCGTGCAGCAGTTCGGCCATCGCCACGGCCAGCAGCAGTCCGACGCGCCGCGGCACGGCCAGCGCGACGCCCGCCAGGGCGGCGGCGAGCAGCGCGCGCCAGGCCGTGACCAGCAGCCGGGCGCGGTTCTCGGCGGCTTCGCCCGGGGCCGCAGCCGCGGCGACCTGCCGCGCCAGGGCCTCGGCGTCGCCGCCGCGCCCCACCACGTCGGGATGGCTTGCATCGGCGGCGTAGAGGCCGGCGTAGCCGCGCACGAACGCCGCGTCGTCGCCGTGGCGCCAGAGCCACAGCAGGGCCACGGCCGACCCCACGGCGATGCCGCCCAGCAGCACCAGCGCCGGCCGGCGGCGTGCGCCGGCGAGCCAGGCCTCGGCGCCGAGGCCGGCCAGCACCACCAGCGCCATCGCCACGCTGAACAGCATGCGGCGCTGGTCGGCGTCGGTCAGGCCCGGCACGAGGCGCGCGACGGCGAGGAACGGCTGGTCCGCCGTGGCGGTGCCGAACGCCAGCAGCGCGATGGCGCCGAAGAACCACGCCAGCGCGCGCCGGCCGCGGTCGGCCCAGGCCAGGCCCGAAAGCGCCAGCGGGGCGATGCCGATCGCGCACGACGTCTCGGTCCAGCTCTGGAAGGCGCTGCCGCTGGTCGGGCTCAGCGGCTGCGCCAGCAGCACCAGCTGGCTCCACGGCATGCGCGTCTGCCAGCCGAACGGGTCGGCCGCGTCCAGGTAGAAGCGGTCGTTCGCCCAGGCCAGCAGGTCCGGCCAGCACAGGCCGAGCGCGTGGTCCCACTCCAGGCCGTGGGCGGCGAGGCGGGCGAGGTCGAAGGTGCCGGTGCGCGACGACACCGCCGCCGCCAGCAGCACCGGCGCCATGTTCGCCAGCGACAGCACGCCGCCGAGGCCGAGGCCCAGGCCGACGGGCCACAGCCGGCGCAGCCGGTCGCCGCGCGGCGCGCGCGCGGCCAGGAACCCGGCCAGCGCCAGCGCGAGGTAGGTCGCCTGCAGGCTGACGACGACGAAGCCGGAGCACCACGACAGGCCGGTCCACAGGCCGAGCCGGCCGATGCCAGAGAGGGCGCCGCGTCCGCGGCGGCCGCCGGCCACGAGGTCGTGCACCGCCGACAGCATCGGCCACAGTCCGAGCGCGGCGGTGAGGATCACGTTGTGGTGCAGCTTGCACTGCGTCCACAGGCCGAGGGTGGCGGCGACCACGCCGACCAGCGCGCTCGCGTGCCGGCAGCCGAGCCGCCGCAGGAAGCCGTAGGCCAAGGTGCCGAACAGCACCTGGTGCAGCAGGAACCACCAGCCGTACCACTGTTCGCTCGGCAGCAGCAGCAGCAGCAGGTTGATCGGCACGTACGGCTGCGCCATCTGCGGCACGAACGGCGCGCCGCCGCCGATGTCGCGCGTCCACAGCGGCAGCTCGCCGGCCGCGAGCCGGGTGGCCAGCACCCGGTCCCAGCACAGCGACTGCAGGTACTTGTCGCCCATGCCGACATGGCCGCGGCAGGCGTCCTCGGGGTCGAAGTCGCCGCGCGCCAGCGCCTCGGCCATCGGCACGTCGAGCAGTTCGGGCGGGTAGGGGACCAGCGCGCGGCCTGGCAGCAGGGCATCGCGCAGGAACAGCACCGCGCAGAGCGCGGCGAGCAGCGCCGCCCCCACGAACTGTCGCCGCGACGGCGTGGTGGCGACCGGATCCACGGCGGCACGATGCAGCAGCCCGGGGCGGAACGCAATCGCCGGCGTCCGCCGGCGACCGGTCGGCTGTCGACCGCAGCGCGTCGCCGCGTAGGATCGCGCCGCCGCGTCGGTGGTGCCGACGCCTCTGCCGCATGCGTCCACCCGCCGCCACCGCGCCGCCGTCGTTCGCCGAGGGCCTCGGGCTGCGCGGCGGAGCCGCCCTGCTCGGCATCACGCTGGTCGCCGGCCTGCTGCGGCTGTTCCGGGTCGAGCTGTGGTCGGTGTCGGCCGCCGAGGTGGCGACGTGGCAGGGGGTCACCCTGCCGCTGGGTGGCGACGGCGGCCTGTTCGCCGAGCCCATGGGCCGCCACCCGCTGGTGCTGCTGGCGCTGCGCGGACTGCTCGCCGCCGGCGTGCTGCCGCTGCAGGGGGAAGGCTGGCTGCGGCTGCCGTTCGTGTTCGCCGGCACGCTGTCGGTGCCGGTCTTCGCGCTGGCCGCGGGCCAGCTGGTGCCGCGCCGCACGGCGTTGTTCGCCGCCGCGCTGCTGGCGGTGCACCCGTGGCACGTGGCGCAGAGCCAGACGTTCGCGCCGCCGATCGTGGCGTTGGCGCTGGTGCTGGTCGCGGCCCTGGCCGGGCTGGCCGCCCTCGCGCGGCCTTCGTGGGTGCGCCGCCTGGTCGCGCTCGGGGCGCTGGGGCTGGCGGGCGCCAGCGACCGCAGCGGCTGCCTCGCCGTGCCGATGCTGGCGGCGGGCGGCTGCGCCGCCGGGGCGCTGTTGGCGGCGCCGGGCCGTCGGGGGCCATGGCTGGCCGGGCTGGTGTTCGCCGCCGCGGCGGTGGTGGTGCTGCAGGTGCTGCTGGCGCCGGCGGCGGCCGAATGGGTCGACGGCGCCACACCATGGTCGCTCGTGGCGCAGCTGCGGCTGCCGGTCGTGGTGCTCGGTGTCCTGGCCGTGCGGATCGGCCGGCAGCCGCCGTGGGCGCCGTTCGCGGCCGCGGTCGTGCCGCTGGTCGG
This sequence comes from Planctomycetota bacterium, assembly GCA_019636245.1. Classification (GTDB taxonomy): domain Bacteria; phylum Planctomycetota; class UBA1135; order UBA1135; family UBA2386; genus JAEUHS01. The sequence goes on along the minus strand of JAHBXX010000063.1, from coordinate 7,833 downwards.
TCTCGCGCTGGCGGCCGCGGGGGGGAGCACGGTGACCGCCGCGGACGCCCTGCCGGTGCTGCCGGCGCTGCTGCTGCTCGCCGCGGTGACGGCGACGACGTTCGCCGGCCGGCTCTGGTCGCCGGGCGCCGGCCTGCCCGGGGTGGCCGCGGCGGCGGTCGTCCCGACGGCGCTGGTCGGGATGCTGGCGATCGACGTCGCGCTGCACGAGAGCGAATACCAGGGCCACCGTTCGCCGTGGCGGCAGGCCGCGCACCTGGCGCTGCGGTCGACGCCGGCCGCGCACGACCTCGTCGTGGTCGCCGGCGCCGGCTGGTCGAGCCTCCTGTTCTACCTGCGGCCGAACCACTGGCGGGAGCCCGGGCGCGACCTGCATCCGGGCCGTCGCGTCGAACGGCTCGACCAGATCGAGGGCCGGGGGCTCGAGACCTTCCTCGATGGCGCCGGCGACAGCGAGGTGTTCGTGGTGCTGCACAGCGCCGAACTGGCCGCGCTCACGCGGGAACCGACGGCCGGGCCGCGCCTGCATGCGGCGTGCGAACTGGTGCGCGTGCTGCCCTGCCCGGCGGAGACCGGCGACGGCACGCTCTACGTGCTGCGGCGGCGCGCCGCGGACTAGCCGCGCGGGTGCAGCCGGTCGTGCACGGCGCGCAGCCGTTCGTGGTCGACGTGGGTGTAGACCTGCGTCGTCTGCAGCGAGGCGTGGCCGAGCATCTCCTGCACCGACCGCAGGTCGGCGCCGCCGGCGACCAGGTGCGTGGCGAACGAATGGCGCAGGGCGTGCGGCGAGCAGGCGACCGCGAGGCCGGCCTGCCGGCAGCGGGCGCGCACCACCTGGAACACCCGCACCCGGTCGAGCGGCCGGCCGGTGCGCGACAGGAACAGCACGTCGCCGGGATCCACCTTGGCGCGCGCGCGCAGTTCGGGCCGCACTTCGTCGAGGTAGCGGCGCACCGCGGCGAGCGCGCGGTCGGCGATCGGCACCAGGCGTTCCTTGTTGCCCTTGCCGAAGGCGCGCAGCAGGCGGTGGCCGGGGACCAGGCTGGTGGTGCGCAGCCCGATGACCTCGCCGACGCGGCAGCCGGTGGCGTAGAGCACCTGCAGGATGGCCTGGTCGCGCACCGCCAGCGGGTCGTCGGCGGGGAACGCCAGCAGGCGGGCGATGGCGCGGCGGCTCAGCGCCTTGGGCAGCTTGCGCTCCAGCTTGGGGCCGAGCAGCCCCTCGGCGGCGTCCTCGGCGGCGAGCCCCTCGGCGTGCAGGAAACGGTAGAAGCCGCGCACCGCCGCCGCGGCGCGGGCGACGGAAGCCGGCGCGTGGGTCGCCAGCAGCGCCGTCAGGTGGCGGTCGATCGCGGCCCGGTCGGGCAGTTCGCGGCGGCCGTCGAGCAGGCGGTGCAGGTCGCTGCGGTAGGCCGCCACGGTGTGCCGCGAGACCTGCAGCTCGACGCCGAGGTAGACCAGGAAGTCGGCCAGCGCCCGTTGCGGCGCGGTCGCGGGAAGGGCGCCCACGGCGGCACACCCTACGGCCGCGGCGGTGGCTTTGCATCGGGCGGCCGGTCGGCGACCGTCTCGCGCTTCCCGGCGCCGACCGGCTTGACGGTCCGGGAGGCCCTACGTAATGTCCCCGCCCCTTCCGGGGGGTGCCGTGGCGCCGCCTGGAGTCCGGCCGGCGGACCGGCCGGTGGCGGTGGAGGAGACTCTGCTGCCGCTTCCCCGTCATCCCTGATGCCCGCGTAGTTCGTTCGCCCATGTCGAAGCCGACCAAGGCCGAGCTGGCCAAGTACAAGTCGATTCTGGAAAAGCAGTTGGCGTCGCTCCGAGGCGATGTCGGCTCGATGCGCGACGAGGCCCTGCGGGCGTCCGACCAGGATGCCTCGGTCGACCACCTGGCCGACCAGGGCACCGACAACTACGACCAGGGCTTCATGCTGGGCCTGATCGAGAACGAGGAAGAGACCATCAAGCAGATCGAGGAAGCCCTCGACCGCATCGACGGCAACGGCGACTGGGAGTTCGGCATCTGCCCGCTGTGCGCCGAGGAGATCGAGGCCAGCAAGAAGGCGAAGGACGCCAAGAAGCCGAAGGGCAAGCCGGCGGAGCCGTGGATCCCGAAGGCGCGCCTCGAGTACCTGCCGTGGGCGCGCTACTGCGTGCGCCACCAGGAAGTCGAGGAGCGCAACCGCGAGAGCGCCTAGTCCCGTGGTGGCGACCGAGCCGGCGGCCGAAGGGGTTGCCGCGCCGGCCGCGCCGGCGCGCCGCTTCGCCGGCAAACCCTGGTTCTGGTGGCCTTGGCCGCTGCTGGTGGCGCTCGACCTGTGGAGCAAGGCCTGGGCGTTCGGCTTCCTCGCCGACCGCTATCCCCGGGTCGCCGAGCCCGGGCGCAGCCACCTGGTGTTCGACACCGCCGCGCTGCGGTTCGAACTCGTCGCCTGGGGCAACACCGGCACGATCTGGGGGCTGTTCCAGGACGGCACGCTGGTGCTGATGGCCGTGCGCTGCGTGGCCGTGCTCGGCCTGTTCTGGTTCGTGCGCTCGACCCCGCCGCGCGCGCGGCTGCAGCAGTTCGTGCTGAGCCTGGTGCTGGCCGGCGCGCTCGGCAACCTCTACGACAACTTCGTGCGCGCCGACCGTTCGGTCCGCGACTTCCTGCGCTTCAGCGGCCAGTGGCCGGTGGCCTGGGACTTCCCGGCCTTCAACGTCGCCGACTCCTGCATCACCGTCGGCGCCATCGGCCTGTTCCTGCTGCTGTGGCGCGACGATCGCGCCGCCGCCGCCAAACGGGTATCCTGACTCCTGCCGCGGGGGCGCCGCGGTCCCACCTGTGCTGTCCACGACCCTCGGCAGGCTGCAGCTCGCGAACCCGGTGATGAGTGCCTCGGGCACCTTCGGCTCGGGCTGGGAGGGGCGGCAGTTCAGCGACCTCGGCCGGGTCGGCGCGCTGGTCAGCAAGACGGTGACCGTGCGCCCGCGCCACGGCAACCCGCCGCCGCGCATCTGGGAGACGGCGTCGGGCATGCTGAATTCGATCGGCCTGGAGAACAAGGGCGCCGACTACTTCCTCGCCGAGACGCTGCCGAAGATGCGCGAACTCGCGGCGGGGGGGCGCGGCCCGCGCGTCGTGGTCAACATCGGCGGCGAGTCGATCGACGAGTTCGTGCAGCTGGCCGAACGCTTCTCCGCCGCCGGCGTCGATGCGCTCGAGGTCAACCTCTCCTGCCCGAACGTGCAGGAGGGCAAGCTGCTGTTCTCGACCGAGCCGCGGCTGACCGAGCGGGCGGTGGCGGCGGTGAAACGCGTCGCCACCGTGCCGGTGTTCGCCAAGCTGTCGCCGAACGTGACCGACATCACGGCGATCGCCAAGGCCGCCGAACAGGGCGGCGCCGACGGCCTGACCGCGATCAACACCCTGATCGGCATGGCCGTGGACTGGCGCCGACGGCGGCCGATCCTCGGCCGCGGCATCGGCGGCCTGTCGGGACCGGCGATCAAGCCGGTGGCGCTGCGCATGGTCTACGAGGTCGCCCGCAGCGTGCGGGTGCCCGTGGTCGCCGCCGGCGGAGCGCGCTCGGCGGACGACGTGCTCGACTTCGTCTGCGCCGGCGCCGGCGCGGTGCAGATCGGCACGGCGATGTTCACCGACCCGGCGCTGATGGTGCGCATCGTCGACGACCTGCGCGAGCGGCTGACGGCGGCCGGCACGACGATCGCCGAGCTGCGCGGCTGCCTGCACCGGGAAACCCCGGCACCGGCGGCGCGCTGCGGAGGCCACGCATGAGGCTCGCGGCGCTGACCCCCGAGATGGTGCGGACGGCGATCGCGATCTACCAGGAACTCGCCTACGGCACCGGCGGCCGGCCGCGCCGCGCGATCGAACTGCCGCCGGCCGGCGGCCACGAGGCGGTGCTCGGCCTGTTCCACAAGGAGCAGGTGGAGACGGTCCCCGGCCACCCCTGCCACCGCTACAGCCTGCGGCTCGGCAACCGCAACTATCCGTTCATGAAGCTGCTCCTGCAGGAGCACCTGATCGCCGGCGAGTTCTTCTTCGCCGTCGACACGCACGACCAGATGGAGATCCGGCCCGACTTCCCGGACTACGAGGCGTGGATGGCGGTGCGGCGCTTCAACCGCGAACTCAAGCGCCAGATCGAGGCGCGGTTCCAGGCGGCGGGGCTCGACACCGGGGCGACGCTGCGGCGGCTGCTGACCGGCGCGGGTGCCGCGGCCGACCGCAGCGGCCCCTGCCGCGGCCTGGTGCTGGTCGTCGACGACGAGGAGGATCTCGCGGCCGCCGTCGAGACCCTGTTGCGGCGTGCCGGATTCCGCACCGTCAAGGTGTTCGACGGCCGGCGCGCGGTCGAAGCCGCCGCCGAACTGCTGCCCGACCTGGTGCTGCTCGACTACGAGATGCCGGAACTCGACGGCCTGCAGGTGCTGGAGCGGCTGCGGGCCGATCCGGCCACCCGCTCGATCCCGGTGCTGCTGAACAGCGGCGGCCAGGTGTCGATGGCCGACATCCAGCGGGCCGACGGGTTTCTGGCCAAACCGTTTCCCGAACGCCTGCTGTTCGAGATGATCGACCGCGTGTTGCGCGGCAAGGAAGTGCGGCAGTGAGCGCCGGCCAGGAGCCTGACGGCCCGATCGGCGGCCGACCGGCATGGCGCGAGGGCGGCCTCGGCTGGCGGGCGCTTCCCTGGCGCGGCCTCGGCTGCGTCGGCGCCCTGGTGCTCTGCGTCGTGCTGGCGTCGGCCGGCATGGCCGGCGGCGGTCCGGCGATCCGCGAGGGCGCCCGCATCGAGGTCGGCCACGACCCCGCCGCGACGGGGCTGCCGCACGCGGCCGCCGCGGCCGGCCAGGCGGTGGCGCCGCGCCTTCGCGCCGCCGCGGCGATGCCGCCACGGCCGCGGCCGCGCGCGCAGTCGATCGACGCCGGTGGCCTGCCGCCGCCGCGCGCGCCGACGGCCTGAACGCCAGCGTCCGCTGCGTTCCGTCCGCCGTTCCTCCGGCGGCGCCGTTGCCCTTGCACCGCGCCGCCACGCCGACCCGGTCGGCGCCCCCTCCTGTCTTCCGCATCCGGTTCCGTCATGAAGCTCGACCTCGGTTCGATCCCCGCGCGCGTCGGCAAGGCCCTGCAGGGCCTGTTCGGCAGCGCCAACCAGCGCTCCCTCGCGCAGTACCAGCCCGTCGTCAAGGCGACCAACGCGCTCGCCGACTGGGCCAAGGCGATGTCCGCCGACCAGGTCCGGTCGGCGGTCGCCGAACTGCGCCAGCAGGTGCAGTCCGGCGCCAAGACGCTCGACGACGTGCTGCCGCCGATGTTCGCGCTGACGCGCGAGGCGGCGTCGCGCACGCTCGGGTTGCGCCACTTCGACGTGCAGCTGATCGGCGGCGCCGTGCTGCACAGCGGCAAGATCGCCGAGATGTCGACCGGCGAGGGCAAGACGCTGGTGGCGACGCTGCCCGCGGCGCTGAACGCGCTCGCCGGCAAGGGCGTCTACGTGGTCACGGTCAACGACTACCTCGCCAAGCGCGACCGCGACTGGATGGCCCCCGTCTTCGAGTACCTGGGCCTTAGCGTCGGTGCGATCCAGTCGCAGATGCCGCCGCAGCTGCGGCAGGCCGAGTACGCCTGCGACATCACCTACGGCACCAACAACGAGTTCGGCTTCGACTACCTGCGCGACAACATGAAGTGGCGCACCGACGAACAGGTGCAGAAGCGGCTCTACTACGCGATCGTCGACGAGGTCGACTCGATCCTGATCGACGAGGCGCGCACGCCGCTGATCATCAGCGGCGAGGGCGAGGGCACGACCGAACGCTACCTGCTCGCGGACCGCATCGCCCGGCAGCTGAAGCCCGACGAGCACTTCGAGATCAAGCTGAAGGAGCACCAGTGCGTGCTCAACGAGGCCGGCATCGAGCGGGCCGAGAAGCTGGTCGGCGTCGACAGCTTCTACAGCAACCCGGCCTACATGGAATGGCCGCACCTGCTCGAGACGTCGCTGCGCGCCCACCACGTCTACGAGAAGGACAAGCACTACGTCGTCGCGCAGAAGAAGAACCCCGACGGTTCGCCCGGCGAGCCCGAGGTCATCATCGTCGACGAGTTCACCGGGCGCCTGATGCCGGGCCGCCGCTGGAGCGACGGCCTGCACCAGGCGGTCGAGGCGAAGGAGGGCCTGCCGCCGCGCGAGGAGAACCGCACGCTGGCGACCATCACGCTGCAGAACTACTTCCGCATGTTCGAGAAGCTGGCCGGCATGACCGGCACGGCGATGACCGAGGCCGCCGAGTTCTCGCGCATCTACGACCTCGACGTCGTGCAGGTGCCGACCAACCGGCCGAACCAGCGGATCGACGACAACGACCAGGTCTACCTCGACGGCAAGAGCAAGCTGGATGCGATCGTCGAGGAGATGAAGGTCGAGCACCAGAAGGGCCGCCCGATCCTGCTCGGCACCACGTCGATCGCCAAGTCGGAGGCGATCAGCGCCGCGCTGCAGGCGGCCGGCATCCCGCACAACGTGCTGAACGCCAAGCAGCACGAGCGCGAGGCCGAGATCGTGATGCAGGCCGGCCGCAAGGGCGCCGTCACCGTGGCGACCAACATGGCCGGCCGCGGCACCGACATCGTGCTCGGCGGCAAGGCGGACGCGCTGTGGCGCAGCGAGATCGCCCAGCGCGGCCTCGCCGAGGACGGCGAGGAGGCGAAGGCCCTGCGCGCCAAGCTCGAGGAGCAGTGCCGGCGCGAGCACGACGAGATCCTGGCGCTCGGCGGTCTCTACGTGATCGGCACCGAACGCCACGAGGCGCGGCGCATCGACAACCAGCTGCGCGGTCGGTGCGCCCGCCAGGGCGATCCGGGCCGCACCAAGTTCTTCCTCAGCTTCGACGACGACCTGATGCGCATCTTCGCGCGCGACTGGGTCAAGGTGATGATGGAGAAGATGGGGCTGAAGGCGGGCGAGGTCATCGACAGCCCGATGGTCACCCGGGGGCTCGCCAAGGCGCAGAAGAAGGTCGAGGCGCGCAACTTCGACATCCGCAAGCACCTGCTCGAGTACGACGAGGTGATGGACAAGCAGCGCAAGTTCGTCTACGGCCAGCGGCAGGAGGCGCTGGAGGGCAAGGGACTGCGCGAGAAGGTGCTCGGCATGTTCGAGGAGGTGCTCGAACCGGTGCTCGAACGCTGCGCCGGCGACAAGGACAAGCCGGTCGACCACGCCGAGATCGAGAAGTGGCTGCGCCACCGCTGCGGCGACGCGCTCGACCTCGCCGGGCTCGGCGCCGTGCCGCGGGAGCAGCTGTTCGACTGGATCATGGAGCGCGTCGAGAAGCTGTTCGGAGCGCGCGCGGAGCTGTACGGCGAGCACTGGGAGGCGATCGAGCGCTACCTCGTGATCGACACCATCGACCACAAGTGGAAGGACCACCTCTATGCGATGGAGGTGCTGAAGACCGGCATCGGCCTGCGCGGCTACGCCCAGGTCGATCCGAAGAACGAGTACAAGAAGGAGGGCTTCGAGAAGTTCCAGCAGCTCAAGACCGAGATCGCCGAGCACATCACGGGGCTGGTCTGGAAGCAGGCGGCGACCGACACCATCCGCGACCTGCTGACCGGCAAGCTGCGCAACGAGGCGCGGCCGGCGCCGCCGCCGATGCCGCGCACGCCGGAGGAACTGCAGGCGCTGTTCGAGTCGCTGGTCGCGGCCGGCAAGGTGCCGCAGGAGGTGCTCGACCGGATGGCGAAGGGCGAGCGGTTCGTGCTGCGCGTGACGCCGCAGGGACTGGTGCTCGGGCCGGCCCCGGCCGAGGGCGCGCCGCCGGCCGCGG
>JAHBXX010000062.1 GCA_019636245.1 Planctomycetota bacterium | reverse complement strand
CGCCCGATGACGCAGCGCAGGCTGCGCGTCCAGAGCAGACCCAGCGCATTCGCGCCGGGCAGGCCCACCACCCCCTGGGCGTAGAACTCGGTCTGGTAGAGCGACGGCTGGTTCGGCAGCCACAGCGGCGGACTGACGCCATCCACGCCGTGCAGCAGCGTCAGGTCGGTCGATACCGCCAGCTGGCAGCCCTGCATGCCGAACAGGCCGAGATCCAGCGGCAGCGGCACGCCGCCGCTCGACGAACGCGACGTGCCGAGCACGGTCAGCGCCGCCGTGGCGCCGGCGGGCGCGGCTTCGACCGCCGTGTGGAACGGCGTGCCGAGGCGCGGCTGCGTCTGCGTGCGGAAGAACGGCACGTTGCCACCGGCGCCGCAGCCGGTGCCGAACAGCTCGGCCCAGCCGTCGTCGCGCACCGAGTCCATCTTCTGCAGCAGGTCGGCGAAGTGCACCGCGTTGGCCGGGGACAGCGGCGCCGCCAGCAGGTCCTGGAGCTGCAGCGGATCGGCCTGCAGGTCGTAGAACTCCTGGTGCTGCGGCTGGATCAGCATGTAGCGCACCAGCCGGTGCGTGGCCGTGCGCACCGTGTAGCCGGCGCCCAGCGCCGTCCCGGTGATCTCCGTGTAGACGAAGTCGCGGCCGTAGCCGGACTGGCCCGCCAGGGCGGGCAGGAAGGAGACGCCGTCCAGCGGCTGCGCCACGCTGGCGAGGTTCGCCGACGGGTAGCCGATGCCGCACATCGCCAGCAGCGTCGGGAACAGGTCGACCGAACTGACCAGCTCGGTCGCGACCGTGCCCGGCGCCGTCACCGAAGGCCCGGCGACCAGCAGCGGCACCCGGGCGCCGCCGTCGTAGAGCGAGCCCTTGGCGCGGTGCGGCTCCAGCGGCGCCTGCACCACGGCGCCGGGGGTGCCGTTGTCGGCGATCACCACCACGTTGGTGTTCGCCAGCACGCTCGGGCCGAGCGTCGCGAGCAGCCGGCCGATCTCGCGGTCCATCGCCTCGACCATGGCGCGGAAGAACGGCCGCGGCGTCACCGCCGGGTCGAGCCCGGCCAGGTTCTGCGTGTGCAGGTGCGCCGGCGGGGCGTGGAACGGCTCGTGCGGCAGCGTCGGCGTCAGCACCAGGGCCCACGGCGCCGTGCGCGACTGGATCCACTGCAGCGCCGCGTCGACCTCGTCGGTCATGATGTAGGTCGAGCACGCGGTGACCGTGCCGTTGGTGACCTTGTTCCAGGCGCTGGGGTTGGTCACCCCGCTGTCGAGCACGCCCTCGAAGTGCTGGAACCCGTAGACGTTCGGGGTCTGCAACCCGAAGCGGTGGCCCAGGTGCCACTTGCCGATCATCGCCGTCTGGTAGCCGGCGTCGTTCAGCGGTGCCGCCAGGGTCACCGCGCTGGCGACCATGCCCGGGGCGCCGGGCGGCAGCGCCATCGTCGCCTGGCTGCGGAAGGCGTGGCGACCGGTCAGGATGGCCGCCCGCGATGGCGTGCACGAGGCGTGCACGTAGGCGTGGTCGAACCGCACGCCGCCGGCGGCGAGCGCATCCAGGACTGGCGTCGGCGGCGCCGACGCCCAGCCGTAACAACCGACCGCGTCGACGCCGAGGTCGTCGGGTACGATCACCAGCAGGTTGCGTGGCGGCGTCTGCCCGGGCTGCTGCGCAGGCAGGCCCAGCATTGGGGCCAGAATGGTGGCGGCGAGGGACAGCAGGTAGCGGTCGAGCATGGGGTTCCGGCCCGCTGGGCGCGGGTTGGATCGCTGGGGGGACGGTCCCGCCTTTCCCGCCGGTTCGACGGAGCCCTGGCGTTCCAGGTTCCGTCGCCCTGGCGTCGGGTCGGACACCATGGAGTGCGACCGTGGGGGCAAGTCGGGCCGCCCGGCCTGCCGCCGGCCGCAGCACCGCTCGGTGGTAGCCGCTGGCGAGACCCGGTAGAACTGCGCGCTTGCCCTGCCCGCGCCCCGGTCGCCGATGCCGTCGCTGAGACCCTTCCTGCTCGAACGCAAGCTGCTGCCCAAGGTCTGGGGCGGCCGTGCCTTGGAGCCGCTCCTGGGCCTGTCGCTGCCGGCCGGCGAGGCGATCGGCGAGACCTGGGAGCTGTTCGACCGGCCCGACGGTTCGAGCCGCCTGCGCGGCTCCGACCGCACGCTGGCGTCGGTGCTGCAGGACGCCGGCGACGACCTGCTCGGCCGCGGCGTGCCGCGCGGCCATGGCGGCCGGTTTCCGCTGCTGCTGAAGTTCATCGACGCCCGCGAGGCGCTGTCCGTGCAGGTCCACCCCGACGACGCGCAGGCGCGCGGCGAGGGCGACAGCGGCAAGGACGAGGCCTGGCTGGTGCTGCATGCGGGGCCGCGGGCGCGCATGATCCGCGGCCTGCGGCCGGACGCCGACCTGGAGCGGTTCCGCGCCGTCGCCCACACCCCGGCGGTCGAACCGCTGCTGTGGTCGTTCGCCCCCCGGCCGGGCGACACCGTGCACGTGCCGCCCGGCACCGTGCACGCGATCGGCCCCGACGTGGTCGTGTTCGAGGTGCAGCAGAACAGCGACCTCACCTACCGCCTCTACGACTGGGGCCGACCGCGCGAGGTGCACGTGCAGAAGGCGCTGGCGGTGGCCCGGGCCGACGAGGGCCGCGTGGCCGTGGCCGACCGGCCGGTCGTGACGCCGCAGCCCTTGCCCGACGGCGGCCGGTTGCTGGTGGCGACGCCGCACTTCCGCCTGCGCCGCTACGAGCTGCAGCGGCCGCTGGCGCTGGCCACCGAGGGTGCGTTCCTCACCCTGACGGTGCTCGGCGGCCGCGGGCTGTGCGGCTGGCGCTCCGGTGGCGACGACGCGCCGCTGCCGCTCGGCCCCGGCGACACCGTGCTGGTGCCCGCGTGCATCGCCGACGTCTACCTGTCGCCGATCGGCCGGCTCGACGTCGTCGTCGCCGACCCGGGGTGCCGCTGATGGCGCGCCGCCACGAGGACCGGCAGCCCGGGCAGCGCTTCGCGCGCGGCGGCAAGCCGGCGCGGCCGACCCGGCCCAAGACGGACCGGGCCGGGGCCCCGCGGCGCAGCCAGCGCCGCGCCCAGGGCCTCGTCGTCACGCCGGCCGTGGCGCCGGGCACCGGCACCGGCGACGGCCGGGTGCGCCTCAACCACTTCCTCGCCATGAGCGGCGTCTGCAGCCGGCGCGCCGCCGACGGCCTGATCGCCGGCGGCCGCGTCGAGGTCAACGGCGAGCTGGTGCGCGAACTCGGCACCCGCGTCGACCCGCAGCACGACGACGTGCGCTTCGACGGCAACCGCGTGCAGCCGGAGAAGCCGGTCTACGTGCTGTTCAACAAGCCGCCGGGCGTGGTCTGCACCAACGCGCGGCACGAACAGAAGAAGCGCGTCGTCGACTTCCTGCCGCAGGTGCGCGGCCGCCTGTTCACCGTCGGCCGCCTCGACCTCGACAGCGAGGGGTTGATCCTGGTGACCAACGACGGCTCGTTCGCGCTGGCGATGACGCACCCGCGTTTCGGCGTGCCCAAGGTCTACTCGGTGCTGGTGCGCGGCCGCATCGAGCAGCGCGACCTCGGCAAGGCCCGCGGCGGCGTGTGGCTGGCCGAGGGGCCGACGACCGGCATGCAGGTCCGCGTCGAGCGCGCCGGCAAGGAGCGCACGATGCTGAAGGTGACCCTGCGCGAGGGCAAGAACCGCGAGATCCGCCGCGTGTTCGCCAAGCTCGGCTATCCGGTGATCGACCTGAAGCGCATCCGCATCGGCGACCTGAACCTGCACGGGCTGAAGCCGGGCGCCTGGCGGTTCCTGCAGCTGCACGAGGTGCAGCGTCTGCGCGAACTGGCCAGCGCCGGCACCGCGCCGGGTCCGGCGCAGGAGGAACTGGAGTGAAGGACACGGAATCGATGAGCCTGCTGCCCGACGTCGAGGTCATCGAACTCGACAACGGCTTTCGCGCCCTGCTGGTGGAGCGTGGACCGCTGCCGGTGGTGGCGTCGCTGCTGTGGTATCGCGTCGGCGCCCGCGACGAGCACTCGGGGGAGACCGGCGTGTCGCACTTCCTCGAACACATGATGTTCAAGGGCACGCCGCAGTTCCCGAAGGGGCAGATCGACCTGCAGACCAGCAAGATGGGCGGCAGCAACAACGCCTTCACCGACAACGACAGCACTGCCTACTACTTCGCGATGGCGGCCGACCGCTGGGAGACGGCGCTCGAGATCGAGGCCAGCCGCATGCGCGGCTGCCTGCTCGACCCGCACGAGTTCGCCAGCGAGAAGAACGTCGTGCTCGAGGAGCTGGCGATGGGCGAGGACGACCCGTGGCGGCCGCTCTACCAGGCGACGGAGTCGCTGCTGTTCCAGGTGCACCCCTACCACCACCCGGTGATCGGCTACAAGCAGGACCTCGAGCGGCTGACCGTGCAGCGCATGCGCAGCTACTACGAGCGCCACTACGGCCCCAACCGCGCGTTCCTGATCGTCGCCGGCGCGATCGACCGCGCCCGCACCGCGACTCGCATCCGCGAGCTGTTCGGGCCGATCCCGCGCGCCGCCGAGCGCGAGGAGCCGCTGCGCGAGCCGGCGCCGCTCGGCGAACGCCGCGCCGAGCTGCACACGCCGCACTCGGTGACGCGGCTGGCGATCGGCTTCCCGACCTGCCGCATGGGCGAGCGCGACGACTACGCGCTCGACGTGCTGGCGCACGACCTCGGCAACAGCAGGAACAGCCGGCTCTACCGGCGGCTGGTGCTGAAGGAGGAACTGGTGACCGAGGTCAGCGTGGCCAACGAGACCCGCCAGGAGCCCGGCGCCCTGTTCGTGATGTGCGAGCTGCGGCCGGGCGCCAGCCCGCAGCGCGTCGAGGCGATCGTGCGCGAGGAGATCGCGCGGCAGGCGGAGGAAGGGGTCGCCAAGGCGGATCTCGACCGCATCCGCGCGCAGATCGGCGCCTCGTTCCTGTTCCAGGACGAGGCCGTGCTGGACCTGGCGATGAAGCTGGCGCGCTTCGAGGCGGGCACGCCGGAGGGTTTCCGCACGCTGGCGACGGTGCTGCCGACCTACGCGTCGCTGACCCAGCGCGAGCTGTGCCAGGTCGCGGCGCGCTACCTCGACTTCCGGCGCGCGGCGATCGTCTGGGCGCTGCCGGCGGCGTCGGCGGGCGAGGGCGGCGGCCGCCATGCGGCCAAGGCCAAGGCCAAGGCGAAGGCCAAGGCGAAGGCCAAGGCCAAGGCCAAGGCCAAGGCCAAGGCCAAGGCGAAGCCCGGCCGGCGGAAGCCTCGCGGGGGCCGCGCATGACGGCCAGGATCCAGCTGTCGATCGCCGAGCGCGTGCTCGATTCCGGCCTGACCCTCCTGGCGGTGCACAACCCGCGTGTGCCGACGTTCGCCTGCGCCGTGTCGCTCGACGTGCGCGCCGGCGACGAGGATCCGGCCCGCCCAGGGCTCGCCAACCTGGTCGGCGAGTGCCTCGACGAGGGCACGCGGCGCTACACCGGCCTCGAGCTGGCGGCCGCGGCCGAGCGGCTGGGCGCGGCGATGGAGGGCAACCACCGCGGCGGCGTCGTCATGTGCCCGGCCGCGGCGCAGAAGGACGCGCTCGGCCTCCTGCGCGAGATGGTGCTCGAGCCGGTCTTCCCCGGGCGCGAGGTGCGGCGTGTGCAGGCCGAGGTGCTGACGGAGATCAAGGCCGAGGCCGACGACCCGCGCGCCGTCGCCGCGCGGCGCTTCCGCCAGGAGGTCTACGGCGCGCATCCCCTCGGCCGGCCGACGCACGGCACCACGAAGTCGGTGGCGGCGCTGAAACCGAAGGACCTGCGCGCCTTCCACGCGGCGTGGTTCCGGCCGCACGGCGGCTTCGTCGCGACCGCCGGCCCCGAGGAGCCGGAGCGGGCGCTAGATCGGCTCGAGAAGGCCTTCCGCGGCTTCCGCGGCAAGGCGCCCAAGCACACGCCGCCGCCGCCGGTCGAACTGGCGGCCCGGGGTCGCGACGCCCACCTGCCGATGCCGCGCGAGCAGGTGCACGTCTACCTCGGCCACCTCGGCATCCGTCGCACCCACCCCGACTACTACGTGCTGTCGGTGATGGACCACGTGCTCGGCACCGGCCCCGGCTTCACCTCGCGCTGCTCGCGCCGGCTGCGCGACGAGCTCGGGCTCTGCTACGCGGTCAGCGCCGGCATCACCGCGTCGGCCGGCGAGGAGCCGGGCACGTTCACCGCCTACATCGGCACCTCGCCGGAGCACCGGCAGAAGGCGATCGACGGCTTTCTGGCCGAGATCCGCCGCATCCGCAGCGAGCCGCCGACGGCGCAGGAACTGCAGGACGTCAAGGACTACCTGACCGGCAGCTTCGTGTTCGCCCTCGAGCGCAACAGCAACCTCGCCGCCTACGCCATCCGCGCCCGCCGCTTCGCGCTCGGCTTCGACTTCCTCGAGCGCTACCCGGATCTGGTGCGCTCGGTGACCGCCGAGCAGGTCCGCGAGGCTGCCGAACGCCACCTGCACCCGGACAGGCTCGCCGTCGTCAGCGCCGGCGCGACCTGAGGCCGCCATGCCCGCGCCGTCCCTCGCCGAGGTGCTCGACATCCTGCACGAGATCGCGCCGCTCGAGCTGGCGGCGGAGTGGGACAACGTCGGCCTGCTGCTGCAGCCGCGGGAGCGGCCCGGGCGCGTGCGCCGCGTGCTGCTGACGATCGACCTCGGCGCCGCGGTCGTGGCCGAGGCCAGGCGCGCGCGTGCCGACCTGGTCGTCAGCTACCACCCGCCGATCTTCCAGCCGCTGCGGCGGCTCGGCATGGACGACGGCCGGCAGCGGCCGCTGCTGCAGGCGGCGGCGGCGGGCATCGCCGTGTACTCGCCGCACACGGCGCTCGACGCCGCCCCCAGCGGCCTCGCCGACTGGTTGCTCGAGGGGGCGCTCGGCGGCGAGGCGCCGCGCGAGCTGCACGCCTGCGGCGAGGGCGAGTTCGGCCGGCTGGCGCGGCTCGCGCGACCGCTCTCGCTGCCGACGCTGCTGCGCCGCCTGAAGCGCCACCTCGGCGTGCGGCAGCTGCAGCTGGCCCAGCCCGCGAGGCCGCTGCTGCGCGTGCGTTCGCTGGCGGTCGCCGCCGGCGCCGGCGGCAGCGTGCTGCGCGGCGCCGCGGCCGACGTGCTGGTCACCGGCGAGATGTCGCACCACGACACGCTGGCGGCGACCGCAGCCGGCCGCGCCGTCGTGCTGGCCGGCCACAGCCACACCGAGCGCGGCTTCCTGCCGGTGCTGCGGCAGCGCCTGCGGGCCGCCTTCGACGGCGACCTCGACGTGGTGCTGGCAGCGGCCGACCAGGACCCGTTCGTGCGGGTCTGAGCGGCGGCGCGCGGCCGCGGTGGCGCTTCGTGCTGGCAGGGCGGTCCGCGGCGCGCTCTGCTTCCCGACCCCCCTGGACTGCCACCCCGAGCCGTGCCCGTGCCCGCCCCCAACCTGCCGCGCCTCCTCACCGTGCTCCTGGCCGCCGCCGCTGCCCTGCCGGCGCAGCAGAGCGACATCAAGGCGCAGATCGAGTTCGCCAAGAGCAAGGTCTACCCGGCGCTGGTCAACATCGCCGTGGTGACGAAGTCCTACGAGGGCGGCCGCACCGTGCGCCGGCCGAGCGCCGGCTCGGGCACGGTCGTCAGCCCGGCGGGGCACGTGATCACCAACTACCACGTCGTCGAGGGCGCCGAGCGCGTCACCTGCACGCTGCCGACCGGCGAGACGATCGCCGCGCGCGTGCTGGCGGAGGATCCGGCGATCGACTTCGCCGTGCTGCAGCTCGACCTCAAGCGCCGCCGCGACCCCAACGTCGGCCTGCCGTTCGCGACGCTCGGCGATTCCGACACGGTGTCGGTCGGCGACTACGTGCTCGCCGTCGGCAACCCGCTGGCGCTGTCGTCGTCGATGACGCTCGGCATCGTCAGCAACACGCGGCGCGTGTTCACCGACTTCCTCGGCACCGAGACCGACGACCTCGACATCGGCGGCCAGAAGACCGGCATGTTCACGCTGTGGATCCAGACCGACGCGCTGATCCTGCCGGGCAACTCCGGCGGTGCGATGGTCAACCTGCGCGGCGAGATCGTCGGCATGAACACGCGCGGCGGCGCCGGCATGGGCTTCGCGACGCCGTCGAACCTGCTGGCGAAGTCGCTGAACCAGATCGTCACCTACGGCGAGGTGCGCCGCGGCTGGCTCGGCGTGCAGGTCAAGCCGATGCCCGATCCCGCGCGGCGAGGCGCGCTGGTGGCCCACGTGGCGCCGGGCTCGCCGGCCGCGGTGGCCGGCATCGTGCCCGGCGACCGCCTGCTGGCGATCGGCGGGGCGCCGCTGCAGTGCCGGTTCCTCGAGGACCTGCCGCTGGTCTACGGCGCGATCGCCGACCTCGCGCCCGGCTCCACCGTCGACGTGCGCCTCGACTCCGGTCGCAGCGTGCCGGTGGTCGTCGGCCGCTGGGAGAAGTTCCTGGCCGAGGAGCGCGAGTTCCGCAACGTCGGCATCACCCTGCGCAACGTCACCGCGCCGCTGGCCGAGGCGCGCGGCTGGCCGGACGCCCATGGCGTGCTGATCACCGGCATCCGGCCGGGGCGGCCGATCGAGGCGGCGCGGCCGGAGCTGGCGGTCGGCGACGTGATCCGCGCGCTCGACGGCAACGCCGTGGCGACGATCGCCGACCTCGAGGCGACGCTGGCCGCGGCGAAGCCGGGCACGGCGCTGGCCTTCACGGTGCGGCGCGACCGGCAGGAGATCGTCTCGGCGCTCGTGGTCGAGGAGCCGGTCGAACGCAAGCAGCCGCGCACGCTGCCGCGGCCGTGGCTCGGCGTGCAGACGCAGGTGCTGTCGCCCGAGGTCGCCAAGGCGCTCGGCATGCCGGGGCAGAAGGGCCTGCGCATCACGCGCGTGCTGCCGGAGTCCACGGCTGCCGCCAGCGGCCTGCGCACCGGCGACGTGCTGGTGGCGGTCGGCGACGAGACCATCGACGCCTACCGGCCGCAGGACGCCGGCGACCTCGACAACGTGCTCAACGACCTGGCGGTCGGCCAGCGCGTCGCCGTCAAGGTGCGGCGCGGCCAGGAGACGCTGTCGTTCGACATCACCCTCGAGGCGTCGCGCATGGTGCCCGGCGACCCCGACAAGGCCGGCGACGACTTCTTCGAGCTCAAGGTGCGGGCGATCGTCTACGCCGACCGCGCCAACGAACCGTGGCCCGAAGGCGCAACCGGCGCCGTCGTCACCGACTGCGCCAACGGCGGCTGGGCCGCGATGTCGGGGCTGCGCGCCGGCGACCTGATCGTGCGCATCGACGACACCGCGATCACCGGCCCGGGCGACGTCGCCCGGGCGCTCGAGGCGGCGCGCGCCCAGAAGCGCGCGCTGGTCGCCTTCTTCGTCCGCCGCGGCACGCGCACGACGTTCGTGTTCGTCGAACCGACCTACCCCGACTGAGAGATCCTCCGATGCAGAAGTTCCCGCTCGCCTTCCTTTCGTTCGCCGCCGGGCTGTCGGCGCAGGACGCGACCCCGCTGACCAGGCTCGTCGACGCGGTGGCGCCGTCGATCGTCACCGTGCGCATCGTCGCCGAGCTGACGATGCCGCCGATGATGGGCGGCGAGAAGCACGAGATGCGCGAGGAGGCGCTCGGCACCGTGGTCGACCGCAGCGGCCTCGTGCTGGTGGCCTCGGCGGCGCTCGATCCGGGCGAGCACATGAACATGATGTTCGGCGGCGAGGTCGAGCTCGACAGCACGGTGACGAGCCTCAAGGTCGTGATCGGCAACGAGGACCAGGAACTGGCCGCCACGGTCGTCGCCAAGGACGACCAGCTCGGCCTGTCGTACGTGCGCATCGCCGAGCTCGGCGACCGCAAGCTCGTGCCGCTGGCGTTCGACCAGGCGCCCGAGCTGGGCATCGGCGCCGAGGTCTACGCCGTGCGGCGGCTGCCCGAGGGCTACGACTACGCGCCGTTCGCGGTGCGCAACCTCGTCAGCGGCCGGATCAAGAAGCCACGCTCGGCGTGGATCCTGGCCGGCGGCCTCGACACGGCATCGCCGCTGTTCACGATCGACGGCAAGGTGACCGGTGTCGTGGCGCGCATCGAGGCCAAGGGCCAGGGCGACGACCCGCGCGGGATGATGATGCGCATGCTCGGCGGCGGCCGGTCGGGTCCGGCGACGTTCGTCGTCGGCCCGCAGGTGGTCGCGAACTCGATCGCGCGCGCGCTCGAGGCGGCGCAGAAGGCGCCGCCGGCCGAGGCGAAGTAGCGGTCAGCGCCGGGTGCGGCGGGCGGTCGGGGGTGCCTAGGGAGTGGTCTCGCTCCGGCCCCGGACCTGGGAGGCTGACAATGCGGGCGGTGCCCAGCAGGGCCAGTGCACGGTGGCGAACAGGCGGGCCGACTCGGGATCCCGGTCCTCGGGCCATGGGTCGTCGTTCGACTGCAGCAGCTCGTAACTGCGGCTGTTGATCCAGCGGTCGCCGATCAGCTTGCAGCGGGTGCCTGCACCACCGGTCGGGAGACGTGTGGACATCCGGCCATCCGAAATCAGCTTCACCAGGGCACCGATCTGCACCGTGCCCTGGCCGGAGTTCGCCAAGGCGGCGTTGAGTTCTGCATCGAGGACCACTGGAACCCAGTCGTCCGGGTCGCTGGGCGACGGGGCATGGTCGATCTCGGTCTGTCCGCCGAGCGCCCACCGGGTGCGGTCGGCGAGCAGGAAGTAGCGCTCCAGCACACCCTGCATCGCCGGCTGCGCCTCGCACGTCTCCACCTCGGGCGACTCGTAGCCGATCTCGATCCGCGTCCACTCCTTCACGACCTTCGCCATCCGGTACCTCAGGGGTTGATGCTCTTCGCGCACCGGAAGCCCGTGCCGAACCACTCCGGCTGGCCGGGGCTCACGGCGTCGAGAGCGGCATTGCGGTCGGGCCTGCAGCTCCAGGCGGCGCCGGCGCGCAGGCGCCAGGGGTAGACCGGGAACGGCATGCCGTCGAACTGCGCGACGTAGGCCGTCGACGTCCACTCGTCGACGTTGCCCAGCATGTCGCGCGCGCCGCACCAGCTGGTGTCCGCCGGCACGCTGCCCACCGGCAGGGCGGCGGCATGCCAGGGCGAGCCGGGGGGTTGGCCGAGGCTCGGCAGCCCCGCCAGCGGCGCCTGGTCGTCGCCCCAGGGATAGAGCGCACCACCCGGGCCGCGCGCGGCGACCTGCCATTCCGTCCAGGTCGGCAGCCGCTTGCCGCTCCACTCGGCGAAGGCCGTGGCCTGGGCGGCGGTGACGCCGACGACCGGCAGATCCTGCCAGGCCGGGTCGTAGCTGCCATTCCAGGTCCGCGGCAGGTCGGCCCCGGTTGCCGCGCAGTACTGCCAGAAGGCGCCGCAGGTGACCTCATGGCGGTCGATGGCGAAGGCGCCGTGCGCGACCGTCTGCGTCCGGTAGATGTAGCTCGTCTCCAGGTCCTGGCCGATGACGGCATGGCCGGCCTCGATCGGCAGCATGCCCGCCAGCACGTCGCCGGTCGGCCGCAGCCGGGGGTGCACGA
The DNA here is from genome assembly GCA_019636245.1 of Planctomycetota bacterium. Taxonomy (GTDB): domain Bacteria; phylum Planctomycetota; class UBA1135; order UBA1135; family UBA2386; genus JAEUHS01. The sequence goes on along the minus strand of JAHBXX010000062.1, from coordinate 3,659 downwards.
GCGTCGTGCCGGGCGGCCCGAGCGTGCGCAGGCACTCGGCGAACGCGCTCGCGTCGCCGACCACGATCCGGTAGTCGCCGGGCGGCAGCGCGGCGGTGAGCGGGGTCGTGCCGCTGGCCACGGTGACGAGCGGTTCGCCGGTGATCGGCTCGAGCGCGTCGATGCGCACCGGCGTGCTGCCGCCGCCCGTCGGGTGTTCGACCACGAGCTGCGGGAACGCCGCCTCCAGCAGGCCGAAGCGGTCGGCCACCACGCCGCCGAGCAGCGCCCAGCGGCTGGCGCGATGCAGCCCGGTGAGCTGCAGCGCCGGGTTCGGGGCGGCGAGCGCGTCGCGCGGTGCGCCGCGCGGCGAGCCGGCGCCGGCGGCGATCAGCCGCCGCGCGGCCTCCGTCTCGCGCCGGGCGCGTTCGTCGCAGCGGGCCAGCAGCGCCGTCAGGGCGCTGGCGCGTTCGGGGCCGAGCTGGCCGCGGTCGAGCAGTTCGCGCGCCTTCATGGCCAGGGGCAGCACCTCGGCGACGTCCTGCGTCTCCGGCCGCGCCAGCGCCAGGACGTCGGCGGCCCGGGCGTTGGCGTCGGCCCGCGCGGCGGCGGTGGCGCCGATCCAGGCGGTGGCGGAGAGGGCGAGGGTCGCCGCGCCGAGGCCGGCGTAGAGCCGGCGCCGGCGCCACAGGTGGTTGCCGAGCCACGCCAGCAGCCGCCAGTCCGCCGCCACCACCGGTTGTCTTGCCAGGAAGCGCCGCAGGTCGGCGGCGAACTCCTGCGCCGAGCCGTAGCGCTCGCCGAGATCTGGCGCCAGCGCCTTGGTCACGACCATCGCCAGCGGCGCCGGCACGGCCGCCTGGTGCCGCCGCGGATCGAGCGCCACCGGCGTGGCCAGGTGGGCGATCAGATGCTCCTGGGTGGTGCCGACGTAGGGCAGGCGGCCGGTCAGCAGCTGGTAGAGCATCACGCCGACGGCCCAGATGTCCGGGGCCTGGCGCTCGATCGGGTTGCGTGCCGCGACCTCCGGGCTCCAGTAGGCGGGCGTGCCGAGCAGCAGGCCGGGGGTCGTGCGCACGCTCCATTCCTGCATGTCGTCCTGCATCGCCTTGGCCAGGCCGAAGTCGACCAGGTGCGGGTGGTCGGCGGCGTCGAGCACGACGTTCGACGGCTTCAGGTCGCGGTGGGCGATGCCGCGGCCGTGCGCGTAGGCGAGGATCTCGAGCAGCTCGGCGGTGATGCGGGCGATGCGGTCGCAGGCGCGCTCGGGCGCGGCGGCCACGGCCGCGGCCAGCTCGGCGCCGAGGGCCGCCAGGTCGCGACCTTGGACTAGCTCCATGATGAAGTAGCCCCAGCCTTGCTCTTCACCGTAATCGAGGATGCGCACGATGCCCGGGTGGTCGAGCGCGGCCAGCATGTGCGCCTCCTGGCGGAACCGGGCCTGGAAGTCCCGCCGGTGCGCGAGCTCGGTGCGGACGAGCTTCACGGCGACCGGGCGGTCGAGGTCGATCTGCCGGGCCCGGTAGACCTCGCCCATGGCGCCGCTGCCGAGCACCTCGAACAGCTCGCAGCCGCCGATGCGATCGGGCCGGGCGGCGGCCGGCAGGGGCTGGGGCAGACGGTCGAAGAACTGCTGCACGAACGCCGCCTCCTCGCACTGCGCCCGCACCTCGTCGCGCAGGTCGGGTTCGACGGCGCCGAGTTCGACCGCCGGATCGAACTGGCCGCGCAGGTAGTCCTGGACGAGCGTCTCGATCCGTGCCGCGCGTCCGTGGTCGTTGGCCATCGTCGGTGTCGAGCCGCGGCCGGTCGCGAACCGGTCGCCGGGAAGCCGATTTCCCGCTAGCCTCAGCGACTCTAGTCGATGGGTGAGACGACGCAATTGCTGGGACGGTGGCGCTCTGGGGACGAGTCGGCGCTCGCCGAGGTGCTCACCCGGCACCTGCCGTTCGTGCGGCAGCGCGTGCGTGAACTGCTGGGGCCGGCCCTGCGGGCGAAGCTGACCTCGGAGGACGTCGTCCAGGACGCGGTGCTCGACTTCCTGCGCAACGGCCCGCAGTTCGTGCCGGCGAACGGGCGCCAGCTGCAGCGGCTGCTGTCGCGCGTGGTCGTCAACACGATCTGCGACCACGGCAACTGGTTCCGGGCCGCGCGCCGCAGCCTCGCCGGCGAGACCGCGTTGACCTCGAGCCTCGCCGCTCCCGTGGACGGCGGTGCCGGACCGGCTGCGGTGGCCGCCCAGGCTGAACTGGCCGACCGGCTGCGGCTTGCGCTCGAACTGCTCGACGAGAGCGACCGCCAGCTGATCCTGCTGCGCGAGTGGGAGAAGCGCCCGTTCGCGGCGATCGGGTCGCAGCTCGGGCTCGGGGAGGAGGCCGCCCGGGCCGCCTTCCGGCGGGCGATGGAGCGGCTGCGGGCGACGATGGCTGGGCTGCGGCGCGGCGAGATCGACCGGTTGCTCGATCGGCTGGACGGCTCCGAAGGCGCCTAGCGGCGGAATTCCCGCCGCCGCCGCGGCCGGTCGGGGCCGGCGCGCGGCTCGACCCGGCATGACCGGGATCTCTGCACCACGATGCGCGTCCGCGATTCCGTCCGCGGCCCGCCCCGACTCGCCGGGGGCGTGCTGCGCGGTGGGGTCGGTGGGCCGGGTCCCAGGGTGCGTCGGGTCCACGACGGTCGGCGTCTTCCGCGCGGGCCGGCCAGCGGCCGGATCGCCACGCGGACGGCGTTCGCCTGCCCCGGCACACGGCCGGTCGGGACGGACGGGTACGGCAGCCGAGAGCACAGTGCCACCAGCCAGGAGGTATGGCTGCGCGGTGTTCGGGAGACGGCTGCCCGCGGACGGACGTCTCGATCGGCCGGGCCATGTGGTCCCACCGACCCTGGCCGCGGGCGGATGGCGCTCTGCGCCATCCGCCCGCATTTTTCCTCCGTGCGCGTGGCGGAGGCCCGGTCAGGCCTCGGCGGGCCGTTCCTCGGGGCGCCTGATCGCGTGGCGGAACACGTAGTTGACGATCGGGATGCCGAGCACCAGACCCCAGACGCCGAACAGCTTGCCGCCGATGGTCAGCACGATCAGCACCAGCACCGGGTTCATGTGCATGTGGTGGCCGTAGATCTGCGGGTTCAGCACGTAGGTCTCGAGGGCGTGGATCAGGCAGATCAGGCCGATCGCCAGCACCATCGTGCCGACGCCGCCCGACTGCAGCGCCAAGAGGCAGATCGGCGTCGAGCTGAGGAAGGTGCCGACCACCGGGATGAAGCTGCAGAAGAACACGATCACCGACAGCACCAGCAGGTTCGGCACGTCGAGCATCCAGATGCCGATCGCGGTCAGGATCGTGTTGCAGACGGCGATGAACAGCTGCGCCTCGAGCGCCCGGCCGAGCACGCGGCCGAAGCCGGCGATGTTGTCGGCGACCTCCTCGTAGATGAAGCCGACGCGCGTGTGGGCGAGGCCGCGGATGCCCCGGCTGATCTTCGGCAGGTCGAGCACGATCAGGAACGAGAACAGCAGCGACAGCAGGAACGACGAGGCGTAGCCGAGCACCGACTCGCCGATCTCGATCGGTTTGTCGGCCAGTGACCTGGTGAACTTGGCGACCAGGTCGCGGATCGCGTGCAGTTCGGCCGGTGGCTCCGGCGGCGCCTCGTCGTCGGGCGACGTCGCCTCGGGCGGC
>JAHBXX010000061.1 GCA_019636245.1 Planctomycetota bacterium | reverse complement strand
CCCAGCTCGCGCAGGCTCTGCTCGACTCCCGCCAGCTGCGCCCGCAGCGCGGCGAGGTTGGCCCGCTCCTTGTCGATCACTGCCGGCGGCGCCTTGGCCGTGAATCCCTCGTTGCCGAGCTTGCGCTCGATGCCGGCGATCTGCGCCCGCAGGCGTTCGGCCTCCTGCCGCAGCCTGGCCTGCTCCTTGGCGAGGTCGACGACGCCGAGCAGGTGGCACTTCGCGGCGCCGAGCACGACGGTCGCCGAGTCCGGCGTGCGCTGCACGGCCGCGTCGATCTCGACCTCGGCGAGGCCCGCCATGTGCGCCAGCAGCGGAGCCACGGCGCGCAGCAGCTGGGCATCGTCGCCGTCGGCCTGCAGGCGCGCGGCCAGCCGCTGCTTCGGCGGCACCTGGTAGCGGGCGCGCGCCTCGCGGATGGCGACGCACCACTGCTGCATCGCCGCGATCTCGCGCTCGACGCCCGGCGCCCGCCAGGCGGCGTTGGTGACCGGCCACTCGGCGTGCACGAGCAGTTCGCTGGGCGCGAACCCGGTCGCCATGCCGCGGCGCGGCGCCAGTTCGTTCAGCCGCGCCCACAGCGTCTCGGTCAGGAACGGCACGAACGGGTGCAGCAGGCGCAGGGTCTGGTCGAGCACGGCCGCGAGCACCTGCTGCGCCACGCGCCGCGGGCCCGGCCCGGTGCCGTCCTTGAACCGCGGCTTGACCAGCTCGAGGTACCAGTCGCACAGCTCGTTCCAGAAGAAGTCGCGCGCCGCGCCGATGGCGGCCGAGGGGTTGTAGGCGCCGAGGTGGCCCTGCACGGCCTCGACCGCGGCGCCGAGCCGCGACAGGATCCAGCGGTCCTCGAGCGGCAGCGCGGCCTCGTCGAGCGGCTGGAACGGGGTGCCCTCGAGGTTCAGGAACGCGAACCGCGCGGCGTTGAACAGCTTGTTGCAGAAGTTGGCGCCGACCTGGAAGCGGTCGCTGGTGGCCTTCGCCGGCCGGATGCCCTCGTTGCCGTACTGGCCGATCAGGTCGATCGGCTGGTCGGCGACCGGATCGAGGAACGTGCCGAGGTAGGGGCCCGGCCTGGCGGTGGCGAGGTCGATCAGGCGCTCGGGTTCGCCCGGGGCCGTGAACGGCGACACCGCCTGCACGGGCAGGCGGATGTCCTGCGTGCCGGTCTGCAGCTCGCAGACCACGTAGCGCAGCGCGTCGGCGCCGTAGCGCGAGATGATGTCGAGCGGGTCGATGCCGTTGCCCTTGCTCTTCGACATGCGCTCGCCCTTGCCGTCGAGGATCGTCGCGTGCAGGAACACGTCGGTGAACGGCACGTCGCCGAGGTTGTAGAGCCCGGCCATCACCATGCGCGCGACCCAGAGCGTGATGATGTCGCGGCCGGTGACGAGGCAGGAGCCCGGATACCAGTAGTCGAGCGCGTCGGCGCGGCCGGGCGCGCCGCCGAGCGACGGCTGGCCGGGATCGACCTGGGCGGTCGCCGGATCGGGCCAGCCGAGCGTGCTGTGCGGCCACAGCGCCGAACTGAACCAGGTGTCGAGCACGTCGGGGTCGAGCTGCAGGCCGGCGCCCTGCAGGATCGGGCCGAGCTGCTCGTCGTTGCCGGCGTCCTGGAAGCAGAGCTGCACCTCGACGCGGGTGGGGGCGTTGGGGCCCTGCAGGTGGGCGAACGCGTCGCGCGGCGACAGGCGCGTGCCATCGGACAGCAGCACCCAGGCGGCGACGTCGGCGCGCTGCAGGTGCGCGCCCAGCAGCGGCTGCAGCGCCAGCAGGTGCTGCGCCGGCAGTTCGCCGCGCCAGACCGGGATCCGGTGGCCCCACCAGAGCTGGCGGCTGATGCACCAGTCGCGCTTCTCGCCGAGCCACAGGTCGTACATGCGGCGGTAGCGCTCGGGATCGGGATGGAACGACACCTGCGGCCGCGGCGCGCCGTGGGCGTACGGCGGCAGCGCGCCGGCGGCGGCGTCGAGCGCCGCCTGGGCGAGGCCCGGACTGCGGAACTCCTTCGGCGTGCCGCGGCCCATGACGACGCCGCCGTCGACGTCGCCCATGCGCACGAACCACTGCTTGCTGAGGTAGGGTTCGACGATCGTCTTGCTGCGGTCGCTGTGGGCGATCTCGATGGCGCGCTCCTCGACCTTCTCGACCAGCCCCAGCGCGCCGAGGTCGCGCATCACCGCCGCGCGCGCGGCGAAGCGGTCCTGGCCGGCGTAGGCGCCGCCGTGCGCGTTGATGGTGCCGTCCTCGTGCAGCACGTTGACGGCGCCGATCCGGGGGTGGCGCTGCCACACCTGGTAGTCGTTGGGATCGTGCGCCGGCGTGATCTTGACGCAGCCGGTGCCGAGGCTCGGGTCGGCCCACTCGTCGCGGACCAGCGGGATCCGGCGCTTCACCAGCGGCAGTTCGAGCTCGCGGCCGTCCTGCGCCATCGCCGCGATCGTCACCAGCGACGGCAGCAGCGTGCGCTCCCGTTCGAGCAGCCGGTCGAGCTCCCGCTGCGCCGCGTCGCGGTCCTTCGCCGGGGCGGCGGCGAGCTTCTGCCGCTGCGCCGCGATCGCCGCCGCCAGCGCCGCGGCGGGATCGGGGTGCACGGCGACGGCGGTGTCGCCGAGCATCGTCTCCGGCCGTGTGGTCGCGACGAGCACGTGGGTCGGTTCGCCGGGCCGCGGCTCGAGCACGGGGTAGCGCAGGTAGGAGAACGTGCCCTGCACGGTCTCGGTGTAGAGCTCGTCGTCGGCGACCGCGGTCTGCAGCGCGCAGTCCCAGTTGACCAGGCGGTTGCCGCGGAAGATCAGGCCGTCCCGGAACATCGCGAAGAACGTGTGCCGCACGGCGCGGGCGCAGACCGCGTCCATGGTGAAGCGGGCGCGATCCCAGTCGCACGAGCAGCCCATCGCCTGCTGCTGCGAACGGATGCGCTGCTGGCTCTGCGCCGCCCAGTCGTGGATGCGCCGCACCAGGCCCTCGCGGCCGACGTCGTGGCGCGTCTGGTGCTCGAGTTCCTTGAGCCGCTTCTCGACCACGGCCTGGGTCGCGATGCCGGCGTGGTCGGTGCCGGCCTGCCACAGCGTGTTGTCGCCCTGCATGCGATGCCAGCGGATCAGCAGGTCCTGCATCACGTTGTCCATCGCGTGCCCCATGTGCAGCGCGCCGGTCACGTTCGGCAGCGGCATCATCACGACGTAGCGCTCCTGGCGGGCGTCGGGGAAGGCGGCGAACGCCTTCGCCGCGAGCCAGCGTCCGGTCACGGCCGGCTCGAGCGTCTGCGGGTCGTACTTCGGGGGCAGTTCGGTGCTCATCGCGGGGCGAGGAGTGTAGGCAGGCGGGTCCTTGGAGGCACGCATCGGCAGGGCGCGGGCGGGAGGCCGTGCCGTTGCGGACGCCGCACCCTTGCCTCGCCGTCGCCGGTGGCCGACCCTTCGCATCGCATGTCCGTCGCTGCCCCGCCGCCGCCCGCCGGTGTCGCCGCCCGCGTCCGCCGCGTGCTGCGCGACCTCGGTCCGACCGCGCCGCTGTTCCTGCTGGCGACCGCCGGCCCGGCGGCTGGCGTGGTGGCGCTGGCGGCGACGGCGGCGACCTGGCTGCCGTGGTTCGGCCCGGACCCCGGTTCGGTGGTCGCCTACTGGCTCGGCGGCGCCTGCGCCGCGGCCCTGTGCCTGTTGCCGACGCACGCGACGTCGCTGGTCGCCGGTTACCTGTTCGGCGCCTCGCTCGGCGCCGCGGTCGCGTGGCTCGTCGTCGTGCTGGCGGCGTCGCTGTCGTTCGCGCTGTGGCAGCGCTGGGTCGGCGCGCGCGCCGTGCGGGCGCTGGCCGGCTCGCCGCGGGCGCTGGCGGTGCACCGGGCGCTGCTCGGGCGCGGCCTCGGGCGCACGGTCTGGGTGATCGCCCTGCTGCGGCTGTCGCCGGTGATGCCGTTCGCGGCGACGAACCTGCTGCTGGCGGCGTTCGGGGTGCGCGTGCTGCCGTTCGCGCTGGCGACGGTGCTCGGCACGACGCCGCGCGCGATCGGCGCGGCGGTGGTGGGCGCGGGGCTGGCCGAACTCGACTGGGCCGCGGGCGCCTCCGGCTGGTCGCAGTGGCTGGCGATCGGCGCCACGGTGCTGGCCGTCTGGGTGGTCGGTCGCATCGCGCGACGGGCGCTGCGGCGCGAAGCGGAGCTCGCCCCGGGCAGCACGCCGTGAACTGGCTCGCGCACCTGCGGCTCGCGCCGGCGGCGCCGCTGCTGCGGCTCGGCAACCTGTGCGGCGACTTCGTGCGCGGCTTCGACCTGGCTTCGCTGCACGCGGACCTGCGGCGCGGCATCGCCCAGCACCGGGCGGTCGACGCCTTCGTCGACGCGCACCCGGGCGTGCGCCGGAGCCGCGACCGGCTGCCGCCGCCGTGGCGCCGCTTCGCCGGCGTGCTGGTCGACGTGTTCCACGACCACTTCCTGGCCCGCGACTGGGACCGGCTCGGCATCGGCGGACCGCTGCCGGCCTTCGCCGCGGCCGTGCATGCCGACCTGCGGGCGCACCGCGACCTGCTGCCGCCGCGCTTGCAGCAGGCGCTGCCGTGGCTGGAGGCCGAGCAGTGGCTGGTCGGCTATGCCGGTCTGCAGGGCATCGACACGGTGCTGCGGCGCATGAGCCGGCGGTCGCCGCGGGCGGCGCCGCTCGCCGAGGGCGCGGCGCTGCTCGAGGTCCACTACACCGCGCTCGAGAGCGACTTCGCCGCGCTCTGGCCGGAACTGGTCGCGTTCGCCCGGCGGCTGGAAGTGGCGTGACCGGCATGGGCGGCGCGCTTGTCGCCGCCGGCGCGGGCCGGTATGCCGCTGCCGATGCCAGAGCCAGGGCGACGGCCGAGCGTGATCATCTACAGCGACGGCGCCTGCCTCGGCAACCCGGGCCCGGGCGGCTACGGCACCGTGCTGCTGGCCGGCGAACACCGCAAGGAACTGTCGGCCGGCTTCCGCCGCACGACGAACAACCGCATGGAGCTGCTCGGCGCGATCGTCGGCCTCGAGGCGCTGAAGCAGCCGTGCCGCGTCACGCTGTGGTCGGACTCGCAGTACCTGATCCACGCGCTGGCGAAGGGCTGGCTCGACGGCTGGCAGAAGCGCGGCTGGCGCACGGCCGGCAAGGAGCCGGTCAAGAACCAGGACCTGTGGCGGCGGCTGCTGCGTGCCATCGACGACCACGCGATCGAGTGGCGCTGGGTCCGCGGCCACACCGGCGACGTCGAGAACGAGCGCTGCGACCAGCTGGCGGTCGCCGCCGCCTACGGCCCCGACCTGCTCGACGACGAGGGCTTCGCCGGCTGAGGTCAGCGGACCCGGACGAGGCGGCCGCGCGGCAGCGCGTTGGTGCGCAGGAAGGGCTCGAGGTCGCCGAGGAAGCGCTGGCCGTCGACGAAGTAGCCGGCGGTCGGCGCCAGGCCCGGCACGCGCGCCTGGAACCAGCGGTTCAGCACCTCGACCATCAGTTCGCGCAGGTACTTGGCGAAGCAGCTCGCCAGCGCGGTCGGGAACGCGCGCGCCTCGCCGCCCTCGGCGAACGTGACCGTGACCTCGCCGCCGCCGCCGCCGTGCAGGCGGTAGCTGGACGCGTGCGGTTCCTCGGCCAGCGTGTCGACGCGCGCGCCCGGCCGCAGCCGGCGCAGGTCCTCGGCGTAGTGCACGCGTCCGCCGCAGCGGTCGGCGACCAGGTGGCCGCGGCCGCCGTCGCCGGCCCCGGGCAGCCGGTCGAGCAGGCGGCCGATGACCTCGGCGTAGGCGCGGAAGTGGGCGCGGCTCTTGTTGTCGGTGTCGGCGATCAGCTCGTTCCACTCCTCGACGTCGACCGGCCGCACGGCGATGTCGAGCAGCCGCACCTCGGCCTTGTGCAACGCGCGGGCGACCAGTTCCGCCTGCAGCTGCAGCCAGCCGGCGTCGGCGTCGAGCGGCAACGGCAGCGCGAGGTCCTCGTACCAGGGGCAGAGCCGCAGCCGCGCGACGTCGGCGCCGATCGCGGCGAGCCAGTCGCCGAGCGTGGCCGGCAGGTCGCCGTGGCAGGCGGTCCAGAACACCAGCGCGGTCTCCTCGAGCCGCCGCCGGCCGTGCGGCCCCTGGTGCACCAGCTTGCTGTCGGCGACGCGCACCTTGCCCTGCTGGTGCTTCCGCCGGGCGACGTGCCGGCGCAGCGCCTGCCACGGGTCGGTGCCCTCGGGCCCCGCCATCGCCACGCCGGCGACCACCAGGGGACCGAGGATCGGGCCGAGGCCCGCCTCGTCGACGCCGGCGAGGAAGTTCATCGCCGCGGCACAGGACCGCGCCGATGGGGTGCTTTCAAGCGCCGGTGGCAAGGCGGCGTCAGTTCAGGGTCGGGATCGGGCCCCGTGTGCGCCGATAGCACCGCCCAGGAACCGCCATGGAAGTGCTACTCGTCGAGAAGGACCCGTTGGTCCGGGACCAGGTCAAGGTCGGTCTGCAGCAGTTCCCCGAGTTCCACGTGACCGTGGGCAGCGGCTACGCCGGCATCAACGAGGCGCGCAGCCGCCCGTTCGACTGCGTGTTCCTCGGCGTCGACCCGCGCGAGAAGGACACGGTGAAGCTGCTGCACCACCTGCGGTCGTTCGACACGACGACCGAGCTGTTCGTGCTGACGGCGCCGCGCAACGTCAAGGACATGGCGGTCGACAAGAGCAAGTACAACATCCACTCGTTCCTGCAGACCCCGATCGACGTGCGCGAGTTCTTCGGCCTCCTGGGCCGGTTCCTGGAGCGGCGGACCGAACGGCAGAACTCGACCCTGCGCAAGGACGGCCGCCGCGCCGCGGCCGCCGGTCGCGCCCACTGACGGCCCGCGCTTGCCTGCGGCGGCGGCCGGTGGTCTGTTGACCGGGTGAGTTCCGATCCGGACCCCGCCGACGTCACGTTCCCGCCGCGCCGCACCAACGTCTGGCTCGAGTCCCGCTACCGCAAGCTGCGGCGCGGCCTGCCGCAGACGGTGTTCTTCTGCCCTGACTGCAAGGGCGATCGCCGGCGCCGCGGCTCCTGCGCGCGCTGCGGCGGCTTCGGCAAGCTGACGCGCGAATCGGTGCAGGAGCTGATCGGTCGGCGCCTGCTGCCGGCGATGCAGGCCAAGGCGGGCCGCTTCCACGGCGCCGGTCGCGAGGACGTCGACGTGCTGATGCTCGGCCGCGGCCGGCCGTTCGTGTTCGAGGTCCTGGGCGCGCGCCGGCCGGACATCGACCTCGAGGCCCTGCGCCAGGACATCGAAGCGCGCGCCGAGGGCGCGATCGAGCTGCAGCCGTTCGTGCGCGTGCCGCGGGCGCGGCTCGTCTACTGGAAGCAGGAGCACTTCGAGAAGATCTACCGCGCCGAGGTGGCGGTCGACGCCGAGCCCGCGCCCGAGGCGCTGGCGCGCGCGGCGGCGTTCGCGGGCGCCGTGGTCCAGCGCACCCCGCAGCGTGTGGCGCACCGGCGGGCCGACCTCGACCGCGAGCGGCGGCTGGCGGTGCGCGAGCTGCGGCGGCTGCCGACCGGCGGGCTCGAACTGCGCGTGCAGTGCGAGCACGGCACCTACGTCAAGGAGTGGATCTCCGGCGACGAAGGGCGCACCACGCCGTCGCTGGCGGCGCTGCTCGGCGTCGGCTGCCAGTGCGCGGTGCTCGACGTGGAGGAGATCCTCACCGACGACGTGCCCGGCGCACGGCTGTGGCCGGCGGCGGCCGCGCAGGGGTGACGGAGATGCCGGACCCGGCGCCGCCCCACCTGCCGCTGCTGCGGCTGCGCTGCAGCCGCAGCGACCTGCTGCGGGCGCTGCTCGAGCGGCAGCCGGCGTGGGGGCACGTGCCGCCCGGCCAGCTGCAGCAGCACGGCGACCATGCGGTGACCAGCTACCGGTTGCAGCCGGAGTCGTTCTTCGTGCAGGTGCAGTGGCGGTGGACGGGGGAGCGCTGGGACGAACGCGACTTCGCCATCGTGCCGGGCGCCGTCGTGGCGCTGCGGCTCTCGCTCGACGACGTCCCGCCGGAGCGGGTCACGCAGCTGCTCGACCTGCCGCCGACGCGCGCGTTCGCCAAGGGCGACAGCGGCGCGCACCGGCGCGGCGTGCGCGACGAGGGCCTGTGGGTGCACGAGGTGCTGCCGCGGGGCTTCCACTGGCCGGAGGAGAAGCTCGCCGAGCTGCTGGCGCTGCTGCGGGCCCGCGCCGGCTGGCGCGAGGTGCTGCGGCTGCCGGGCGTGACCTGGGCCGGCGTCGTGGTGCAGCTGCGCGGTTGCGCCGAGCGCATGGGCGGTCTGCTGCTCGAGGGACGCCTGCTCGAGGACCTGGTCGGCCTGTCGCTGCAGTGCGACATCGGCGTGCTGGCCGAGTAGCAGGCCGCGCTCCGACATCCGGCCTCCGCCGTGCCGCTGCGACGATGCTGCGACGATTCGCCGGTGGCGATGCCGCCCGCCCTTCCTAGCATGGGCCGGCGTCGATGCGCGTCGTGCCTTCTCGTGCCGTGTCCGCCGCCGGGGTGCGGCGCCGCGGCGCCGCCGGGCCGGTTCCGGGCGGCCGTGCCGGAGGATGCGGCCGGTGATCGTCGTCACCGGCATGCACCGCTCCGGCACCTCGCTGGTCTGCCAGCTGCTGCACGCGGCCGGCCTGTCGTTCGGCGAGACCGCGGACCACCTGCCCGCCGACCGCTGGAACCCGGCCGGCTACTTCGAGGCGAAGGCGGTGGTCGACGCCAACAGCCGCATCGTCACCGGTCTGCCGCGCTGCCGCTCGCGCCTCGCGGCCTGGGGCAGCCGGCTGGCCTACCTGCGTCTGCCGCGCGGCGCCGCGGTCGCCGCGCGTGCCGAACGCGAACGCGACGCGATCGCCGCGCTCGGGCGCCAGCACGCCGCCGGCGCCGTCAAGGACCCGCGCTTCTGCCTGACGCTGCGCTGGTGGCTGCAGTGGGCGCCGGTGCGGCAGGTGGTCGTCTGCCTGCGGCCGCCGGCCGCCGTGCTGGCGTCGCTGCGGCGCCGCGACCACCTGCCGCTCGGGTTCGCGGCCCGCTTCTACGCCTACCACGTCGACGCCCTGTTGCCGCAGCTGCCAGGCGGGCGTACGCGGTTCGTGGACGTCGACCGCCTGGTCGCCGGCCACGCCGCGGAACTCGATGCCCTGCGCCAGGGGCTCGGCCTCGCGGGCGGACCCGCGTCGGCCTCGCTCTTGCGCGAGGGGGTGCGCACCGATGGCTTCGGCGCGGCCGCGGCGGCCTCGGGTGCGTGCCCGCCGCTGGCGGCGGCGGCGTGGCTACGGTTGCGCGCGCTGGCGGCAGCCTGGCAGCCGGTCGCCACGGCGGGGGAGGGCGGCTGATGGCGGCGTCCGCGCGCTCTCCCTGGCTCGATCTCGACCGCCCCGCGGGGCGCCATGCGGTGGCGCTCGCTCTGGCGCTGGCGGCGCTGCTGCTGCGCGCCTGGCAGCTCGGCGCGCAGCCGATCTGGCTCGACGAGGCGTTGACGGCGCACATCGCCCACGCGCTCGACGGCTTCGACTACGTGCACAACACGCCGCCGCTCTACCACGCGCTGACGCGACTCTGGGCGGCCTGGTTCGGGGTCGACGCCGCCAGCCTGCGGGCGTTGTCGGCGCTCGCCGGCGCGGGGTTCGTCTGGGCGTCGTTCCATGCCGCGCGAGCCGGCTTCAGCAACCGCGCCGCGGTGGCCGCGGCGCTGCTGGCGCTGCTGTCGCCGATCCATCTCTACTACTCGCAGGAAGCGCGCGCCTACTCGCTGCTGCTGACCGAGCTGATGCTGATGGTCTGGGCGCTGTGGCGCCTGGCGGCGGCGCCGCGCTGGTCGACCTGGGGGATGCTGGTCGCCGTCGGCGCGGCGGCGCTGCATACGCACTACCTGGCGGCGATCCCGCTGGTGCTCGCGCACGCCGTGGTGGCCGCGTCCGCGCTCGCGGCCGGTCGCCGCCGGGCGGCGCACGCGGTGGCGACGGCGCTGGCGGCCGCGGCCCTGCTGCTGCTGCCGTGGCTCCTGGTCTGGTCGGCCCGGACGCCGTTCGCCGCCGAGGACATGCGCTGGCTGGCCCTGCTGTGGTCGCAGATCGCCGGCGTCGAGGCGGTGTTCAGCTCGCTGGAGCTGTTCCTGCTCGGCGGGCAGGCGGACCATGCGCCGATCTTCCTGAAGCAGTTCACCAGCATGCCGTTCGCCGAGCCGGCGCGCATCACCGCGCTGGCGGCCATGGCGTTGCTGCTCGGCGAGAGCCTGGTGCGCTGGCCGCGGTTCCCGGCGGCCAAGCGCACGGCGCTGCTGCACGCGATCGTGCTCTGCCTTGGCCCCTTGGCCGCGCTGTGGCTGATCTCGTTGCAGCGCCCGGTCTACGCGCCCGGCCGCTACGACCTGATCGCCTTCCCCGGCTTCGTGCTGTGGCTTGGCGGCGCGATGTCGGCGGGCAGCCGCGACGCGGCGGTCGGCTGGCGGTGGGCGGCCCGGATCGCCTGCGTGGTGATCGCCGTGGACCTGCTGGCGAAGGACTGGCGCTACTTCACGTCGGCGCCGGCGCCCGATCCCCACCGGGCGGTCGCCGACCATCTGGCCGCGCACGTCGGCGCTGGCGAGGCCGTGGTCCTCTGCGGCGCGGTCGGTCTGCCGGTGCTGGCGCACCTGTACGAGGACGGCTACGTGTGGCACGAACGCACCTGCCGGCAGCCGCGTACGGGCGCCGCGTTCCCGTGCCGCCTGCTGCCCTCGGCGCTGGAGGAGGCGCCGGCGGCGGTCAGCCGCTACCTGCGGGCGCTCGACGACGGCAGCCTGGCGCCAGACCTGGCGCGCATGCTGCCGCAGATCGAGGCTCGGGGCATCTGGCTGGTGCTCGGCGACGAGTTCCGCGATCGCGACGAGGATCCGGCGACCGCCGCTGCCGGCCGCCGCCTGTTCCAGGTCCTGCACGAGGGCGGCTACGTGCTGGCCGGCGGCGTGCCGGCGATCGGCGTCGCCCACCTGGTGCACCGGGGGGGGCGGTGACGGGCATGCCGCGGCCGGCCGCGGCCGGTCTGGCCGACCGGGCCGGCGGGGTCTGGCTGGTGGCGGCGACGCTCGGCGTGCTGTGGCCGTGCCTGCTCGGCGGCTACCTCGGCGACGACGTGCGCCTGATCGAACGCAACCCCGCGCTGCGGGCCGGCGACCTGCCCGCGCTGCTGACGACGCCGCTGTTCGGCGGCGAACAGGGCTACTGGCGGCCGCTGCTGCTGCTGGTGCTCTACGTCGGCGACCGCTGCGGCGGGCCGTTCGGCGTGCATGCGCTGGCGCTGCTGCTGCACCTGGCGAACGTGCTGTTGGTGCGGGCGCTGGCGGCGCGTCTGGTGCCGCCCGTGGCCGCGTTCTGGGTCGCGCTGGGGTTCGCCGTGCACCCCGTGCAGGTCGAGACGGTCGGTTGGTGCGCGGCGGCGAACGACCTGCTGTGGGCGACGGCGGCGCTGGTGGCGGTGTGGGCGGCGGTGCGCTGGCGCGAACGCGGCGGACAGGGCGTGCCGTGGGCGACGGCGGCCGGCGTCGTGCTGGCGCTGGCGGCCAAGGAGACCGGCATCGCTGCGGTGCCGCTGGTGCTGGCGGCGCTGGCCTGGCTGCCCGCCGCGGACGCAGGCGCACCCCGCCACCCGGTGGCCTGGCGGCGGCTGCTGGCGACGCTCGCAGCCGGCGTCGCCGGCTGGCTGGTGCTGCGTGCCGTCGTGCTCGGGGAGCCGCCGGGGCAGGTGCTGCTCGGCGGCGGCGCGTCGCTCGGGCCGCGCCTCGGCGACCTGTGGCGGGGGCCGGAGCTGCTGCTGTCGCAGCTGGTGCTGCTGGTCTGGCCGCTGCCCGTGCTGGCGGTGCGGTCGGTGCCGCCGTGGCCGCCCGCGGCCGCCGCGGCGGCGGCCGCGGCGCTGGCGCTGGCGGCGGGCCTGCTGGTCAGGTGCCGGCGGCGCGTCCGCCCGGGAATCTGGCTGGGCCTCGCGTTCGTGCTGGCGCCCGTCCTGCCGACGGTCGCCTACCAGCGGGCGATCGGCAGCTACCCGATCGCCGACCGCTACCTCTATCTGTGCGTGGTCGGTGCGGGGCTGCTGCTGGCGCAGGTGCCCGCGTGGTGGCGCACGAACTGGCTGCCGTGGGTCGTGGTCGCCGCCGCCGCGGTCGTCAGCTTCGTCGCGACCTGGAACTGGCACGACGCCGAGCGCTTCACCGCGCACGCCGAACGCCACGCGCCCGACGACCCGATGGTGCTGGTGATGGCGGCCGACCTGCAGCTCCAGCGCGCGTTCGACGGCGACGTCTGGGCGCGCAGCGAGGCCGAACGGCGCTACCGCCGCGCGCTCGCCGTGCTCGGCGACGACGCCGAGGGCTCGCAGCGGCGCCAGAGCCTCGGGGTCGCCCGGCTCGGGCTCGCGTGGTGCGCGCTGCTGCGCGGCGAGCGCGGCGCCGAGGCCGAGGCGGCGGTGCTGGCCGCGTTCCAGCTCGCGGTCGAGACGGCGCCGCAGAACGCCTCGGCCTGGTACGGCCTCGGCGTCGCCAGCGGCGAACTGCGCCGCTTCGCCGCCGCCGCGGCGGCGTTCGAGCAGGCGCTGCGGCTCGACCCGGAGCTGGCCCCGGCACGGCGCGGCCTCGCCCGGCTGCAGGAACTCGGCGGGCCGCGCTGAATGCCCTTGGGCGCTGCGGCCGCGGCCGGCCGCGGCTACGGTGGCGCGGCCATGGAACTCCTGCCCGTAGTCCTCTGGCTGGCCGTGGCTCCGGCCTGGCCGGCGCCCGCGGCCCCGCCGGCGCCGTGGAACCACAGCGGTCACCGCATCGTCTCGGGGTTCGCCTGGGCGCACCTCGACGGCGCCACCCGCGCCGAGGTCGCGCGCCTCCTGCGCGCCCACCCCCGCTTCGCGGCCGACCTGCAGGCCGGCCTCGCCGATGGGGCCGACGCGGCGGAACAGGCGCGCCATGCGTTCGCGCTGGCGTCGAACTGGCCCGACCTGGTGCGCAGCGTGTCGCATCCGATGCACCGCGCCGCGCACCAGTCGCGCTGGCACTACGTCGACCTGCCGTTCGTGCGCGGCGACGTCGTCCCGCCGCCGCCTGCCGCCGCCGGCGACGGGCCGGCCGATGTGGTCGCGGCGATCGCCTACAACCTCGCCGTGCTGGCGGATCGCCAGCGGGCCGATGGCGAGCGGGCGATCGCGCTGTGCTGGGTCGTGCACCTGGTCGAGGACCTGCACCAGCCGCTGCACGCCTGCTCGCTCTACTCGCCGCAGTTCCCCACCGGCGACCGCGGCGGCAACGCGTTCCTGGTCACGCGCCACGCCTACGATCCCGACAGCCGCACCAGCCTGCACGCGCTGTGGGACGCGCTGCTCGGCGACTACCAGACGCCGGCGTTCGAACAGAGCCTGGTCGCGGGGCTGCTGATGCGGCCGGACCTGCGCCGGGAGCGCTTCGCCGCGGAGCTCGCCGTCACCGAGCCGCTGGCGTGGGCGCAGGAGAGCCACGCGCTCGCGCGCCGCCATGCCTACCGGGACGGCCAGCTCGCCGGCGCGGCGGCCGACGGCCCCGACGCCGCGCGGCCGCCGCTGCTGCCGCTCGACTACGTGGCGGCCGCCGAGGCGGTGGCGCTGCCGCGCGCGGCGCTGGCGGCGCATCGGCTCGTCGACGTGCTGCACGCCGCGCTGCGACCCTAGGCCGGCGGCGCCGTCAGGCGTCCCGGCCGAGGCGTTGCAGGGCGAAGATCTCGACCTCGACGCCGCGTGCGTAGTGGGCCAGGGGGGCGTCGTGCGGGCGCGGGATGCCGGCAGCGGCCACCAGGGTCTCGTCGCAGGCGAGCACCTCGGCCGTCTGCAGCGGGTAGGGCGCATGGTGCACCGCGCCGCGCCGCAGCGTGCCATCGGCGCCCAGGGCGTAGAGCAGGTAGCGTTCGGCCAGGAAGTGCGCGAGCGTGCCGGGCACTGCCGGCGCGGCGGGGCCGTGGGGCCGGCAGGCGATGCGGCTGGTCGCCGGCAGCGGCGGCGGCCGCAGGCGTTCGCTGTGGTAGTGCAGCGTGCCGTTCTCGGCACCGAGGTGCATGCGGGCGTGGTGGTAGGGCAGGCGCCACAGGGCGCGCGCCGCCAGCACCGCGAGGCGGCTCTGCGCGTCGAGGCTGAAGAACCACACGCCCGGACCGCGGCCGTCGTGGTGCACGTAGGTGCGCACGTTGGTCTCGTGGAAGGCGTCGGTGCCGGGCAGCGGCGGCGCCCACCACGGCCGTACCCCGCGCATGGTGAACGGCACCAGGCCGACGAACGCCTGGCCGTCGAAGGTGTCGATCTCCAGCGCCGGCGGCACCAGCGGCCGCAGCCGGGCCGCGTCGACCGGCCAGTGCAGGAACGTCAGGTCGTGCCACGACGGGCGCTGCACGACGCGACCTTGGGGGCGGCGGGTCGGGGCGATGCGGTCGATGGCCACGGTGGCGATCAGGCGCCGAGCGTGCCCATGCGGCCTTGCTCGTAGTCGGCGATCGCCTGGCGGATCTCGGCCGGGGTGTTCATCACGAACGGGCCGTGGCCAACGACCGGTTCGTCGATCGGCGCGCCGGCGAGCAGCAGGGCACGGGCGCCGTCGCCGCCGGCCGCGGCGCGCAGCCCGGTGCCGGCGCGTTCGTACAGCGCGATCTGGCCGGGGCGCAGTTCGTGGTCGGCGAGGCGCAGCGTGCCGCGCAGGGCGAGCAGCAGCGTGGTGTGACCGGCGGGTACTGCGAGGTCGGCGCCGGCGCCGGGGCGCAGGTCGAGGTCCCAGAGTTCGATCGGGGTGAAGGTGCGGGCGGGTCCGCGGGCCGCGGCGAAGGCCCCGGCGATCACGCGCAGTTCGCCGCCGGGCAGCGCGACGTGCGGGATCTGCGCCGCGCGCAGGTCCTGGTAGCCCGGTCGGGCGCCCTTGTGGCGCGCCGGCAGGTTCACCCACAGCTGGACCATCTCCAGCGTGCCGCCGGTGCGGGTGAAGGCGTCGCTGTGCATCTCCTCGTGCACGAGGCCCGACGCGGCGGTCATCCACTGCACGTCGCCGGGGCCGATGGTGCCGCCGTGGCCGGCCGAATCGCGGTGCTCGACCTCGCCCTGCAGCACGATGGTCACGGTCTCGAAGCCGCGGTGGGGGTGCGGGCCGACGCCGCGGCGGCGGGCCGCCGGCGGGAAGTGCGCCGGGCCGGCGTGGTCGAGCAGCAGGAACGGGCTCACGTCCGGCCCTTCGTGGTAGGAGAACAGGGTCTGCACCGGGAAGCCGTCGCCGACCCAGTGGCGGCCGGCGGCGGCGAGGATCCGGGCGAGGCGGCGTTCGGCCATGGCGGGTCAGCGGGCCTGTGGGCGGGTGAGCAGGCCGAGGAACGCGCGGCGCTCGACGAGGAGCAGGAAGACGGCCAGGAGGCTGGGGCCCAGCACCTGGGGCTGCAGCACGCCGTCGGCGGCGACGAAGACGTGGAAGGCCAGGATGTTGACCAGGATCGGGCCGAGCACCAGCAGGCCGAGGCAGCGGGTGCGCGGCAGCGCCACGAGCAGGCCGCCGACGACTTCGCACACCTTGACGAAGGTCAGGTAGCCGGTGGGGGCGAAGGCGGCGAAGAAGTGGGCCGGCGGCGTGCCGGCGGGCGGCGGCTCGGGCTTGGGGCCGAGGCCGAGCAGGACCATCAGGCCGGTGGCGACGAAGAGCAGGCCGAGCAGGACGCCGGCCACGGTGGGGAGGTGTCGTAGCATCGCCGGGATTCTACGGGCCCTGGGCGGACGCCGATTGCGGCGCCCGCCGCGCTGCTCGTTCACTGCGGCCAGACGAAGCTGCGCAGGCCGTTGCTGACCAGGAAGCCGCCGCTCTCCCCGTTCGCCAG
>JAHBXX010000060.1 GCA_019636245.1 Planctomycetota bacterium | reverse complement strand
CTGGCGCGCGACGTCGATCACGCTGCCGCACTTCTGGCACTTGGCCTGGGCGCCGGTGAAGGTGGGCGGCAGCTTGTACTTGGCGCCGCAGTTGTCGCAGGTGATGGGGAGCGGGCTCATGGTCGGATCTCCGGCGGTGGTGGGCGGGGCGTCACATCGCGCGCTTGGGCGGGTTCTCCTCGAGCGGCTCCTCGAGGTTCTCGCGGGTGTCGAACCACTTGCCGAGGTCGCCGCTGTAGCGCCACCAGAAGGCGAACCACTGCCGCACGCACGACTCGCGTTCGGCCTTGTCCTTGGTCGGGTTGCCGCTGTCCTCGACCTGGTAGTTCACGGCGAAGCCGGTGAAGCCGACCATCGCCCGGTTCAGCAGGTTCAGCTTCATGTTGTTGGCCGTCACGTCGGCGTAGCAGTCGTGCATCGCGTTCAGCACGCGCGGCACGACCGCCTTGCGGTCGTCGTCCGTCCGCACCTGCAGCGTCGCGCGGTTGAACAGGCCGCCGGGTGCCTCGGGGGCGGCGCTGGCCAGGATGTCGGCGACGATCTTGTCGGCCATCGCCTGCTGGGCCGGGGTCGCGCGCTCCCAGTGCGGCACCGGCGCCGGCTTCGACTCCTGGACCTTGCGCGTGCCGCCGCTGTCGGTGATCTCGACGAACTCCGGCTTGGCGATGTCCTTGTTCGGCGTGAACGAGGTCTTGCTCGGGTCCGGCTTCGCCGGGTTGCGGACCGGCGCCAGCTTGACCTCCCAGTCGGTGACCTTGACCTGGTCGCCGGCCATCGTGAACGAGACCAGCAGTTCGCCGCGCGTGTTGCGCTTGTAGTCGTCGGTGCCGGGCTTCGGCGTCACGTAGACGATCGCCTTGCCGCTGCCCGCCGTCATCGCCTCGTCGCTGTCGAGCGCCGCGCTGTCGGCGACCATCTCGCGCAGGTAGCGCGTCGCCTCGGCGGACTGGATCGCGGTGAACAGCGCCAGCTCGTCGCCGGCCGGCGCGCCGAGCTTCGTCGCCACCGCGCGCAGGTCGTTGTGGGTCTTGATCACCAGGCGGTTGTCGCTGCCCATCGCCTGCGCCCACTGCACGATCTGCGCGGTGCGCGGATGGCTACCGCGGGTGTGCACCTCGCGGCGCGGGGCCTCCGCGCGCGGCGTCGCGTCCGGCTCGGTGCCGCCGCCGACATTGGCCATCACCGCGAACAGCACGATCACGGCCAGGGCGCCGGCGCCCATCAGCACGTAGGTCTTCGTGTGGTCCGGCGCCTTGGCGCGCTTGCCGACCGTCGTCTTCGGGAAGAAGACCCGGTGGCACTCGACGCACTCCATCTTGTCGTCGAGCGCCTCGGGCGCGAGCCGGTAGACCGTGCCGCACTGCGGGCAGCTGGCGTCGACCCGGCCGTCCGCGCGCGGGCGCGCGCCGCGCGCCGCGCGTGCCGTGGAGGAGGAACGGGACGCGGGGGAGGGGCGTCTGGTCACGACGGGCTTCCTTGCCGGAGGAGGGGGACGGGCCGGGAGACGGGGCGCCGAGGACGGTAAGGCCGTTCGGCCCGGGGTGTCAACGCCGCCTGCGACCCATGGTTCGCCGGCTTGGGAAACGGACCGCGGCGCGCGTACACCTGTCGCATGGGCTTTCGCATGCGATCCGACCTGCAGCCCGCCGGCGACCAGCCGGCGGCGATCGAGCGTCTGGAGGGCTGGATCCGCGGCGGCGCCCCGGCCTGCACGCTGCTCGGCGTCACCGGTTCGGGCAAGACGTTCACGGTCGCGAAGCTGGTCGAGCGGCTGCAGCGGCCGACGCTGGTGCTGGCGCCGAACAAGACCCTCGCGGCGCAGCTGTTCGCCGAGTTCAGGTCGTTCTTCCCCGACAACGCGGTCGAGTACTTCGTCAGCTACTACGACTACTACCAGCCCGAGGCCTACGTGCCGACGACCGACACGTACATCGAGAAGGACGCGATGATCAACGAGGCGATCGAGCGCATGCGCAACTCGGCGACGCGTTCGCTGATGGAGCGCCGCGACGTGCTGATCGTGGCGTCGATCTCGTGCATCTACGGCCTCGGTTCGCCGGAGAACTACCGCGAGCTGTCGGTGACGGTGCGCCGCGGCCAGCGCATCGACCGCGACGTGCTGCTGCGGCAGCTGACCGCGATCCAGTTCGTGCGCGACAACTACGACTTCCAGGCCGGTCGCTTCCGGGTGCGCGGCGACGTCGTCGAGGTCTATCCGTCCTACGAGGAGGCGCGCGCCCTTCGCGTCGAGCTGTGGGGCGACGAGGTCGAGGCGATCGTCGCGATCGATCCGCTGCGCGGCGAGGTGCTGCAGGCGCTCGACCAGGTGACGATCTACCCGACGACCCACTACGTCGCCACCGGCGACCAGCTGCAGCGCGCCTGCGCCTCGATCGAACAGGAACTCGACGAACGCCTCGCCGCGCTCGAGGCCGACCGCAAGCTGCTCGAGGCGCAGCGGCTCGGCCAGCGCACCCGGCACGACCTGGAGATGATGCGCGCCACCGGCATCTGCCAGGGCATCGAGAACTACAGCCGCCACCTCGACGGCCGTGCGCCCGGCCAGCCGCCGGCGACGCTGCTGCACTACTTCCCGGACGACTTCCTGCTGGTCGTCGACGAGTCTCACGTCGCGATCCCGCAGGCCGGCGGCATGTACCGCGGCGACCGGGCGCGGAAGCAGAACCTGGTCGACTTCGGCTTCCGGCTGCCGAGCGCGCTCGACAACCGGCCGCTGAAGTTCGACGAGTTCGAGGGGCTGCTGCGGCAGGTGCTGTTCGTGTCGGCGACGCCCGCCGCGTACGAACTGCGCCGCAGCGAGGACCGCATCGCCGAACTGGTCGTGCGCCCCACCGGGCTCGTCGATCCGCCGGTCGAGGTGCGCAAGGCGCAGGGCCAGGTCGACGACGTCACCGGCGAGGTGCGCGCCTGCGTCGCCCGGCACCAGCGCGTGCTGATCACGACGCTGACCAAGCGCGCGGCCGAGGAGCTGACCGACTACCTGCGCGACCTCGGCGTCCGGGTGCGCTACCTGCACAGCGACATCGACAGCCTGGAGCGCACCGCGCTGATCCGGGACCTGCGGCTCGGCGTGTTCGACGTGCTGGTGGGCATCAACCTGCTGCGCGAAGGGCTCGACATCCCGGAGGTGGCGCTGGTGGCGGTGCTCGACGCCGACAAGGAGGGCTACCTGCGCAGCCGGACGTCGCTGATCCAGACCTGCGGCCGCGCGGCCCGCAACGTCGACGGCCGCGTGATCCTCTACGCCGACAAGCGCACCGAGTCGATCGCCGGGGCGCTGGCCGAGATGGACCGCCGCCGCGCGCGGCAGCGCGCGCACAACGAGGCCCACGGCATCACGCCGCGCACGATCGAGAAGCCGGTGCGCGACCTGCTGGAGGCGCCGGCGGACGAGGCCGCCGACCCGCCGGCGCCCGGCCAGAAGAAGGGCAGGCGTGGCCGCGGCCAGGGCAAGCCGGCGCCGCGGGCCTTCGGCGAGGCGCCGCTGCCGCAGCGGCAGTTCGCCGACCACAAGGATCTGCTGCGGCACACCAAGCTGTTGCGCGCCGAGATGATGGCGGCGGCCAAGAACCTCGACTTCGAGCTGGCGGCGCGGCTGCGCGACGAGGTCTACCGGCTCGAGCGGCTGGACATGGAGCTGCTGTAGCGGCGGCGCGGTCAGGCGACCGCGTAGGGCGTGAGCCACGCCTGCCGCCCGGGCAGCCGGCCGTGCACCGCGTCGAGGTAGCGCGCCTGCAGCCGCTCGGTCACCGGGCCGCGCCCGCCCTGGCCGATGCGCTGGCCGTCGATCTCGCGCACGGGCGTGATCTCGGCGGCGGTGCCGGTCAGGAACACCTCGTCGGCGAGCAGCAGGGTGTCGCGGGCGAAGCGCCGTTCGTGGACCTCGAGGCCGAGTTCGCGTGCCAGGTCGAGCACCGAGGCGCGGGTGATGCCGTCGAGGATCGGCTGCGACACCGGCGGCGTCACCAGCGCCCCGCCCTGCACCAGGAACAGGTTCTCGCCGGTCGCCTCCGCGACTTGGCCGTCGTCGTCGAGCAGGATCGCCTCGTCGTAGCCGGCGGCGGCCGCCGCGCGCTTGGCCAACACCGAGTTCACGTACTGGCCGCAGACCTTGCCCTTGGGCAGGAACGACCGCGGGCTCATGCGGACGATCGCCGACACCTGGGCGCGGATGCCGCGCTGCACGCCCTCGTCGCCGAGGTAGCGGCCCCAGGGCCAGGTGGCGATCGCCACGCGCACGCGGTTGTTGCGCGCGCCGAGGCCGCGCTTGCCGTCGTCGACGAACACCAGCGGCCGCAGGTAGCCGGCGCGCAGCCCGTTCCGGGCCAGCACGTCGACGCAGCCGCGGGCGACCTCGGCCTCGCTGCACGGCAGCTCGAGGCGCAGGAGCCGCGCCGAGCGGAACAGGCGCGCGACGTGCTCGCCCAGCCGGAACACCGCCGGGCCGCCCTGGCCGTCGTAGGCGCGGATGCCCTCGAACACGCCGATGCCGTAGTGCAGCGTCAGCGCCATCAGCGGCACGGTGGCGGCGGCGCTCGGCACGCATTCGCCGTCGAGCCACGCGAACGGCACCTGGAACTCGGCCGGGACCGGGTCGAACGAGGGAGCCATGGCCGGGACGATAGCGCGCCGGCATCATGACCGCGTGCCCGCGTCCGACCCATCGCCGCCCGCTGCCCGGCCGGACGGGCTCGTCCAGCTGGCGGCGCTGGTGCTCGTCGTGCTGGGGCTGCAGGCGGCCCGGGCGTGGCTGTTGCCGGTCTGCTTCGCGCTGCTGCTGGCCGTGCTCGGTGACGGCCTGTTGCGCGGGCTGCAGCGCACAGGCGTGCCGCGGCCGGTGGCGGCGCTGGTGGCGCTCGGCGCGATCGGCGGCGGCGTGTGGCTGGTGATGCGGGCGCTGGTGCGGGCGCTGGCCGACTTCGGCGCGCGGCTGCCGCAGCACGAAGGGCACCTGCGGCACTACGTCGACGACGTCGTGCAGTGGGCCGGTTCGATCGGCCTGCACGTCGACACCGCCGACCTGCTGCGCTCGATCGAGCCGCGCACCTGGCTGGGCTTCGTGCAGCAGAGCGTCGGCGGCCTGTTCGGCCTGTCGTCGGCGCTGGTGCTCGCCGGCATCGCCTTCGCGTTCGCGATCTGGGAGGGGGACACGCTGCGCGAACGGTTCGCGCGCGCCTACGGCCCGGCGTGGGACCGGCAGCGCGCCGCGGCGATGATCGGCGACCTGCAGCGCTACCTCGGCGTCAAGACGCTGACCAGCCTGCTGACCGGCGTCACCGTCTACGGGCTCAACCGGTTGTTCGGCGTCGAGTCGGCCCTGCTGTGGGGCGTGCTGGCCTTCGTGCTCAACTACGTGCCGATCGTCGGTTCGATCGTCGCCGCGGTGCCGCCGCTGCTGCTGGTGCTGGCGTCGCCGGCGTATGGCATCGGCACGGTGCTGGGGCTGGCGATCGGCTACCTGGTCGTCAACAACGTCATCAGCAACCTGCTCGAACCGGTGCTGATGGGGCGCCAGTTCGGACTGCCGGCGCTGTCGGTGCTGCTGGCGCTGGTGTTCTGGGGCTGGGTGTGGGGGCCCGGCGGCATGTTCCTGGCCGTGCCGCTGACGATCGTCGTCGGCACCGTGGTCGGCGCCCGCCACGACCTGCCCTGGCTGCGCGCGCTGGTGGGGCGGTAGCCCGCGCGAGGGTCAGCGAACGACCAAGCGGGTCGGCGGCTCGCCGCCGCCGAGCGGCGCGCAGGCGAGGCGCACCCCGTCCGGGCCGGAGGTGATGGCGATGGGGCCACCGCCGATCGGGTCGACCACCGCCGGCGGCTCGACGCCGCGGTGCAGGTCGACGGCGAGCCGCAGCAGCCGGAGCCTGGCCAGTTGCAGCCGCCAGGTGCCCTCGGCGGCGACCAGGGACGGCAGCAACGTGGCCGCCACCGGATTGCCGCTCGCGGCGGCCCCTTCGCGGTCGAGCGTCGCCAGGCGCGCCGGCCACGGCGCGTCGCCGTTCGCCTGGAGCCGCCGGCTGCGGCCGGCCTGGCGCAGGAACGCGTCGGCGAGCAGCCAGCGGGCCGAGAAGCCGAACCGCCAGGTGGAAACGCCCGCCGGCAGCCACTCGGCCTCGGTCGGGGCCTGGGCGATGCAGGCGGCCAGGTGCAGCAGTTCGATCCGGTCGTCGAGCGTGGTCGGCAGGCTGGCGTCGAGGCGCGCGAGGCCGGTGGCCAGCAGGTCGAGCGCGCCGCGCTCGAGCCGCGCCAGCGCCCGCTCGGGCCAGGCTTCGGTGGTGCCGATCGCCAGCAGCGCCAGGCCCATCGTCTGCTCGACGAGGCGGCCGCGGCGCAGCAGGTCGGCGGCCAGCATCGCCGCGTCGAGCGTGGGCTGCACGGCCTCGAGGTCGCGACCCTCGTGGAGCCTGGCGCGCGCTTCGAAGACCGCCGCGTTGGCCAGCCAGCGCCAGTCGAGCAGGTTCGCGATCGGCGCCTCGAGGTCGCCGTCCCCGGGTGCGGGCCAGGAGGCGTCGGCCGCCGCCGCCCCGGCGCGCAGGGGCACCAGCAGCTCGCGCCAGCGCGAGCGCAGGGCGGCGTGTCGGGAACCGTCCAGGTCCTGGCCATGCGGCAGGAGCGCGACCAGGTCCCGCTGGTGGTCGCGGGCCAGTGCCCGGGCCAGCGCCGCGGCGGCGGCGTAGTGCGCGTGCGCGTTGCCCGGCCCGGGTTCGCCCCAGAGCACGGCACGCTGCGGCGGTTGCGCCGCCAGCTCGCCGCGCAGCGTCGCCGCCTCCGCCTGCATCGCGCGCCAGGCGGCGTCGGCCTGCAACGGCACGGCCACGGCGGCGCCGAGCGTCAGCACGGCGAGGGCGGCGAACACGGCCAGGGCTGCGCGGCGGCGTGGCGGCATGCCGGCGCTATCGACCCCGGCTCGCGGTAGCCTGTGGCGCCGCACCGTCGTGGCCGTGGCAGCGGCGGTTGCCCGCGGCCCGCCGCCGCCGGCATGCTCCCGCGCCCGCACCCGCCGTCGACGAACGCCGCCGCCATGGATCCCCGCATCGCCGACAAGGTCGCCCGCTTCCCGGCTGGCCCCGGCGTCTACGTGTTCCGCGGCGCCGATGGCGCGGCGCTCTACGTCGGCAAGGCGGCCGACCTGCGTGCACGGGTGCGCAGCTACCTGAGGCCCGGCGGCGACGGCCGCTACCAGCTGCGGTTCCTCGCCGCCGAGGCGGCCGACGTCGAGTTCGTCGCCACCGCGACCGAGCAGGAGGCGCTGCTGCTCGAGAACACGGTGATCAAGAAGCAGAAGCCGCGCTACAACCTGAAGCTGAAGGACGACAAGTCGTTCCTGCTGCTGCGGCTCGACCGCAGCGAGCCCTGGCCGTGGTACCGGCTGGTGCGGCGGCGGCACGACGATGGCGCGCTCTACTTCGGGCCGTTCGCGTCGGCGAAGGCGGTCAGGCGCACGCTGCGGCTGCTGCACAAGATCGTGCCCCTGCGCGACTGCGGCGACCACGTGTTCCACAACCGCACGCGGCCGTGCATCAAGCACCAGATCGGCCGCTGCCCGGCGCCGTGCGTCGGCCTGGTCGCGCGCGAGGCCTACGACGGACTGCTCGACCACTCGGTGCGCATCCTGCGCGGCGACGTCGGGCCGGTGCTCGGCGAACTGCGCGATCGCATGCAGGCCGCGGCCGCGGCGCTGGAGTTCGAGCGCGCCCAGGCGCTGAAGGAGCAGGTGCAGGCGCTGCAGCGGGTCGCCGAGCCGCAGGCCGTCGTCGCCGGCGCCGGCGACGAGGATGCGCTCGGCCTGCACCGCACCGGCGACGAGGTGGCGGTCGCGTTCCTGTCGTTCCGCGGCGGCGCGCTCGAGAACTGCCGGCGCTTCCAGCTGCGCAGCGCGCTGCCCGACGAGCTGTTGCTCGGCGAGCTGCTCGGCCGCTTCTACGAGGGCGACCGCTACGTGCCCGCGACCGTGCTGCTGCCCGGACTGCCCGCCGAGGCGGCGATGATCGCCGGCTGGTTGCAGCACAAGCGCGGCGGTCGCGTCGACCTGCACGTGCCGCAGCGCGGCGACAAGCGGCGCCACCTCGACCTCGCGCAGCAGAACGCCGCCCTCGGCGACGCCCTGGCGGCCGACGCGGCGGCGCGGGCGCAGACGGCGGCGGCGCGGCTTGGGGCGCTGGTCGGTCTGCCGGAGCCGCCGCGGCGGCTGCACTGCCTCGACGTGTCGACGATCCAGGGCAGCAGCACCGTCGCCGCGCGGGTCTGCTTCGCCGACGGCAGGCCCGACAAGGCGCAGTACCGCCGCTTCCGCATCGCCCCGGAGCACGCCGGCGACGACTTCGCGGCGATGGCCGAGGCGGTGGGCCGCAGCCTGCGGTTGTGCCTCGAACGCGACGACGAGGAGCTGCCCGACCTGCTGGTGGTCGATGGCGGGCGGGGCCAGCTGGCGGCGGCGGTGCGGGCGGTGCAGGAGCTCGGCCTGCAGGGCGACCTGCGGCTGTGCGGTCTCGCCAAGAGCCGGCTGCGCGGGCTCGGCGACGCGCGGGCTCCGACCGCGGAGCGCCTGTTCGTCGTCGGCCGCGACGAGCCGATCGCGCTCGCGGACCGCGCCGCGGAGACCCTGCTGCTGGCGGCGCTGCGCGACGAGGCGCACCGGTTCGCGATCACCTACCACCGGCAGCAGCGCGGCCGGCTGACCAGCGAACTCGACGCGGTGCCCGGGATCGGGCCCGGGCGTCGCCGGATGCTGCTGCGGCGGTTCGGTTCGCTGGCGGCGCTGCGGGCCGCGAGTCGCGACGACCTGCGCGCCGTGCCGGGGCTGCCGCAGGGGGTCGCGGACGCGGTGTTCGCGGCGTTGCGCGGCGGCGGCGGGCATCCCGCGGCGGGCTGACGCCGCCCGCGGGCGGGCTACTCGCCGGTGTCGGCGGCGGCCGGCAGCCGGTCGACGCGGATGCGCTCGGCGCGCCGGTTGTTCGCCTTGGTGACCAGGAATCGATGGCCGTGGGCGTCGACGTGCGCGCCGGCGGCGGGCACGCTGCCGAGCCGCTCGGCGAGGAAGCCCGACAGGGTCTTGCTGTCCGTCTCGACGGGCTCGAGGCCGAGCCGCGCGAACACCTGGTCGAGCTCGGCGCTGCCGCGGCACAGCAGCGAGCCGTCCGGCCGCTGCACCATCCAGGTCTCCTCGGTGTCGAGCTCGTCCTCGATCTCGCCGACGATCTCCTCGAGCACGTCCTCGAGCGTGATGATGCCCTGGGTCGAGCCGTACTCGTCGACGACGATGCCCATGTGGCGCTTCTCGCGCTGGAAGCGCCGCAGCACGTGGTTCAGCGTCGCCGTCTCCGGCACGATCAGCAGCGGCACCTGCAGGTCCTGCCAGTCCGGCTCGATGCGTTCGCGCAGGGAGAACAACAGCTCCTTGGTCAGGATCACGCCGGTGACGTGGTCGAGCTCCCCGGTCGGCGTGTAGGGGAAGCGGCTGTGGCCGCTGCGGTGCACCAGGTCGAGGTTGGCCTCGGTCGACGCGGTGCCCGACAGGAAGGCGACGCGGTCGCGCGGCACCATCGCCTCGCGGGCCTTGGTCTCGCGCAGCCTGGTCACGTTCTCGATCAGCTCGGCGGTGATCGGGCCGAACGCGCCCTGCAGCCGACCGGCGGTGGTCAGCAGCCGGATCTCCTCGAGCGAGGTCGTGTGCGCCACGGCGCGCCGGGCGAACACGCCCGACAGCCGGCGGGTCAGGGCCAGCACCGGCCCCATCACGAGGCACATGCCCTCGACGACGTGGGCCACCGGCTTGGCCAGCGCGTTGGCGTGCACGACGCCGATCGTCTTCGGCACGATCTCGGTCAGGGCCAGCACGGTGACCACGAACGACGCGGCGAACCAGGCCAGCGACACGCCGGGGAACGCGTGCGTGAACTGGTCGGAGGCGATCGCCGCGCCGCCGGAGTTGGCGACCGTGTTGAACACCAGGATCGCGGCGATCGGCCGGTCGGGCTCGCGGCGGAAGCGGCGCAGCAGCTGGCCGGCGCGGTGGCCGGTCTTGGCCAGGGCCTCGATGCGGGCCTGGCCGACGCTGAGCAGGGTCGCCTCGGCGATCGAGCAGACGAACGAGATCAGCAGCGACAGGGATACGGCGACGACGAACAGCAGCATGCGGGCGGCCGGATGGGCGGCACGCGCCGAGGGTAGGGCCGCGCACCGCGATCGTCACGCGCCAAGGCCCGTCTCGGGCCGCCGCGGGCGGCGGTCAGCCCGTCTGCGCCGCGCCGACGGACTCGGTGCAGGCGAACGTGTAGTCGCCGTTGCGCACGCGCACCGTGACTTCGGCGCCCTGGCCGAGATCGTGGTCGAGGATCAGCTCGGTCAGCGGATCCTCGATGCGGCGCTTGATCAGCCGGCGCAGTTCGCGGGCGCCGAACTCCTCCGAGAAGCCCTGCTTGGCCAGCAGCACGCGCACGCCCGGCGACCAGTTGACGACGATGCCGCGCCGCTTCAGCAGGTCGGCGACCTCGCGCAGCATGTTGCCGGCGATGCGCTGGCAGACCTTCTCGTCCAGCGGATTGAACATCACCACTTCGTCGATGCGGTTCACGAACTCGGGCCGGAAGCACTCGCGCAGCGCCTCGAACGTCACCGTGCGCAGGTCGACGTCCTGCAGGCTCTGGCGGCGGTGCGCCGCCGAGAAGCCCATGCGCGTGCGCACGGCGTCGATCTTCTCGATGCCGAGGTTGCTCGTCATCAGGATCAGCGCCTGGTGGAACGAGACCGTCTGGCCCTTGCTGTCGGTGATGATGCCCTCGTCGAGCAGCTGCAGCAGCAGGTTGTGGACCTTGTAGTGCGCCTTCTCGACCTCGTCGAACAGCACGACGCTGTTCGGCTTCTTCTTGATCGCCTCGGTCAGGAAGCCGCCCTCGTTGTGGCCGATGTATCCGGGCGGCGAGCCGATCAGCTTCGCGTATTCGTGCGGCAGCGCGTACTCGCTGCAGTCGACCCTGATCATCGCGCCCGGATCGTCGAACAGGTTGCGCGCGACGGACTTCGCCAGTTCGGTCTTGCCGGTGCCGGTGCGGCCGACCAGCAGGAAGGTGCCGACCGGGTGGGTCGGCCGCTTCAGTCCGACCGCCGCCTTCTTGACCGCGCGCACCAGCGAGGTGATGGCGTCGTCCTGGCCGATGATCTGCTGGCGCAGGCTGCGCTCGAGGCAGGTCACGCGCCGGAACAGGTTCTGGCGGGCGGTGTCGCTGCCCGGTCGGGGCAGGAACAGGTCCTCGGCCTCGACCGGGGCCTTGGCGCCGGCCGGCGACGGGATGCTGACCTGGTGGATCTCCAGCGACGGGTTGACGTCGATGCAGATCTGGTAGAGCAGTTCCTCGACGATCTCGAGGTCGTAGCCCTCGTCGAGGCGTCGCACCGCGGGCAGCACCTCGGGCTCGAACGTCGGCACGCAGGCGCGCACGACCCGCTGCCGGTAGTGCGACTTGTTGGTGATCGGCGTAGCGTGCAGTTCCTGCAGCAGCTCGTCCGAGCAGCAGCGGACCTTGATGAACTCGTCGATCAAGTCGAAGTACTTGATGACGAACGCAGCCCCTGGATGCTTCAAGTAGTGCCTCGACCGGATCTGGACGGAGGCTTTTTCGGCCCCGCCGCGCGGCGACTTGACGGCGAGGCCATGAATCGTCGAAGTGTACGCTGGAAGCGCGGATCGACCTGACTTGAACGACGAGACGAAGCTGCTGGCGATGCTGGTTCACCGCGGCCTGGTGCCGGCCGAGGTGGCGCGCAGCGCGGTCGCGTCGGGCGCGCCGCGGCGGTTCCTGGTCGGGCACGGCGTCTGCACCGACGCGCAGTGGGAGGCCTGGCAGCGCACCGACGGCGGCACGCGCCCCGTGCTGACGCGCTACGAGGTCGGGGCGGTGCTCGGCGAGGGCGCGGTCGGCCGCGTGTTCGCCGCCGTCGACCGCACCGACGGCCGGCGGGTGGCGCTCAAGGTCCTGCGGCCCGAGCTGGCCACCGACCCGGCGCAGACGGAGCGCTTCGTGCGCGAGGCGAGGCTGCTGCAGGAACTCGACGACCCGCACCTGGTCAAGGGGCTCCGGGTCGCGCGCGAGGGCGGCACGATCTTCTCGGTGATGGAGCTGCTGCCGGGGCGCTGCCTGCAGGACGCGCTCGCCGAGCACGGTCGGCTCGACGAGGAGCAGGCGCTGCAGATCGTGCTCGACGTCGCCGGCGCGCTCGGCGCCCTGCACGCGCGGGGTCTCGTGCACCGCGACGTCAAGCCGGGCAACGTGATGTGGTCGCCGGAGCGCGGTGCGGTGCTGATCGACCTCGGCTTCGCGCTGCTCGGCGACGGCCAGGCCGCGGGCGACACGACCGCCGGCACGGTGCACTACATCGCCCCCGAACAGGCTCGCGGCAGCGGCCAGCTCGACGTGCGCGCCGACATCTACGCGCTCGGCGCGACGCTCTACCACCTGGTTACCGGGTCGCTGCCGTTCGAGGGTCGCACCAGCGAGGAGGTGCTGGCCAAGCAGGTGCTCGAGTCGCTGTCCGGCGAACGCATCCGCGCGCTGCAGCTGTCGCCGCAGCTGCACTGGTTCCTCGAGAAGATGATGGCGAAGGAACCCGGCATGCGGTTCCAGGATCCGCGCCAGCTGCAGCAGGAGATCGCGGCCTACCTGCAGCACCGCCAGCACCAGCTCGAACTCGAGCGCCGCGCCCGGCAGGGCGCGCCACGGCTGGGCGGCCGGCGGCCCGACCCGCGCCGGCGACGTTGAGGCGTGGAGCGCCAGGCCGGCTTCCCGTTCGCGTTCGCCTGCCGGCGCTCCGGCAACTGCTGCGCCATCCCGGGCGGCTTCGTGCGGGTCACGGCGGCGGAGGCGACGGCGATCGCCGCCCACCTGGCCCTCTCGCCCGCGGCGTTCGCGAGCCGCTACCTGCAGCCGGACGGCCAGCGGCTCAAGGAGGGGCTCGGCCACCGCTGCGTGTTCCTGCAGGACGGCGCCGAGGCCGGCTGCGCGATCTACGCCGTGCGGCCGGCGAAGTGCCGCGCCTGGCCGTTCTGGCCCGAGGTGCTCACCGACCCCGGACTGCGGCGGCTGGTCGAACGCACCTGCCCGGGCGTGGTGCCGCTCGACGGTTAGCGCCTCGGGGCTCGAGAGAGGATCCCCGCGAGAGCTCTGCGCGGCCGCGCTCGGGCGCTCAACGCTCGACGCGGCGCCAATCGGCGCGGCCCAGGTCGAGCGTGCGCGGCCGCAGGTCGCTGGCGCGCTCGACGTCGGCGCGCCACGCGTTGCCGCGACGATGCACGCGCTGCACGCAGCAGAGCCCGAGGCCGCGCACGTGGATCCAGTCGCCGCGCTGCACGGGCGCCGGGTCGGTCGCCGCGGCGGCGGCGTCGCCGGCGGCGCGCCCCAGCGGTCGCACGGCCGGCAGGTGGTCGTCCTGCCAGCGGGCCGCTGCGGCGCAGACGTCGCAGGCGCCGCAGCCCTCGCGCAGGTCGTCGAAGCCGAAGTGCTCGTGGATCGCGCGCTTGCGGCACGCCGGCTCGCTGGCGTAGCGCACCATGCGCAGCAGGCCCAGCAGGTCGCGCTGCCGCTTGTCGGCGGGCAACCACTCGGCGAGCTCCGCGTCGTCGGGCGCGCGCACGAACACGAAGTCGCGGCCCAGTTCGCCGCGGGTGCAGCCGGCGGCACGCAGCAGCCGCAGCACCGTCTCGACGCGGCCGTCGTGGCGGTTCCCGGTCAGGAACGTGTCGCGCAGCGCCTCGAGGTCGAGGGCCTGCAGGCGCTCGCCGAGTCCGGCGAGGTGGTCGACGACCTGGCGCGCGAACGCGGCGCTCGGATTGGCCCATTCGGTGAAGTCGCGCTGCAGCACGAGGTCTTCCTCGCGCCACAGCAGCTCGCAGAACGCGCCCTGGCCGTCGCGGCCGGCGCGGCCGACCTCCTGGTAGTAGGCCTCGAGCGTACGCGGGATCTGCCAGTGCACGATCGCCCGGATGTCGGGCTTGTCGACGCCCATGCCGAACGCGTTGGTGGCCAGCATCAGCGCGTCGTGGCTGGCGACGAACCGGGACTGCTGCTGCCGGCGCTCGTGCGCCGACAGGTCGCCGTGGTAGACGAGCGGGCGCAGGCCGCGGCGCTGCAGTTCGCCCTCGAGCCGCAGCAGGTCCCTGATCAGCGCGCAGTAGACGATCGCCGGTCCGCCGGTGCGTTCCAGCACGGCCAGCAGCCGCGCCAGCTTGTCGTCGTCGCCCGGCGCCGGGTGCACCGAGAGGAACAGGTTGTCGCGGGCGATGCCGGTGTGGAACAGCGGCGCGTCGGCGAGGCGCAGCACCGCGCGGATGTCGCGCTGCACGTCGGGAGTCGCCGTCGCCGACAACGCCAGGCACGGCGGGTCGCCGAGCGCGCGCCGGACCTCGCCGAGGCGCAGGTAGTCGGGCCGGAAGTCGTGGCCCCAGTGCGACAGGCAGTGCGCCTCGTCGATCGCCAGGCGGGCGACGCCGGCCGTGCGCAGCGCGTCGACGAAGCCGTCGGTGCGGAAGCGCTCCGGCGTCACGTAGAGCAGCTTCGCCTCGCCGCGCCGCGCGGCCGCGAAGCGGCGCTCGCGTTCGCGCCGCTCGAGCAGGCTGTGCACGCAGGTGGCCGGCAGCCCCCGGGCACGCAGCGCCGCGACCTGGTCGTCCATCAGCGCGATCAGCGGCGACACGACGACGGTCAGGCCGTCGCCCAGGAACGCCGGCAGCTGGTAGCACAGCGACTTGCCGTCGCCGGTGGCCATCAGCACCAGCGCCGAGCCGCCACCGAGGAAGTGCCGCACGATCGCCTCCTGCTGCGGCCGGAACGCGGCGAAGCCGAACAGGCGCTGCAGATGCTGGGCGAACTCGTCGGGCACGCCGCGCAGCGTAGGCGCGGCCCGGCGGCGGCTCCACGGCGCGCCGATGCGGCGAGGCGGCGCGGGGGTTACGCTCGCGGCGCCATGGCCGACTTCTCCCGCCGTCGTTTCCTGCAGTCCGCGGCCGCCGCGGGCGCCTTCGCCGCTCCCGCGGCCGCCCGGTTCGCCGCCGGTGCGCACCGGCGGCGCTCGCCGGTCGCGATCGCCAGCGCCAACGGCCTGCAGGCCGTCGAACTCGCCGTGCGGCGCATGACCGAGGGCTGGCGACCGGTCGACGCCGCGGTCGCCGGCGTCGAACTGGTCGAGAACGACCCGGACGACGACAGCGTCGGCCTCGGCGGCCTGCCGAACGAGGAGGGCGTGGTCGAACTGGACGCCTGCGTGATGGATGGGCCGTCGGGCCTCGGCGGCGCCGTGGCCGCGCTGCAGAACGTCAAGAACCCGGCGCAGGTGGCGCTGAAGGTCATGCGCCACACCGACCACGTGCTGCTGGTCGGCGAGGGCGCGCTGCGCTTCGCGCGCGCCTATGGCTTTCCGGAGGAGAACCTGCTGACCGAACGATCGCGCCGGGCCTGGCTGGAGTGGCGGGAACGGCGCTCGGCCCGGGACAAGTGGATCGCGCCCGACGAGAACGGCGAGCACGGCAAGGAGTGGTTCCAGCAGTTCAAGGGCAAGACGGGCACGATCCATCTCGGCGCCGTCGCCGCCAACGGCGACGTGGGCTCGTGCACGACGACGTCGGGGCTGGCGTTCAAGATCCCGGGCCGGGTCGGCGACTCGCCGCTGCTCGGCGCCGGCAACTACTGCGACAACGACGTCGGCACCGGCGGTTCGACCGGCCGGGGCGAGGCGTGCATCCTCGCCAGCGGCGGCGCGTTCGTGGTGCAGCAGATGGAGCTCGGCAAGTCGCCGACCGACGCGTGCCTGGAGGCGTGCCGGCGCGTGGTGCGGCTGACCAAGGTGAAGCGTCTGCTCGACGCCAAGGGCCGACCGGACTTCCAGGTGCAGTTCTACGCGGCGAGCAGGGACGGCCGAACGGGGGCGGCGGGGTTGTACGCCGGCAAGTACGCGGTGTGCGACGAGCAGGGCGCGCGCCACGTCGACCTGGCGGCGCTCTACGACGAGGCGCCGCGCTAGCGCCGGCCCTCAGAGCCTGAGAGAGAAAGCCAAGGACGG
>JAHBXX010000006.1 GCA_019636245.1 Planctomycetota bacterium | reverse complement strand
GCACCTCGGCGAGCAGGTCGGCGACCGACGGCAGCACCGCGGCCTGGGCCATGCGCACCAGCGCCACCTCGAGCACCGCGCCGCGGTCCTCGAGCCGGCGCAGCCGCTCGCGGCCGAGCACGCCGGCCGCGACCATCGCGTCGATCTGGTGCAGCGCGGCCGCCGCCGCCATCGCCTGCAGGCGCGCCCGCAGTTCGCCCGCCAGCGGCACCAGCGCGCTGTCGGCGCCGTCGACCTTCAGCAGCAGCAGCCAGCGCAGCGCCTCGACCAGTTCGCCGAGCGCCTCGCGCTCGTCGACGCCACGCTGCTGCAGGTCGCGGGCGAAGTGCAGCGCCGCACGCGCGTCGCCCTGCAGCAGGCTGGCGACCACCTCGATCGCCGCGTCGGCGCCGACCCGCGCGACCAGCGTGCGGTAGGCCGCGCGGTCGAAGGCGCGCCCTTGCTCGCGCAGCAGGGGCAGCACCCGTTCGAGCTCCGTCTCGGCGTCGCGCACGCCGCCGCGCACCGACAGCGCGATCTCCTCGAGCACCTCGTCGGCGACCTCGACGCCCTCGCGCGCGGCGATCATCTGCAAGCGTCGCTTGAGGTCGTCCTCGCCGACGCGGCGGAACAGCAGCACCTGGCAGCGCGAGCGGATCGTCTCAGGCACCTTGTGCAGCTCCGTCGTCGCCAGCACGAACACGACCTGTGGCGGCGGTTCCTCGAGCGTCTTCAGCAGCGCGTTGAACGCCGACTTCGACAGCTGGTGCGCCTCGTCGAGGATCACCACCCGGTAGCGGGAGCGCAGCGTGGCGAAGCCGACGTGCTCGCGCAGCGCCCGCACCTCCTCGACGCCGTTGTTGGAGGCGGCGTCGATCTCGATCACGTCGGGGTTGCTGCCGTCGAGGATGGAGCGGCAGAGATCGCACACGCCGCAGGGGTCCGGGGTCGGCCCGCGTTCGCAGTTCAGGCAGCGGGCCAGGATGCGCGCCGACGTGGTCTTGCCGACCCCGCGGCTGCCGGAGAACAGGAACGCGTGCGGCACGCGCTGCTGCTGCAGGCCGAGGCGCAGCGATTGCAGGACCTCGTCCTGACCGACGACCTCCTGGAACGTCTGCGGCCGGAATCGGCGCGCGACGACCTGGTAGGGCGCGGTCGCCGGCTGCTCGTCGCCTGGGGCCACCATGCCGCCAGCATGCTGCATCCGGCGCCGCGACGGAAGAGCTCGCCGTTGCGCCTGCCGCGCCCACCGGCTACAAGATCCGGCCCATTCTCCGCCCAGGCGCCCCCCGCTCTCGAGCACCCGCTCTCGAGCACCGGGCGAGCAAGCGGCTGCGTGGAGAGGTGACCGAGCGGCTTAAGGAGCTCGCTTGGAAAGCGAGTGCAGCCCACAAGGTTGCCGGGGGTTCGAATCCCCCCCTCTCCGCCAGTTCGCACGGCTCGCGAAGGTGGGGTCCGCCGGGTCCCGAGCAAGGGGGCGGCGTGAACCTGGTCAGGTCCGGAAGGAAGCAGCCATAAGCGTGCGGCTTCTTGTGCCCGGGGTGCCTGGTGGGTTCCACCTTCGCGGGCCGTGCGGCATCCCCTTGCCCGGCGGTCGCCGAGCGGCGGCGCCCCCCGCGGGTCGTCAGCGGCGCAGGTCCACCGCGGCGGCGGCCGCGCCGCGACAGACGCGCGGCAATCCGGGGGCGAGCAGCGAGGTGATCTCGTAGACCGACCCACCAGCGCCGAGGCGGTCCTCGGCGGCGAGCGCCCGCTCCCCCTGCCGGCCGAGCAGCACCACCTCGTCGCCCACCGCGGCCGCCGGCACGTCGGTCACGTCGATCACGGTCTGGTTCATGCTGACCAGGCCGACGATCGGCGCGGGCTGGCCGCGCACCAGCACGGCGGCGCCCTGCCAACTGGCCCTGACCAGGCCGTCGGCGTAGCCCAACGGCAACAGCCCCAGCCGGGTCGGCCGCCGGCAGACGAACGTCGAGCCGTAGCCGACGCCGTCGCCGGGCGCGGCCTGGCGCAGCCCGACGAGGCGCGCCTTCAGCGCCAGCGCCGGACGCAGTCGCACCGGACCTCCGCCGTGCAGCGGATCGAAGCCGTAGATCCCGCCGCCGATGCGCACGGCGTCGAGTTGCGCCTCGGGCAGGAGCAGCGTCGCCAGCGTGTTGGCGGCGTGGCGCAGCGGCGTGCCCAGATCGCGCACCAAGGCCAGGGCCCCACGGAACGCCTCGAACTGCGCCTGCATGCCGTCGGCGTCGGCCCGATCGACGGCGGCGAAGTGCGTGAAGACGCCGGCGAGCGCCAGCCGGCCCCGGTCGTGCAGGTCGCGGAGGCAGCCCGGCAGTTCGGCCGCCGGCACGCCGTGGCGCCGCATGCCGGTGTCGACCTCGACGTGCACGGGCCGCGGACGACCCTGGCGCGCCGGCAGCGCCGCCAGCGCCCGCAACAGGTCGCGCGAACCGATCCCGGGCACCAGGTCGAACTCGGCCAGGGCCTTCGCCTCGCCGCCGTCGACCGGTCCCACGACCAGGATCTCGGCCGCCACGCCGGCCGCCCGCAGGGCTTCGCCCTCGCGCACGTTGGCCACGGCCAGCGCGCCGGCGCCGGCCGCGAGGGCTGCGCGCGCCACCGGCACCATGCCGTGGCCGTAGGCGTTGGCCTTGACGACCGCGATCAGGCGGCAGCCCGGCCGCAGCAGGGAGCGGAACGCGCGCACGTTGTGCGCGATCGCCTCGAGGTCGACCTCGATCCACGCCGGAGCCGGGGCGCCGGCGCGCGCTTCGATCGGTATCCGCCGCATGTCCTGACCGCGGCGCGGAGCGTAGCCGTGCCGACGTCGCGCCGCAGCAGTTTCCTCGCCGCGCTTGCCGGTCGCGACGCCGCGGTCGCGGCGTCGGTCGTGCATCGCCCCGGCGGCCCGCTACCCTCGCCCGTCGAGGCTTTGCCATGAACCGACCGCTGCCGGCCATCCTCCTTCTGTCGACGTTCGCCTTGGCCCAACAGGATCCCATGCCCGACCCACGACCGACCACCGAGCAGGACCCGCGCGAATGGCTCGAGGACGTGGCCGGCGAGCGGGCGCTCGCGTGGGTGCGCGAGCGCAACGCCGCCTGCCAGGCCGCCCTCGCCGAGACCGGCCTGTTCCGCGCCAACAACGCGCGCATCCTGTCGATCCTCGATTCCGACGCGCGCATCCCGTTCGTCGGCAAGCGCGGCGCCTACTACTACAACTTCTGGCAGGACGCGAAGAACCCGCGCGGGTTGTGGCGCCGCACCACCCTGGCGCAATACCAGCAGGACGAGCCGCAGTGGCAGCTCGTGCTCGACCTCGACGCGCTGGGCGCCGCCGAAGGCGAGAACTGGGTCTGGCACGGCGCCACCTTCCTCGAGCCCGAGTGCACGCGCTGCCTGTTGTCGCTCTCGCGCGGCGGCGCCGACGCCAACGTGACCCGCGAGTTCGACGTCGAGCGGCGCGAGTTCGTGGCGGACGGTTTCGTGCTGCCGGAGGCCAAGGGCAGCGTCGCCTGGCGCGATCGGGACACGCTCTACGTGGCCACCGACTTCGGCCCGGGCTCCTTGACGGCCTCCGGCTACCCGCGCACCGTCCGGCTCTGGCGGCGCGGCACGCCGCTCGCGGCGGCGAGCCTCGTCTACGAGGGCCAGCCCGACGACGTGTTCGTCAGCGCCTCGCGCGACCACACCAAGGGCTTCGAACGCGACCTCGTCTACCGCGGCATCACCTTCTACCGCAACGAGGTGTCGCTGCTGCGCGACGGCAAGCTGGTCGAGCTCGACAAGCCCGACAGCGCCAACGCCAGCCTGCACCGCGAATGGCTGCTGCTGGAGCTGCGCGACGACTGGCGCGTCGGCGACCGTACGTTCGCGGCCGGCGCGCTGCTGGCGACGAGGCTCGACGACTTCCTCGCCGGCGGGCGCTCGTTCGACGTGCTGTTCGAGCCGACGGAACGCACGTCGCTGGCCGGCTTCGCGCCGTTGCGCCACCACGTGCTGCTGAACGTGCTCGACAACGTGCGCAACCGCGTGTCGGTGCTGACCCACCGCGATGGGACCTGGCAGCGCGAGCCGCTGCCGGGGCTGCCGGAGTTCGGCACCATCTCGGCCGCCGCGATCGACGCCGACGAGAGCGACGACTACTTCCTGACCATCACCGACTACCTGACGCCGACCAGCCTCTTCTTCGGCACCGTCGGCCAGGGCCCGCCGGCGCGCTGGAAGAGCCTGCCGGCGTTCTTCGACGCCGGCGGCC
This sequence comes from Planctomycetota bacterium, assembly GCA_019636245.1. Classification (GTDB taxonomy): domain Bacteria; phylum Planctomycetota; class UBA1135; order UBA1135; family UBA2386; genus JAEUHS01. The sequence goes on along the minus strand of JAHBXX010000006.1, from coordinate 164,731 downwards.
TCGCGGTGACGCAGCGGGAAGCGGTGTCGAAGGACGGCACCCGCGTTCCCTACTTCCTGGTCGGCCGGAAGGACCTGCCGCGCAACGGCGCGAACCCGACCCTGCTCTACGGCTACGGCGGCTTCGAGGTGTCGATGACGCCCGGCTACAGCGGCGGGGTCGGCGCCTGCTGGCTCGAACGGGGCGGCGTGTTCGTGGTCGCGAACATCCGCGGCGGCGGCGAGTTCGGCCCCCGCTGGCACCAGGCGGCGCTGAAGCAGCACCGGCACCGCTGCTACGAGGACTTCGCCGCCGTCGCCGAGGACCTGATCGCGCAGAAGATCACCAGCCCGCGCCATCTCGGCATCCAGGGCGGCAGCAACGGCGGCCTGCTGATGGGCAACATGCTGACGACCTATCCGGAGCTGTTCGGCGCGATCGTGATCCAGGTGCCGCTGCTCGACATGCGCCGCTACCACAGGCTGCTGGCGGGCGCTTCGTGGATGGGCGAGTACGGCGACCCCGACGACCCCGAGCAGTGGCGGTGGCTGCAGCGCTATTCGCCCTACCACAACCTGAAGCCCGGGGCGAAGTACCCGAAGGTCCTGTTCACCACCTCGACGCGCGACGACCGGGTGCATCCCGGCCACGCGCGCAAGACGATGGCCCTGCTGATGGAGCAGGGGCATCGTGCGCTCTACTACGAGAACATCGAGGGCGGCCACGGCGGCGCCGCCGACAACCGCCAGGCGGCGTTCATGGCGGCGCTGGCCTACACGTTCCTCTGGCAGAATCTCGAGTAGGCGTCCCGGAACTGGCGGGCGCCTTCGGCCGGTGGCATCGGCGGATCCCTGCCCGGCGCCAGGAAGTGCGTGCCGCCGGCCTCGCCGCTGTCGCCCCGAGCCACTTGCATCCGGTAGGCTTGGCGGCCAGGGCCCATTGGCCCCGCACCGAAACCCCTACGACGCAACCCCGATGCAGTCTCTCCTCGCCCCGTCCGCCGCACTCGGCCTGCTCGCCAGCAGCCTGTCGGCCCAGTTCTGCTCCGACAACCTCTACCGCCTCTACCTGGTCGACAGCCAGGGCGTGCAGGCACCGTTCGTCAACGGCGCCTACCAGTTCCCGACCGACGCCGTCTACCTGGCGTTCGACCCGAGTCTGCCGAGCGGCACCTACTACGTGCACGTCACCGACACGCCGATCGACGGTTTCGACCAGGTGCTGTCGACGAACTCGCCGCTCGACCGCTTCGTCAGCGTCACCAACAACGCCGGCGTGATCACGCTGTCGTTGCCGTTCACCGATGGCTCGACCCCGCCGGTGTTCGGCCTCGGTCTCGGCGGCGTCGGCCAGAGCATCCTGATCGCTCCGTTCGCGGCGTCGCCGTTCGGCGACCCGTGCACGTTCAAGGCCTGGTATGGCAACTGCTGGGACCTGAGCAACGGACCTGGGAATCCGTACCTGCTGTCCGGCGGCGTGCACCCGGTGACCGGCCAGTGCTGCGTGCGCTCCTACGAGAACTTCGCCGTCGGCGGCGAACCGGGCAACGACGTCTGCGGCAGCGTCTTCCTCGACGCCAACGGCAACGGCCAGCGCGATCCGGGCGAGGCCGGCGCCGCCGGCATCACGGTGATGCTGGGCGACATCCCCGGCTCGCCGACGCGCGTCACCGACGGCAACGGCAACTACTGCTTCACCGGCGTCGCGCCCGGCAGCTACCTGGTCATGCTGGTGCTCGACGGCACCGGCTTCGTCGCCACCACCGCGGCCCAGTTCGCGGTCGTCGTGTCGGGCTGCAACTCGGCGAACGTGCCCGACTTCGGCATCCGCGCGCCGGTGGGCAACTGCGACGGCCACACGCCGGGCTACTGGCGCAACAAGCACGGCAAGGCAAAGGTGCTCGCCTACAACATCCTGCCGACCCTGTCGGCGCTGCGCCTCGTCAACGCCAGCGGCCAGTACGTCAACCTGACCACGATCAACGCCTGGGCGACCTTCCTGCAGGAGGGCAACGCGGTCAACATGGCCTACCAGCTGTCCCGCCAGCTGGCGGCGATGCACTGCAACGTCATCGTCGGCTTCGTCGACGGCGATTGCCTGGTCGATGCCGGCAGCCTCGGCTACCTGTCGATCTCGGCGCTGATGGCGCAGGCGGTCGCCAGCCTGGACGCCCACCCCTACACGCCGGCCGGCCACCCGCAGCGCAGCTACCAGGAAGCGCTGAAGAACGCGCTCGATGCGGCGAACAACAACCTGAACTGGTTGTGACCGTTCGCCTGCGCCGCCGCCCGGGCACCTGAGGCCCGGGCAGCGCGCCCCCCGGCGCCCCGCGCCGCGCACGATCGGGTATCCTGCTCCACCCGCCGAACCGCCGGCCACCCATGAGCAAGATCGTCCGCGAACTCAGGAACTACATGGCCGTGATCGCCGACCTCGCCAGCGGGGCCGACGAGTGGACGGCCCAGCCCGCCTGGCTGGAGTTCGCGCCCAACAACGTCTGCAACCTGCGCTGCATCATGTGCGCGCAGGCCGACGGTGTGCCCGTGCAGGTGATGAAGAAGGAGGACGCCGTCCGGCTGCTCGACCAGGTGCTGCCGACGACCACCTTGTGGACGCCTTCGGCGCTCTCCGAGCCGATGCTGGCCAACATCCGCCTCGTGGTCGAGAAGTGCCGCGAGCACGAGGTGTTCCTGAACATGTACTCGAACTGCACGCTGCTCGACGGCGCCCGGTTCGCGGCCATGGCCGACCGCATCCACAAGCTGTGGATCTCGTTCGACAGCGCCGACAAGGCCGTGCTCGAGATGCTGCGTGCCGGCGCCGACTTCGACCGCGTCGTCGCGAACATCACCGAGGTGCTGGCGGTCGCCGCCGAACGCAACATCCCGGTCGGCTTCGTCGCCGTGCTGGTGAAGGACAACCTGCGCGGCATGGCCGACCTCGTCGACTTCCTGGCCGACCGCGGCGCGGTGCGGGCGAAATGCGACCTGCGCGTCCAGCCGATGCTCGACAACGCGGCGCGCTGCCGCGAACAGAACGTGTTCGCGGCCTTCCCCCCGGCCGAGATCGAGCGCGAACTCGACCGTGCCTGCGAGCGTGCCCGGGCGCGCGGGCTGAACTTCCACGTCGACATGGACGATCCCTACCGTCGCAACGTGACGCCGCAGGCCCCGGCCACCCGCGGCATCACCGCCGACGTGCTGTCCGTGATGCTCGACGAGGTGCGCGACCGCTTCCCGCACTTCTGCTCGATGGCGACCAGCTACGTGAAGATCGAGCCGGACGGGCGGGTCTTCCCGTGCTGCCGCGGCCCGCGCGAACTGGAGATGGGCAACACCAACGAGCAGTCGCTGACGGAGATCTGGAACGGCCCGAAGTACCGCGAGTTCCGCCGGCGCATGAACGCCAAGGACTACCCGGACGTCTGCCGCACGTGCGACGTGCTGATCGCGAACCCGAAGTTCGACAAGCGCTGGCTGCAGCAGCCGGCCGGCACGGCGGCCGCCGATCCCTAGATCGGGGCAGCAGCGGGAAAGGTGGCGGAGAGGGGGGGATTCGAACCCCCGTGGCCCTTGCGGGCCAACCGGTTTTCGAAACCGGCCCATTCAGCCGCTCTGGCACCTCTCCGCGAGGTCGGGCCGCGCCGCCGCGGCCGCCGAAACGGGGGCGGCATCGTGCCGGCCGGCCGGGGGCAATGCAACTGCGAAGCTCAGCCGCCGCGCCGGGTCCGGAAGAAGGCGCGCAGCAGCTCGCCGCTGGCCGCCGCCTCGACCCCTTCGAGCACTTCGCAGCGGTGGTTCAGGCGCGGGTCCTCGAGCAGCGTCGCCAGGGACCGCACCGCGCCGAACTTCGGGTCCCTGGCGCCGAACACGACGCGCCGCACCCTGGCGTGCAGGATCGCTCCCGCGCACAGGAAGCACGGCTCCAGCGAACAATAGAGCGTCGCCGCCGGCAGGCGCTTCTCGCCGACCGCGGACAGGGCCGCCTGCAGCGCCGCCATCTCGGCGTGCGCAAGCGGCGAGCGCAGCTCCTCGACGCGGTTGCGGCCCTCGCCGACCAGGGCGCCGCCGACGACCACGACCGCCCCCACCGGCACCTCGTCGGCCCGCGCCGCGGCGGCGGCCAGTTCGAGGCAGCGCGCGATCCAACGGGCGTCTTCGCTTGAGGGCTGCAGGGCGTCCATCTATCGTCCGCCACTCCACCCCACCCGGGACCCGTGAGCAAGCGCGACTTCCTTTCGACGGCCGACCTGACGCGGCGAGAACTCGACGACCTGCTGGACCTGGCCGCGCGGGCGAAGGGCAAGCGCCCCGGCCAGGTGCTGGCCGGCAAGACGCTGGGCCTGCTGTTCTTCCATCCGAGCCTGCGCACCCGCGTCTCGTTCGAGGTGGCGATGGTCCAGCTCGGCGGTCACTGCATCAACCTGTCGAGCGACGACCTCTACGAGCTGGAGCCGCTGGACCAGGCGGTCATGGACGGCCGCGCCGAGGAGCACGTGAAGGACGCGGCCCGCACGCTGTCGCGCTACGTCGACGCGCTCGGCATCCGTTCCGCGGCCCGCACCGGCACCTGGGAACACGATCGCCAGGAGTTGCTGCTGCGCAGCTATGCCCGCCACGCCAGCGTGCCGGTCGTCAACCTCGAGACCAACTTCGAGCACCCGTGCCAGGCCCTGGCCGACGTGATGACGATGCGCGAGAAGCTCGCTTCGCTGAAGGGACGCCGCCTGACGCTGCTGTGGTGCAACCACCCGGAGCCGAAGTCGCTGGGGCCCACCCACTCGATCCTGCAGCTCGCGGCGCAGATGGGGATGCAGATCACGCTGGCGCATCCGCTGGGCTTCGAGGTCGACGCCGAGGTGCTCGAACGCAGCCGCACGCTCGCCCGCGATGCCGGCGGCGCGGTGCAGGTCGTGAACGACCTGCAGGCCGCGGCGCGGGGCGCCGAGGTGCTCTACGCCCGCTCCTGGGGTTGCACACGCTACTGGGACGACGGCGAACGCGAGGCGATGGTCAAGCGGTCGCTGCAGGGCTGGCGCGTCGACGAGGAACTGATGGCGAGCACCGACAACGCCCTGCTGATGCACCCGCTGCCGGTGCGGCGCAACGTGGTCGCCACCGACGCGGTGCTCGACGGGCCGCGCTCGGTGATCTACGACCAGGCGGCCAACCGCACGCACGTGCAGAAGGCGCTGCTCATGCAGTTGCTGAAGTGACGGCGGGCCGCCAGCCCTCGCGCCGGGCGACGTCGGCGAGGCCCTGGTGCAGCGGCACGCTGGCGGCGAAGCCCAGCACGCTGCGGGCCGGCCGCGCATCCGCCACCCACCCCACCGCGCGGATCTCGCGCACCTTGTCGCGGCTGAAGTAGCTGGCCCGGCCGCGCCACGCCGCCCAGCCGTCGGCAACGACCGCGCCCAGCGCGGCCACGGCGATCGGCACGCGCACGAGCCGCGCGCGGCGGCCGCAGGCGGCGGCGATCGCGCGCACGAACGCGTGCGTGTCGGTGCGTTCGCAGCCGTCGAGCGGCAACACCGCGCCGGGCGGCCGCACCTCGAGGACGCGCACCAGGGCACGAACCACGTCGTCGACGTGGATGACCGACAGCGGCCGTGGCCGCCAGGGCACCGGCGCCAGGGCGGCACAGGCCTGGCGGAACAGCATCTGCGTGGCGCCGTCGCCCGCCCCGTAGACCACGGGCGGTCGCACGATCGTCCAGGGCTGGCGACCGGCCACCAACCGGAGTTCCGCCTCGAGCTTGCTCACGCCGTAGGCCGAGACCGGACGGCACGCCGCCGGCGGCGCCGCCGACCCCACGCCGTCCGCGCTCGGACCTGCCGCCGCGAGCGAGGACGCCAGCACGACGTGTGCCGAGGGCGCGGCCGCGGCCACGGCGCGCAGGAGGCGGTCGGTGCCGCCGACGTTGACCCCCGCGAAGGCCCACCGGCTCCAGCCCCTCAGTTCGGCGGCCAGGTGGACCACGAGGTCGACGCCCGCCGCGGCGGCGGCCAGCGCCGGCTCGCTCGCCGGATCGGCCAGGTCGGCGATCGACAGGGTGGAGGCCGGCAAGCCGGCCGCTGTGGCCCGCCCCGGGTCGCGGACGAGGCAGCGCAGCCGGCTGGCGGGATGCCCGCGCTCCAGGAGGCGCTGGACGAAGTGCCTGCCCAGGAAACCCGTGGCGCCGGTCACCAGCACGGTTGGGGGCGCACTGTCGGGCGATTCTGCCAGGGCCAAGGGTTTACAAAGGTTTTGTCAGCGTCGCCGGCGGAATCTACCATCCTCCTGGCCTTGGACATCTTCGAAAAGTGCGACGGCTTCGGGCGGGCTCGCGAGCTGCAGGCCATGGGGATCTACCCGTACTTCATCCCGCTGCACGGGAGCGAGGGCACGGAGGTCGAGATCGCCGGCAAGCGGCTGATCATGATCGGCAGCAACAACTACTTGGGCCTCACCCACCATCCGAAGGTGCGCGAGGCTGCGGTGGAAGCGATCCGTCGGTATGGCACCTCGTGTTCGGGATCCCGGTTCCTGAACGGCACCCTGGAGCTGCACGAGGAGCTGGAGCGCCGGCTCGCGGCGTTCGTCGGCCAGGAGGCCGCGCTGTGCTTCTCGACCGGTTTCCAGACCAACCTGGGCGCGATCTCCTCGATCTGCGGCCGTGAGGACGTGGTCCTCTGCGACCGCGAGAACCATGCATCGATCATCGACGGTTGCCGGCTCAGCTACGCCGACGTGCGCAAGTTCCGGCACAACGACCTCGCCGATCTCGAACAGCACCTGCAGCGCGCCCACGCGCAGAAGAAGGGGATCCTGATCGTCGTCGACGGACTGTTCTCGATGATGGGCGACCTGGCGCCGCTGCCCGAGATCCGCGCGCTGGCCGACCACTACGGCGCCCGCCTCATGGTCGACGAGGCCCATTCGATCGGCGTGCTGGGCGCCGGCGGCCGCGGCGCCGCCGAGCATTGCGGCATCCAGCCCGATCTGGTCATGGGGACGTTCAGCAAGAGCTTCGCCAGCCTCGGCGGCTTCATCGCCGGCCCGGCGAAGGTCATGCACTACATGCGCCACCACGCGCGCTCGCTGATCTTCTCGGCCTCGATCACGCCGGCGTCGGCGGCCGCCGCCCTGGCGGCGCTCGACCTGATCCAGGCGCGGCCCGAGATGCGGCGGCGGGTGCTGCAGATCGCACACCGGGTCCGCACCGGTCTCGCCGCGATGGGGTTCTCCACCGCCGGCACCCTCGCCAGCCCCATCGTCCCGGTGATCGTCGGCGACCAGGAACGCATGCTGCGGCTCTGGCGAACCCTGTTCGAATGCGGCGTGTTCACCAACGCGGTGACGCAGCCGGCCGTGCCGCTCGGACAGGACCTGATCCGCACTTCGTACATCGCCAGCCATACCGACGAGCAGATCGAGCAGGTGCTGTCGCGCTTCGCCGACGCCGGCCACCGCACCGGCCTGCTGTCCAGCCAGCCGCCGAGCTCGGCATCGCAGGCGGCGGGCCGCTGAGGGGCCGGCCGACCCCGGCCGCAGGCCGCGCGCATGGCCCGGCGCGGGCCCTGGCCACACGCCGCGGTTTGCGTAGCCTCTGCCGACGATGCGCGACGCGCCGCCCTTCGTCCACCTGCACGTGCGCTCGCACTACAGCCTGCTGGCGGCGCCCGTCGAGGTCGAGGACCTCGTCGCCGCGGCCGCAGCCGACGGCCAGCCGGCGCTGGCCCTGACCGACAACGGCAACCTGTTCGGCGCCGTCGAGTTCTTCAAGGCGTGCCGGGAGCACGGCCTGAAGCCGATCCTCGGCCAGACCACCTATGTGGCCGGCCGCACGCGGCGCGAAGGGGCCGGGGCCGACAACCCCACCTACGACCTGACCCTGCTGGCCGCCTCCGACCGGGGCTTCGACAACCTGAAGCGCCTGTCCAGCCGGGCCTGGCTCGAGGGCTTCAGCTACCGGCCCAGGGTCGACCTCGAACTGCTGCAGGAGCACCGCGACGGGCTGATCGCCCTGTCCGGCACGATCTCCTCCCAGATCGCCGCGCTCGTGCAGCAGGGCGACCTCGACGGCGCCGCGGCGACCGCCGCCCGCCTCAACGAGCTGTTCGGCGCCGGCAACTTCTACCTCGAGGTGGCGGAGACGGGCGCCGAGGCGCAGCGCAAGGTCACGAGCGCCCTGCGCCGCATCGGCCGGGACCTCGGCATCCCCTGCGTCGCCACCAACGACGTGCACTACCTGCGGGCCGAGGACTGGCTGGCGCAGGACATCATGCTCTGCATCCGCAGCGGCAAGGCCGTCGCCGACCCGTCGCGCTTCCGGATGAGTTCGCGCGAACTGTTCCTGAAGAGCCGGGCGCAGATGGCGACGGCCTTCGCCGACTGGCCGGAGGCCCTGGCGGCCTCGGTCGAGATCGCCGAGCGCTGCGCCGTGGCGATGGAGTTCGGGGTCTACCACCTGCCGGTGTTCCGACCGGTCGACGGCACGGCGCCGGACGACTTCTTCGAACGGCTGTGCCGCGAGGGAGCCGTGCGCCGCTACGGCGCGATCGACCCGAACGTCGAGCAGCGGCTCGCCTACGAGATCGGGGTGATCAAGAAGCTCGGCTTCGTCAGCTACTTCCTGATCGTCCAGGACTTCATCCAGCAGGCGCGCACGATGGGCATCCCGGTCGGACCCGGCCGCGGTTCCGCCGCCGGGTCGATCGTCGCCTACTGCCTGGGCATCACCGACGTCGACCCGCTGCGCTACGCCCTGCTGTTCGAGCGCTTCCTGAATCCCGGCCGGGTGTCGATGCCGGACATCGACATCGACTTCTGCGGCCACCGGCGCGACGAGGTGATCCACTACGTGCGGGGGAAGTACGGCGCCGAGTGCGTGTGCCAGATCATCACCTTCGGAACGATGGCCAGTCGCGGCGTGCTGCGCGACGTGGGGCGCGTGCTCGACTTCCCGGTCGCCGACGTCGACAAGCTGTGCAAGAAGGTGCCGCAGGGCCCCGGCGCCTCGCTCCGCCAGGCCCTCGAGAGCGACGCGGAGCTGAAGCAGATCCGCGACAGCTCGCCGCAGCACAAGCGCCTGTTCGACCTGTCGCTCCAGCTCGAGGGACTGGCGCGACATTCCTCGATCCACGCCGCCGGCGTGGTCATCGCCGATCGACCGCTGCGCGACTACGTACCGCTGGCGAAGAACGGCGAGGACGTCATCACGCAGTGGCAGATGACCGAACTCGAGGAGGTCGGCCTGCTGAAGATGGACTTCCTCGGCCTGAAGACGCTGACCATCCTGCAGGAGGCAGTGCGGCTGGTGGCCGAGGTGCACGGCATCGGCATCGACCTCGCCGCCCTGCCCCTCGACGACCGCGCGACCTACGCGGTCATGACGCGGGGCGAGACGCAGGGCGTGTTCCAGCTCGAATCGGGCGGCATGCGCGAACTGCTGACCCGCCTCAAGCCCGACACGTTCGAGGACGTGATCGCCGTGCTGGCTCTGTATCGACCCGGGCCGCTCGGGTCGGGCATGGTGGACATGTTCGTGCGGCGCAAGCACGGCGAGGAACCCGTGGTCTATCCGCACGACGACCTGCGGCCGGTGCTGGAGCCGACCTACGGCGTCATCGTCTACCAGGAACAGGTCATGCAGATCGCGAACGTGATCGGTGGCTTCTCGATGACCGACGCCGACAACCTGCGCAAGGCGATGGGCAAGAAGAAGCCCGAGGTGATGGCGAAGTTCAAGGACCAGTTCGTCGCCGGCGCGAAGGAGCGCGGCTACGCGGAGAAGTTCGCCCGCGAGCTGTTCGAGACGATGGAGTACTTCGCCGGCTACGGCTTCAACAAGTCGCACTCGACCGCCTACGCGCTGGTCACCTACCAGACCGCGTGGCTGAAGGCCCACCACCCGATCGAGTTCACGGCCGCCAACCTGACGGTCGAGTCCGGCAACAGCGACAAGATCAAGGAGTTCGTCGATGAGGCGCGGCGCGCCGGACTGCAGGTGTTGTCGCCGAGCGTGAACCACTCCCAACGCTGGTTCGGGGTCGAGAACGGCGCCATCCGCTACGGGCTGGGCGCGATCAAGGGCGTCGGCACGCGCACCGCCGACGCCATCGTCGAGGAACGCCGCCGTGGCGGCGCCTACGGCTCCCTCGAGGATCTGTGCGAGCGGCTCGACGGCACCCTGCTCAACAAGGCGGCGCTCGAGGCCATGGTCCAGGCCGGCGCCTTCGACGGCCTCGGCCGCAGCCGGTCGGCCGACTTCGCCGCGATCGAGCCGGCGCTGCGCGCTTCGGCCTCGGCGCGCGAAGACCGGCGCCGCGGCCAGAAGCTGCTGTTCGCCCCCCCGCCGGTCGCCGCGGCCGGCGACGGCGAGATCCCCTCTTGGCCCGAGCACGAGCGCCTGTCCCGCGAGAAGGAGTCGCTCGGCTTCTACCTGTCCGGCCATCCATTCGCGAAGCGCGGGGCGTTCCTGGCCAGGATCGCCGGCCAGACCACGGCGTCGCTGGCGGGCCTCGAGCCCGGCGGCGCCGTCCGCATCGCCGGCATGATCAGCTCCGTCGAGATCAAGGCGATCAAGAACGGCCCCAACGCGGGCCAGAAGATGGCCAGGTTCCTGCTCGAGGATCTGGACGGGCAGGTCCCGGTCACCTGCTTCGCCCGCGCCTACGCCACCCTCAAGGACCGTATCGTCGACGACGCCATCGTGTTCCTCACTGGGCGCCTGGACGCCAAGAGCGAGGACCGGGCGCTGCTGCTCGATCAGGTGGAGCCGGCCAACGAGGTGGTCCGGCGCGAAGTCGCAGGGTTGGTGCTGCACTTGCACGGCCACCTCGCGACCGACGCCAACCTCGACCGCATCGGGGAGGTCATGGCTCGCCACCGCGGCCAACAGCACCTGCACCTGGACGTCGAGGACGGTGATTCCTGCGTCCGCGTGCGCGCCGACAGCGGCGTGCGGGTCAGCGATGCGCTGCTCGACGAACTGGCGCTGCTGGTGGGCCCCGAGAACATGTCGTTCACGCGGTCCTAGGACCGCGAAGCCCCGGAGCAGTCAGGGCCAGACCGCGCCGATGGCGCGGTCTGGCGCCGGCCCATCAGCTGGCGCCGGCACCCGCCGCCGGCTGGGTCTCGGTGGCCGCACCCTGCTCGGCGGCCTTGATCTGGCGCTCCAGCACGTCGTTCTCGACCAGCTCGAACACCACCTTGGTCCCGCCGTCGCCGATCCGGTAGTCCGGCAGGCGCAGGATGCGGGTGTAGCCCCCGGCCCGATTCGCGAACCGTGGGCCGATCACGTCGAACAGCTTCTTGACCGCGTCCTTGTCCTGTAGCGCCGCCACGGCGCGGCGGATCCGGTGCAAGCGGGTCTTCGGGTCCCCGCTGCGCGCCAAGGTGATCATCTTCTCGACGAAAGGGCGCAGCGCCTTGGCCTTGGCCAAGGTCGTGACGACCCGTTCGTGCCGGATGACCGACACGGTGAAGTTCTTGCGCAGGGCGGCCCGGTGGGCCGTGTTCCGTTGCAACGACTTGCCAGCGACATTGTGCATCATGGCTGCAGACCTCCAGCGTCGGTCGACCGGCTCACCGGTACTCCTCGATGTTCATGCCGAGCGACAGCCCTAGTGCGCTCAGCTTGCTCTTGACCTCCTTCAGCGAGGTCTTGCCGAAGTTGCGGACCTTCAGCAATTCGGGCTCCGTCATCGCCACGAGATCGCGCATCGTCGTCACGCTCTCGGAGTCGAGACAGTTCTTCGATCGCACCGACAACTCGAGCATGTCGATGCTCTTGCTGAGCAGGTCGACCATCTCGCGGCGCCGCGCGCCCTCGTCGCCCTCGGGCGCCAGCACGCCACCCTCGACCGCCAGCTCTTCCTTCATGTCGAAGTACTGGACGAACGGGTTCAGGTGCTTGCGGTAGATCTTGCTCGCCTCGACGAGAGCCATCTCGGGGGAGACCGTGCCATCGGTCCAGACGTCGAGCACCAGGCGGTCGTAGTCGGTCGACTTGCCGACGCGCGTGTTCTCGATCGCGTAGCGGACGCGGTGCACCGGGCTGAAGATCGAGTCGACCGGGATGGTGCCGATCTCCAGCTCGTCGGTGACGTTCTCCTCGGCCGTGACGTAGCCGCGGCCCTTGCGGACCTGCATCTCGCAGTAGAAGCGCACGTCCTCGGTCAGCGTGCAGATCTTCAGGTCCGGGTTGGCGATCTCGACGTTGTGATCGCCCTCGATGCGGTCGGCCCGCACCTCGCCCTTCTGGTTGACGTCGATGCGCAGCGTGGTCGGCGCGTCGGTGTGCAGCTTGACGCGCAGCTTCTTGATGTTGAGCACGATCTGGGTGACGTCCTCGAGCACGCCCTGGATCGTGGAGAACTCGTGCACGACCCCGTCGATGCGCACCCACGTGACCGCGGTGCCTTCGATCGAGGAGAGCAGTACCCGCCGCAGGCCGTTGCCGATCGTCGCGCCGAAGCCCTTCTCGAACGGTTCGACGACGAAACGCCCGTACTGCGGCGTGGCGGTGTCCCGATCCATGCGGACCTGGGAAGGCAACTCGAAGTTACGCCAACGAATACGCATCTTGCATTCTCCTGCCGTGAGGTCTCGGGTTTCGGCCGCTCACTTCGAGCACAACTCGATGATGAGCTGCTCGTTGATCTCGACGCTGACGTCCTCGCGCTTGGGCAGCTGGATGACCTTGCCCTTCAGCTCGGCGGGCACGGCTTCCAGCCAAGAGGGCAGCGGCCGGCCCTTGTTCATCTCGATGGCGTCGCCCGCCTTCTTCTTCAGCTTGTCGTCACCGCGCACCTCGATGGTGTCGTTGGGGCGAACGAGGTAGCCGGCGATGTCGACGCGCTTGCCGTTCACGTAGACGTGGCCGTGCGCGACCATCTGGCGGGCATCGAACCGCGAGAACGCCAGGCCGAGATTCAGCACCACGTTGTCGAGGCGACGCTCCATCAGCACCAGCAGGTTCTCGCCGGTATTGCCCTTCTGCCGCTGCGCGATGGTGAAGTAGTGCTGGAACTGCCGCTCGAGCACCCCGTAGATGCGCTTGCACTTCTGCTTCTCGCGCAGCTGCGTGCCGTAGTCCGTGCCCTTCTTGGGGCGAACGTGCTGGCCCGGGGGATAGTTCCGGCGGTTGACGCCGCACTTCTCCGAGAAGCAACGCTGCCCCTTGAGGAACAGCTTGATGCCCTCGCGGCGGCAGAGCTTGCAGACGTTGTTGCTGAGGCGAGCCATGGAATGCAGGTGGGTGACGTGGTTCGGCGGTCGGTTCGGCGAGCGTCCGGACGGTCAGACGCGCCGGCGCTTGCGCGACCGGCAGCCATTGTGCGGCAGCGGGGTGATGTCCTCGATCGACTTCACCTCGATGCCCGAATTGGAGAGGGCGCGGATCGCCGACTCGCGGCCGGAACCAGGGCCCCGGACGAGCACCTCGATCTCGTGCACGCCCATCTTCTTGATCTTGTCGGCAACCTTCTCGGCGGCCCGCTGGGCGGCGAACGGCGTGCTCTTGCGCGAGCCCTTGTAGCCGATCGTGCCCGCCGAGTCCCAGGCGAGGACCTGGCCGGCGCTGTCGACGATCGTGATGATGGTGTTGTTGAAGGAGGCCTTCACGTGGGCAATGGCCTTGCCGACGTTCTTGCGGACGCGGGCCTTGCGCTTCTCGGCCGGTGCTGGGGTGCTGCTCATCTCACTTCCTCAGGATCTTCTTGTTGGCGACCGTCTTGCGCGGGCCCTTGCGGCCGCGGGCGTTGCTCCGGGTGCGCTGACCCCGGACCGGCAGGCCGCGGCGATGCCGCAAGCCCCGATAGCAGTAGATCTCCTTCAGCCGGTTCACGTTCTGCATCACCAGACGGCGCAGGGCGCCCTCGACCGGGAAGTTCTTCTCCAGGTAGCTGGCGATGTTGGCCACCTCGTCGTCCTTGAGGTCCTTGGCGCGCACGCTGCCGTCGATCGCCAGTTCCTTGAGGACCTTGCGGGCCAGCGTCGGGCCGACGCCGTAGATGTACTGGAGCGCGATCTCGATGCGCTTCTCGTTGGGGATGTCGACGCCGAGTAGACGGGGCATGGTGATGGTGCGGTTCGGGAGGGCTGGCGCTACTTGCCTTGGCGTTGCTTGTGGCGGGGATTGGTGCAGATGACGCGCACCACACCGCGCCGCCTGACGACCTTGCAGTGCTCGCAGATGCGGCGGACGCTGGCTCGGACCTTCACGACAGTTCTCCGTTCAACAGGGAGGGATCTAGGGGCTGCCAAGTCGACTTGGCGGTGGGAATGGGTTCTAGGGCGGGGTCGGCTGTTCGCTGTGGCGTGGTGACTGGATCGTCCTGCAGATGCGTGCGCGGCTGGGATCGAAGGGCGACAACTCGACGAGCACCGGATCTCCAGGCAGCAGGCGCTTGATCGCCTTCCTGAGCTCCAGCGCCGTGTGCGCCACGACCTCGCGACCGTCGGCCAGCCTCAGCCGGCACAACCCGTTCGCCAGATTCGCGACCACCACCGCGCGCAGGCCTGCCGCCGGGTGGTCGTCCATCGGGCGACCCGTGGTCCGTTCACGCTCTGGTCTCATTGCATCAGCTTCAGCAACTCCTGGTAGACGACATCGGGCGGCCGATTCGCATCGACCTCCCGCAACACTTGGTGGTCGCGGTAGTACGCCAGGAGCGGCGCCGTCTGCGACCGATACACCTCGAGGCGCTTGCCGATCGCCTCGGGGCGATCGTCGGAACGCTGCAACAGCTCGCCGTCGCAACGATCACAGATGCCTTCGCGGCGCGTCGGCTGGTGCTCGACGTGCCAGATGGCTCCGCACCGGGAGCAGCTGCGCCGGCCCGACAAACGGCCGACGAGCGCTGCCTCCGGTACCGCGAAGTAGATCACGTGGGTCAGGGCCGCCTCGCGCGGCAGATTCCGATCCAACGCCTCCGCCTGCGGCAGTGTACGCGGGAAGCCATCGAGGATCCACGCTGCCCGGGCGTCTGGCTGCCGGATCCGCTCCTGGACCATGCTGATGATGACTTCGTCGGGCACCAGCTTGCCCGCGTCCATGAACTCCTTGGCGGCACGGCCGAGCGGAGTTCCGGCGGCGACTTCCTGGCGGAGCATGTCGCCGGTCGAGATGTGCGCCACCGAGGCGGCCGCCGCCACGCGCTTGGCCTGGGTCCCCTTGCCCGCACCGGGGGCGCCGAGGAACACACAGCGTGCCTGCAAGGAGACGGCCATGACCATTCAGGAGGAACGGCGACCCCAGCCGCCGGCCGCCGGGGACCCTGCGCCGGCACCACGTTGGCCGGCGTGCCCTTCCTCGAGGAAGCCCTCGTAGTTGCGCATCACCAGCATCGCGTTGAGCTTCTCGACCATGTCGAGCGCCACGCTGACCACGATCAGGATCGAGGTGCCGGACATGAAGTAGAGCAGCACCTGGTCCATGCCGCCGCCGCGGTGGCCGAAGAAGGACGGCAACACCGCCACCACCGCGAGGAACGCCGCGCCGGCGATGGTGATGCGGACCATCGTCTGCTCGAGGAACTGCGCGGTCGGCTTGCCCGGCCGGATCCCGGGGATGAACGAGCCGCCTTCCTTGAGGTTGTTGGCGATCTCGTTCGGCTGGAACATCATCGATGTCCAGAAGAACGAGAAGAAGAAGATCAGCGCCGTGTAGCAGAGCACGAACCAGAAGCCGCGCTGGCCGCCGAACGAGGTCTCGAGCCACGTCCACCCGAGCGCCTTGCCCACCATCGCCGGGATCACCAGCAACGCCGAGCCGAAGATGATCGGCATGACGCCGGCCTGGTTCACCTTGAAGGGCAGGAAGTGCCGCTGCCCGCCGTAGACGCGACGGCCGCGGGTGTGCTTGGCCTGCTGGATCGGGATGCGGCGCTGGGCCTTCGTCATGTAGACGACCACCACCACCGCCAGCCCCCATGCGCCGAGGAACATCAGCAGGCTCTGCCAGGCCTCGCGGTCCATGCCGTACTCGAAGTAGGTGCCGAGCGCCGGGTAGAGGTTGGCGACGATGCCCGCCATGATGATCAGCGAGATGCCGTTGCCGATGCCGTGTTCGGTGATCTGCTCGCCGAGCCACATCACGAACATGGTGCCGGCCGTCAGGGCGACCATGACGACGATGCAGTAGAGGCCGAACCACTCGCGCACTCCGGCCTGCAACAGCCGGCTGCCATCGGCGCCGAGCGGGCCGAAGATCACGAACCAGGACTGGACCAGGCAGATTCCCACCGTGGCGAGGCGGGTGTACTGGTTGATCTTGCGCTGCCCGCTCTGGCCCTCCTTGGCGATCTTCTCGAGCGCCGGGACCGCCTTCGTCAGCAGGCTGAAGATGATGCTCGCCGAGATGTAGGGCATCACGCCGAGCGAGAACAGCGTCGCGCTCTGCAGCGAACCCCCGGTCAGCACGTTCATCATCCCGAACAGCTGTCCGAGCGCGCCCAAGTTCTTCGTCTGGCGCAGGGCCTCGGCCGTGTCCACGCCCGGCAACGGGATGAAGAAGCCGATCCGATAGACCAGCAGCAGCCCCAGGGTGATCAGGATCTTGTTCCTGATCTCCGGGATCTTGAACAGGTTGCCGAGGGAGAGGTTCATGGCAGGACGATCAGCGACGCCGCGGCGTGCCGGGGGTGCGCTTGGTGCCGTCCTTGGCGACGAACTTCGGCCGGCGCGGGCGCCGTTCGATCATCTGCACCTGCCCACCCGCGCGTTCGATCTTGGCCCGCGCCGTCTGCGTGATGGCATCGACCTTGACGGTCACCGCCTTGGTCACCTCGCCGTCGCCCAGCACCTTGAACAGGTCCGAGTGCTTCTCCTTCGACGTCAGACCCTTTGCCAGGACCGCCTGCAGGTCGACGACGGCGCCCGCGTCGAAAGCGTCGAGGTCGCTGACGTTGACGACGGTGTAGACCTTCTCGAAGTTCTTGTTGTTGAAGCCGCGCTTCGGCAACCGGCGGTAGAGCGGCATCTGGCCACCCTCCCAGCCGATGCGGCGCGACCAACCGGACCGGGCCTTGGCGCCCTTGTGGCCTCGCCCCGACGTCTTGCCGAGGCCGGAGCCGACACCGCGGCCGACACGCTTGCGTTCGGGGAACTTCAGGCCAAGGGCCTTCGCTTCGGCGAGGTTCATTCGAGGGATACTCCGCGCAGCGCCGCCGTCTCTTCCCGGCTGCGCAGCTTGCTGAGGGCGATCATCGTGGCCTTGACGACGTTGAGTGCGTTCGTCGAGCCGTAGTTCTTGGTCAGGATGTCCGTGATGCCGGCGCGCTCGAGCACCTTGCGCACCGCCTTGCCGGCGATGATGCCGGTGCCGGGCGCCGCGGGCAGCAGGCGGACCTTCGTCGCGCCGAACCAGCCCTCGGTCGCGTGCGGGATCGTCGTGCCGTTGCGGACCACGCGCATGATCTGCTTGCGCGCGTCCTTGACGGACTTCTCGATCGCCCCCGGCACCTCGCGGCCCTTGCCGTAGCCGATGCCGACCAAGCCGTTGCGGTTGCCGACGACGCTGAGCGCGCTGAACGAGAACCGCCGGCCGCCCTTGACCACCGCCGCCGACCGGTTGATCGCGACGACGTCGTCCTCGACGTCCGCCGACAGGGCCTCGTCGATCGGGATCAGTTGGTACTTGCCTTTTGCCATGGATCGAACCCTGTCAGAACTCCAGTCCGGCCTCGCGCGCGGCGTCGGCCAGGGCCTTGACGCGACCGTGGTACTTGTAGGCGCCGCGGTCGAAGGCGACCTTGGCCACGCCGGCGCGCTTGGCGCGCTCGGCCACCAGGGCGCCGACCTTCTTGGCGATGTCCGTCTTGCGCATGCCCTGGATCGCGCCGCGCACTTCCTTCTCGAGCGAGGAAGCGGCGACCAGGGTGTGGCCCCGCAGGTCGTCGATGATCTGCGCCGAGATGTTGGTGAGGCTGCGGTGCACCGACAGGCGCGGCCGACCGGAGACCTGGCGCAGGTGCCGGCGAACCGAGATCGCCTTGCCGCGTCGCCGTTGATGCTTCTGGAACGTCGAAGTCATGCTGCTGTCGTCCTCTGGCCCGGCGCCCCGTCGATGGAGCCGCCGGAACCAACATTGCCGTTAGCCACCACCACCCGATGCGAACGCCTTGCCGGCCTTCCGCTTGATGACCTCGCCGCTGTACTTGATGCCCTTGCCCTTGTAGGGCTCCGGCTTGCGCAGCTTGCGGATCGCCGCGGCGACCGTGCCGACCTGCTGGTTGTCGATGCCCTTGACGAGCAGGGTCGTCGGATTGGGCACCTCGATGGTCACCGTCGAGGGCACGGGGAACCGCACCGGCCGGTTGAACCCCAGCTTCAACACCAGGACCTTGCCCTCGAGCGCGGCCTCGTAACCGACGCCGGCGATCTCGAGCTTCTTCTCGTAGCCCTTCGAGACGCCCTCGATCATGTTGGCGAGCAGGGCGCGCGTCGTGCCCTGCAAGGCACGGGTCTGGCGCTCGGCGTCGGTCGCCAGCACGGTCAGGGTCGCACCCTCGAGCTTGACGTCGACACCGGGCTTGGAGGGGAGCTTCAGCTCGCCCTTCTGGCCCTTGACGGAGATGGCGCCCCGGTCGACCTGGACGGTCACACCCTTGGGCAGCTCGATTGGTTTCTTGCCGATTCTCGACATGGCAGCTCCGGTGGATCAGTCGACGGTGCAGAGGACCTCGCCGCCGACGCGGCGCTGCCGGCACTCGCGGTCGGACAGCACGCCCTGGTTGGTGGAAACCACCGCGATGCCGAGTCCGCCCCGGACCTTGGGCAGATCGTTGCAGCCGCGGTAGCGACGGCAGCCGGGCTTGCTGAATCGCGCCAGCGAGGAGATCACCCGTTCCCCGTCCGGCCCGAACCGGAACGAGATGCGGATGGCGGAACGCACGCCTTCGCTGGCGACCTCGTAGGCGTCGATGAAACCCTCGCGCTTCATCGCATCGAGGATCGCCACCTTGAGGCGGCTGCCAGGGACCACGCAGTGGCTCGCGCCGCTCATCAGCGCGTTCCGCATGCGCGTCAGCATGTCAGCAATCGGATCGGTCATCATGGCTGTCGATCTCCTACCACGAAGCCTTGCGCACGCCGGGGATCTCTCCCTGCAGTGCCAGAAGTCGGAAGCAGCACCGGCAGATGCCGAACTTGCGGTAGTACGCCCGCGCCCGTCCACAGAGCTGGCAGCGGTTGTAGCGCCGAGTCGAGAACTTCGGCTTCTGCTGCTGTTTGACCCTCAAGCACTTCTTGGCCATGGTTGATCGGTGTCAGTACCCGGGAACGGGGGAGTCGGTTCTCTGGAGTCGGTGGGGGTTCACTTGCGGAAGGGCATGCCCAGGTGGGTCAGCAGCGCCAGGCCTTCCTTGTCGGTCGGCGCCGTGGTCACGAAGGTGATGTCCATGCCCTGGACGAACTCGACCTTGTCGAGCTGGATCTCCGGGAACACGCTCTGCTCCGAGAGACCCATGGTGTAGTTGCCACGCCCGTCGAGCTTCGTCGGCAGGCCGCGGAAGTCGCGGATGCGCGGCACGGCGAGCGAGATCAGCCGGTCGAGGAACTCCCACATGCGCGAGCCGCGCAGCGTCACGGCGACGCCGATGGCGTAGCCCTCGCGCAGCTTGAAGCCCGACACGGCGCCGCGCGCCTTGCGCACCAGCGGCTTCTGGCCGGTGATGGCGGTGAGGTCCTTATTCGCCGCCTCCAGGCGGTTCTTGTTCTCGACCGCCTTGCCGACGCCCATGTTGACGACGATCTTCGACAACCGGGGCACCATCATCGGGTTCGGGTAGCCGAACTCCTTGGTCAACGCCGGCACGACCTTCTCGCGATAGGTCTGCAACCGTCGCGGCAAGGTCTTCGGGGTCTGGGTGGCAGTGCTCATGGTGGATTGCTGTTGGGCGATCGGGTCGTTCAGTCGAACTGGGTACCGCAGGCGACGCCGATGCGTCGCTTCTTGCCGTCGACGATCTGGATCTTCGTCCGCGTGCCCTTGCCGAGCTTGGCGCTGAACAGCAGCACGTTGCTCGCGTCGATGGGCTGCTCCATCTGGACACGCCCGCCCTTCGGGTTCTGCTGCGAACGGCGCTGGTGCTTCCAGCGCAGGTTGACGCCCTGGACGATCACCCGGCCACTGTCGGCGTCGACGCGGAGGACCTCGCGCGGCTCGTTCGACTTGTACTGACCGGTCGTCACAACGACCTTGTCGCCCTTCTTGACGTGCAGCGGACGGCGACGGGGCTTCGGCTTGTTGGTGAGCATCAGACCACCTCCTCCGCGAGCGAGACGATCTTCATGAAGTTGCGGTCGCGCAGCTCGCGGGCGACGGCGCCGAAGATGCGCGTGCCGCGCGGGTTGCCCTCCTTGTCGATCACGACCAGGGCGTTGCGGTCGAAGCGGATGTAGGACCCATCGGAGCGACGCACCGGCTTGGCCGTGCGGACGACCACGCCCTTGACGACCTCGTGCTCCTTGACCTCGCCGGTCGGCAGGGCCTTCTTGACCACGGCGATCACGACATCGCCGACCGACGCATAGCGACGACCGCTGCCGCCGAGCACCTTCACGCACATCGCGCGCTTGGCGCCGGTGTTGTCGGCAACGTCCAGCATCGACATCTCTTGGATCATCTGGGTTCTCCTGGCTCAGCAGCCGGCGGGGATCGCCTGGCGGTTCGCGCGCGGGTGGGTCCGGTCGGCCTCGATCACTGGGTGGCCTTCACTGGGCGGCCTTCTGGACGATCCGCACGAGGCGCCAGCACTTGGTCTTGCTCAGCGGACGGGTCTGGCAGATCTCGACGACGTCGCCCATGCCGGCCTCGCTCTTCTCGTCGTGGGCGTAGAGCTTGGTGCGCCGCGAGACGAACTTCTCGTAGACCGGGTGGCGGACCTTGCGCTCCACCTGCACCACGAGCGTCTTCTGCATCTTGTTGGAGACCACGGTGCCGCGGACCAGCTTGCGCTGGCTGCGCGGCGTCGCGGTCTCGCCACTGTTCGCCTGGTTCGTGCTCATCGATGGCTCGTCGTTCGTAGGGTCGTCGTCGCTGGATGGTTCACTGCTTGCCGGCGGCCTCGCGCTCGCCGAGCACCATCAGGATGCGGGCGATCGTCCGGCGCACCTCGCGGTGGCGCGTGGTGCGCGCCACCTCCTCGGCCGAACCGTGGAAGCGCAGCTTGAACTGTTCCTTGCGCAGGTCGCTCAGCTTGGCCTTCAGCTCGGTGCTGTCCTGCCCGCGGATGTCCTCGATCGCCTTCTTCATGGTCGTTTCCTCGGTGGCTGGCTCAGCTGTGGCGGCGGCGCACCATGCGCACCTTGATGGGCAGCTTGTGGGCGACGCGGTTGAAGGCCCGCTTCGCTGCCTCCTCGGTGACGCCGTCCAGCTCGTAGATCACGGTGCCGGACTTGACGATTGCGGCCCAGAACTCCACGTCGCCCTTGCCCGTGCCCATGCGCGTCTCGGCCGGCTTCTTGGAGACCGACTTGTGCGGGAACACGCGGATCCACAGCTTGCCTTCCGGGGCGCCGCGGTTGGCCGCCACGCGGCCAGCCTCGATCACGCGGGCCGACAGCCAGCCGGGCTCGAGCGCCTGCAAGCCGAACTCGCCGAAGCTGACTTCGTTGCCGCGCGTGGCCTCGCCGCGGATGCGACCGCGCATCTGCTTGCGCCACTTGGTTCTCTTGGGCATCAACATGGCAATTCCTCAGTTGGCTCGCGGAGGGAAGATCACCCGACCGGGCGGTCGCTGGCGGCGCGCACGGGCAAGAGACCCTTGGTGGTCTCGCCGGGCCCGTACTCGCCCTTGAAGATCCAGACCTTGCAGCCGAGCGTCCCGTACTTGGTCGGGCACACGGCGAAACCGTAGTCGACCTGCGCCCGCAGCGTCCCGCAGGGCACGCGCCCACGGCGGAAGTTGCCGACGCGCGACATCTCCGCGCCCTGCAGGCGGCCCGCAACGCGGATCTTGATGCCCTTGGCACCGGCCGCCATCGACGTGTCGGCGACCTTCTTGAGCGCCCGGCGGTAGTTGATGCGCTTGCCGAGCTGCTCGGCAACCGCCTCCGCGACCAGGTTCGCCTCCATCTCCGGGCGGTGGATCTCGATGATCTTCATCCGCACCGGTTTGCCGGTCAGCTTCTCGAGCTCCTGCCGGAACTCGTCGACCTTGGTGCCCTTCTTGCCGATCAGCACGCCCGGACGGGCGGTGTGCACGAAGACCGTGACCAGCTCGCCGGTGCGCTCGATCTCGACCTTCGGGATCGCGGCGAACTGCCACTCCTTCTTGATGAAGCGGCGGATCTTCTGGTCCTCGATCAGGTTCTTCGCGAAGTCCTTCTTGTTGGCGTACCAACGCGAACGCCAAGGCTCGGTCACCGCGATGCGGAAGCCGGTCGGATGGATTTTCTGGCCCATGGGTTACTCCTCGCCCCCATCCGCCTGGCTGCCCGCGACCTGCGGGTCCGCCACGTAGACGTGGATGTGGCACGTGCGGCGCTTGATCGGCATCGCCCGCCCCTGCGGCCCCGGTCGCATGCGCATGCCGCCGGGCAGCAGCGGTCCGTCCTGGGCCCAGGTCCGCGAGACCACCAGGCGGTTGGCGCGCACGGCTGGATTCTGCAGCGCGTTCGCGACGGCGGAGGCAAGCACCTTGTAGACGGCCCGAGACGCCCGGTGACGGTCGTGGCGCAGCTCGTCGAGCGCGGCGCTCACCGGCCGGCCACGGATCAGCGCCAGGATGCGACGCGCCTTGTAGACGCCCATGCGGGCGCCGCGGTGCACGGCACGGACTTCGAAGTTCATGCGGTCGCCTCCTTCTTCGTCGAGTGCCCACGGAAGGTGCGCGTCGGCGCGAACTCGCCGAGCCGGTGACCGACCATGTCCTCGGTGACGTAGACCTTCAGGAAGACGCGGCCGTTGTGCACGTTGAACGTGTGGCCGACGAAGTCGGGCAGGATGACGCTGGCCCGCGCCCAGGTCTGGATCGGGTCCTTGGCTCCCTTCTTGTTCAACGCCTCGACCTTCTTCAACAGGCTGGGGTGGACGAAGGGACCCTTGGTGATGCTGCGACTCATCGATGTGCTCCTGACTAGCTGCCGCTGCCGACGGCGACGTGCTTGCCCGGCGGCCGCCGGCGCAGGATGTATTGGTTGCTGCGCGCCTTGCCGCGGCGCGTCTTGCCGCCCTTCGCCAGCTTGCCGGTCGGCGAGCAGGGATGGCGGCCACCACCGGTGCGACCCTCGCCACCGCCCATGGGGTGCGTGACGGGATTCTGCGCGGTGCCGCGGTTGTGCGGCCGGCGACCGAGGTGGCGCACACGGCCGGCCTTGCCCCAGCGCACGTTCTGCCAGTCGGCATTGCCGACCTCGCCGATCGTCGCCCGGCAACGGATGTCCACTTTGCGCATCTCGCCGGACGGCATCACCAGCACCGCGTGGCTGCCGTCACGGGCCATCAACTGGCAGGAGCGACCGGCGGCGCGGGCGATCTGGCCGCCGCGGCCGGGCTGCAACTCGACGTTGTGGACCTGCAGACCGAGCGGGATCGACTCGAGGGCCATCGCGTTGCCGACGTCGGGCTCGCACCGCTCGCCGGACAGCACCTTCATGCCGACCGTGAGCCCCTTCGGCGCCAGGATGTAGCGCTTCTCGCCATCCGCGTAGTGCAGCAAGGCGATGTCGGCGGTGCGGTTGGGGTCGTACTCGATCGCCGCAACGACGGCCGGCACGCCGTCCTTGTCGCGGCGGAAGTCGACCTTGCGGTAGATGCGGCGCGCGCCCCCGCCGCGGAAGCGGCTGGTGATGTGGCCCAGCGCGTTCCGGCCGGTGCGATCGGACAGCCGCTCGCACAGGCTCTTCTCCCGCTTCCTGCCTGGGGTCAGATGGGAGAAGTCGAGCACCGACGAGTTGCGTCGGCCAGCGGAGGTGGGCTTGTAGACCTTGACGGGCATCGGGGAGACCTCGGTGTGGGCAGCTCGAGATTCGGCTACGAGACGTCGATCGTGTCGCCGGCACGCAGCGTCACGACGGCCTTCTTCCAGGGACGCGTCTGGCCTGGGCGGCCGAACATGCGCCGCGACTTCGTGGGCATGCGGATCACGTTGACCTTCACGACCTTCACCGAGAACAGGGTCTCGATCGCCTTCTTGACCTCGGACTTGTTGGCCGAGGGCGCGACCTCGAAGCGGAACTGGTTGCGCAGCCCCTGCAGCTTCGAGGACTTCTCGGTGATCAACGGCCGCCGGACGACGTCGTAGTACTGGTTGGGATTGGCCACGGTCAGGACTCCTTCCGGGCGAAGCGCTGCTCGAGCTCGGCGAACGCCGCCGGCGTCAGCACCAGGTAGCGGCGCAGCAGGACCTGGCGTGCGTTGAGGTCGTCGAGGGTGCGCACGTCCACGAGCGGCACGTTGCGCAGCGACAGGCACAGGTTGCGGTCGACGCCGGTGGTCACGACCGTGGCGCTGCGCGCCATGCCCAGCTTGTCGAGGATGCCGAATGCCGCCTTGGTGTTCGGCCGATCGCCCGGCCAACCGTCGGCGATCGCCACCTCCCCATCGCGGAACTTGGTGTAGAGGGCATTGCGCAACGCGACCCGCCGCGCCTTCTTCGGCATCGCATAGGCGTGGTCGCGCGGCTCCGGGGGATGGATGCGCCCACCGCCACGCCAGAGCGGCGACTTGGTGGTGCCCATGCGCGCGCGGCCGGTGTGCTTCTGGCGCCACAGCTTCTTGTTGCCGCCGTGCACCATGCTGCGCGTGCGGGCCTGCACGGTGCCAGCCCGCGCGTTGGCCTCGTACATCACGATCGCGTCCTTGAGCGTCCGCCCCAGGACACGCGAACCGTAGGCGAGCACGTCGACGTCCTTGGACTTGACGGCGCCACCCTCGAAGACCTTGACCTCGACCATGTTCGACTGCGCTCTTGGTTGGTTGGGTGTCGGTGGCCTCAGCTGCCGGGCACCTCGAGAGGCGCCGCGCGCAGCCGGCTCCTCAGCATGCCTTGATGCGGATGTCGACTCCCGCCGGCATGTTCAGCTTGCTGAGCGCATCCACGGTCTTCGTGGTCGGCTCGGAGATGTAGATCAGCCGCTTGTGGGTGCGGATCTCGAACTGCTCGCGGCTCTTCTTGTCGATGTGCGGGCTGCGCAGAACCGTGTAGCGTTCGATGCGCGTCGGCAGCGGCACCGGGCCCGCGATGCGCGCGCCGGTGCGCTTGCTGGTCTCGACGATGTCGAGCGCCGCTTGGTCCAAGGCCTCGTGGTCGTAGGCCTCCATCCGGATCTGGATTCGCTCTTGCATGGCTCGTGTGCCCCGGCAGTCGACCCGTGGAGCCCAGGGCGGGCAGCTCGACGGAGCGCGTGCGCTGAACTGGGGATTTCAGCGCAACCCGTTGCACGGCGAGGGGTTACATCGATCGATGTGCTCCCTGGAGCGCAACCGGGCCGCAGAGGGTATCCACCTGCTCCCGCTGCGTCAAGCGCGCACAACGCCATTTTCGGCGGCTCGGCCGCGGCCGGTCAGCCGCCGACACGGCCGTTGCGCGCCGCACGGAACCCCAGCGGCTGCATCGACAACTGCCCCTTGCCGCGGGTCATCGAGCGCAACCGGGTAACGTAGCCCAACATACGCGCCATCGCGGCCGCACCGGTCAGGCGCGCGCCCAGTCGCCCCGAAGCGACGCCCGTCACGCTGACCCCGCGCGCCGCAAGGTCCGCGAGCACGGCGTTCGCCGCCGCCTCCGGGCACCAGACCTCGATCCCCACCCAGGGCTCGAGTTCGGCGATCTCCCCCGCCGACAGCGCCGCCGCCAACGCCTTGGCCGCCGCCTGCTGCAGCAATGCCTCCCCGGCCTCGGGGCTGGCCTCGGCAGCCTGGAGCTCGATCCGCACGCCGAACAGCGGTCCGACGCGCGAACCGGTCTCGGCCCTGGCACGCAGTTCGTCGGCAGCGGCGACCGCCCCGGCGGCATCGACGACCTCGGCCGGCCGGTCGGGCGGCCCCTGGGGGGTCACCGCGACCTGGCACCGGGCCACCCGCTCGCGGCCGGCAACCAGGGCCCGGACCTCTGCCTCGCCGACCCCCGCCCCCTGCACGGTCTCGCGTCGATCGACCTGGGGCGGAGAGAGCTGGAACGAGGTGCCCGTCCGCTCGCGCACGAGGTCGGCGACGATGTCCAGGTGCAGTTCCCCCATGCCCCGGACGACGATGCCGGCCGGGACGTGGTCGACGCGCAGGGTGGGATCGTCGACCTCGAGTTCCCGCAGGGCGGCGAGGATGCGGGGCGCGTCCTCGGCCCGCTCCGGTTCGAAGGTCACGGCCAGCACCGGCGTCGGGAAGCGCGGCACCGGCAGGGCGACCGGATGCCGCGGATCGCACACCGTGTCGCCGGTGCGCAGCCCCAGCTCCCCCGGCAACACGACGATCTCGCCGGGAACGGCGGCCAGCGCGTCGACGTGGCGGTCGGCCTGCACCAGCCACAACTCGGCGCAGGTGCGAACCGACCCGGGCCGCGCCGCCGCGCACCAGGCGCCCCCCCGCTCCAGCCGGCCGCGCACCACGCGCACGAAGTTCCACACCTCGACCTGGTGCTGCACCTTGAACACCATGCCGCAGAACGGCGCCGCCGGATCCCCCGCATCGGCCACCGACCAGAGTCCCCGCCGCGGCAGTTCGCGCAGCGACGGCAGGAAGTGCACCACGGCGTCCAGCAGCCAGTCGACGCCGCGATTCCACAGCGCTGCCCCGCACAGCACGGGCACGAGCCGGCCGTCGAGGAACGGCCCGCGCAAGGCGGCCCGCAGGCGATCGCCGGGGATCGGCCGTCCGGCGACGGCGTCCGCCAGCACGTGCTCGTCGGCGAAAGCCGCCGCATCGACGACCCGCTCGGTGGCCGCCGACAGCCGCTGCTGGAGGCGCACCGCCAGCTCCGGTTCGGGGCGCCCCTCGAACCACTGCACCGCGCCCGAGCAGGCGTCGGCCAGCCCGGCGAACCGCCCGGCCGCATCGTGCAGCGGCACCACGATCGGCAGGGCCCGGCACTCCAATCGCTCCTCCAGCTCGGCGACCACGGCGTCGAAGTCGGCACCGGCCCGGTCGAGCTTGTTGACGAACACGAGACGGGGCAGGCCGCGGGCGTTCGCCTGGTGCCATACCGCCTCCGTCTGCGATTCGACGCCGCGCACCCCGTCGACCAGCACGACCACGCCGTCCAGCACGTGCAGGCAGCGCTCGACCTCGGCGACGAAATCGACGTGCCCCGGCGTGTCGACCACCTGCAGCACATGCTCCCCCCAGTCGACGCGCGTCGCCGCGGCCGCGATCGAGATGCCGCGCCGGCGTTCCGCCGGCATCCAGTCCATCG
Source organism: Planctomycetota bacterium (assembly GCA_019636245.1). Classification (GTDB taxonomy): domain Bacteria; phylum Planctomycetota; class UBA1135; order UBA1135; family UBA2386; genus JAEUHS01. The sequence continues at coordinate 137,415 of JAHBXX010000006.1, read as the reverse complement.
TCGCCGTGCCCTCGTCGACGCTGCCGAGCCACGACTGCGCCCCGGCGTCGTAGAGGATGCGCTCGGTCAACGTCGTCTTGCCGGCGTCGATGTGCGCGACGATGCCGAAGGTGCGCAGCCGGTCCATGGCCGGCGCAACGTAGCGGAGCCCGGCGCCGTCTGCACGCGCGGGCCGAAGCGGCTCAGACGCCGGTCGGACGCGTGTTCGCGCCCTGCGTGATGCCGCGCATCTGCATCTTCAGTTCGTCGGGGTTGTCCGACGACGCCAGCGCGTCCTCGAGGCTGATGTTGCCCGCCTGGAACAGCCGGATCAGCGACTGGTTGAACGTCATCGTGCCGTAGTAGCTGCCCTCGGTCAGCGCCTTCGGCAGCATGCGCGTCTGCCCCTGCTCGAGCAGCTCGCGCACCGTCGGCGTGTTGATCAGCAGCTCCACCGCCGGGACCTGCGCGCTGCCGTCCTTGTTCTTGATCAGGCGCAGCGAGCAGACGCCGGCGAGGTTCAGCGCCAGCTGCAGGCGCACCAGTTCGTGCTGGTGCGGCGGGAAGAAGGTGATGATGCGCTCCACGGTCTGCACTGCGTTGACCGTGTGCAGCGTCGAGAACACGAGGTGCCCGGTTTCCGCCGCCTGGATCGCCGCCGACACCGTCTCGGCGTCGCGCATCTCGCCGATCAGGATCACGTCGGGCGACTGCCGGACCGCCTGGCGCAGGGCCGAGGCGAAGTCGACGACGTCGACGCCCACCTCACGCTGGTTCACGATCGACCGCTTGTCCTCGAAGCGGAATTCGATCGGGTCCTCGATCGTGATGATGTGCTTGTTCATCGTGCGGTTGACGTACTCGATCATCGACGCCAGCGTCGTCGACTTGCCCGAACCGGCGATGCCGGTCGCGAGCACGAGACCGCGCTTCAGCGACGCCAGCCGCTTCAGCGGCTCGACGGGCAGGTTCAGGTCCTTGAAGGACGGAATCTCGCCCTTGATGGCGCGGAAGACGAAGCCGACCTCGCCGCACTGATGGAAGGCGTTGCAGCGGAAGCGGCCGACGCCGGGGATCGCCACCGCGGTGTCGGAGGCGCCTGCCTCCTCGAACTCGCGCCTGCCGTGCTCGCTGAGCACCTCGTCGAGGTAGCCGCGCATCAGCTCGCCGGGCAGCGGCTGGTCGCCGAGGAACCGGATGACGCCGGCGACACGCACCGCCGGACAACCGTTGGTCTTCAGGACCAGGTCGGAGGCGTTCTCCTTGACCATGATGCGCAGGAAATCGCGCAGCTTCGGCATGCGGCTGGCGACGGTCGGGCTGGAGCCCACGTTCTCGCTGGTCACGGCAAGTCCTCCGCGGCGTCTATCGGCAGCCGCGGCGCTCCGCCTCCAGGCGCCGTCGCTCAACTCGTCGCCGGACGCGGAAGGGCCGACAGCATCGACCACACCGCGAGCACGAGTTCGCGCAGGCCCGCACCGGTGGCGCTGCTCACCTGCAGGACCGGGGCGCCGATGGCCGTCGCCAGCGCCTGCGCGCGCTCGCCTGCCGCCTCGTCCTCGACCTTGGTCGCGACGACGAGGGTCGGCCGCTCGGCCAGCGCCGAGGAGTGTTGCGCGAGTTCGTCGCGCACGATGCGCCAGGCCTGTTCCGGCGGCCGCAGCGGCAGGTCGCCGCAATCGACGAGATGGAGCAGCATGCGGGTCCGCTCGACGTGCTTCAGGAACTTGTCGCCCAACCCCTTGCCGTGGCTGGCGCCCTCGATCAGGCCGGGGATGTCGGCCAGCACGAACGTGGCCTCGCCGGGGCCCTGGGCGATGCCGAGCATCGGCTCCAGCGTGGTGAACGGGTAGCCGGCGATCTTGGGCCGTGCCCTGGTCAGGGTCGCCAGCAGCGTCGACTTGCCGGCGTTCGGCAGGCCGAGCAGCCCGACGTCGGCGATCAACTTGAGGCTGAGCAGCACGCGACGAGCCTCGCCCGGCTTGCCCCGCTCGGCGGTGCGCGGCGTGCGGTGCGTGGCGGTGGCGAAGTGGGTGTTGCCCCGGCCGCCGTGGCCGCCCCGCGCGAGCACCCAGGGCCGGTCGGGGGTGTCCAGGTCCTGCAGCACGTTGCCGCGCTCGGCGTCGAGCACCATCGTGCCGACGGGGACCTCGATGACGAGGTCGGCCGCGTCCTTGCCGCCGCAGTTCTTCGCCAGCCCCTGGCCACCGTTGGCGGCGATGAACTCGGCGCGCCCCGTCAGATGGAACAGCGTGTTGCAGTGCGTCGTCGGCAGCAGCACGACGTCGCCGCCGTCACCGCCGTCACCGCCGTTGGGCCCACCGCGCAGGGTGCGCTTGTCGCGCAAGAACGACACGCAGCCGTCGCCACCCTTGCCGGCGCGCACCGAGATCTCCAGCTCGTCGACGAACATCGCACCTCACCGCCGACGCAGCCCGCCGCTGCCGCGCGGCGGTCGCGGCCTCAGCTCGCCTCGACGGGGTCGACGTGGATCTTGCGGTTCGACTGGAAGCGCACCACGCCGGCCGCGACCGCGAACAGCGTGTCGTCGCCGCCGCGGCGCACGTTGCGACCTGGATGGAACTTCGTGCCGACCTGGCGGACGAGGATCGTGCCCGACGTGACGTGCTGGCCGCCGTAGGCCTTGACCCCGCGGTACTGCGGGTTGCTGTCGCGGCCGTTCTGGGTCGAGCCCTGTCCCTTCTTGTGAGCCATGGGTGTCTCTCGCTGTGGCTAGCCGTTGATCGATTCGATCTGAACGACCGTGTACTGGGCGCGGAAGCCGGTGCGCCGCCGGCTGTTCTTGCGCTTGCGGAACTTGCCGATCACGACCTTCGGCCCCTTCAGCTGGCGCACGACCTTCGCGGTGACCGAGGCCCCGGCGACGTGCGGCGTGCCGATCCTGCCGGCACCCTCGCCGCCGATCAGGCAGACCTTGTCGAAGGTCAGGGAGTCGCCCTCGCTGACGCCGGTACGGAGGTGGATCTGGATCCGGTCGCCGGGCTGGACCCGGTATTGCTGGTTGCGATCGTCGACGACGGCGTACATGGTCGGGGTCGGGTTGGAGGGGGAGGGGACGATACCGACCGTCGGCATCGTTTCAAGCCTCCCACCCCACCCACCCCCTGGCCTCAGGCCTTGACGCCGAGGCCGGCCGGGATCGCGATCCGCGCCTCCTGCCCATCCCCGGTCATGAACCGGTAGTGCACGACGTCGATCGGGTAGCTCGGTTCCGGCCGGAACACCACCGACTTGCCGACCGCGTCCTCCAACTCGAGCGTCGCCCGCCGCTTGTAGTTGACGAGGTAGTCGGTGACCGCCGGCGCGGCGAACACCTGCACCAGGGAGAAGCCCTTCAGGTTGAGCAGCGCCCGGATCTCGCGCAGCACCGACAACGCCTTCGACTGCACGGTGCGCGACCAGCCCGCCCCCTTGCAGTGCGGGCATTGCATGAACACCGTGCGCTTGAGGCCTGGGCCGACGCGCTGCCGCGTGATCTCCAGCATGCCGAACGGACTGATCCGCCCGACCTTGATGCGGGCCCGGTCGCCGCGCAGCGCGTCGATCAGCCGCTTCTCGACGCCGCGACGATGCTTCTCGTGCGACATGTCGATGAAGTCGATGATGATCAGGCCGCCGAGGTCGCGCAGCCGCAGCTGGCGCACGATCTCCGGGATCGCGTCGAGGTTGGTCCGGTAGGCGGTCTCGTCCGTGTCGCCGCCGGCCTTGTACTTGCCGGAGTTCACGTCGATCGCCACCAGCGCCTCGGCCTGGTCGATCACGATCGAGGCGCCGTTCGGCAGATCGACCTTCGGCTGGTAGAGCGCCTCGACCTCCTTCTCGATGCCGAAGTGGTGGAACAGCGGCGTCGTCAGCGAGTGCTGCTTGATGCGGTCCGCCATGTGCGGCATCAGCTTGTCGGCGAAGTCGCGGATGCGCAGGAACACGTCCTCGCTGTCGACGACCACGTCGGCGATGTCGGGCGTGAACTGGTCGCGCATCGCCTTCAGCACCAGGTCCGACTCCTGGTAGAGCAGCGCCGGCGCGCGGGTGAGCTTGAGCCGCTGCGCCACCATCTCCCAGATCTTCTTCAGGTAGTCGCGATCGCGCTGCAGGTCCTGCAGGCTCTTGTTGATGCCCGCGGTGCGCACGATGAAGCCGATGCCGCCGCTGCCCGTCTCGTCGAGCTCGCGTACGATGCGCTTCAGGCGCTTGCGCTCGCGACCGTCCTCGATCTTGCGCGACACGCCGCACTTGGGCAGGCTCGGCATCAGTACGAGGCACCGCCCGGGCAGCGACACGTAGGTGGTCAGGGTCGGCCCCTTGCTGCCGATGCCCTCCTTGGTGATCTGCACCACCACTTCCTGGCCCTTGCGCAACAGCTGGTCGATCGTCGGCCGGGCCCGGCTGGGGCGCCGCTCCGCGCCGCCGCTGCCGCCGCCGCCGCCCTCGCGGCGATCGCGGCGGCGGCGGTTGCGCCGTGGCCGACGCTCGCCGCCTTCGCCTTCGCCCGGCAGCGCATCGCCAGCCTCGGACGGGGCGACCGGTCCAGGGGGAACCTCGGGCACGTCGGTCTCGGCGTGCACGTCGTCCGGATCGCCACCGGCAGCCGCCATCGCCAAGGGCCGCTCGTCGACGCCGTGGCCGAAACCGCGACCGGCGTCGCCTTCCGGCTCGTCGCCGGACGGCTCGTCCCCGGACGGCTCGTCGCCTCCCGCCGCCCCAGGGTCCGCCTGCGGCTCGATCGGCTCCAGGGTGTCGAACACACCTTCGTCCGCGCCGGCATCGCCCTCGTGGGCGCCGGCTGGCTCGGCCACCTCGACGTTGGAGTCGGGCGTCACGGCATCGCCGTCGTCCCCGCCCTCGGCGTCTTCCTCGTCGTCGGCCAGGGCCTGCTGCATCGATTCCGGCCCGTCGTCGACGTCGACGCGGGCCCGACCCTCGATGACGTCGTCGAGCACGAAGTCGGGCCGCCCGTAGGCCGGCAGCACGTCGGAGACGTGCAGGAAGCCGTTGATGCGCCCGCCGAAGGCCACGAACGCCGCGCCGATGCTCGGCTCGATGTTGACGACCTTGCCCTTGTAGATGTTACCGAGGTAGGCCTCCCGGCTGGCCAGTTCGACGTGCAGTTCCTGCAACACGCCGTCTTCCACCACGGCGATCCGGCTCTCCTCCGGATCGATGGCGTTGATGAGCATCCGCTTCAAGAGAGACTTCCTTTTCCAGAATGTCGCCGGCCGTGCCGGCGACCCCACGAGGGCCAGGCCCGACGCGGCGGCGGCCGGCCGCCGCGCGTGCCGCGCCGGTGCCGTCCGCGGTCCGTGCCGGATCCGCTGCCCTGGGGAAGAACGACGAATGGAGCCCATGCCGAGCCGGCGCCTTCTCGCTGCACATCGTCGATGTGCCACGGCCGACCCGGGGACGGATGGCGTGGGCGTGCAGGCGCGCGACGGGCATGGCAATTCCTGGGGGGGTCCACGGCCCGGCGGCCCGCGCCGTGCGCGGAAACCGCCGCTGCCGCGCTTCCTGACGACAGGAAGCGGGCGCAGCATACGGGGGCGCCGGCCGCCGCTCAACGCCGGAGCCCGTCGCCACGGTCGCCGGGCCCGACGAACCGGGAACCGGCGGTTCGCCCCGGAACGACCGGGGGGTCAGTTGGTGCGGCCGAAGATCGCCTCGCGCTGCTGCGCCAGGCTCGAGCGGTGGTCGCGCACGCGTTCCTCGAGGGCACGCTGCATCGACTGCTCCATGTCTTCCGCGCTGCGGATCACCTGCGGCGTGATGAACACCAGCAGCGTGTTGGTCACTTCCTGCTTGGTCTTGCCCTTGAACAGGTAGCCGAGCAACGGAATGTCGCCGAGCAGCGGCAGCTTGGTCACCGTCTCGCTCTCCGACTTGCTCTTCAGGCCGCCGAGCACGGCCGTCTGGCCGCTGCGCAGCAGCACGGTGGTCGCCAGCGTGCTCGAGGACACGCGCGGCAGCGCGATGATGCCCTCCTGGCCGCCGCTGCCCACGGTGAACACGTCGAAACCCGCCGGCGCCAGCGAGGTGCTGCCGGTGCCCGTCAGCGCGGTGCGCTGCGGGATGACCTCCATGATGACCTTGTCGGTGCCGGGCACGATGTGCGGCGTGGTCAGCAGCTGGAAGCCGACGCTGACCGGCGACTCGTCGCCTTCCTCGAGCGCCAGCAACAGACCGCCAGCCTGGCCCTGCTCGACGCGCGCCTGCGCGTAGCGCACGGCCTCACCGACGAAGATCGTCGCCGTCTGGTGGTCGAGCGCCGTGATCTGCGGCGCCTGCACGATCTCGGACCGCGCGTCCTTCTTGAGCAGTCGCAGCGTCGCCGTCACCTCGGTGAGGTTCAGCGCACCGAACACGACCTGCGGGATGTTGGTGGTCGCGGGCAGGTTCTGGCCGGGATCGGCGAACGGACCGGCGGCGCCGCCGCTGTTGTCGGCCGTCGGGTTGGCGATGATGCGATCGTCGAACCCGCCCGAGCCGAGGTTGAACGGCAGCCGGGTCGGGATCTGGCCCAGGCCCAGCCGCCCCGTCCAGCCGCTGCCGCCCGGCGACACGCCGATGTCGAGCAGATCCTCGTTGCTGGTCGTGACGAAGCGCACGTCGAGTTGGATCTGCGACGGCTCGACATCGATCATCGCGATCGTGCGGCGGATGGTCTCGACCACCGGCCGAGTGTCCTTGACCATGATCACGTTGGTCTCGTTGATGTACTCGAGGCTGCCGACGTTCGGCGTGATCATGTCCTTCAGCGTGTTCAGCAGCGTGAACCGGATCTGGCCCGGGGGCAGCTGCTGGCGCGGCCGCAGGTCGGCGATGTACTCCGAGGTGACGAACGGCATCCAGGTCGAACTGGGCCGCACGTAGCGGAGCTGGATCGCCGCCGTCTCGAGATCCTGCTGGATGTTCGACGCCGGCACGACGCGCAGGATGCCGCGGTCCTCCTGCACCACGACGAAGCCGAGCGTCTTCACCGAGGCCTCGAGGGCGTCGCGCCAGGGGATGTTCTTCAGCCGCACCGTGATCGTGCCCTTGACCTCGGGGGCGACGACGATGTTCGCACCGGAGATCTTGGCGATCGTGTCGATCACCTTCTGGATGTCGGTGTTCTCGAACGCGAAGTAGACGCGCGGCGGCTTCTCCACCTTCAGCACCCCGCCATCGGCCTCGGTGACGACGCAGCCGGCCTGCTCGGCGACCAGCGTCAACGCCTGGCGCCAGGGCACGTCCTGCAGGTCGATCGTCACGGTCGCCTCGATGCTGGCGTCCATGATGATGTTGACGTTCGCCTTGCGCCGGATGCTGAGCACCACGTCGCGCAGGTCGCGATCCTTGAGCTTCAGCGTCAGGCGGCTCGAACGGTCGCCCTCCGCCTCCGACCGGATCTCCTCCTTGCCTTGAGCGTCCTTCGGCGCCGTGGCCTCCTGGGCCGGAGCGGTCGCGGACGTCAGAAACCACGTCAGCGCGCAGATGATCCCATTCCTGACTGCCTGCATCGTCGATCCTTCTCCCTCGCGGGGATTCGTGTGATTCGCCGTGGGCGGCGCCGCTGCGGTCGCCGACCCGAATGCCTCTCCCTCATCGAACGACCGGTGCCGACGGCTTGAGCGAACCCCTGGGCTCGCGCCGCCGGACCGGCCTCACATCGTGCGCACGAGCGTCAGCCCGCGGAACACGAACCAGACCTGCTCCTCCTCGACCAGCTTCACCAGCAGGTCGTCGGAGACGTAGTCGCCCTCCTCGTAGACCTCGCCGTTGAGCAGCACGCCCGAGCGCCCGCCGCGGTTGACGACGACGCCCTGGACGCGGATGTCCATCGTCTTGAAGTCGAGCGCGGTGCTCGCCTTGTGGTGCCACGCCTTCGCCGCGACCGCCAGCGCGTAGCGCGGATCGGTCGTCGGCACGTTCAGCCGGTTCGACACCGCCTCGTAGCGGCGCTTGGCCTCCTCGAGCATGCCGCTGCCGCAGTCGCGCTCCATCTCCGCCACCATCTGCTCCAGTTCGGGCATCGGCAGGAACGGATCGGCGCGCTTCTGCTCGGTCCTGGCGACGTCGTGGATCTGCTGGCGCAGGTCCTCGAGCGGTCCGATGACCTCGCGCGCCCAACGCAGCCGGTATGGCGCGTACGACAAGCGGCCTTCGCCGACGACGACCTCGGAGCCCAGGCGCTCGATGCCCTCCCGCAGCCCCTTCTCCAGCGCGTACTGCTCGAACAGCGTCGTGTCCGGCCGACGCATGCGCTGCAGGATCTCCCGCAGGCGGGTGACCTCGCCCACGTACTTCTCCACCAAGGCGCGCTGCTCGGCCGGGGACGGACCCTGGTTGCGCAGGTCGCCGCGTTCGCGCGGGTCGACGAAGATGTCGCGGCGCCCTTGATGGCCGCGGTGCTCGTACTTGTCGATCCGGATCGCCTGCATGCGCTTCCAGATCTCCTCGCGCAGCGCTTCGCGTTGCGCCGCGTAGTCGGGGATCTCCACCTCCTTGCCGGCCGGCTTGCCGTTGTAGGTGTAGGTCTGCATCGTCACGCGCATCGTGTGCACGATGTCGCCGTCGCGCGTGTCCTCGTTCTTGCCCTTGCCGCCGGTCTGGATGCTGAAGTCGACGATGCTGACGAAGCGCTCGTAGTTCTCGACCAGGTTCACGAACTTCAGGAACTGCCACAGCGTGGCCGTCATGTCGTAGGTGTACTCGATCGCCAGGAAGCGGTCCTTCGACTTGTCCGCCCGGGTGGCCTTCTGCACGAGGCCGGTACCGACGATGCCCGACTGGCGCTCGAACTGGTTCAGCATGCGTACGAACGCGACCAGCTCCTTGGTGTCGGGCAGGATCTTGACGTACTCGGCCAGGTTCTCGCGCAGGATGATGACCTCCTTCTCGAGGGTCGGGATCTGCGCGATCTTGCCCTCGGCGACGGTGATCGCCTGCTGCTTCTCGAGGGTGATGCGGCCGAGCTCCTCGATCTGAACCTGGGCGTGGTAGACGCCGCCGGCGGCGAGGAGGCAGATCGCGCCTGCACCGCCGGCGATGGCGAGCAGCTGCTTCTTCTGGGTCCAGTTAGCCATGGTGACTCACCTACTTGCCCGGGGCCTTCTTGACGCCCTTCTTCTCTTCGACGACCGTCGGTTGGAACTGCAGCGCCAGCGGGAACGCCAGCGATTGCGCCGGGATGCGCACCTTGTCGACCTCGAGCCGGAACGTGGGGTCGGACTTGCTGGCGAGCTCGGGCGCGAACGGCGCCGCCTCGAGGTCCTCGTGCAGGTTCGCCACGCGGGACTTGTCCGCCTCCTGCACGTTGCCCGGCATCGTCACCGTCGCGCCCTTCTTGGGGTCGCTCTTGACGGTCATGCCGTCGAACCAGGCCAGGTGTCGCTCGGTGTCGCCGTTGTTGTTGACGACGTCGATCAGCTCGTCGCAGAACTTCGACCACAGCCGGCGCGACTTGGCGATCTCCTGGATCGTCTGCACGCGGCCGCCGTAGTCCTTGCGATTGGCCTGCAGCTGGTCGTGGTAGACGACCCGCTTCTCGCGCTCGGCGAGCCGGGCCTCGACCTCGCGCAGGGCCGTCTCCGCGGCGCCGAGGTCGCCGAACCAGACGATGCCGAACCAGCCGACGGCGGCGCTGGCCGCGATCGCGCCGGCGAACGCGGCGCCGAGGACCTTGGCCGGGATGCGGTTGCCGCGGCGAAGGTCGGCAGGGAGCAGATTGATGCGGATCACGTGGAGCCTCCTAGGATGCTGCGGCGAGACCGAGCGCCACCGCGAGCTGGGGCGCGAACTGGTTGAGCGCTTCGACGTCGACGTTGTCGGCCCTGACCTTCAGCCCCTCGATCGGGTTCCAGGTCTTGGTGCGCTTCTCGAAGATCTTCTCGAAGCTCTCCTCGAGGAACGGCAGCAGCGCGGAGCCGCCGGTGAGCCACACCTCCTGCACTTCGCCGTCGAACTGGTTCTCGAAGAAGTCGAACGACAGGTTGATCTCGTTGCCGAGGTCCTCGAGCACCTGGCTCGATGCCTCCTGCACGGCGGCGATCTGCTCGCCGGGCTCGCGCTTCAGCGTCTCCGCCTGGGTCGGCTCGACGCCGAGGCGGCGGGCGATCGCGTTGGTCAGGTCCTGGCCGCCCATCGGCACCTCGCGCGCGAAGTAGCTGATGTTGTCGCGCAGGATGTTGATGCTGGCCTTGGTCGCGCCGATGTCGATCAGCGCCACCGTGCGACCTGGATCCTGGATGCCGGGGTTGACCAGGTCGCTCAGCTCCCAGGCGTTGCCGAGCGCAAAGCCGTCGACGCCGACCGACACCGGCTGCAGCCCGAGATCGGTCAGGATGCGGCTGTGGTCGGCGACCACCGTCTTCTTGGCCGCCACCAGGAGGACCTTCATCTCGGAGCGGCCCGACTGGTCGGTGGTCACCGCCAGCTTCTGCGCGTCGAGTTCGACCTCGTTCACGTCGAACGGGATGTACTTCTCGGCCTCGAGCCGGATCGCCGGCAGCAGCTTGTCCTCGGCCATCTCGGGCATGCCGACGTAGCGGAAGACGACGTTCTTGCCGCTCACCGCCGTGGCGACCCGCTTGCTGCGGAACTTCGCCGCGCGCATCAGCTCGGCGAGAGCGTCCTGGCGCACGGACTCGTTCGGCACCTCGATCTGGGCGTAGCCCGTGACCACGTGGTCGTACTTCTCACGAGTCAGCTCGACGGCCTTGATGCAACTGCTGCCGATGTCGAGTCCGACGATGCTCTTGCGCTGCTTCAGCATGACGAGTGGCGCTCCTTCGGGGGATGCCCGCTTCCGCACCCCTATCGGCCGTCCCCATGGCCCACATTGAGCCCGGCCGCCGATCCGCGCCGCAGCGCCGCCCGCCGCCGGCCGCCGGCCCGGCCGGACGCGTCACTCCTCGCCGAAGTTGGCGCCGACCAGTTCGGTCAGCGCCCGGAGCAGGCCGTCGGCGTCGGGCCCACGGGCCACCAGCTCGAGTTCGGTGCCGCGCTCCGCCGCCAGCATCATCATGCCCATGATCGACTTGCCGTCGACGCGCTCGGCCTCGCCCGGTCGCCCGACCTGCAGCGTCGCGGCGTAGGCGTTCGCGGTCTGCACGAACAGATGGGCCGGCCGCGCGTGCAGGCCGTGCCGGTTGGTCAGCGTGACCCGCGTCGTCCTCGGTTCCCCGTCGGCCACGCTCACTCCTTGGGCCCCATCTCGCGCAGCAGGTCCCGCATCGCCGCCGCGTCCTTGGCGTCGAGCAGGAAGCGGCGGAAGTCCGGGTTCCGGGCGAGCGTGGCGATCCACCGCAAGCACTGCAGGTGCGTCTCCGGCTCGTCGGCGGGGGAGACCAGCAGGAAGACCATGTGCACCGGGCGGCCGTCGATCGCGTGCCACTCGAGCCCCTTGCGCACCCGCCCGAGGGCCAGCACCACCCGGTCGACACCCTCGCTGCGCACGTGCGGCACGGCGACGCCGTTGCCGAGGCCGGTGCTGCCGAGCGCTTCGCGCTCGAGCAAACGCTTCTGCATCTGCTTCGCGACCTTGTCGCTGAAGGCGCCCGTGGCCCGGGCCGCGGCCAGCATCTCCTTCAGGGCCGCGTCCTTGTTGGCGGCCGCCAACTCGGGCACCAGCCCGGCGGCCTCGACGATCGCTGCGATCATGGCCGGCAGTGTGGGGAAAGCGGGCCCGACAAGCAATCGGCAGCCCGGGCCCGGGTGGCGTCGGGCGCTTCAGCCGCGCAGGCTGCGGCGCACGACCTGCTCGTAGGTCTCCTCGCCATCGGTGGTTCGGCGTCGGCCGCGGCCGCGCTCGGCCGGCGCGGCGCCGCTGCGGACCTCCTTGCCGTTGGGCACCTTGTGGCCCTTGCGCTTCTCCTTCAACTTGCGCAGCTGCGCCTCCATCTTGTCGACCAGCAGATCGATGGTCGCGGCGAAGGACGTGCCGCGGTCGCGCGCGACCAGCGGGTTGCCGCGGCGCTGGTGCACGATCAGTTCGACCTCCGGGTTCTTGTGCGCGTGGTCGGCAACGACCTCGATGCGCACCAGGCGATCCTGGAAGCGCGCCAGGCGCGCGAGCTTGCGGGCGGCATGCGCCTGCATGCGCTCGGTGATGTGGTCGTGGCGGCCCTTGAACTCGATCGTCACTGCGCTTTCACCCGTCATCGAATCACCTGCGGTTTGCCTCGGCGCGCGCTCGATTGCGCCGCACGAGGGCGCACCAGCAGACCGGCCCGGCGGGCTGCGCGCAAGCGTGCGCACGACGAAGACCAGCGCCGCTCGGCATGCGCCGGCCCGCACGGAGGGACTTCATTCGCCCCAGAACTTCACCTCGGGCTCGAGCTCGATCCCGGTCCGCTCGCGCACGCGCTCCTGCACCTGGCGCACCAGCGCCTGGAAGTCGGCCGCCGACCCGCTGCCCTGGTTGACGAAGTAGTTCGCGTGCAGCCCGCTGACCTCGATCGCGCCCTGGCGCAGGGTCTTGCAGCCGGCGGCGTCGATCAGGCGGCCGGCGGCGTCGCCCGGGGGGTTGCGGAACACGCAGCCGACGCTGCGCTGCGACACCGGCTGGGTCGCGTTGCGCTTCTTCAGCGACGCCGAGAACCGCTCGAAGATCGCCTTCGGATCGTCCGGCTCCAGCCCGAAGCTGGCCTGCACGGCGATCGCCCCGCGCAGCCGTCCGTCACGGTAGACCGCCTCGAATCGTCCCGGCCCGCGCACCTCGATCGAGCCGTCGGTCTCGACCACCGTCAGCGACACCAGCCGGTCGAACGTCTCGCCGTCGCGGGTGCCGGCGTTCATGGCCACGGCGCCGCCGACGACCGCGGGGATGCCGGTCAGGCGCTCGAGCCCGGCGAGCCCCACCTCCTTGGTCGCGCGCAGGAGGCTCGGCAGCGTCACGCCGGCCCCGGCGGTGACGCGTTCGCCGTCGCGCACGATGCGGTTGAGGTGGCCCAGGTGCAGCACGACGCCGCGCACGCCTGCGTCGGCGACGACCAGGTTGCTGCCGCCGCCGAGCACACGCAGCGGCACGTCGAGTTCCCGGCAGACCCGCACGGCGAGGGCAACGCCTTCCTCGGTGAACGGCTCGACGAACCAGTCGGCCGGCCCCCCGATGCGCAGGTGGGTCAACGGCGCCAGCGGCACGTTCTCGCGCACCACGCCGCGCAGGCCGGCGAGCGCCGCGCGCAGGTCAGAGGTCGGCAACGATGCCTCCGACCGCCTGGTCGATGTCGCCGGCGCCCAGCAGCAGCACCAGGTCGTCGCCGCGGCGGGCCGCCCGGACCGCGGCGGGCACGCCGGCGACGGTTCCCGCCGGCGCGCACGAGCCGCCGAGTTCCCGCACGGCCGCCACCAGATCGGCCGCCGAGACCGCCGCGCGCATCTCGGCGCTCTCGCGGGCGCCGTAGATGTCGACGACCAGCGTGTGGTCGGCCAGGGCCAGCGCCTCGGCGAACCCGGGCAGCAGGTGCAGCGTGCGCTGGAACTGATGCGGCTGGAACACGACCAGCAGGCGGCGACCCGGGAACCGGCGCCTGGCCGTGGTCAGCACGGCGCGGATCTCGGCCGGGTGATGGGCGTAGTCGTTGACCAGCAGGCCGCCGCGCGGCCCGCTGTGCAGTTCGAACCGCCGGCGCACGCCGGTGAACCCGGCGATGCCGCGGCAGGCGCCGGCGAGGTCGGCGCCGGCGACGTTCGCCAGCCCCAGCGCGAACAGCGCGTTCTGCATGTTGTGCCGGCCGGACAGCGACAGCTGCACCCGGTCGAGCCGTTGGCCGAGCAGTACCGGCACGAACGAGAACTGACCCAGGCGTTCGCGCACCTCGATGGCGCGGACGTCGGCCCACAGGCCCGAGCCGACGGTGAGGATGCGCACGTCGTTGCGCAGGCTGTTGAGCACCGCCTTCGGCACCGATTCCTCGACCAGCGCCGTGCCGCCCGGGCGCACGCGGGCGAGGTAGCCGGCGAACGCGTCGACGAGCTCGTCGGTCGACGGGTAGCAGTCGAAGTGGTCGTGGTCGACGTTGAGGATCGCGGCGCCGAACGGCCGCAGGTTGTGGAAGCTGCGGTTGAACTCGCAGGCCTCGACGACGAACTCCGGGCTCTGGCCGCCGTGGCCGTTGCCGCCGAACTGCGGCGCCTCGCCGCCGATCAGGTGGGACGGGTCGAGCCCGGCGCCGCGCAGGGCCGCCACCAGGAGGCCGGTGGTCGTCGTCTTGCCGTGCGTGCCGGCGATCGCCAGCGAACGGCGGCCCTCGCTGAGCCGCCCGACCGCCTCGGCGTAGAGCAGCGAGGTGAAGCCGCGCCGCACGCATTCCTGCACCTCGGCGTCGCCGACCGGGACCGCGGCGCTGCGGATCACGTAGCCGTCCTGGCCGACGATGCGCCCGGGCTGGCAGCCGATCCACACCTCGTGGCCTTCGGCCAACAGGGCGTCGGTGATGCCGCCGCCACTCGAGTCGCTGCCGCTGACGATGCCGCCGTAGCCGGCGAGCAGGCGCGCGAGTCCGCTCATGCCCGCGCCGCCGACGCCGACGAAGTGGAACCGCCGGCTGGCGAAGCTGGTGCCCGGAATGCCGGCGACGGCATCCGCGGCGACGGCGACGGCGGTCCGTTCCTCGCTCACGATCGAACTCCGGCCGCCGCGACCGCCTCGCCGCCGACCTCGTTCAGTCCCATGTCGCCCAGGATCGCCGCGGCCGGATCGGCGGTGCGCAGGCGGCCCGCCGCTTCGCCCATCGCCCGCAGCCGTTCCCGGTCCGCCAGCAGGGCCGCCAGCCACGCCACCGCCGTCTCGACGGTCAGGTCGCGCTCCTCGACCACGGTCGCCGCTCCGACCCGCTGCAGCACCTCGGCGTTGTGCACCTGCTGGCGGTCGCGGTGGTGCGGATACGGCACGACCAGCGCGGCGCGGCCGGCCGCGGTCAGCTCGGCGATGGTGGTGCCGCCGCCGCGGCAGACCACGAGGTCGGCGGCACCGAACATGCGGTCCATGTCGGCGGCGACCGGTCGCACGTGGGCCGTGGCGCGGCCCTCGCCGGCGGCATAGAGGCGCCGCACTGCCTCGTCACGCCCCGGCCCCGCGAGGTGCAGGACATGCACCGCGAACGGCAGCCGCCCCAGGGCCACGGGCACGATCTCGTTCAACGGCCGCGCCCCCTGGCTGCCGCCGGTGACCAGCACCACGGTCGCCTCCACCGGCAGCCCGAGCACTTCGCGGCAGTGGGCGCGGTCGATGCGCTGGAACTGCGGCCGCAGCGGCGTGCCGGTCAGCAGCCCACGCGCGCCCAGGCCGCCTGCCACCGGCAGCCCGTGGTAGATGCGCCTCGCCAGCGGCGCCAGCAGCCGGTTGACGCGACCGGTCACGGCGTTCTGTTCGAGCAGGAACAGCGGCTTGCCGAGGCTCCTGGCCGCGAGCCCGACCGGCAGCGAAGCCCGGCCGCCGGTGCTGACCACCAGGTCGACTGCGTGCTCGCGCAGCATCGCTCGCGCCGCCACCGTGGCGCGCGCGAGCCAGAGCGGCACGGCGAGGCCGCGGCCGGATGCGGCCGGCAGCCTCGCCTCGGCCACGTCCGGCAACTCACGGCGCAGCAGCTCGCGCTCGACCTCGCGGCCTTCGGTGACCAGCATCGCGGCGTGGCCGCGCTGCTGCAGCGCTCGGGCGAGCACCAGCGCCGGCATCAGGTGCCCGCCGGTGCCGCCGCTGACCAGACAGACCCGTCGCACCATGGCGGGTCACTGCTTGGGCAGCCGGATCTCCTGGCCGACGCGCAATCGCGTCGGATCGACGTCCGGGTTCAGTTCGCGGATCTCGGCGACGCGCTTGCGGTCGCCGAGCTGGCGCGAGGCGATGCCCTCGAAGGTGTCGCTCTTGGCGACCTTGTAGGCCACGACGCCGCCGCGCGAGGCCGACGCCTCGGTGCGCGCCGCACCGTCGGACCTGGCCGCGTCGGCCTTGGCGACCGGCGCCGGGGCCGGCGCTGGCGACGCCGCCGACGGCAACACCAGCACGGTGCCGATCGCCAGCCGCTCCGGCCGCACCCCGGGGTTCAGGCGCGCGATCTCGGTCCGGCGCGCGGCGTTGCCCAGCTGCTCGCGGGCGATGCTGTCGAAGGTGTCCCCCTGCTTCACGCGGTAGGTCGGGCGCGTCGCCGGCGGCGGCTCCGCCGTCGCGTCGGCGCCTGCGTTGCCTCCCACCGGCGGCACCTTGCCGCCCTGCGTCGGAGCCGACGACGGCTCGCCGCGCACCGCCGGCGCATCGACCGGCTTGGCCACCGTCGACGGCTGTGGCCCGGGCTGCAGCAGGGCCTTCAGGTCCAGGGTGCCCCCGCCCGGCGCCGGACGCGCCGCCGCTCCGGTCCCGGGCGGGGCAATGGCGTTCAGGCCCGAGGTCGCCGTCGTGCGCCGCACCGGCGGCGCGTCGCCGCCACCCCAGATGGTGACGCCGAGGATCAAGAAGATGACGAGGCAAAGAACGTAGAGGCCGTACTTCTCGAGCTGGCCCATCACACCCTCCCTGGGTTCGGTTGGCTTCGGTTGACAGCGAAGGAATCGTAAGACGAGAACACGCCCGCCTGATCGGTGCGCGCGGCGTTGCCGATCAGGCCCACGGCGGCAAGACAGAACATCAGGCTCGTGCCGCCCGTGCTGACGAACGGCAGGTCGATGCCCTTGGCCGGCGCCCACCCGCTGACCACGAGCAGGTTCACGGCCGCTTGCATGCAGACCATCACAGCGTAGCCGCAGACCACGTAGCGCAGGAAGGGGTCCCGCATCTTCATGGCGAGCCGGTAGCAGACGAAGCCGAAGGTCGTGAACGCGGCCAGCACGAACAGCGAGCCCATGAAGCCGAGTTCCTCGGCGACGATGGCGAACACGAAGTCGTTGTGCGCCTCCGGCACGTAGTTCATCTTCATCCAGCCCTGGCCGAGGCCGCGGCCGAACAGGCCGCCCGAGCCCACCGCGATCAGGCCGAGCCCGACCTGCGAATCGGCGCGCGTGGCGAGGAAGCCGGTCAGGCGGTCGCGCACGTAGGCGTGGCGCGCGGCGAGGAAGGCGAACGCCCCGAGGCCGAGGACCACGAACGGCAGGAAGTGCAGGAAGCGCACGCCGGCGACGATCGCCAGCCAGCTGGCCAGGGCGAGCACCAGCAGCGCGTTGCCGTGGTCGGGCTGCAGCAGCAGGGCGCCGGCCAGCAGCAGCGCGCAGCCCATGGCCGGCAGGAAGCCCGTCCGGAAGCTGCTGACGCCGTGGCCGGCGCGGGCCATCAGCCACGAGATCGCCAGCACCAGGAAGAACCGCGCCGGTTCGACCGGCTGGAACTGGATCGTGCCGATGCGGACCCAGCGGTGGGCGCCGTTGATCTCGGTGCCGACCAGCGGCACGAGGCAGCAGGCGGCCGTGGCGCACAGGAACGCCGGCATCGCCGCGCGGCGCACGAACGACATCGGCAGCAGGGCGGCGAGCAGGAAGGCGACCAGCGCGGCGAGCAGCTTGGTGCCCTGCTGCTTCATCACGTCGAGCGGGCCGACCGCGACCTGCGCGCCGCGCACCGACACCGCCATCACCAGGCCGAGGCAGCACAGGGCGACCGTGACCAGCATCAGCCAGTCGAGTTCGCGCAGGTGCGACGCGGCGGCGGGACGGCGGCTGCTGCTGGCGACGGCCGTCATGTCAGCGCACCTTGAACAGCGCCAGGCTGCAGAGGGCGAGCAGCGCCGAGACGACCCAGGTGCGAACGACGACGCGGGTCTCCGGCATGCCGCCGAACTGGAAGTGATGGTGCAGCGGCGCGCAGCGGAAGATCCGCTTGCCGCGCAGCCGGAACGATGCCACCTGCAGGATCACCGACAGCGCCTCGACGACGAACACGCCGCCGACGACCAGCAGCACCAGTTCGGTGCGGCTGACCAGAGCAGCGTAGCCGAGCGCGCCGCCGAGCCCGAGACTGCCGACGTCGCCCATGAACACCAGCGCCGGCGCGGCGTTGAACCACAGGAAGCCGAGCGCGCCGCCGAGCAGGGCGCCCATCAGCACCGCCATCTCGCCGGCGCCGGCGACGTGCGGCACCAGCAGGTAGGTCGACCAGTCGACGCGCCCGACGGCGTAGGTGATGCCGGCGTAGGCGACGGCCGCCGTGGCGATGCAGCCGGTGGCCAGACCATCGAGGCCGTCGGTGAGGTTCACGGCGTTCGCGGCGCCGGTCAGCACCAGCACCGCCAGCAGCAGGAACGGCGTGCCGTAGCCGATCGCGAGCGGCACGGCGATGTCCTTCAGGAACGGCACGTAGAGGTGCGGACCGCCGAGGCCCGCCTGCAGCCCCGCCGGCACCAGCAGCCACAGCGCCACCAGCAGCGCGAGCGCGGTCAGCGCCCCCTGCTTCTCGCGCTTGCCGATGCCGCGCTTCAGCGGGTTGTGCAGCTTCACCCAGTCGTCCCAGAAGCCGACCGCCGCGAAGCCGCCGATCAGCACGATGCCCGGCCAGGAGAAGCGGTTCTCGCCGTCGAAGCGCAGCCAGCAGACCGCGGCCAGCAGGATCGCCCCGACCACGAACACCCCGCCCATCGTCGGCGTGCCGCGCTTGTGCGCGTGCAGTTCCTCGAGCCGCTGCGAGCCGGTGCCGTCGACCCGTTCGCCGACGCCGAGCCGCTGCAGCCATCCGATGACGCGCGGCCCCAGCAGGATCGCCAGCAGGAAAGCCGTCACCGCCGCACCCGCGGTCCGGAAGGAGATGTAGCCGAGGAGGCGGCAGGCATCCTCCGACAGGATCCAGGGTGCGAGCCAGTGGAACATGGTCAGCCCTGCTCCGCCGCGCCGTGGCCAGCCGCCTGCAGCAGTTCGGCGTGCAGCCGGTCGACCAGCCGGTCGAGGGCGATGCGGCGGGAGGCCTTGCAGAGCACGCGGTCCCCGGGCCGCAGGCCTTGCTGCAGCCACTCGAAGGCCGCGTTCGCGTCGGCCACGACGTGCACGCGGGCCGTCGGCATGCCGGCGGCGAGGGCGCCATCGGCGATCGGCCGCGCCCCGTCGCCGACGCACAGCAGCTCGTCCTGACGGGTCCGCACCACCTCGGCGCCGAGTTCCTCGTGCAGTCGCCGGCTCTCGGTACCGAGTTCCAGCATCTCGCCGAACACGACGACGCGCCGGCCGACGTTGCCGAGACCGGCGAGCGCCTGCAGCGCCGCCCGCGCCGAGTGCGGGTTCATGTTGTAGGTGTCGTCGAAGATCGTGACCTCGCCGGCGCGCTTGGGCTCGAGCCGGCGCGCCGCCGACGGCACGCTCGCCAGCGCCCGCAGCACGTCCTCCTCGGCCATGCCGAGGTGGCAGGCCGCGGCGATCACGCTGAGCGCGTTGTAGACGTTGTGGGTGCCCAGCCGCGGCAGCGTCACCGGTCGCTCGCCGCGCAGCAGGAAGGTCGTGCCCAGCGCGTGGAAGCGCACTTCGGTCGCGAACCAGTCGGTGCGCCGCGTGACGCTGGTGAACTGGACCCTGGCCCGCGTCGCCGCGGCCATCGCGCGGCAGGACGCGTCGTCGCCGTTGAGGATGCAGAGGCCGTCGGCGGCGAGACCGGCCGGCAGCGCCGACTTCTCCGCCCGCACGCCGTCCAGCGAGCCCAGCCCCTCGAGGTGGGCCGGCGCCACGCAGGTGACGATGCCGATGTCCGGACGCACCACGGCGGTGAGCTGCGCGATCTCGCCGGGCGCGTTGGTGCCGATCTCGATGACCGCCGCCCGCGTGCTGGGCTCGATCGCGAACAGCGTCAGCGGCACGCCGACCTGGTTGTTGAACGAGGCCGGCGAGCGCACCGTGGGCATCGCCGCGGCCAGCACCGTGCCGAGCCAGTCCTTGGTCGAGGTCTTGCCGCACGAGCCGGTGACGCCGACCACGCGCGCCCGATGGCGGCGCCGGTGCTCGGCGGCGAGGTCGAGCAGGGCCTTGCCGGTGTCGGCCACGCGCACGACGAACGCCGGGCGCAGCCTGTTCGGCAACGACGCGACGTCGAAGGCCTGGTCGACGACCAGCCCCACGGCGCCGCGCTGCAGCGCTTCGCCGCAGTGGCGGTGGCCGTCGTGGTTGGGGCCGCGCAGGGCGACGAACAGGCGCCCTTCGCAGTCGCCACGGGAGTCGGTCGACACCGTGCGCGCCGCGGCGCCGCGGGCCACCACCTCGCCGCCGGTGGCGCGCGCCACCGCCGCGGCGGTGAGCCACGAGGCGCCGGCGCCGCGCGCCCGACGCGGGGCGACTCCGTCCTGGGCGCCTGCCTGGGAACGATCGCTCATCGGTGCAACCATCCTGCCTCCCTCGCGGCGAGCGCGCGCGTGGCCTCGAGCCGATCGTCGAACGGCACGACGCTGTCCTTGAAGATCTGGTAGGTCTCGTGGCCCTTGCCGGCGATCAGCACCGTGTCGCCCGGCGCCGCCGCGGCGATCGCCGCGCGGATCGCCTCGGCGCGGTCGACGACGCGCTGGTGGGCGCAGGCGCTGCCCTCGAGGCCGGGCATCATCGCGTCGAGGATCGCCTCCGGATCCTCGCTGCGCGGATTGTCGCTCGTCAGGTAGGCCACGTGCGCATGGCGCGCGACCGCCGCGGCCATCGGCGCCCGCTTGCCGCGATCGCGGTCGCCGCCGCAGCCGAAGACCACGTGCAGCCGACCCTCGCAGAGGGCGGCCAGGGTGCCGCAGACCTGGTCGAGCGCATCCGGCGTGTGGGCGTAGTCGACGAAGGTGCGCACGCGACCGCCGCGGCCGACGGGCGCCTCGACCAGTTCGAGCCGGCCCGGCACGGAGCGCGCGTCCTCGAGCGCCGACGCGACGGTCAGCTCGCTGGCGCCGAGCGACAGCGCCGCCGCCGCGGCCGCCAGGGCGTTCTGCACGTTGTGCAGGCCGACCAGCCGCAGCAGCAGTTCGACGCGTCCGTGCGGCATCACCAGCGAGAAGCGCGTGCCGTCGGGGCCGGGCTGCACGTTCTCGGCCCGGATGTCCGCCTCCGGCGACAGCCCGTACCAGAGCACGCGGACCCCGGGGCCGAGCGCATCCGCCATGGCCAGCGAGGCGGCGTCGTCGCGGTTCAGCACCGCGGTGGCGCCGGCCTCGAGGCTCCGGAACAACCGGGACTTGGCCTCGCGGTAGGCGGCCATCGACGCGTGGTAGTCGAGGTGGTCCTGGCTCAGGTTGGTGAACACGGCGGTGGCGAAGCGCACGCCGCGCACGCGGTCCTGGTCGAGGCTGTGGCTCGACACCTCCATCACGCAGGCGCTGGCGAAGCGGTCGACCATCTCGCGCAGATAGCCGTGGATGCGCACCGGATCCGGCGTCGTGTTCGCCGCCGGGATGCGCCGGCCGCCGAACTCGTAGGCGATGGTGCCGAGCAGCCCCGTCTGCCGGCGGTCGGCCTGCAGGCAGGCGCGGATCAGATGGGCGGTCGTGGTCTTGCCGTTGGTGCCGGTGACGCCGACCACCGACAGCGCGCGCGACGGGTCGTGGTAGTAGTAGCGCGCCGCGTCCGCCAGCGCCGTGCGGGCGTTGTCGACCAGCAGCACGGGCACCGGCACCGGCAGGGCCTCCTCGGCGACGACGGCGACGGCGCCGCGGGCCACGGCCTGCTGCGCGTAGGCGGTGCCGTCGTTGCGGCTGCCGCGGATGGCGAAGAACAGGTTGCCCGGCCGCACCTCGGCCGAATGGAACGCCAAGCCGTCGACCGCGAGGTCGCGCCAGCGCAGCACCTCGCGCGGCTGCAGGCAGTCCCGCAGCTCGCGCAGGCGAACGAAGCCCTGCCCGGACGGGAGTCCGGACGGGTAGGCCAACTCACTCATCTGCCGCCCTACCGCCTTGTCTCTGGGGTCAACGACCCCAGCCTGAATCACCAGGAGAGCCCCGCGCGTCGCGAACCTGACCGTTCGCCACGCGCCGCGGTTCCTCGTGCCGCTGCCGCCGCTGCTCCAGGTTCTGGCACTGGAGCAGCAGGCGGACCGCAGGCGGCGCAGCATAGCTGCCGCCGTAGAACCGCGCATTATCATCCTTCTGCAACACGCACACGGCGAGCCACCGCGGCGACGCCGCGGGCAGCACGCCGACGAAGCTGGCGTTGCGCACGTCGACCTTGCCGCGGCCGGGGATCCCGATCCGGCTGGCCGCCGTGCCGGTCTTGCCGGCGACGAGGCCGTGCAGGTCGATGCCGCTCTCGCGCAGCATGCGGCCGTGCAGGTGCGAGCCCGTCGCCCCCGGCTCGGCGCTCACCACGTCGACCATCGCCGCGTGCACCCGCTCGATGACGTCGGGCCGCAGGCGCCGGTCCTGCCCGCTCGCAGCCGGGGCCGGGTGCCACTCGCCGCCGATCTCGACGCCGCGGCAGACCCGCAGGTCGGCGTCGCCGCCGCGGAACAGGCGCAGGTAGGCGCGGGCCACGTGCAGCGCCGTCACCTGCATCTCGTAGCCGAACGAGAACGAGATCGCGCTGTTGCGGCGGAACGACCGCAGCGGGATCGAGGCGTCGAAGGACCGGGCATCGGTGCCGCCGCGCCGTTCGTGCGGCAGTTGCAGGCCCAGCGAGTCGCCGAAGCCGTAGAAGCGCATGTAGTCCCGCCACTGGTCGCGGTCGAGCTGCAGCCCGACGTAGGCGGCGCCGATGTTCGAGCTGTTGACCAGGATGCCGTGCGGCGTCAGCACGCCGCAGGGGTGGTCGTCGCGCACGACGCGGCTGCCGACCCCGCCGATGCGCTCCCGGTAGTCGCCGCCGCCCGGCGAGCAGTCGAAGCGGTGCGCCCAGTCGAGCCGCCCGGCCTCGAGCGCGTAGGCGAACACCAACGGCTTCACGATCGAGCCCGGCTCGTAGAGGCTCTGGTAGGGCGTGAAGGCGGCGGCCTCCTGCCGCGCCACGCCGCGATGCCACGACGCCGCCGCCAGCACGTCGCCGGTCGCGATCTCGACCAGCACCAGGGCGCCCCACTTCGGGATCGTCACGTTGCCCTCGCGCGCGCCGGCCTCGGCCTGCTGCGCCAGTTCGCGCACGGCGGCCCGCTGCAGGTCGAGGTCCAGCGTGCTGTGCAGCACGTTCGGCACCGGCTGCGCCTGCAGCGGACCGACGAAGTACGGCCGGCCGGCGCCGTCGCGCAGGAACGGCCGCGCCAGCGCCTGGCCGCCGTCGAGCACCGCCCACGACTCCAGGCCGCAGACGCCGTGGGTGCGCAACTGCCGTCCAGCCGGGTCCTCGACCCACTCGGTGGCGACGTGGCCGACGATGCCGAAGGTCGCGTCCCGGTCCGGGTGCGAGCGCCGGAAGGTGCGCAGGAAGTGCATGGTCACCGAGCCGCGGCGCTCGCCGATCTCGCGCAGCGCCTCGACCACGGGCAGCACGTCGACGTCGCCGCAGAGGCGCAGGTCGGCGCGGCGGGGATGCCCGTCGGGCACCGGCCCGGCCTGGGGCAGCTCGTCGATGCGGAACGCCGCCCCGAGCCGGGCGCGGAACTGCTCGAGGTGGCCGCGCAGCGACGCGCCGCGGTCGGCGAGCTCGGGGTCGGCCACCATCGCCCGCGCGAAGTCCGCCGCCAGCTCGTCGAGCCACTGCCGCATCGACTCGCAGGTCCGCCCCACCTTGGCCGGCACCGCGACCAGCGCGCGCACGTCGTAGGTCTCGCAGTCGATCGCCAGCACGCTGCCGTTGCGGTCGACGATGGTGCCGCGCGGCGCCGGCACCACCTCGCGGCGCCAGGCCTGCCGGTCGGCGGTCGCCGGCTCGAGCCGCAGCGGGGCCCGACCGTCCCGCGGCAGCTCGCCGGCCTGGGCGACCTGGAGGTAGCCGAGCCAGCCGGTCAGGAACAACGGCACCAGGCCGAGCACGCCGAACGCGAGGCGCAACCGCAGCCGTTCCCCGAGCCTCATTGCAGCGACTCCTGCCGGCGCCGCGCTTCGGCGTGCCAGTGGGTCCACAGCGACCGCGCCAGCCGCTCGGGCTTCGCCGCCTCGGCGCCCTCGACGGACAGCCGGCGCAGCTCGACGATGCGGTCCTGGATGTCGGCGTAGGTGAGCTCGACCTGGTGGCGCAAGGCCGCGTTGCCGGCGCGGATGGCGACCGTGCCGATCGCCAGCGCCACCGCCAGCGCGAACAGCAGACCGGCGCAGAGCCACCTCATGCCGCTTCCTCCCGGCGGACGCCGCAGCGCAGCTTGGCGCTGCGCGCGCGCGGGTTCGCACGCACCTCGTCGGGCGACGGCTCGGTCGGCTTCCTGGTCACGACCTCGAAGTGGGCGCGCAGGTAGTGCTTGACGATCCGGTCCTCCAGCGAGTGGAACGTCAGCACGCACAGACGCCCGCCGGGACGCAGGCAGTCGCGCGCCGCCTCGAGCCCGCGCTCCAGCTCGCCGAGCTCGTCGTTGACGCGGATGCGCAGCGCCTGGAAGGTGCGCGTCGCGGGATGGATGCGGCCTTGCCGCGCGGGCGCCGGCAGCGCTTCGACGACCAGGCGGGCGAGCTGGCCGGTGCGCACGATCGGCGTGCGCCGCCGGGCCGCCACCAGATGGCGCGCGATGCGGCGGCTGTGGCGCTCCTCGCCGTAGCGGAAGATCGTGTCCGCCAGCTCCACCTCGCCGGCTCGGGCCAGCCAATCGGCGGCCGTCGTCGGCTGCGAGGTGTCCATCCGCATGTCGAGAGGCCCGTCGGCCATGAACGAAAACCCCCGTTCGGGACGATCCAGCTGCAAGGAACTCACGCCCAGGTCGAGCAGCACGCGATCGCAGCGGTCGTGTCCGGCCGCCCGCAGCGCCTCGCGCATGTCCGAGAAGGGAAGGTGGTGCAGCGAGACCCTGGCCCCTGCGCGGCCGTCGCCGGCCGGCGTGGACAGCTGCGCCCGCGCAGCAGCCAGGATCTCGCTGTCCCGGTCGAGTCCCACCAACACACCGTCCGGACCGATGGCCTGCACGATTGCCCTCGCGTGCCCACCAGCCCCGACCGTACCATCGACGACCACGAGTCCCTCGCGCAGCGAGAGAGCCGCCATCACTTCGGACAACAGGACGGGGCGGTGCACGGGTTGCCTGGACCCGCCGCCACCCCCAATGTCGCCCTTGCCTTCGTCGTTCATGCGCTACTTCCCTTGACCACCCGACAGCAGTCGCAGAACTCGCACCCAGACCGGGGGTGCCGTGGCAAGTCTCACCCGGAGCGTTCAGGAACCCGCTGCGGGCGTCGATGGTTTGGTGGAACCAACCAGACTGGCAAAGAGCGTCTCTTCTTCGGGGCTCGCCTCGGCCAGCGACGCGTCGAGGTGCGCCATCGACCAGATCTCGATGACCCGGCCGGTGCCCACCAGGACCAACGGCTGGCTCGGAGCGAGCCCCGCGTACTTGAGCAACGGGTCGGGGATGCGGATCCGCCGGTTCCCGTCAGGCACGACCGCCTCCGAGTGGCCGAGAAACCGTCGACACAGAGTGCGGTGGGCGCGGCTGCCTGGGACGGCCCTACCTATGCGATCGACGAGCTCTTGGAACCCTTCGGCGTCGTGCAGGAGCAGGCAACGGTCCAGACCCGCGGTGAGATGGAACCGCCAGTGGCTCTTCGGGATCTCGTCCAGGATCCGACTCGGCAGGACCAACCTGCCCTTGTCGTCCAGTCCGTGCTCCGAACTGCCAAAGTAGATGCCCATCGCCACAGGACCGGGGCTGCTGCGCCCATGTCGAAGGCCACCATACCACCCTCTAAACCACAGTCAACCCTTTTGAACCACGCAACAACCCGAATGAACCACCAGAAACCACGAATCAAGCGGCCGCATCGCACCCCTGGGGCGTCGGCAGCCGCACCACCACCACCTGCTGGGGTGCTCGCGATCCGCTCCTACCCGGCGATTCGCGCCAGAATTCTCGCGGTTCCCCGTTCCGCCCCGGCGATCGGCGGATCCGATCGCGCCCCCGCCATGCGCACCCTGCTCTCCCTGGCATCGCTCCTGCTGCTCGTCGCCCTCGCCGCCTGCTCGGGCGGCGAACTCGTCGGCATCCACGTGCACCTGCAGACCGACGGCTCGGGCCTCGTGACCCTGCGGGCCCTCGCCGAGCCGGGCGCCGCCGGCGCCGCCGAGGCGCGCACCCAGGGCGTCACCTGGAAGGGGCGCGCCGGCCTCACCTGCTCGCAGGGCAGCTTCCCGCAGATCGAAGGCCTGAAGCTCGGCAACGGCGGCATCCGCTTCCTGGCCGACCTGGGCGACCAGCGGCCGAACCTGCGCGTGTTCCTGCAGCGCGGCCCCGACGCCGAGTGGGTCAAGGCGCTCGCTCCCGACCTCGCCGCGCGCCAGGCGATGGCGAAGATCTACGATCCGACCGGCCGCACCCGCGAGATCGGCGACGTGCTGCGGCTCGAGGTGTCGGTGCCCGGCCAGGTGTTCGCCTCGGGCGTGCGGCCGACCGGGCGCGGCGTCGAGGCCGGCCACGAGGGCAAGCGCGCCTACCTGCTGCTGCCGGTGCGGACGGCGCTCGAGACCGGCGACGAGTTCGAGTGGTCGTTCAGCTGGTGACGGCCGCGAGCCGCCGGCCCACGGCCCCGGGCGTCACTCGCCGCCCGGCTCGGCCTTCTCGCCGATCGCCGCCAGCAGTTCGTCCTTGATCGCGCCCAGGTCGGACAGGTCGATCGCCGGCGCGAACAAGGCCACCGGCGCCATGCCCTCGACCTTGGGGTCGACGACGACCAGATCGGCCTGCTCCTGTTCGGCGGTGCGCGCCGGGACCATCTTCAGCACCCGCTTGCGCAGCAGCAGCAGCGTGCAGAAGTAGCGCAGGGCGCGCGCGCGGTCGTCGTCGACGCTGCCGAGCCGGTCGAACAGCACCCGCAGCGAGGCGAGGTCCAGGACCGGCTCCTTGCCGCCGGAGGCCTTGCGCAGGGCGCGCCAGAAGATCGGCGGCTCGCCGCCCTGGCAGCGCCGCTCGAGGTCGGTGAAGCAGGCGTCGCACAGGTCGCGCCGCACGCAGCCCGGCCACTCCAGCACCGCGAAGTAGGAACGGCTGCCCGGCAGGGGGCAGCCCGGCTTGTCGCAGGCCTGCTTGTCGCGGCGGATCTTCCAGTCTTCGGCCATGGAACTCGGGCTTTGGTTCAGTCGGTGGGATCGGTCTGGGTCGCGGCGAAGGCCCGCCAGGCCGCGGGCGTGCGTGGACCCCGCGCCCCGGCCAGCGCCTGCAGACTGGCCTGCGCCGCCTGCTCGCCGCGGTGGTCGCCGTCCCGCTTGCAGCGCTCGAGGTAGTCGATCAGCGCCGTGGCCGAGGTCGCGCCCGGGAACCGCGCCAACGCCTCGGCCGCGGTCCGGCGCACGAACGGATCCGCGTCGCGCTGCAACTGCTCGACGAGCAGCGCACGGGCCGGCGCGCCGCCGTCGTGGATCTCGCGCAGCGCGTCGGCCCGGACGGCGAAGTCGGGATCGGCAGCCAGCCGGCGCAGCAGCGGCAGGACGTCGCCGGCGGCGCCGATCGCGCCCAGGGCCCGGCCGGCGGCGCGGCGCTGGCGCGGGTCCGCGCTCGCGGCGAGGCCGCGAACGGCGGGCACCGCCGGCGCTCCGATCGCCGCCAGCAGTTCGACGCCGAACTGGCGCGGCTGCGGCTGGCCGTGGCTCAGCAGGTCCTCGACCAGGGTCGGCACCGCCGCCGTGCCGAGCGCGACGATCTCGGCGCGGGCGCGCTCCTCGAGCGCGTCGTCGGCGCCGGTGGCGGCGCGCAGCAGGTCACCCTGCTCGTCGACCACCGGCCGTTCGCGCGCCGCGAACAGGTCGCGCACGAACATGCGCGTCAGCCACTTCGCGGTCGCCGGATCGGCCGCCGCCTGCTGCCGCAACGCCGGATAGTCCGCCGCGCCGCTGCGGTAGGCCTGCTCGGCGGCGCGCACGAGTTGCACCTGCGCCCCGTCGAGCGGCGCCGACCGGGCCGCGCCGGCGCCGGCGCAGGCCGCCAGCAGCGCCGCCGCCGCGACGCTGCCGCGACCGCACACGTTCGTGGCAGCTCCGACCAGCATCGCCTAACGTCTACCCGGATGAGCGCCCCCGTAGAAGAGCCGCGTGCCGTGGTGGACATCCGCGCCGTGCCGCAGCCGGCGCGCTTCCTCGACCTGCAACGCGACTTCTACCGCGGCGACGCCGACTACGTGCCGCCGATCACCAGCGGCGAGGCGTGGCAACTCGACCCGCGCCGCAATCCCTTCTTCGCGCACGCCGAGGCCGGCCTGTTCGCCGCCTTCGCCGGTGGCCGCTGCGTCGGCCGCGTCAGCGCCTGCCGCGACCGCCTGCACGACGACTTCCACGGCGACCGGATCGGCTTCTTCGGCCACTTCGAGGCCGACTCCGCCGCGACGGCGCGCGCCCTGGTCGACCACGCCGCCGCCTGGTGCCGGCAACGCGGCGCCGAGGCGCTGCGCGGCCCGGTCGACCTGTCGACCAACTACCGCTGCGGCCTGCTGGTCGACGGCGACCCGGGCCCGCCGGTGGTGATGATGCCGCACAACCCGCGCCACTACGCCGACTGGCTCGAGGCCTGCGGCCTGCGCAAGGCGAAGGACCTGCTGGCGCTGCACGTGACCGACGCTTCGCTCGACCTGCGCCGCGTCGATCGCGTCGCCGACCACCTGCGGCGCAAGACCTCGGCGTCGATGCGCCCGCTCGACCTGCGCCGTTTCGACGCCGAGTGCGTCGTGCTGTGGGACCTCTACCACCGCATCTGGGAGCGCAACTGGGGCTTCGTGCCGATGTCGCGCGAGGAATTCCTGGCGCAGGCCAGGGACCTGAAGCGCGTCGCCCATCCGGCGCTGATGCACATCGCCGAGATCGCCGGCGCCCCGGTCGGATTCGTCGTCGCCCTGCCCGACGTCAACGTCGGCGCCCGCGCCTGCGGCGGCCGGCTGTGGCCGTTCGGCTGGCTGCGCTTCCTGCGCGCGATGCGGCAGGCGAAGCTGATCCGCGTCATCACCCTCGGCGTCGTGCCCGAGTGGCGACGGCTCGGCATCGAGATGCTGCTGATGCACAAGGTGATCCGCAGCGGCCTCGACGTCGGCTTCCGTGCCTGCGAGGCCAGCTGGATCCTCGAGGACAACCGCGACATGCTCGGGCCGCTGGAGACCCTCGGCCACCGCCCCTACCGCCGCTACCGCATCTACGAGAAGGCCCTGCGCTGATGGAGATCCACCTGAACCGCGGCATGCCCGGCATGCCGCCGCTGCCGACCCAGCTGCCGACCCTGCTGCTGCTGCTCGGCGCGGCCGCGATCGGCTTCGGCCTCCTGCTGCTGTGGAACGAGTGGCTGCTGCGCTGGCTCGTGGCCGGCGTGTTCCTGGTGGTCGGCGGCCTGCTGCTGCTGACCGGGCTGCGCGCCAAGCGCATGCTCGGCTAGGCCAGGGCAGGCGTGCTGCCCCATCGCCCGGTCCGTCAGTCGACGACGGCGATGGCGGAGCGCGGTGCGTAGCCGCTGCGGTCGCCGGCGGCGATGCGCACGAACGCGCCCTCGGCGCCGCCGAGCAGGTCGACCTCGACGCCGGCCCGCACCACGGCCACCGGTTCGAGCCCGGCCCGCGGTTCGGACAGCAGGGACAGCCGCTGCAACGCGATCGCGCGGGGTGGCCGTTGCGGCTCGAGCCACACCAGGTCGATCGCCACCACCGCGGCCGGCAACAGCGCCAGCGCCCCCACCCACCGCCATCCGGACCGCCGCCAGCCCGCCAACAGGCCGCCGGCCGCGACCAGCATCAGCAGCGCGCCCGCCAGCAGCCGTTCGACCGGCGTCAGGCGCTCGCGCAGCGCCAGCAGTTCGGCGCCGAACCCGGTGCCGCCGTCGTCGAGTTCGAGCCGGCGACGCACCAGCCGCACGTTCGACAGCAACTCCGGGTCGCGCGGCCGACCGAGCCGCGCCGACTCGTAGGCCCACAGCGCACGCGGCAGGTCGCCGAGGCGGTAGAGGCAGTTGCC
This sequence comes from Planctomycetota bacterium, assembly GCA_019636245.1. Lineage (GTDB taxonomy): Bacteria > Planctomycetota > UBA1135 > UBA1135 > UBA2386 > JAEUHS01. The sequence goes on along the minus strand of JAHBXX010000006.1, from coordinate 107,529 downwards.
GCGGGCCTGCAGGAACCGCCGGTCGCCGCTGGCGGCGTAGAGCGCCGCGAACACCGACTCGGCGGCGGCGTAGTCCCCCGCGCGGTAGGCCGCGACCGCCGCCGCGGTGGTCGGCGGCGCCTGGGCGGCCAGCCCGCCGCCGGGCGCGAGCGCCAGCACCAGCGGCAGCACCACCCCCAGCGCCCGCGCCGCGACGCCGAAGCGCAGGCCCTCGAGGCGGCGCACGAGTTCCCGCACGGCCTCCGCGTCGAGCGGGCGCCGCCGCCGTAGCGGGCGGCGGTGCCGCGCTCGATCGCCGCCGCGACGGCGGCCGCGGCCGCGGCCTCAGCCCGGCCTGGACGAGACGCACCGAGGTAGCGATCACCGCCGCCGCCGGCACGCCGAGCCGTCGCCGATCGGTCGCGAGCGCGGCGGTCGGCTCCGGCGCCGTACGCGAGCGCCCGGCAGTTCGCCGCGGCGCGCGCGCGCGCGCCCGGCCAGGGGATCCGCGGCCCGCGCCCGCGCCGTCCGCCAACCCAGGGCCAGCAGGGCGACGGCGAACCACGGCGCCAGCAGCACGGCGACGGCGAGGCTGGCGTCCACCTCGCGCCGGCCTTCGACGGGCCCGTCGAAGGCCGGCAGGTCGAACACGTCGTCGACGCCCGGCGTCACGGCGGCGGCGGTGGCGGTCGGCAGCGGCGCCAGCGTCGCGCCGCTCTCCAGCGGTCGCACCAGCAGCGGCAGCCCGGGTGTCGCCACCTCGACGAAGCGCTCCACGCCGGGCGTGGTGTCGAAGAAGTTCCAGCCGATCGGCGGCACCGCCTGCACGTCGGTCGACAGCGGCGTCAGGTCGTAGGTGACGACGACCTTGTCGGCGTCGCGCGCCGCCTCGGCCTGGCCGAGCTTGTGGAAGCCCTCGAGCCGGTCGAGTTCGGGCAGCCGCAGGAACTCGAAGTTGCCCTGGCCGCGCACCGTCAGCGTCAGCTTCACCGAGCTGCCGACGCGCACGGCGTCCTTGTCGAGCTGCGCCTCCAGCGTGAAGCGCCCGACGGCGCCGTAGAACGGCGACGGCCGGCCGGCCTCCGGGATCGGCAGCACCTCGAGCGTGATCGGCCGGCCGTAGACGTAGTAGTTCTCGGCCTGGCCGCCGCGGCGGCCGCCGAACAGGTCGGTCTGGCCCTCGCGCAGCAGCACGTGGTAGCGCAACAGCGGCGCCGACAGCTCGATCGTGCCGATGCGGGTCGGCAGCACCGAGCGCTCGAAGACGTAGCGATGCCAGCCGCGGCCGCCGCGCGCGTGGCTGCCGTCGAACGCGGTCTGCTGCAGCTTGCGGTTGGCGACCACCAGCCGCACGTCGCCCTTGGCGTCGGGCGTCGCGATCGGCTCGCCGCCGGGGAACGCATCCAACCACGGCGCCTGCACCTCCACGTCCAGGTAGCGGTAGCGGTTGGCGACGTCCTGCACCAGCCGCAGGCCGGGGTCGATGCCGAACTCGACGTGGATGCGCACCGGCTCGTGCACGTAGACCCGGCGCGGCTCGATGCGCACGTCGAGCCAGGCCAGTTCCTCGCCGCGCAGGTCCTTGCGCGCCTCGAGCACGAGTTCGGGCGTGCGCTGCTCGCGGGTGCCCGTCCAGATCGGGAACGACGGCACGCGGAAGGTGCCCTCCTGCAGCGGCTGCAGGGTCAGCTGGTACTGCACACCGACGCGCTCGGTCAGCGTGCGGCCGTCGAAGAACGTATGGCTGCTGCGCGATGGCGGCGACAGCGACAACCGCAGGCCCGGCACCTCGGGCAGCTTCGGCGTGCGCGGATTCGCCTCCTTGCCCTCGATGCGGATCGTCGCCCGCGCGCTGTCGCCGAGCCGGATCGTCGCCGGCGACGGCGGCTCGACCTCGAGCTTCTCCTGCGCGGCGGCGAACGACGCCAGGCACAGGCCGATCGACCACGCCAGCCGCCGCATCACCAATCGCGCTCCACGGGACGGCGGCCGCTGCGGCTGCGCGCGCGCAGCTGCTGCAACTTCTGGTCGAGCTGCCGCAGCTGCTCGAGCAAGCGCTGGGTCTGCTCGGGCGTCAGTTCCTTGCCTTCGGCCGCCTCGCCGGGCGCATCGTGGCGCGGCGGCGGCGGCGGCGTGCCGGCGTCCTCGGCTTCGGCCGGCGGCGGCGGCTCGCCTTCGGCAGGTTGGGGCTGGGGTTCGGCGGCCCCTTCGGGCGGCGGCTCGCCATCGGGCGGGGCGTCCTCGGGCCGCTGGCCGGCCTGGTCGGGATCGCCGGGCTCGTCCGCCGGCGGCGCCTTGGGTTGCGGCTGGTCACCGTCCGGCTGTTCCTGCTGCTGCTGCTGCTGTTCCTGCTGCTGTTCCTGCCGCTGCCGCTTCAGCTCCTCGATGCGCTGCTGCAGCGCCTCGGCGTAGCGCAGCGCCCGTTCGGCGTTGCGCGGCAAGGCGGCCGCCGGCCCGCCGACGGCGCCGGCGACGAAGTGCTCCTGCGCCTGTTGCACCTTGTCGAGCGCCTGCTCGAGCAAGGGCAACGGGTCCGGCGGCGCCGTGCCGGCGGCCGGTGGCGGCGCGCCGCCCTGCAATAGCGCCTCGGCCCCGGCCTCGAGCGCCTGCGCCTCGGCGTAGCGCACGTTGCCGAGCAGCCCGCGGTGCAGGTCGCGCCGCGCGTCCTTGGCCAGCGCCGCATACTTCTCGGCCGCCGTCTCCGCCGCGGCCAGGTCGCCGGCGCGCCAGCTCGCCAGCGCCAGGTTCCACTGCAGCTCGGCCGAGTCGCCCTCGTGCTCGACGGCGCGGCGGAACGCCTGCGCCGCCTCGGCGAAGCGGCCCTCGCGGTAGAGCCGCAGACCCTCCTCGCGGTCGCCGCCCGCGAACGCCGCGAGCCAGGCCGTCAGCAGCATCGTCTTCATCGGTGTCGACCTCCGGCCATCGCGATCTCGAACAGTAACAGCACCAGGAGCGGCAGCAGCACCCACTGGTAGCGTGCCCGCTTGCCGCTCTCCTGGCCGGCCTCGTAGCTGCGCTTCTCCATCGCGCGCAGCCGCTTGTGGTGCAGCTCCCGCACCGGCAGCACCATCGCCTCGGCGCGCAGGAACTCGCCGCCGGTCGCCGCCGCCACCGCGCGCAGGCTGTCCGGATCCATGCGCGAGACGACCTCGGCGCCCTCCTTGTCGCGCAGGAACTCCTCGCCGGAGCCGGCGGCGACGGTGATCTTGCTGCCCATCGCGCTGCCGTAGCCGACCGCGTGCACGACGATGCCGCGGGCGGCCAGCTCGCGCGCCGCCTCGCGGCCGGCCCCAGCCAGGTCCTCGCCGTCGGTGAGCAGCACCACGGCGGTGGTCGCGGCCTGGTCGGCGTCGGCGACCGCGAGCGCCTTGCGCAGGGCGGCGGCGAGGTCGGTGCCGCCGAGCTTGACGGTGTCGGTGTCGACCTCCGCCAGCAGGCCGGCGAAGGCGTCGAGGTCGTGCGTCAACGGCACCCACAGCCGCGCCTCGCCGGCGAACACCACCAGCCCGGCCCGGTCGCCGCCCTGCAGGTCGGGCAGCACGGCGCGGATGTCCTGCACCGCGCGCCGCAGGCGCGTGGGCTCGAGGTCCCTGGCCAGCATCGACCGCGAGACGTCGAGGCAGAAGACCACGTCGAGGCCGCGGCGTTCGACGGCGATCGGCTCGTCGCCATGCCGCGGGTCGAGCCAGCAGACGAAGCCGAGGCCGAGCAGCAACGACAGCCGCAGCGAGGCCCACAGCGGGCGCGGCAACGGCCCGGCGGCGCGCGCGCCGTAGCGGCGCGCGGCGCGGGCCGAGCGATCGAACAGGGTCCACAGCAGGGCCCAGACCAGCGGCAGCAGCAGCAGCCACGGCCACCACGCCGCGCGCGTGAACTCGAGCCCGCTCACGGCACCCTCCGGAACAGCAGCGCCTCGGCGAGCAGCGCCAGGACGAGCAGCACGAGGCCGCAGGCCAGCGGCCAGGCGAACCTGTCGACCATGCGGTAGCGCGGGTCCTCGAGGTCGGTCTTCTCGAGTTCGTCGATGCGCGCGTAGACCTCGGCCAGGTCCTGGTCGCTCTGCGGCTGGAAGAACGTGCCGCCGGTGGTCTCGGCGATGCGGCGCAGGTCGCCGAAGTCGAGCGGCACGAAGCCGAACGGCCCCGGGTTGCCGTGGCCGAGCCCGATCGTGTGCACGCGCACGCCGGCGTCCTTGGCGAGGCCGGCCGCATCGGCCGGCTGGATGTCGAACACCGTGGTGTCGCCGTCGGTCAGCAGCACCGCGACCCTGGCCTTCGCCTCGCTGCGCGCCAGCAGCTGCACCGCCTTCGCCAGCGCGGTGCCGATCGCCGTGCCGTCGTACTCCGAATTGGCCGGCACGGTGTCGACGGTGCGCAGGAAGGCCGCCAGGGCGTCCTCGTCGAGCGTCGGCGGGCAGCGCAGCTCGGCGTAGCGCGCGAACGTGACGAGGCCGACCCGGTCGTGGCGCCGGCGCAGGGCGAACTCGATCGCCCGCGCCCGCGCCGCGTCCATGCGCCGCAGGGTGCCCTTGGCGTCCATGTCGGGGATCTCCATCGACGAGCTGGTGTCGACCAGCAGCACGATGTCGACCCCCTGCTCCCGCACCGGCAGCACCTCGCGCTGCACCGGTCGCGCCATCGCCACGCCCAGGCAGAGCACCGCCAGGAGCCGCAGCGCCTGCGGCAACCAGACCAGCCGCTGCCGCAGGGTCGGCGCGAGGCCCGCGAACAGCGTCACGGCGGCGGTCGGCAGCGCCGCCCGCGGCCGCCGCCAGCGCCACAGCGCCGCCAGCAGCGCCAGCGGCACGACGGCGAGGAACCAGGGATCGAGCAGCACGATCTCGCCGAGGCCCAGGCTCGCGCTCACGACCGCACCTCCGCCGGCGCACGGTCGCCACGGGTCGCCTCGACGAAGGCCTCGGCGAGCGCGAACGTGGCCAGGTGCTCGACCTCGCCCGGCACCGCCGCGGCGAACTTCACCAGGTCGCACTGGCGCAGGAAGCGCTCCAGCTCGGCGCGATGCTCGCGGGCGAGCTGGTCGCCGCCCTCGAGGTCGCGCAGGAACTCCTCGGTCGTGCGCTCGGGCGCCCGCAGACCGAACCGCTCCTCCAGGTAGGTGCGCAGCACGTCGGACACGCCGACGTAGAACGCCTCGACCTGCGCCGCCGTCGCGCGCGGGGCGGTGCGCAGCCGTTGCAGGGCCCGCTGCGCCTTCACGTGCGGCGGCAGGGCGACCTCGGCCGCGGCCGGCCGTTCGCGGCGCCGGCGCCGGAACCAGGCTCCCAGCAGCAGCGCCAGCAGCAGGGCGGCGGCCAGCACGAGCCACGGCGGGCGGGGCGGCGGCGCGGGGAACGGTTCGCCGGGCGCCTCGACGGCGGCGTCGTGGCCGGCCAGCGTGGAGCCCACCCGCAGCGTGCGCGCCGGCGTGCTCGCGGTCGCGGCGCCGTCCCCGGACCGGGCGGTGAAGGCCGGCAGCACGAGCTCGGCCGGACCACGCCGCGGCCGCAGCACCAGCGTGGTGCGGCGCCAGAAGCCGTCGCCGAACGGCACCTCCGGCCGGACCTCGCGTTCGACCAGGAAGTCGGCGCGATCGACCTCGGGCACGAACTCCACTTCGAGGTCGGCGCGGCGGTAGAGGTCGATCTGCACCGTCACCGGCTCGAGCAGCGCCACGGCCTCGGCCGACAGCGACAGCGCCAGGTCGAGCGGCTCCGTCTTCGGCAGCCGCCACGGCGGCGCAGGCCCGCCGCAGGCGAGCAGCAGCAGCGGCAACAGAAGGGTCGCGCGCCGGCGCCAGGCCACGGCCGTCACCGCCTCGCCCCCCGCTGCTCGCGCATGCGGAAGAACCGCACCAGCGGATCGGCGACCGAACCGGTCGTCGGCACGTCGAGCAGGTCGACCTTGGCCCGGCGGCAGGCGTCGAGCACCTGCTGCCGCTCCGCCCGCCAGCGAAGCGCCAGCTCGCGCCGCACGCGGGCGCTGGCGGTGTCGACCAGCACGGTGCGGCCGGTCTCGGGATCGGCGAGGTGCAGCAGGCCCGCGGCGGGCAGCGCCGCCACTTCGCCGGCGGCATCGAGGCCGGCCGCGAACGGGTCGCGGATCCGCACCGCGATGACGTCGTGCCGCTGCGCGAGCAGGCGCAGTTTCGGCCCCACCGCGGCGCCGAGGAAGTCGCTGACGACGAACACGATCGCCCGCCGCCGCTGCACCCGCCCGGCGTAGTCGAGCGCCAGGTCGAGGTCGCCGCCGGCGCCGGCGCGGGGCGGCGTGCAGGCCTCGCGGATCAGGCGCAGGACGTGCTTGCGGCCCTTCTTGGCCGGCACGTAGCGCTCGATGCGGTCGCTGAACAGGACCAGGCCGGCCTTGTCGTTGTTGCGCGCCGCGGCGAAGGCGACGCAGCCGACGAACAGCGCCGCCGTCGCCGCGACCGTGCGCCGGCCGCTGCCCGGCGGCGAGGTGCCGAACGCCATCGAGGCCGACACGTCGACCAGGAACAGGACCGTCAGCTCGCGCTCCTCGACGAACTTCTTGACGAACGGGCGGCCGGTGCGCGCGGTCACGTTCCAGTCGACCGAGCGCAGCTCGTCGCCCTCGGCGAACTCGCGCACCTCGTCGAACTCGATACCGGAGCCGCGGAACACGGAGTGGTAGCCGCCCGCCATCACGTCGGTGACCATGCGGTCGGCGCGGACCTGGATGCGGCGCGCCTCGGCCAGCAGTTCGGGATCGATTGCCGTCGCCACGGCTTGCTCCTCGTTGGCCGGCTAGCGCCGTGGACGGGGCGGTTGCCAGTTCATGGCCTCAGGGCACGCGCACGGTGTCGAACACGGTCTGCAGCACCTGTTCGCTGGTGACGCCCTCGGCCTCGGCCTCGTAGGTGGTCAGCACACGATGGCGCAGCACCATGAGGCCGGTCGCCTTGACGTCCTGGGGGGTCACGAAGCCGCGGCCCTCGAGGAACGCGCGCGCGCGCGCCGTGCGCGCCAGCGCCAGCGAGGCACGCGGCGAGGCGCCGTAGAGGATCAGCGGCTTCAGCTTGTCGAGGCCTATGCCGGCCGGATCGCGGGTCGCGAACACCAGGTCGACGATGTAGCCCTTGACCTTGTCGTCGAGGTAGATCGTGTCGAGCAGCTGCCGCATGCGCAGCAGCTCCTGCGGCGTCGTCACCGGCTCCACCCCGACGTGCGACGACAGCCCCGCCATGCGGTCGATGATGCGCACCTCCTCCTGCCGCGTCGGATAGCCGACCACGAGCTTGACCAGGAAGCGGTCGATCTGCGCCTCGGGCAGCGCATAGGTGCCCTCCTGTTCGACCGGGTTCTGCGTCGCCAGGACCAGGAACGGGTCCGGCAGGCGCCGCGTGTCGCCGGCCAGCGTCACCTGCCGCTCCTGCATCGCCTCGAGCAGCGCCGACTGCACCTTCGCCGGCGCCCGGTTGATCTCGTCGGCCAGCACGAAGTTCGCGAACACCGGCCCTTCCTTGACCTGCCACTCGCCGGTCTTCGGGTTGTAGACGTGCGTGCCCACGAGGTCCGCGGGCAGCAGGTCGGGCGTGAACTGGATGCGGCGGAACTGCCCGCCGACGGCGCGCGCCAGCGACGACACGGCCAGCGACTTGGCGAGCCCCGGCAGGCCCTCGAGCAGCACGTGGCCGTCGGCGAGCAGGGCGATCAGCAGGCCGTCGAGCAGGGCGTCCTGGCCGACGATGACCTGCTGCAGCGCGCTGCGCACGGCCTGCAGCGCCTTGCTCTCGGACTGGATGCGCTGGGCGATGGCGAGGACGTCGGTCATGCGGAGCGGGCGGTTGGGGGCGCGAAAGCGGCCCAGGACGATACCGCCGCCCGAAGACTCCTCAATCGCGGGCTGCGATCCGCGCGGCGAAGCGCTGCCGCAGGTCGAGGAAGCGCACGCCCGGCAGCGCCCGCGCGTCGGTGCGGAAGCCGTGCCACGCGGCGTCGGCCGACGCCGCCGCGGCGCGCGCGGCCTCGGCGGCATCGCGCTCGCCGGCGATGGCGACCGCCGCCAGGCCGTCGCCCAGGCGCAGGCGCAAGGCGGCGAACTCCGCCGCGGCCGCGTGCCACGCCGGCACCGGCGCGGTGCAGGCGACGAGGTCGCGCAGGGCGAACGCCTCCGCCAGCGACAGGCCGTGCGCCGCCGCGACCGCCGCCGCCGCCGGACCGTCGCGCTCGATCGCCAGGAATGCCGACCGCTGGCGCAGCACGAAGAAGGCGACCAGGAAAGACAGCGTCAGCGCACCGACCACCGGCCAGGAGCCGGGTTCGCGCCGCACCCGCACGGCTGCCGGTCCGGACGTCAGCGGCCCTGCGCCGCCCGCGCGCTCTCGGCCAGCGACCGGTAGCGCGCGGCGATGCCCTCGCGCACCTCCCCAGGCGTGTCGGGCGCGACGACGCCGAAGTCCTCGCCGGTCAGCGTGCGCAGCACGGCCGCGGCGAGCACCCGGTGCCGCGGCGCCTGGGCCTCGACCAGGAGCCGCGCCAGTTCCGGCACCGCGGTCAGGCCGGCCGAGGGCTCGAACTGCTCCGGCCGCAGCGTCGTCGCCTCCTCGGCCACGCGCAGGCCGTCGAGCAGCCACTGCCACTGCGGCGCGGTGCGGTTCCGCCGGTACCAGGTCTCGACGGCGCCGATGCGGTCGTTCGCCGACACCACGTCGAGACCGATCGTCGACGACAGCAGACCGGCGGCGACCAGCGCCAGCTTCGGGTGGCGCAGCAGGTCCATCAGGTCGGGCACGGCGGCGGCGTCCTGGTAGCTGCCGAGCAGCAGCACGAGCTGGTCGCGCACGTCCTGGTCCTGCACGATCTGCAGCTGGGCGCGCAGCGCCGGCACGGCGAGGCGGCCGCCCATGCGCTGCAGGTAGAGGCGGGCCAGGTCGCCGAGGTCCTTGCCGTGGCCGATCACGGCCACGTCGGCCAGCACGTGCGCCGCGCGCGGATCGCGCAGTTCGCCGAGGCCGCGCAGCGCCGCCTCCTTGTCCTCGCGCGCCGGCGCGGTCAGCGCCCGCTGCAGGACCGCGAACGCGCGGTCGCCGCCGGTGCGGCCGAGGGCCCGCAGGCACTCGCGGCGCATCGCCGGCGCGGTATCCTCGGCCGCGATCACCGCGATCAGCGGCGCCGAGGCCTCGGCGACCTGCAGCTGGCCGCAGGCGAAGGCCGCGGCCCTGGCCACGTCGGGATCGGCGTCGGCCAGCAGCGCGATCAGCCGCGGACCCGCCCGCGGATCGCGCACCACGACCACTTCCTCGGCCGCGGCGCGACGCACGACCGGGTCGTCGTCGGCGAGCGCGTGCAGCACGGCGTCGGGTCCGAGCACCGCGAACACGGCCCGCACCGCCTTGCGTCCGCCGCCCGGCGCGACCGCGGCCAGGGCGACGCACTCGCGCCAGACGCGCTCGCCCGGCACGGCCGCCGCCAGCTCCAGCAGCCGCAGATCGAGTTCCTCCAGCTGCGGCCGTGTGCGCAGCACGGCCACCGCCTGCAGACCTTCCGGCTCCGTCAGCAGTTCGCCGCGCGCCGGGTCGGTGAGCAGCCGCTCGATGCCGCGCGCCCGCAGCGAGGCCGACAGGGAGCCCCAGTGCTGCAGCAGCCGGCGGGCGAAGCGGCGGCTCTGCGCCAGCGGTTCGGGATTCGCCTCGAGCCAGCGCCGTTCCGCCCGCCAGAAGGCGGCGCGGTCGGGCTCGTCGGCCGCGTGCCGGTAGAGCTGCCAGAGCTGGGCCGTCACCCACTGCTCCACGGTCTGCACCAAGCCGTCGAACAGCGGCTGCGCGCCCGCCGACACCGCCGCCTGGGCCCGACCGGTCGGCACCTGGATCGTCAGCGAACGCACGGCCGGCAACCCGCCGGTGGGGCGCATGGCATCGGCGCGCACGAACCCGCCGCGGCGCAGTTCCTCGACCAACTGCAGCATCTGCGACGCGGTCAGCAGCACCTCGACGGCGCCGGCGAGCGGCGGCGCCTCGGCGAGGCCTTCGGCCAGGAACCGCACCTGGCGCTGCGGATCCTGCAGCGCGACGATGGTCAACGGCGCGGTGGCCGCGTCGACCTCGACCTGCGCGCGCACGCCGACGAAGGAGTCCTTGCGGTCACGCCACCAGTCGCGCCACGGCAGCACCTCGCTGTTGGCCATCAGGCGACCCGACAGCCGCAGCAGGCGCTGTTCGGCCGGCCGGCGGAGCAGGTCGAGGTTCGGCACGAACTGCAGCGGCGACACGACCTCGATCAGCGCCTCGACCAGCGGGCCGTCGCTGCCGACCTCGACGCCGCGGTGGGCGAGGTCCGCCAGCGCCACCGCGCACAGGCTGCGCGTCAGCAGTTCGCGATCGGCGACCCGGGCCCGCAGGGCCGGCGCCGCCGCGTCCGGCACGGCCGGCTGGCCGCTCGCCTGCTCGATCTGAGCCAGCGCGAACGCCGCGTAGGCGAAGCCGCGATCGACCGGCGGCTCACCGCAGACCTGCTGCAGCAGCGGGACCGCGGGCGCGCCGATCTGCACCAGCGCGGCGCAGGCCGCCGCCGCCAGCGCCGGATCCTTCGACAGCAGGTCGACCAACCGCTGGCGGGCGCGCTCGTCCGGCACCGCGGCCAGCAGGTCGACGGCGCGCAGCTGCAGGTCGAGCGTCTGCCCCGAGGCCAGCTGCAGGGCGAAGTCGAGGTCGTCGACCGTCGCGATGCGCACCAGGCACTCCATCGCCGCCCGGCGCGCCGCGGCGATGCGGCCGCGCACGCAGTCGTAGAGCGCCCGCCGCGCGTCGTCGCCCTTGAGCACCACCATCGTCTCGACGACCGGCCGGGTGGCGTCGCCCAGCGGCCGCGCCAGCAGCTGGAACAGCAGTTCGTCGCCGACGCGACCGGTGCCGCCGGCGTTGCCGAAGCGGCGGGCGACCACCATCAGGTTCTGCAGCTCGGCGGCCCGGGCCGACCGCGCCACCTCGAGGATCAACGGCTCGATCGCCGGGTAGGCGTTGGCCATCTCCTGCAGCTTCGCCTCGACCTTCGGTGCCGGCCCCTGCATCTCGAGCAGGTCGCGGCGGAAGCGTTCGATCTCGGCCGCCGGCCGTTGGACCTGGGCCGCCGGGCGTGTCTCGGGGGCCGGCGGCAGACGCAGTTTCCCCTGCGGCAACGGAGCGGCGGCGCAGAGGCAGAGCAGGGTGGCAGCGAGCGTCATGGGCGGGACCTGGGCACGGACCGGGCGAGGGGTGGCCCCGGCGGCGTGCGGGCGGCGGATGATAGCGGCGCCGGGCGTCGATGTCCCGGGCGGCCGCGGGCAGCGTGCGGCGGCCGCCCCCGGCCGGCTTGCAACCGCCGGCGCCGCCGCCACGATCCCCGCGCTTGGCCGCCTCCCCTCTGCGCGTGCACCTGGCGCTGATCACGGTCTCGCTGCTGTTCGGCGGCAACTACGTGTTCACCAAGCGGGTGCTGGCCGCGGTGCCGCCGCAGTCCTGGGTGCTGTTCCGCATCGTCGCTGCCACCGCGATCCTGGTACCGCTGGCGCTGTGGCTGCGGCCGGCCCGGCCGTGGCCGCGTGCGCGGCTGTGGCTCGGGCTCGGCGTGGCGGCGTTCTTCGGCGTGGCCCTGAACCAGGTGCTGTTCGCCGAGGGCATGGCCCGCACCACGCCCGAACACAGCGCGTTGGTGAACGCGTGCATCCCGACCTGGACGCTGGTGTTCGCGGTGCTGGCCGGCCAGGAACGGCTCGGGCTCGCGCGGGTGCTGGCGATCGCCTGCGCGCTCGGCGGCGTGCTCTGGCTGCTCGGCGTCGACCGGTGGCTCGGCGGCGGCGGCGCCCCGGTCTACGCCGACGGCGCCTCGGTGCTCGGCGACGTGCTGACGATGCTCAACGGCATGGCCTTCGCCGTGCACCTGGTGCTGATGCGGCGGCTCGGCCGCGACGTCGACCCGTGGTTCGCCACGGCGGCGATGTTCGTGTTCGGCGTCGGCATGATCGGCGCCTGGAGCGCGCCGTCGGTCGAGGCGGCGCACGTCGACGCGGCGCTGGCGTCGCCGACGGTCTGGTTCGCCCTCTACGCGGTGCTCGGCTCGACGGTGCTGACCTACCTGCTGAACACCTGGGCGCTGCGCCACGCGCACAGCTCGCAGGTGGCGCTCTACATCAACGTGCAGCCGCTGGTCGCCGCGGTGCTGAACGCGGCCCTCGGCGCGCCGCTGCCGGGGCACCGCTTCTACGTCGCGCTGGGCGGCGTCGCGCTCGGGCTGTGGTTGCAGACGCGCGCGGCGCGGCCGGCCTGACGGCGACATCGGCACGCTGGACCGCACCGGCGGACAGGTTGACAGGTCGCGGCCGGGCCCACAGAGTCCCGCCACCTCTCGCCCCCGGCCCTCACCATGCCCGTCGCCGCCCGCCGATTTCCCCGCCTGCTCGGCCCGCTGCTCCTGTGCGCGTCGAGCGCGGTGGCCCAGTGCGGCGCCTGGTCGCCGAGCGACGGCGCACCTGGGCTGCTGGGCCCGGGGAACACTGGCGGCGGCACCGTCAACGCGATCGCCGAATGGGATCCCGACGGCGCCGGGCCGGCGACGCCGCTCGTCGTCGTGGGCGGCGACTTCCTCGTCGCCGGCAACGTGTTCGCCAGCAACATCGCCGCCTACGACCCGGGCAGCGGCACCTGGGCGCCGCTCGGCGCGGGCACCAACGGACCGGTGCGCGCGCTCGCCGTGCTGCCGTCGGGCGAACTGGTCGGGGCGGGAGCCTTCACCACCGCGGGTGGCGCCGGCGCCAACCGGATCGCACGCTGGAACGGCACGACCTGGGCGCCGCTCGGCGCCGGTCTCGGCGGCACCGTGAACGCCCTCGCGATGCTGCCAGGAGGTGCCCTGGTGGCCGGCGGCCAGTTCAACTCGGCGGGCGGAGCCGCCGCGGCGCGCATCGCGCAGTGGAACGGCGCCGCATGGTCGCCGCTCGGCACGGGTGTCAGCAACAACGTGTTCGCCCTGACCGTGCTGCCGAACGGAGACCTGGTCGCCGGCGGCACGTTCACCAGCGCCGGTGGCATGGCCGCGAGCCGCGTGGCGCGCTGGGACGGGGCCGTGTGGTCGTCGCTCGGCGCCGGCGTCGACAACCAGGTGTCCGCACTCGCGACCACCACCACCGGCGACGTGATCGCCGGCGGCACCTTCCTCACGGCGGGGCTCGTCGGCGCCGACCGCATCGCCCGCTGGGACGGTGCAGCCTGGTCCCCGCTCGGCCCGGGCACCAACGGCGCCGTCCGCAGCCTGCACCCGCTGCCATCCGGCGGGGTGCTCGCAGGCGGCACGTTCACGACCGCAGGGGCGGCGAACGCCGCCTACCTCGCGCGCTGGGATGGCGCGGCCTGGTCGACGCTGGGTGCAGGGGTCCACAGCAGCATCGGCACGGGCCCCAGCATCAACGGCATCGCCAGACTGGGCAACGGCGACGTTCTGGCCGGCGGGCAGTTCGCGGTCGGCGCGGAGGGCTGGCCGATCCACATCGCGCGCTGGGACGGCACCGCGTGGTCGCGCCTCGCTCCCGGCTTCGACCGGCAGGTCACCTGCTTCGCGACGCTGCCGAACGGCGACCTCGTCGCCGGCGGCTTCTTCACGACGGCGGGCTGGGCCAACGCCAACCGCGTCGCGCGGTGGGACGGCGTGACGTGGTCGCCGCTGGGCGCGGGGCTGAACGATGCGGTGCTCGCCGTGACCGCGCGGCCGAACGGCGACCTCGTCGTCGGCGGCCTGTTCACCACCGCCGGCGGCATGCCCGCAAGCCGGGTCGCCCGCTGGAATGGAACGACCTGGCAGCCGATGGGCTCCGGCGTCAACGGCGAAGTCCGCTGCCTCGCCAGCCTGCCCAACGGCGACGTCGTCGCCGGTGGCAGCTTCACGCTGGCCGGCGGCACCGCCGTGAACTTCATCGCCCGCTGGAATGGTCTCACCTGGTCGTCGCTCGGCACGGGACTGGACAACTGGCCGCTGGCTCTGCTCGCGCAGCCGGACGGTTCGCTGATCGCCGGGGGTTGGTTCAACCAAGCCGGAGGAACGGCCGCGAACTCCATCGCCCGCTGGGACGGCGCCACGTGGTCGCCGCTCGGCTCCGGCATGGGCGGCCTGCTCGGCGCTGACGGTGTGCGCTGCCTCGCGGCCCTGCCCAATGGCGACCTCGTCGCCGGCGGCGACTTCACGACCGCTGGCGGCGTCGCGGCCAGCAGGGTGGCGCGCTGGAACGGCAGCACCTGGTCGCCGCTCGGCTCCGGCGTCAGCGGTTTCAGCGTCTTCGCGGTGGCGGCGCTGCCCAACGGCCACGTCGTCGCTGGTGGGGACTTCTCGCACGCTGGCGGCATCCCCGCGAGGGGAGTCGCGTTGTGGAACGGCAGTGCATGGGCCGCGTTCGGCGCCGGCATGTCGTCCCACGACCTGCTGCCACTGCCTGCCACCGCAGATGTGCTGGCGCTCGCCACCCGGCCGGGCGGCGACTTCGTCGCCGGAGGATCGTTCACGGTCGTCGACGGCGCGGTCGGCGCCTACTTCGCTCGTCGGGTGCCCTGCGCGCCGATCGCGCTGCCGTTCGGTGCCGGCTGCGCCAGCAGCGGCGGCAGCAACACGCTCGCGGTGACCTCGCCGCCGTGGGTCGACGCGACCTTCCGCGCCACCGGCACCGGCCTGCCGAGCCTCGCCCTGGTGCTCGCCGTGACCAGCGTCACGCCGGTCGTGCCGGGCTTCCCGCTCGCGCTGGCGCTGCCCGAGGCGCTGCCGGGGTGCGACCTGCTGGTCAACCCCGACATCCTCGAGACGCTGCTCACGACCACCGGCACCGCGCAGTCGCAGCTCTACCTGCCGAACGTGCCGCCGCTGGTCGGCGTGACGTTCTACCACCAGATGATCCCGATCGAGGTCGACGCGAACCTGACGTTCCTCGCGATCACCGCCACCAACGCACTGCAGCTGACCGTCGGCGGCTACTGACGCCGCCCCGCGCGCCACGCGACGAAAGCGCAGCCGGCCGCGGCCGGACCCGGTAGCCTGTCCCGCCCCATGCTGCCCGCGCTCGGCACCGGACTGGAACTCACCGTCGAACGGCTCGGCTTCGGCGGCTCGGCGATCGCGCGCCACGACGGCCTGACCGTGTTCGTGCCGTTCGCCGCGCCCGGCGACCGCGTGCGCGCCGAGGTCGTCGAGCACGGCAAGGGCTTCGTGCGCGCGCGCCTGGTCGAGGTGCTGGCGCCCGGCCCCGACCGGGTGGCGCCGCGCTGCCGGCACTTCGGCGACTGCGGCGGCTGCCAGTTCCAGCACGTCGCCTATCCGGCCCAGGTCGCGGCCAAGGGCGAGTTCGTGCGCGACGCGCTGGTGCGCACCGGCGGCTTCGACTGGCCGCGGCCGGTGGTCGTGCACCACGCCGAGCCGTGGGGCTACCGCGCGCGCACCCAGCTCAAGCTGAAGGCGACCTCGGGCGAACGCCGCGACGGCACGCACGGCCGCCTGCGCAAGCCGGAGCGCCGCCAGGCCGCCGCGGCGGCGGCGACCGTGGCCGACGACACGCCGCCGGTGCTCGGATTCCACCGGGCGTTCACCCACCAGACGCTCGACGTCACCGAGTGCCCGGTGCTGGCCGAGCCGCTCGAACGGGGCCTCGCCGCCGTGCGCGCCGCGGTCGCCGCGCTGCCGCGTCGCGACTGGCCGTACCAGATCGAGGGCGCCTGCGGCAGCGACGAGAAGGCCTCCTGGGCCCCCGACCTGCCCGGCATGCGGAAGGACCTGGTCGAGCACCAGGTGGGCGGCTTCCGCTACCTGATCGAGCCGGAGAGCTTCTTCCAGGGCAACCGCCACCTGGTCGGCGCGCTGGTCGACGGCGCGCTCGGCGACGAACGCGGCGAGCTGGCGTTCGACCTCTACGCCGGCGTCGGCCTGTTCTCCCTGCCGCTCGGCCGGCGCTTCGCCCGCGTGGTCGCCGTCGAGGACGAACGCCGCGCGGCGACGCTCGGCCGCGTCAACGCCAAGGCCAACCGCTGCGACAACGTCACCTGGCTGCGCGCCACGACCGAGCAGTTCCTGCGCCAGAACCAGGAGCGGCCCGACCTCGTGCTGATGGACCCGCCGCGGCTCGGCGCCAGGCCGGCGCTGCCGCTGCTGCTGCGGTTGCGCGCGCGGCGCCTGGTCTACGTGTCGTGCGACCCGCAGACGCTGGCGCGCGACCTGCGCACGCTGGTCGACGGCGGCTACGCGCTCGAGCAGGTCGAGGCCTACGACATGTTCCCGCAGACCTTCCACGTCGAGGCGGTGGCGCGGCTCCGCCTCGCCGGCCCGTAGCAGGAGCCCGACCGATGGAGACCCGCTTCGTCGCCTTCGACCACACGCGCCTCGCCGTGCACCTCGCCGGCCGCGGCCCGCTCGCCGTGCTGCTGCACGGCTACCCGCTCGACCACCGCATGTGGCTCGATGCCATGCACGGACCACTGGCCGAACGGCACACGCTGGTCGCCGTCGACCTGCGCGGCCACGGCCAGTCGCCGTGGTGCGGCGACGCCGTGCACGCGATGGACACGTTCGCCGACGACGTGTCGGCGGTGATCCGCACGCTCAGCGACGAGCCGGTGCACGTGGTCGGCCTGTCGATGGGCGGCTACGTCGCGCAGGCGCTGTGGGCCCGCCATGCGCCGCTGGTGCGGTCGCTGGCGCTCGTCGACACGCGCGCCGCCGCCGACGCCATGGCCGCCAGGGCGGCGCGCGACGCGGCCGCACGCGCCGTCGTCGAGCAGGGGCGCCGAGCGCTGGCGACGGGCATGCTCGACAAGCTGCTGGCGAAGCGCGCGGCCGACGATCCGTTCGGGCTGCTGCTGCGCGCCCGCGTGCTGTCGATGGCGACCTCCCTGCCCGTCGAGACGATCGTCGCCGACCTGCGCGGCCTGCGCGACCGGCCGGACCGCACCGGCATGTTGCCGTCGATCACGGTGCCGACGCTGGTCGTGGTCGGCAGCGACGACGCGATCACGCCGCCGGCCGAGGCGCAGCGGATGGCCGCCGCGATCGCGGGCGCCGAGCTGGTCGAGGTGCCGCGCTGCGGCCACCTGGTGCCGATGGAGGAGCCGGCGGCGTTCGCGCGCGCCCTCGGCGCGTTCTGGGCGCGGATCGAGGGCGGGTAGGCGTCACCCCGCTTCGGCGTCGCGCCCCCCCGCAACCCGCCGGAACACGAACTCCTCCGAGTAGGCGTAGTCGTTGCCGCCGACGCACGCGCTGCGCACGACCTCGCAGCCGGCCCGCCGGGCCACCTCGTCGACGTTGGCGCGCGGCAGGATGTGCACCTCCATGCGCGTGCCGGCCTGCGGATCGGCCAGGTATTCGCGCACCGTGAAGCCCTCGTAGCCGGCCTTGGCCAGCGTCAGGTGCAGGAACGCGAGCCCGCCCGGCCGCACGTGGTCGAGCAGGCCGCGCAGCATGCGCGCCATCACCGGCGGCGTATTGTGCTGCAGCGCCACGAACGAGTAGACGAGGTCGCACGCCGGCACCGCGTCGAGATCGCGCGGCAGCCGCAACAGCCAGGTCGAGACCTTGTCGGCGCCGCCGAACAGCCGCGCGTTCTCGCGCAGTTCGGCGAGGTGCGCCTCGCTGAAGTCGACGGCGCAGACGCCGGCGGTGCGCGCCGCGAAGTGCACCGCCAGCCGCCCGACGCCGCAGCCGAAGTCCAGGCAGCGCACGGCCGGCAGCGGTCGCCCGGTCAGGTCCTGGAACGCCGCCAGCACCCTGTTCGCATACGGCTCGCCGGTGCGCAGGAAGGCCTTGCGGTCGTCCGGCGTCAGCGCGCGGTTCCAGTTCTTCTCGGTCAGCACGCTCCAGTAGATCTCCTCGGGCCGCGCCGCCGTCTGCCGCCAGTAGGTCGCCGTCTTCGCGAACAGCGCGTCGGCGACGTCGGGGGCGACGAACACCTCCGCCTCGGGGAACGCGGGGAAGCCGGTCAGGTTCGGCCGCCACAGCCGCCGGCGCTCGCGCGCCTCCGCCGAGTCGAGGAACCGTTGCAGCAACTGCGGCACACCGCAGCGGCCGCTGGCGAGTTCCTCCGTATGGTGCCGCAGGCCGGCCGGGTCGGCCTCGCGGCCGAGCACGGCCCGGTAGAGCAGGGCCACCGTCGCTGTCGCTTCGCTGGAGTCCATAGGGCAACCGCGGCCTGGCCGCGGAGGCACGGTGACCTGCACCGGGGGTGGCGTCAACCACGCGGTGCACGTTCCCCCGCGGGCACCTCGCCGGGGCCGCTGGCAACGCCCGGGTCCGGTCGGCAGGATGCGCGCCCCCATGCGTGCCGCGAAGCCCCTCCTGCTGCTGCTCGGCGCCAGCCTGCCCGCCCAAGGCCAAGGTCGACCTGCTGTCGTCGGGCGAGCCCGACACCGGCCTCTAGGTGCACTGGAACCGCGTCACCCGGCACCTCGCCGACCTGAACCGGTTCCACAAGGTCACGGTGCACACCATCGCCTACACCGACAACCAGTGGTACCGCGACCAGCTGCAGAGGATCGCCGACGTCACCGGCGGCCACTGCGAATGGGTGAAGTGATCGCAGCGGTCAGGGCAGGCCGAGGCCGCGGACCTCGATGCGGCCGCAGTGCAAGGGACCGGCGCCCAGCACCATGCCGCGCTTCCTGGCCACGAACGTGACCGTGACGTCGGCGCGGCAGGCCGCGCCCAGCACCACGCCGCTGTCGCCGTGCAGGCCCGAGGGGATGTCGACCGCGAGCTTCGGTCCGACCGCGCGATCGAACGCCTCGACCCAGGTCCGCGCCGCGCCCTGCAGCTCGCGGTCGAGCCCGGTGCCGAACAGCGCGTCGATCCAGACGGCGCCGCGCCAGGCGTCGAGGTCGGGCAGCCGCCCCACCTGCAGCGTCGCGCCGGCCGCGCGCAGGATGCGCGCCTGCAGCGCCGCATCGGCGACCTTCGCCGGGTCCGGTTCGGCGAGCAGGTGCACGGCGCAGCGCCGGAAGCCGAGATGGCGCGCCGCGGCCAGCCCGTCGCCGCCGTTGTTGCCGGCGCCGGCGAGCACGACGAAGCGCTCGCCGAGCGTGCGCGCGACCTCGGCGACCGAGCGCGCCGCGTTCTCCATCAGCAGCACGGTCGGCATGCCGAGCCGTTCGGCGGCGTCGCGGTCGATCGCGCGCGCCTCGGCCACCGACAGGATGCGCTCGCCGTTCAGGCGCCACCGCCTGCGGCCTGCACCGCCTTGCGCACCTCGAGCAGCAGGTCGAGATCGTCGACCGGGTCCAGCGAGCGCAGGTCGGCGAAGCCGCTCTGCGCGGTGCCGAGCAGCTCGCCGCTGCCGCGGATCGCCAGATCGGCCTCGGCGAGCTCGAAGCCATCGGTGGTGCGGCACACCGCCGCCACGCGCTCGGTGCGGGGTCCGCACAGCAGGGCGATGCCGCGCCGGGCGCCGCGGCCGACGCGGCCGCGCAGCTGGTGCAGCGTGGCGATGCCGAAGCGATGCGCGGCGACGACGACCACCAGCGTCGCGTCCGGCACGTCGACGCCGACCTCGAGCACGGTCGTGCCGACCAGCACGTCGGTGACGCCGTCGCGGAACGACGCCAGCACCGCGCGGCGCTCGGCGGCCTTCTGGCGCCCGTGCACGAGGCCGCAGCGGAACCGCTGCGCCAGCGCCGCGTGCACGCGCACGACGCCGCCCTTCTCGCCCTCCTCGCCGACGGCCGGACAGACCACGAACACGCGCCCGCGGCGCCGCACCGCCCGGTCGATCGACCGCACGGCGCGCGACCACCGCTCGGCCGGCAGCTGGAACGCCCGCACGGCGCGCCGTCCCGGCGGCCGCTGCCGCAGCGCCACCGCGTCGAGGTCGCCGAACAGCACCAGCGCCAGCGTGCGCGGGATCGGCGTCGCCGTCATCACCAGCACGTGCGGGTTGTCGCCCTTGTGCACCAGCGCCATGCGCTGCGCGACGCCGAACCGGTGCTGCTCGTCGACGACCACCAGCGACAGCCGCGGCAGCGCGAGCCCCGCGGCCAGCAGCGCGTGGGTGCCGAACACCAGCAGCGGCGCGGACGCGTCGAGGTCGGCCGCGCGCTGCGAGCTGGTGCACAGCACGACGCGCACCTCGCTGCCGTGCAGCCAGCGCGCGACGACGGCGGCGTGCTGTTCGGCCAGCAGTTCGGTCGGCGCCAGGAAGGCCACCGTGCCGCCGCGCGCCAGCACCGCCAGCGCCGCCGCGATCGCCACCGCCGTCTTGCCGGTGCCGACGTCGCCCTGCAGCAGCACGCCCATCGCCCTGGGCCCGGCCAGCCGTTGCCACAGCGCCGCGGCGGCGGCGCGCTGGTCGCCGGTCAGCGCCAGCGGGATGCGGGCCAGGATGCGCGCCGCCAGCGCGGCGTCGACCGGAAACGCCTGCGCCGGCCGCGCGGCGCGCGCGCGTGCGGCGCGGTCGACCGCGGCGAACAACGCCACCGCCTCGCGCACCGCGAAGTGCCGCCGCGCCCGCTCGTGCTCGGCGACCGTCGCCGGCCGGTGCATCGCCCGCAGCAGGTCGGCGGCGCTGCCGTCGTGGGCCTCGAGCCCGCGTGGCAGCGGCGGCAGGTCGAGGCGCGCCCAGTCGGCGCGGTCGAGGCAGGCGGCGAGCCAGCGCTGCAGGCGTGCGGCGCCGATGCCCTCCACCTCGGGGTAGCGCAGCTGCACCTCCCCGGCCGGCGTCAGCGCCGCCGGCAGCACCCGCGCCTGGTGCACGCAGAACCGCCGGGCGCGCCACTGCAGCGTGCCCTCGATGGTGCGCTCCTGGCCGGGAGAGTAGGTCTTGCGCAGCCACGGCTGGTTGAAGAACTGCACGTCGAAGGCGCCGCCGCCGCTGGCCGCGAACGACACCGTCACCAGGGACCGCCGCCCGGGCAGCCAGGCGCTGCGGCAGGCGGTCACCGTGCCGCGCAGGCGCACCAGTTCGCCGACCGCCGCCTCGGTCGGCGCGTCGAGCTCGCGCAGCGCGCGGCAGCGGCGCGGCAGCAGCAGCAGCAGGTCCAGGACCGTGCGCAGGCCGGCCGCGGCCAGCCGGGCCGCGGTGCGCGGGCCGATGCCGCCGAGCACCGACAGCGGCGCCGACGGATCGAGCGGTGCCATCGCGGGACTGGCGGGCTGGACCTGCACCCGGACAGGTGTAGCCGCCGCACGCTCGCCACGGAACCGGCCGCCGGATAGCCTGCCCGCGCCGTGAGCGGACCGACGGAGCAGCAACTCGCCTTCCTGCAGCAGTACGGCTTCGACCAGGAGCTGCAGCGACGCTGGCGGGACGACATCGCCGCCGGGCGCCTGTCGGTCGAGACCAACGCGGTCACCGGCGACCTGCTGGTGCCGCCGCCCGGCTCCGTGCACAAGCTGCCCGGCGCCGGCACCAAGGCGTGGCGCGAACTGGACCGCCTCGGCCGCGAGGCGATCGCCCGCGGCGAACTGGGCGTCGTGGTGCTGAACGGCGGCATGGCGACCCGCTTCGGCGGCGTCGTCAAGGGCGTGGTGCCGGTGCTCGGGCCGGCGCGCACGTTCCTCGGCCTGTGCGTCGAGGACGTGACCGCCGCCGAGCGGCAGTACGGCGGCCGCATCCGCCTGTTCCTGATGAACAGCTTCGCCACCCAGGCAGCGACGCAGCAGCACTTCGCCGAGCACGGCCAGTTCGGCAAGGACCCGGGCACGATCGAGCATTTCCCGCAGTTCGTCGCCCTGCGCATGGACAAGAAGGGCGAACTGTTCCGCCTCGCCAGCGGCGACCTGTCGCCCTACGGCCCCGGCCACGGCGACTTCGCCGCGGCGTTCCGCCGCAGCGGCGCCCTGCGCCGCTTCCTCGACGGCGGCGGTCGCTACCTGCTGGTGCGCAACGTCGACAACCTCGGCGCGCGCATAGACCCGGTGATCCTCGGCCACCACATCCGCAGCAAGTGCCAGGCGACCGTCGAGCTGGCGCCGAAGTGGCCCGAGGACGCCGGCGGCTCGCCGTTCCAGTACCTCGGCCGTACGCAGCTGATCGAGCAGGTGCGCTACCGCCCCGGCTTCGATCCGAACATCGTCGACGTGTTCAACACCAACACGTTCTGGTTCACCGCCGACGCGCTCGACCGCGACTTCGATCTCGGCTGGTACTACGTCGAGAAGGAGGTCGAGGGCCGCCGCGCCGTCCAGGTCGAACACCTGATCGGCGAGCTGACCGCGCACCTGTCGACCAACTTCCTGCAGGTGCGCCGCAGCGGCGCCCGGACGCGCTTCCTGCCGGTGAAGACGCCGGAGGACCTCGCCGCCGCGCGCGAGGAGATCGTCGAGATGTACGGCGGCGAGACCGGCACAGCCGACGCCGGCTGAGCCGCGGCTCAGAAGGCGCCTGCGGTCAGCAGCAGGGCATTCGTCGCCGTGATGGCGACGAAGCCGCCCTGGGCGTCGACCTCGAACGGCACCATCTGGTGGTGGAACGACAGCCCGACGAGCGGCGGCACCCCGGGCAGGTAGAGCTGCGACTGCGCGCTGCCGCTCGTGGTGACCAGGTTCTCGAGGATGTCGGGCACCACCAGCACGTCGCAGCCCGGCACGCCCTCGGGCAGCAGCGATGCCAGCGGCAGCGCGCCCGGCGGCAGCGCCGTGAAGCTCGTCAGCGCGACGACGATCGCCGGCGCCGGCAGCCCCGTGCCGATCGCGCGGAAGGTGCTGTCGATCCAGGGCAGGGTCAGCGCCGCGAGCGCGTTGTCGCCGCCCGAACCCGGGCAACCCGCACCGGACGGGAGCGCGCTCGCCGGGCAGGTCGTACCGAGGCGCGCGACCGAGACGGACACCTGGTCGCCGACGATCGAGAAGCTGCCCGCGAGGCCGACCTGGCCGCCCGGCGCCCACACCAGCGCCGCCACGGCGCCGTTCGCGCCGGCGCCCAGGGCCGACCATGCGATGCCGTCCCAGCGGGCGATGCGGCTGGCGGCAGCGCCGCCGGCCGCCGAGAACTCGCCTCCCGCGACGACGTCGCCGTTCGGCAGCGCCGCCAGCGCCAGCACCGACTGGCTCGTACCCGAGCCCAGGCCCGACCACGTGGAGCCGTTCCAGCGCGCCACGTAGGCGGCCGGCACGCCGCCGGCGAGCGAGAAGCCGCCACCCGCGACGAGGTCGCCGGTCGGCGACACCTGCAGGGCCCGCACCGGCGCGTTGGTGCCGGTGCCCAGCGGCCACCACGACGATCCGTCCCACCGCGCGACGTTGGCCGCCACCACCCCTCCCGCCGTGGTGAAGGCGCCGCCGGCGACCAGGTCGCCGTTCGGCAGCGTCGCCAGCGCGTAGACGATGCCGCTCGTGCCGGTGCCCAGCGGCGACCACGACGTGCCGTTCCAGCGCGCGATGCGGTTGGCGGCCACGCCGCCCGCGGTCGTGAAGCTGCCGCCGGCGACCAGGTCGCCGTTCGGCAGGCCGGCAAGCGCCCACACGGCGGTGTCCATGCCCGAGCCCAGCGCCGACCAGGCACTGCCGTCCCAGCGCGCGATCCGACTGGCGGCGAGGCCGCCTGCGGTCGTGAAGTCGCCGCCGGCCACCAGGCCCCCGGTCGGCAAGGCCAGGATCGCGCGCACGGTGTCGTCCGTGCCCGTGCCGAGCGGCGACCAGGTCTGGCCGTCCCAGCGCACGATGCGGTTGGCGACCACGCCGCCGGCGGTGGTGAACGTGCCCCCGGCGACGAGGGAGCCATCCGGCTCGGCCGCCACGGCGAAGGCGATGCTGTTCGTGCCGGGGTGCAGCGCCGACCACGCAGCGCCGTCCCAGCGCGCGACGAAGCTCGCCGCGATGCCGCCGGCCAGCCTGAACATGCCACCCGCGACGACGTCACCGCCCGGCAGGGTCGCCAGCGCGAGCACGTACAGGTCCATGCCCGAGCCCAGGGCCGACCACGCGACGCCGTCCCACCGGGCCACGAAGGCGACGAAGGTGCCACCCGCGCTCCCGAACAGGCCGCCCGCCACGAGGTCGCCGTTCGGCAGCGCCGCCAACGCACGCACCTCGCCGCTCGTGCCCGCGCCCATCGCCGACCACGCGGCACCGTTCCAACGCGCGATCCGGTCCGCGCTGACGCCGCCCATCAGCGTGAAGGCGCCGCCCGCGACCAGATCGCCATTGGCCAGCGTCGTCAAGGCCGACACGGTGCTGCTGGCGCCCGTGCCCAGCGAGGTCCAGGCCACGCCGTCCCAGCGCGCGATGCGGCTGGCGGTGACGGCCCCCGCGGTCGTGAACTGCCCGCCGGCGACGAGGTCGCCGTTGCCGAGGACGGTCAGCGCGAACACGGCGTCGTTCACGCCTCCGCCCAGCGGCGACCACGCGCTGCCATCCCAGCGGGCGACGCGATTCGCCGCCACGCCGCCCGCCGATGTGAACTGGCCCCCTGCCACCAGGTCGCCGTTCGGCAACGCCGCCAGCGCCAGCACGTGGTGGTTCGTGCCCGCGCCCAGGGCCGACCATGCGGCGCCGTCCCAACGCGCCACGTAGTTCGCGGACACGCCGCCGGCCGTCGTGAAGACGCCGCCCGCCACGAGGTCGCCGTTCGGCAGGGCCACCAGCGCTCGCACCTCGGCATCCATCCCCGTCCCCAGCGGCGACCAGACGCCCGTGGCCGGATCCCAACTGGCGATGCGATTCGCCGCCACGTCCCCCGCCACGCGGAAGAAGCCGGCCACCACGATCCGCGGCGCCGCCGGACCCGATCCGTCCGGATCCCAGGCGACCGCCGCGGACACACTGGCCTCCGTGCCGGGAGCCCCCGCTCCCGGCAGCCACTGGGTGGCGCACTGGGCGGTCGCGGTTTCGACGTACGCCCCGATACCGGCCAAGACCAAGACGACGATGCCACGTGAACCGAAGGGCTTCATGACGACATGCCTCCAGCCGGCAAGCGTACGCGTGCCGGGCCCGACGCGCCGCCGCGCCGGCCACGGCCCGAGGCTGCCCAGAACTCGGCGGCGATCTACGCCCTGTGGCGCCGGTGTGCTGGCCGATCAACGCATGGACCCGGTACGGCCGATAGGGGCGCCGAGGATGCCGACGTCGACGAAGTCGCAGCTGCTGCGCGCGCAGTACGAGGCCTGGCCCTACCCACAGGTGCCGCTGCTGGCCACGCTGCCGAGCACGCACCCGTTCGAGCTGCACGTCGCCTGGCTGTGGGACCGCTGCGGCAGCGGGCCGGTGCCGTCGCGACCGCGGATCTGGATCGCCGGCTGCGGCACCTTCCAGCCGTATGCGTTCGCGGTCGCCAACCCGAGGGCCGAGATCGTCGCCACCGACCTCAGCGCGACCAGCCTGCGGCTGGCACGGCGGCGCTGCGCGCTGCACCGGCAGCGGCACGTGCAGTTCGCGCCGGTCGACCTCGCCGACGAATCGACCTGGCCCGCCGGCGAGTTCGACCTGATCGAGTGCTACGGCGTGCTGATGAACCTCGCCGACCCGCTGGCGGCGCTGCGCGGCCTGCGGCGACGCCTGACGCCGCGCGGCGTGCTGCGGCTGATGGTCTACCCGTACTGGTCGCGGCAGCGCGTGTTCCAGCTGCAGCGGCTGGCACACCTCCTGGGGTTCACCGCCGCCGAGCGCAGCCACCCGGCGCGCCTGCGCGCGTTCGTGCGCAGCCTGCCGCGCGAACATCCGCTGCGCTGGGCCTTCACGACCTACGCCGACAGCCGCAACGACGCCGGGGTCGTCGACGGCTTCCTGCACCAGGGCGACCGCGGCTTCACCGGCTTCCAGCTCGGCGCGCTGCTGCGCGACGCGGGCCTCGTGCCCGGGCACTGGTTCCACCGGCCGTGGGCGCGGCCCGACACGATGGCCGGGCGCCTCGGGCTGCACGATCGCGACCAGAGCTTCGTGCTGAACTACCTCGACCTCTGGCAGGAGCTGCGCGGCAACTTCGTCGTCTGCGCCCGCCGCGGCGACGCGCCGCCGCGCGAAGTGCAGCCGGTGGCGCCGCACCCGCTGTTCGCCGGCCCGGCGCACGGGCTGCGGCACCGGCTGCGGCTGCAGCGGCTGCGCGCGTTCGGCGGCCGGGTGCCGGCGCGCACGCAGGACGGCGACGTGGTGCTGCGCCCGGCCGATGCGCGCGCGCTCGCGCACGGCGTCGCCACCGCCAGCCTGCACGATGCCGGCCTCGTGCTCGGCGGCCGCGACCACGGTCCGACGCTGCCCCCGCACCGGGACTTCGCCGGCGAACCCGACCTCCTGCGCCACGTCGCGGCGCTGCGCACCGGGCGGCGCGCACCGAATCCGCTCTACGCGCACCTGTTCGCCGCGTTCGAGCTGGCCGTGCGCCACCCGGAACTCGGCCTGCCGGACCTCGACGGCCAGCTCGGCCGCTGGCTGCCGTGGGCCGATCCGCTCGAGCAGCGGCCGATCCGCTTCGGCCTGACCCCCTACGGCACGTGCCAGCGCTACCGCGCCAACGTGCTCGAGCACCTCGCCCGCGGCGAACTGCCGACGGCGGCCGGCTGGGACGAGGTGCGGCTGCGCGCCGACGCCGAGGCGCTCGGTCGCGTGCGGGCGCTGCTGCGCGACCACCCCGACCTGCCCGCACAGCGCCGGCCGGAGGCTGAACTGCGCGAGCTGTGGGTCCTGCTCTGCGGCCACGACTCGCTGTTCGTGACCCTCGGCTGAGCGCCGTCAGCGTGGTGGTGGCAGCGGCTCCCCGAACATGCGGCGCCCCAGCCAGGCGAGGCCGCGGCCGAGCTCGATCCGCGCACCGACCCGCGTCGGGCGATCGACGGCCGCAACCGGGCTGCCGGCGCGACCGACGACGAACGTGAACACGTAGTGCGGCTCGAGCCCCATGCGCACGTCGGCCAGGCGCAGTTCGTCGCCCTCGCGCCACGCCTTCCAGAAGCCCTGGCTCTGCGCGGCGAGGCCGGCGACGGCGGCGCTGTGCTCCAGTCCGTCGAGGTGTTCGCGGCCGCGCTCGATGCGCGTCCAGACCACCGGACGGCCGCCGTCGAACGGCGACCAGTGCGCCTCGTAGAGGTGGTCGGGCGTCGCCGCCAGGAGCCGCCACAGCACGGTCTGCAGCGGCGCCGCCGTCGCCAGCACGCGCTCGGCGGCGATGCCCTCGTCGCGCAGCGACCGGTGCGCCGCGCCGAGCGCCTGCTGCTGGGCGAACAGGCTCCAGCCGGCGTAGAGCGTGCTCAGCAGCAGGCCGAGGTGGTTCCACCGCCGGCCGCGCGGCCCGCCGCCGTCGCAGCCGAAGCGCAGCGCGCCGACCAGCAGCGGCAGCGTGTAGAGCGGATCGACGACGAACAGGCTGCCGGTGCCGAAGGCGGCGTCGACGAACGGCAGCAGCAGCCGCGTGCCGTAGATCGTCATCGCGTCGAGCAGCGCGTGCGTGACCAGCACCAGCCAGACGGCGGCGCACCAGCGGCCGAACTGGCGCCGTTCGCGGTGCAGCGCCGCGATGGCGGCCGCCAGCACCGGCGCCGCCAGCGTCTGCCAGAACAGCGCGTGGCTCTCGGCCCGGTGGCTGATCATGTTCTGCACCGCATCGCCGTGGTCGATCAGCACGTCGAGATCGGGCAGCGTGCCGACGACGCCGCCCCACAGCAGCGCGCGCCAGGGCCGGGTGCGCGGCCCGAGCACGGCTCCGGCGACGGCGGCCCCGAGCGCGAACTGGGTGACGGAGTCCATGCGACGGCGCCGGTTGTGCGCCGGCTGGCCACGGCAGGCAACGGTCGAGGCGCGGATTCGCGCGGCGGCGCCGCCTACGACGCCGCGAACTCGCGCCGGAAGGCGGCCGGCGCCTCGGCGACCAGCTCCAGCCGCCGGCCGTCGCGCGGGTGCGGCAGCGACAGATGCAGCGCGTGCAGGCAGAGGCGCGCCGCCCGCGTGCCGTAGCGCGCATCGCCGACCACGGGACAGCCGATCGCGGCGAGGTGGGCGCGGATCTGGTGCTTGCGGCCGGTGTCGAGCTCGATCTCGAGCAGGCTGCGGCCACCGCGGCTCGCGAGCGTGGCGTAGCGCGTGCGCGCCGGCCGCGCGTCCGGGTGGTGGCCGACGTGCACGCGCAGCGTGCGGTCCTCCCACAGCGGCCGGTCGATCGTGCCCTGCGGCGGCTCGGGCCGGCCCTCGACGATCGCGTGGTAGACCTTGCGCACGGCGCCCCAGTCGGCGCGCACGGCCTCGAGCACCGCCCGCGAGCGGGCGAACAGCAGCACGCCGGACGTCTCGCGGTCGAGCCGGTGCACCGGCCACAGGTCGGGCGCGTCGGCGCGGGCGCACTGACGGCGCGCCAGCGCCAGCGCCGTGCGTTCGCGTTCGTCGTCGGATGCCACCGACAACAGCCCCGCCGGCTTGTCGATCGCCAGCAGATCGGCGTCGTCGAACAGGATGCGCAGCGCACGCCCCGCCGGCGGTCGCAGCGGCGCCGCCGCCAGGGGCAGCAGCTCGACCCGGTCGCCGGCCCGCAGGAGCTGGTCGGCGCGCGCCGCCGCCACGCCGTTGACGAGCACGCAGCCGCGCCGCAGCCGCTCGCGCAGCGTGTTGCGGTGGAAGCCGGGGAACTGCTGCACCAGCAGCGCGAACAGCACGCCGTCGCCGGCGGCGGTGAACCGGTCGCCGGTCACGGCGCCTCGGCCGCGGGCCAGCCCGGGGGCACGGTGCCGGCGCGCACGCGGCTACTTCCTCGCCTTCGCCGGCCGGCCGGCGCGCCGCTTCGCGCCCGCTGGCCGCGGCAGATCCGGCGAACGATCGCCCGGCACGTGGTAGCGCTGCAGGATGCGCGGCATCGCCGCCCGCGCCGCCGCCGCATCGAGCAGCACCGAGGCGCCGCTCGACAGCTTCAGCACCACCGCGCCGGTGGCGGCATCCATGCGGCGCACGAAGTCGGCCATGTCGACCGGCGCGGTGCCGTTCACCAGTTCGACGACGTCGTTGTGGAACGGCTCGTAGCCGACGTTGACCGCGTCGGCGAGCACCTGCGCCAGCACGACGACCTCCCGCCGCTCGGGCTTGCGGTTGCCGGAGTAGAACAGGTGCAGCAGCTCCTTCGGCGCCTTGTCCCACCACTGCTCGCCCCAGATGCGCAGGAACTCGGCGGTGAGCCGCTGGAACACCAGCCCGCCGTAGAGGTACCACATCGGCCGGCGGTCGAACTCGGTGCGCGGCACCAGCCACGCCATCGGCTCCATGCGCATCGTCACGGCGTGCACCGCGCCGCCCCGCAGGATGCGCGCGGTCACCCGGTCGCCTATGTGGTGGTCGCCGACGACGGCGTCGAACTGGCAGCGGAAGCGGCCGCGGTAGCGCACGGTGCCGTTGTCGGCGATGCGCAGGCCGTCGATCTGCATCAGCACGTCGCCCTCCTGCAGGTGGTCCCAGGCGCTGGATCCGTACTGGACCGCGTTGACGAGCACGCCGCTGTGCTGCGGCTTCATGCCGAGGTGGGCGCGCAGCGCGGGGTTCTCGAGCGGCTGCGTGGTGATGCCGAGGCCGGGCACGCGCGGGTCCTTGCCGTGCTTCACGCCGTCGAGGAAGCGGCGCAGGATCGGCGCGGGCACCATCTCGCCGATGTTCTCGGCGTCCTGCAACGCCTGGAACGCGATGCCGACCACCTTGCCGCGCGCCAGCACCGGGCCGCCGCTGTTGCCCTCGTTGATCGCCGCGTCGACGGTCGCCGCCAGCAGGTGCCGCTGGCTGTGCTCGTAGCGCTGCACCTCGATGCGCGACACGACGCCCTCGGTGATCGACACCTCCTCGCCGCCGATCGGATAGCCGACCACCTGCACCGGATCGCGCAGGTGCGGCAGGTCGCCGATCACCGCCGGCCGGATGCCGCGCGCGAACTCGCGGTCGTCGACGCGCAGCAGCGCCAGGTCGCTGTCGTGGCTGATCGCCTCGACGCGAGCGGTGACCTTGGCCGGATCGCTCTGCTTCTGCACCTGGACGAACGTCGCGTTGGCGACCACGTGCGCGCCGGTCAGGATGCGGTGCGGCCCGATGATCACGCCCGAGCCGGTGCTGCCGCGCGGCGCGACGTTCTGCCACGGGCTCTCGTAGTCGGGGTCCTGGTAGGTGCTGTAGACGCGGACGACCTGCGGGTGCGACATCGGAGGAGGGTCGGATACCGCGCCGGCCCACGCGGCGGCCAGGGAAAAACCGCACCCCCGGCCTGCAGGAACCTACAGGAACCTACAGGAACCAGTCGCGCTGCTCGTCCGCCGGCGCCGCCTGGGGCAGCGGCGCGTCCGCCTCGACCAGCTCCTCGAGCCACCAGTTGGTGCTGTTGTAGAGGCAGGTGACCTCGCGGCACTCGTGGCTGGCGTCGAAGCCCTGCAGCAGCCGCGCCGTCGCGTGCTGCGCCGCGGCCGGCACCTGCCACAGCTCCTTGCCGCCGAGCTGCGCCTTCTCGACGCCGCGGTGCGCCGGGCAGTTGAACGTGCCGAGCGGCGTCACGACCTGGCGCAGCATCTGCATGTGGCAGACCTTCGGCTGCCTGGTGTAGTCGCGCCAGGTGCCGGCCATCAGCACGCGCAGGTTGGTGCTCGCCAGCACGCGGAAGCCCGGCCGCACGACCACGCGCGCCTCGGCCAGGTTCTGCTGGATGCGGGCGATGACCGCCTGCAGCTCGGCCTCGCTCTTCGCCGGGTCCATCACCTCGGCGCCGTCCTGCTGCCGCTCGAGGAACGGCTTGAACGAGATGTAGTCGAACTGCGCGTCGGAGGCGCGCTTGGCCGCCATCACCATCTCGTGGATGTTCTCGACGATCTTCACGTCGCCGCGGCTGCCGCCCTTCCAGGTGATCACGTACGAGAAGCCGAGCTGCACCGCCGGGTTCGCCGCCTTGATCCTCGGCATCCAGCTGCAGATCTCGTCGAGCGACAGCGTCCTGCTCGACGGGTTGTGCATGCGGCGGAACACCTCGTTGCTGCCCGAGTCGAGCGACAGCCGGATCCAGTCGCCCTCGGTGAAGAACGGCGCTGCCGCCAGCAGGCGGTCGCCGCGGCTGCCGTTGCTGACCACCGCCACCGACAGCCCGAGACCCTTGCAGAACTCGACGATGGCCGCGAACCCGGGGTAGAGCGTCGGCTCGCCGCCCCCGATCAGGATCACGCTCCGCAGGCCGCGCTCGGCCATGCGCTGCAGGGAGTCGCGCAGCTCCTGGTCCTCGTGCCGCACCTTGCTGTTGAGGATGTCCCAGTCGATGCAGTGGTCGCAGGCGTAGTTGCACGCCGTGGTCAGGTCGAGGTTGATCGACAGCGGCGCGAGGTCGGGCAGGTCGGGCAGCGGCCGGCCTTCGGCCTGCGCCTTGCGCGCGGCGCGCTGCCACTGCACGTAGTCGACGACCTTCGGCCACAGGCTCGGCTGCTGCAGCTTGCGGGCGAAGTCGTGGACCTGCTCGACGCGGCGTTCAGCCAGCGGCGAGGTGGCGGAGGATGTCCGCGTGGAGCCGGAGGCGGGTGTCGACGAGATCGGCGAGGGCGTGGGTTCGGTCACGGTGTGGCTTGGTCAGGAGACCGGCGAAACGATACACGAGCTGCCGCAGCGGATCAGGCGTCGGCACCACGCGATCGCCGTCGGTGAAGGCGATCTGGTAGCCCGGGCCGATGCGGCGGTCCATGCGATGGCCGTCGACCTCCACCCAGGCCGGCCGTGGCGGCTCGGGGCAGCGGGCGAGGTGCAACTCGACCGCGACCGCGCGGTCGCCGGCGCGCAGGTCGAAGCGCACGACGTTGCGTTCGGCCGCGGCGGCGCCGTCGTCCTGGCCGATGCCGTGCAGCAGCGCCTCGCCGGCCCACGGCGCCAGCGCCTGCACCAGGCTCAGCACGTGCGGCAGCGAGTCCTCGACCATCGACGGGCCCACGCCGACCGGCGA
Source organism: Planctomycetota bacterium (assembly GCA_019636245.1). Taxonomy (GTDB): domain Bacteria; phylum Planctomycetota; class UBA1135; order UBA1135; family UBA2386; genus JAEUHS01. Next base: position 75,751 of record JAHBXX010000006.1, on the reverse strand, counting down.
CAGTCCCATCGCCACGCGCCGCACGGGTTCGCTGCGCAGCTGCGGGAACAGGTCGAACAGCGTCGGCAGCACGAACGGCCACTGGCAGTTCTCGTCGAGCAGGAGCCCCTTGGCGGCGAACGCGCGGATCGCGGCGCGGCCGGCCTCGACCTCGCGCCAGCCGACCAGCGGCTTCTCGCACAGGCACGGGATGCCGGCCTGCAGCGCGACGCCGAGCGCGCCGAGGTGGCTCGGCACCGGCGAGGCGATCACCAGGGCGTCGACGGCGCGCGCCAGCGCGGTGGCGTCGGTCGCGGCGGCGACCGGGTGGCCGAGCAGCGCCGCGAGGTCCGCGGCGCCGCGGCGCGCCCGCTCCGCATCGCGCCCCGCGACGGCCGTCACCCGGCAGCCGGCCTCCTCGAAGGCCGCGGCGAGGTACGGCCCGAGCCCCTGCTGCGTGCGGCCGGGACCGACGATGCCGATCCGGGGCGGGGCGTTCGGGGCGGGCTCGCTCACGGCCTCGCACGGTAGCACGGGCTGCCCGCGCGGGCGCGGCATCTTCTCCGCTCCCTGCCTGTTCGCGGTCCACGCCGCGCGCGACACTCCGGCGATGCCGCTGCGCGCCCTGCTGACCATCGCCGCCACCTTCGCCGTCCTCGCCGCCGCCGCCACGCCGGCCCAGGAGCCGCCGCGCCTGGTCACCAGCCGCGCGCACGGCGCGCCGCTCTTGCGCCTGCCGAAGGAGGACGACGCCTTCGGCTTCGTCGTGTTCGGCGACCGCACCGGCGGGCCGAAGGAGGGCATCCGCGTGCTCGAGCAGGCCGTCGCCGACACCAACCTGCTCGACCCCGACCTCGTGCTCACGGTCGGCGACCTGATCAACGGCTACAACGGCCACGACGAGTGGCACGCGCAGGCCGCCGAGTACAAGTCCGTGATGGCCGGGCTGCGCATGCCGTGGTTCCCGGTCGCCGGCAACCACGACATCTACTGGCGCGGTCCCGGCAAGCCGGCGGGCGAGCACGAGACCAACTTCGAGACCGTGTTCGGGCCGCTGTGGTACGCCTTCCGCCACAAGCACAGCTGGTTCGTCGTGCTCTACAGCGACGAAGGCCACCCGGAGACCGGGCGCAAGGACTTCAACGATCCGGCCTGCCAGCGCATCAGCGAGGCGCAGTTCACTTGGCTGCAGGCGACGCTGCGGCAGGCGAAGGACGCCCGGCACGTGTTCGTGTTCCTGCACCACCCGCGCTGGCTGGCGCAGTACGGCGACGACTGGAACCGCGTGCACGCGGCGCTGGCCGCCAACGGCAACGTCACCGCGGTGTTCGCCGGCCACATCCACCGCATGCGCTACGACGGCGTGCGCGACGGCATCCAGTACTACACGGTCGCCAGCGTCGGCGCGCACCTCGCGTTCGAGGCGCCGCAGGCCGGCTTCCTGCACCAGTACCACGTCGTCACCGTGCGCCCCGAGGGCATCACCGTCGCCGCGCTGCCGGTCGGCGTGGTGATGGACCCGCAGCAGATCACCGGCCAGCTCAGCGAGGACGTCGACCGCCTGCACGCCCGGCTGCGCCCGACGGTGGCGCGCTGCGACGCGGCCGGCGCCGCGCCGGCGATCGCGGCCGACGGCGCCGTCGACGCCGTCGTCGCGGTGCGGTTCGCCAACCCGGCTGTGCGCGCGATCGAACTCGAGGTGATCCCGGCCGCCGAGGCCGGCTTCGCCTTCGCGCCCGACCACCAGCACCTCGTCGTCGCGCCCGGCCAGACCGGCGAAACCACGTTCCTGGTGCGCCGGACCGCCGATGTGGCCCAGCCGTTCACCCTGCCGACGGTCGAGGTGCGCTGCGACTACCTCGCCGCCCACCAGCGGGTGGCGCTGCCGCGCCGCACCTTCGACCTGCTGCTGCCGCCGCCGGTCGACCTCGGCCGTACCGCGGCGCCGCACGACGGGGTGCTGGCGCTCGACGGCAAGCAGGCCTGCCTCGAGATCGGGGCCGACGCCCTGCCGCTGCCCGACGGACCGTTCACGCTCGAGGCCTGGGTGCGCGGCGACTACGGCTCCCGCACCGCGCTGGTCGCCAAGACCGAGAACAGCGACTACGCGCTGTTCGGCAGCCGCGGCGCGGCCGAGTTCTCGGTGTGGCTCGAGGGCGAGGACGGCAGCGGCGGCTACGCGGTCGCCCGCGCCGGCGACGGCGCCCTGCAGCCCGGCCGCTGGCACCACGTGGCCGGCGTGTTCGACGGCAGCGAGGTGCGCTGCTACGTCGACGGCGAACTGCGCGCCCGCCGCGCCGCGGCCGGACGCCGGCGGACCAACGCCCTGCCGCTGTTCGTCGGCGCCGACCCGAACGGCGACGGCAAGCCGGTGTCGCACTTCGCCGGCGCGATCGACGAGGTCCGGCTGTCGGCGACCGCCCGCTACGCCGGCGAGCGGTTCGCGCCGGCGCGGCGCCACGAGCCCGACGCGCCCACGCTGCTGCTGCTGCACCTCGACGCCGACTTCGGGCCGTGGACGGCCGACGCCTCGGGCCGCGGCGCGCACGCGCTGCGCCGCGGAACCGCGCACTGCACCGTGGAGTCGGGACCCGAGCCCCGCTAAGGGAACGGCATGCCGAGCCAGCGTCCGCAGCCGGCGCGCACGGCCGCGCCCGCTCCCCTCACCGCCCGCACCGCCGACCGGCACGACCTCTACCAGCGCAGCGTGCAGGCGCCCGAGACCGATGCCGCGTTCTACGCCCGCTGGTTCGAGAAGTACTCGGGCCGCAAGCTGCGGGTGCTGCGCGAGGACTTCTGCGGCACGGCGCTGCTGGCGTGCCACCACGTCAGGCGCCATCCCGAGAACCGGGCGATCGGCGTCGACCTGCACGGGCCGACGCTGGCCTGGGGCCGCCGGCACAACGTGCAGCGCCTGCTCGACGCCGAGCAGCAGCGGCGCCTGTCGCTCTTGCAGGCGAACGTGCTCGACGTGCGGCGGCCGTTGGCCGACGTGATCGTGGCGCTGAACTTCAGCTACTCGGTGTTCAAGACCAGGCGCGACCTGGCCGCCTACCTGCGCAACTGCCACCGCGCGCTGCGGCCCGGCGGCGTGCTGTTCCTCGACGCCTGGGGCGGCCCCGACGTGATGAAGCAGCAGACCGACCGCACGCGGCACCGGGGCTTCACCTACCTCTGGGAGCAGCGCCGTTACGACCCGATCAGCCACGGGATCGTCTGCGCGATCCACTTCGCGTTCCCCGACGGTACGAGGCTGCGCAACGCCTTCGTCTACGACTGGCGGCTGTGGACGCTGGCCGAGCTGCGCGAGCTGTTCGCCGAGGCCGGCTTCGTGGACGTGCACGTGCTCTGGGAGGGCACCGACAAGGCGACCGGCGCCGGCAACGGCGTGTTCCGGCGCAAGGAGCGCGGCGACATGGACGAGGCCTGGATCAGCATCGTCGTCGGCCAGAAGCGCGGCTAGGGCCGTCGGCCGATGCGGCCGACCGCGCTTGCACGCGGCGGGGGCGCTCCCAACAATGCCCGCCCCCCTGCACCGCCCATGAAGAACCTCGTCATCCTCGGCGCCGGCAAGATCGGGCGCATGGTCTGCCATCTGACCGCGACGTGCGGCGACTACGCCGTGCACGTCGGCGACGTCTCCCAGGCCGCCGTCGACGCGCTGGCGCGTCGCTACCCGGAGGTGCGCGGCAAGGTGGTCGACTTCGCCGATCCGAAGAGCCTCGAGGCGATGCTGCAGGGCGCCTGGGCGGTGGTCAGCTGCGCCCCCTACCACTGCAACCCGGCGATCGCGCGGCTGGCCAAGGCGCACGGCGTGCACTACTTCGACCTCACCGAGGACGTCGAGGTGACGCACGAGGTGGTGCAGCTCGCGGCCGACAGCAGGACGCTGTTCGCGCCGCAGTGCGGGCTGGCGCCCGGCTTCATCACCATCGTCGCCAACCACCTGATGCGGTCGATGACCGAGGTCAGCGACCTGCGGCTGCGCGTCGGCGCGCTGCCGCGCTACCCGTCGAACCGCCTCAAGTACAACCTGACCTGGAGCACCGAGGGGCTGATCAACGAGTACTGCAACCCCTGCGAGGCGGTCGAGCACGGCCAGCTGACGACGGTGCCGCCGCTCGAGCAGCTCGAACGGCTGACGATCGACGGCGTCGACTACGAGGCCTTCAACACCTCCGGCGGCCTCGGCACGTTGGCGATCACGCTGAAGGACCGGGTCAAGAACGTCAACTACAAGACGATCCGCTATCCGGGCCACTGCGAGCTGATGAAGTTCCTGCTGCACGACCTGCAGATGCAGGAGCAGCAGCCCCTGCTGCGCGACATCCTCGAGCGCAGCATGCCGACCACGTTCCAGGACCAGATCGTGATCTTCGTCAGCGCCACCGGCAAGGTGCACGGCCGCCTGACCGAGCGCACCTACGCCAAGACGATCTTCCACCAGCAGATCGACGGCGAGAACTGGAGCGGCATCCAGATCACCACCGCGGCCGGCGTGGCGGCGATCGTCGACATGCTGCGTCAGGGCCAGCTGCCGAGTCAGGGCCTGCTGAAGATGGAGAGCGTCGACTACGACGCCTTCCTGCAGAACCGCTTCGGCCGCCACTACGCCTGAGGCCGGCGCCGCCGGCGCGTTCGCTGGCCGGCGGCCGGCGCCGCGGCCAGAATCCCGGCCCATGCCGAAGTTCCCGCTGCTGTGCGTGATGATGTTCCTCCAGTTCTTCGTCTGGGGGAGCTGGTTCGTGACCGCGGGCACCTTCGTGCCGGCGATGCAGTGGGACCAGTCGACGACCGGCTGGGTCTACTCCGCCGGCCCGATCGCGGCGCTGATCTCGCCGCTGTTCCTCGGTCTCGTCGCCGACCGTTTCTTCGCCTCGCAGCGCGTGCTGGCGCTGCTGCACGCGCTCGGCGGCGCGGTGATGCTGCTGCCGGTGCCGGCGGCGATCGCGGCCGCGGACGCCGCCGCGTTCGAGTGGTGCGTGCTCGCCTACATGCTCTGCTACATGCCGACGCTCGGCCTGTCGAACACGGTCGCCTTCCACCACCTCGGCGACGCCGAGAAGCGGTTCCCGCTGGTGCGCGTGTTCGGCACGCTCGGCTGGATCGCCGCCGTCACGCTGGTCAGCAAGGGACTCGGGGCCGACACCAGGCCGGTCATGTTCCAGGTCGCCGGCATCGCCTCGCTGCTGCTGGCGGGCTTCGCGTGGCTGCTGCCGCACACGCCGCCGCCGGCCAAGGGCCAGCCGGTGCGGGTCGGCGAGCTGTTCGGGCTCGGCGCGCTCGAGCTGCTGCGCACGCGCGGCTTTCCGGTGTTCCTGGCCGGCTCGTTCCTGATCTGCATCCCACTCGCCGGCTACTACAGCTACGGCAACCAGTTCGCCGCGACGGTCTGGGAGAACCCCGGTTACTACCTGACCTTCGGCCAGTGGGCCGAGGTGCTGTTCATGCTGGTGATGCCGCTCTGCTTCGCCCGGCTCGGCGTCAAGTGGATGCTGGCCATCGGCATGGCCGCCTGGGTGGTGCGCTACGGGCTGTGGAGCGCCGCCGCCACCGCCGCGCCGCCGACCGCGCCGCTGGTGCTCGGCGGCATCCTGCTGCACGGCATCTGCTACGACTTCTTCTTCGTCACCGGCCAGGTCTACGTCGACCGCTGCGCCCGGCGGGACCTGCGCGGCCAGGCACAGGGCCTGCTGGTGCTGGTCACGCAGGGGCTCGGCATGCTGATCGGCGCCCAGGTGGTGACGGCGCTGGTCAAGCACCACGCGACGCCGGACGGGGTCGACTGGAGCGCGGTCTGGCTGCTGCCCTGCGTCGGCGCCGGCCTCGTGGGGGTTGGATTCGTGGCGCTGTTCCGCGCGCCGCGGCTGGACCCGCCGGGCCATACGGCGTAGCACTGTCGGGGGAGGCTGGCCCGATCCGGGTCCAGTCTGCCCGAGACCCTTCGACCTCCCCGGACCACGATGCGCCAACTCCTGCCCGCCGTCCTCCTCACCGCCTCGCTGTTCCTCGCCGCCTGCACGGGCGAGAAGACGACGACCTACGTGCCGCCGCCGACCGGCACGACCGCGACCGCGCAGACGCTCGACGCCAAGTGCGGTTGCGCGATCGAGGGCGTCGGCAAGTGCGGCAACTACGTGCTCGTCGACGGCAAGTACGTGCCCCTGGTCAACCCGACGCTCGGCAAGATGGAGTTCTGCGCCCAGGGCAAGGCCGGCGCGAAGATCGAGGCCAGCGGCGCGATGCAGGACGGTCAGTTCGTCGCCGCGAACTGGAAGCGCGTGCCCTGAGCCGCCTCAGCGGCCGCGCGACTCCGCCTGCCGCAGGAGTGCCGCCGCGCGCGCGTTGCCGGGCTCGAGCTGCAGCGCTTCGCCGGCGAGCCGCCGCACCGACGCCAGGTCGCCGCGGCGCAGGTCGATCTCGGCGATGTGCAGGCGCAGGCCGACGTCGGTCGGCCGCCCCGCCAGCAGCCGTTCGAACAGGGCCGGGATCTCGGCGCTGCGGCCGAGCCGTTCGAGCACCTCGGCGTGGTAGAGGAACGGTTCGACGCGGTCGGTGTCGGCGCCGGTGACCCGACGGTAGGCGGCCTCGGACTCGACCAGGCGGCCCAGGACCTTCCAGACGTAGGCGAGGCTGTTCCAGAACACGATGCGGTTGGGCTGCAGCGCCACGCTGCGCGCCAGCGCCGCCTCCGCCTCGACCAGCCGCGCGTCGCCCGGGCCGGCTCCCTCGGCGTGGTGCCAGGTCAGGAGCGCCGTGCCGAGGTTGCCGAGCACCTCGACGTGCTCGGGCGCCAGCACGGCGAGGTCGCGCAGGATGCGCACCGCCTCGACGTGTCGACCGAGCCGCTGCAGCGACACGGCGTGGTGCACGTGCTCGATCGCCGTCGGGTTGTCGCATCGCACCGCCTGCTCGAAGCAGGCGTGCGCCTCGTCGAAGCGCCCCTGCTGCCAGAGCTGCGAGCCGTGGTTGTCGAGGATCTGCGCCGCCAGCGACGTGCGCCGCTGTGGATCGCGGCGGTCGAAGGCGTCCTGCCAGAAGCGCGCCGGATCGGCGTAGACCGCCACCCTGGCCTGGGCGACCGCGGCGAGCGCCGCCACGGCGGCCAGCCACAGCGGCCCACGCAGCCACCGCCGCGTGCTGGTCAGCCGCTCGACCCCGAGCACCACCGGCACCAGCACGGCGAGCATCGGCAGGTAGGCGCGGCGCTCGGCGGTGATCTCGGTGACGATCGGCAGCACCGTCGAGGTCGGCGCCAGCAGCAGGAACCACAGCGCACCCAGGAAGCCCCACCACGGCCGCCGCCGCCACGCCAGCACCGTCGCGGCGAGCGCCGCCAGCACCAGCAGGCCGGGCAACGCCGCCTCGGCGAGCGAGGCGACGACGCCGTCGTCGTAGGCGCCGCGCAGCGGCCAGGGCCACACGGCCAGCCGCGCGTAGAGCACCACGACCGGCGCCTGGGTCAGCAGCCACCGCCAGGCGGTGACGGGCGCCGCCGTGGCGTAGCCGACGGTCGGATTGCTCGGCCCGAGCCCCAGGCAGACCGCGAGCACCAGCCAGCTGGCCGCGAGCGCCGCCAGGAAGCCGCGCTGCCGCGCCACCGCCGCCCACGACGGCAGCAGGAACGCCCGCTGGAACAGCACGACGAGCAGCGGCGCCGTGACGAAGTCCTCCTTGCCGGCCATGCCGAGCGCGACGGCGGCCACGGCGACGGCACGCCAGGCCCGGTGTGCGCGCGACGGCGCCGCCGCAGCCGGAGTGCCACGCGCCGTCGCGAGGCACGCCAGCAGCAGGCAGGCCGAGAACAGCAACGTCGACCGCTGGGTCGCGTAGGCGACCGCGTCGGCCGCGAGCGGGTGCACGCCCCACAGCCCGGCGACCGCCGTGGCGACCGCGGTCGCGCGCGCCGGCGGGAACGCGGCGCCGAGGTTCGGTCCGCGCAGCGCGCGCCGCGCCGTGGCGAGCAGCAGCAGCGCGTTGGCGAGGTGCAGCAGCAGATTGGTGAGATGCGGGCCCCGCGGGCCCGGTCCGAACACGGCGAAGTCGAGCACCAACGACCAGCAGGTCAGTGGCCGGTTCGCCAGCGGCTGGTGGCGCGGACCAAACGCGGCTCCGAAGCCGTCGCCGGCCTGCAGCGCCAGGTTGTCGACGATCGCCGGATGGTCGTCGAACAGGAACTGCCCGCGCCAGACACCCCACCAGGCGGCGAGGCCCAGGACGGCGACGGCCACGAAGGGCAGACTCCCGAGCGCGCGGGTCGCCGGCGCCGCGACGGCTGGCCTGGGGGCGTCGTCATGCCTCATCGCCCCTCGACCTCCAGTTCGAGCCACAGCCGCTGTGCTTCGGCGTGGGTCGGATCGAGCCGCCGCACCTCGGCGAGCAGTTCCCGCGCCAGGCGCCGTTCGCCGAGTTGCAGGCAGGCGGCGACGAGGTTCATGCGCAGGCCGGCGTCGTCCGGCCGCAGCGGCAGCGCCCGCCGCCACACCTCGATCGCCTCGCGCGGGCGACCGGCGAACAGCAGCGCGGCGCCGAGGCTCTGGTAGGGATCGCTGTAGCCGGGGCTCTGCAGGATCGCCAGGCGCAGCACGCGCTCGGCCTCGTCGAAGCGCCCGAGCCGGCACAGCGCCATGCCGCGGGTGTTCAGGAACTGCGGGTCGGGGCTGATGCGGTAGGCCCGGTCGGTGCGTTCGAGCGCCTCGGCGAGGCGCGCGTCGCCGGCGGCGGCAGCGCCGCGCGCCAGGTCCTGCTCGAATCGATCGACGAGTACCGCGGCGAGACCGCCGAGCGCCGGCGCGAAATCGGGGAAGTCGGCCAGCACGCCGCGCAGTGCCCGTTCGGCTTCGGCGAGCCGGCCACGGGCGCGCAGCGCCACCGCGTAGTTCATGCCGACCGGCGCCATGCGGGCCTCGCAGCGCATCGCCTGCTCGAGCAGGGCGAACGCGCCTTCGCCGTCCCCGCGGCGGTCGAGCACGCGCGCCTGGCCGGAGAGGATCGAAGCGGTGAGCAGGCTGCCGCGGCCCGGATCGCAGTGCGCGTAGGCGTTGCCCCAGAAGCGTTCGAGGCTGGTGAAGTCGAGGGCCCGCACCCGGGTCGCCGCCACCAGCAGCGCCGCCGCCACGGCGGCGACGACGCCGCCGGCGACCGCGGCGCCGCGCGGCGCGAAACCCGCCCGCGCCGCCAGTTGTCCGATCGCCGCACGGCCCGCCAGCACGACGACCATCAGCACGGCCAGCAGCGGCAGGTACATGCGCCGCTCCGCCGCCACCTCGGTGACGATCGGCAGCACGCTCGACGTCGGCCCGAGCAGCAGGAAGAACAGCGCGCCGAGCCAGCCGAGCCACGGTCGCACGAACCACTGCCGAACGGCCAACGCGAAGAGCGTGAGCACGGCGACGCCGGGCAGCACCGCCGCGCCGGGGTCGCGCACGATCGGCCCGTCGTAGACCGTGCACAGGCCCACCGGCCAGATGGCGAGGCGCAGGTAGTGCAGCACGACGCCCGCCTGGGTGTACAGCCACTCGAACGCGGTCACCGGCACCACCGCGCCGTAGCCGACCGTGACGTTCGCCGGGCCGAGCCCCACGCAGGCCGCCAGCACCGTCCAGGTGCCGGCGATCGCCAGCAGGAACGGCAGGTGCGGCCGCATCGCCCGCCACGACGGGTGCACGAACGCGCGTTCGAACAGCACGTAGAGCAGCGGGCCAGCGACGAGGTCCTCCTTGCTGGCCATGCCGGCGGCGAGCGCCAGCACGGCGACCCACCGCCAGCGGCGCCGGGCCGTCGCCGCGTGCCGCAGCGCCGCCAGCAGCGCCAGCAGGAACCCCGCCGCCATCAGCAGCGTGCTGCGCTGGGTCACGTAGGCGACCGCCTCGGCGCCGAGCGGGTGGCTGCCCCACAGCGTCGCGACCGTGGTGGCGACGGCGGTGGCCGCCGCGGCGCCGAACCGGCCGCCCAGGTTCGGTGCCCGCAGCGCGCCGCGCACGACCAAGAAGACCAGGCCGGTGCAGAGCAGGTGCCAGACCAGGTTCCCCGTGCGCAGCCAGCCCGGATCGAGGCCGCCCAGCGCGCGGTCGAGGCAGAACGACAGGCAGGCGACAGGGCGGTTGGCGAGCGGGGTGTGGTCGGGGCCGAAGGCCATGCCCCACCAGTCCCCAGCCTCGAGCCGCGGGTTGCCGGCGACCGCGCCGTGGTCGTCGTAGACGAACTCGCCGCCGAGCGCGCCGCCGTAGGCCAGCAGCGCGGCCAGCAGCGGCGCCGCCAGCGCGGCCACCCGCAGGCCGGACGGCGACAGGGGCGGCGGCGGCGCGAACGAGGTGGACGCGGTCATGCGCAGCGAACGGCGGGGCGCATGCTACCGGCGCTGGTCGTCCGGACCACGCCGGCGCGCAGCGCACCGCCAAGCGAACGGCCCGCCGGCGCCATGGCGCCGTCGCGGACCTCGGGCGATCAGTCGAGGCCGACCGTGTACTTGATCGCGTTGCTGCTCCACGGGATCAGGTAGGGACCGCCGAACACGTCGATGCCGATCGCCTGCGCGGTGATGATCGTGCCCTCCCAGCCGTGCGGGATCGGCAGCGGCACCACGCCGGTGACCGACGAACCGGGCAGCAGGAACTGCTCGTGCGGCAGCAGGATCGGGTTCAGCGACGTGCTGATGCCGCAGCCCGGCGCCGTGATGCCGAGGAATGGCGGCAGCTGGATGCTCGGCTCCGACACGCCGACGTCGAGGATCGTCCAGGCGAGGATCGAGCCCGCCGGAATGTTGGCGATGTTGTAGCGCAGCGTCTGGCCACCGAACATGCGCCCGGTCTGGAAGATCGAGCCGGCGATCGGCGTCGCCACGCCGGTCAGCAGGGCGTTGCCGCTGGCGCCCTCGATGGAGGTCGAGAACGGCACCTCATGCGAGAGGTTGCGCGAGCCCGGGTCCACCGACGGCGTCACCCCGATGCGGCCACGCGAGAAGCCGACGATCGCCGCGCAGTTGCCGTCCGTCCAGGTACCCGTGTGCGTCGAGACGAACGGCATCATGCTGCCGTAGCGGTACTCGACGATGCCCGTCGCCTCGTGGAGCACGCACTGGATGTTCCAGACGCCGTGGCCGAAGACGCTCGGCGAACCGGTCGGGTAGCGGAAGCTGCTGGTGTCGCGCCAGGTGACGTAGGTCACGGTGTTGCCCGGGCCGCCGGAGGTGTCGTTCTGGATGTGCAGGCCGGCGAGGGTGCCCATGCCGGTGTTGCGGCTCGCGTCGAGGTCGGCCCAGAACGGGCAGAAGCGCGCGGTCAGGGCCGCAGGCACACCGCGCAGCAGGCCGGTACCGACGGCGAACGACGCCGACGTCATCGCCGGATCGAGCCAGAGGAAGCCGTTGGTCGACGGCTTGATCGTCGCCGTCGAGCCGCCCGGGTAATCGAAGGAGTAGCCGAGCGGGAAGGTGACCACCGCCTCGTCCAACGTGCTGTTCGGCACCGCGTTGAGCCTGGTCACGTCGAAGGGCGCCGCGCCGCTCGTGACGGTGTAGAAGTTCGGCGCGGGGTAGACGTCGGGGACCAGGGTCAGGCCGGCGCCGAGATCGAACGCCTGGTCCTGCGAGAACGCCTGGTAGAAGGTCGACGGCGAACCGCCGCAGGCGGCGCCGGTGTACTCGGCGCGGGCCGGCAGTTCGGTCGGCCAGCCGCCGGCGCCGGCGAACTCGATGCCGACGATCGGCGGGGTGGTGTCCGACGATCCGGTGAGCGCGGCGATCGTGCCCGTCCAGATCGCGCGGCCGCGGATGCCGGCGCCATGGGCGACCGTGTCCTGCATCGGGATCAGGAAGCCACCCGGGATCGTGTTCACGGGCGCCGCCGGCACCAGGACGTCGATCAACAGGTTGGGTCGCGGCCCGGTCGGATCGAACACGAACGCGGCACCGACCGCCATCAGGTCGATGTCGATGCAGTAGTTGTTCGGGCAGCTGCCGACGGACGCGGCCACGGTGAGGCTGGGCACGGTGCCGTCGGTGCCGAGCGTCGTCACCGCCGGGTCACGGTTGCTGCCGGCGGTGCCGGGGGTCGGGCCGACCGGCGAGCCGAAGGTGGTCACCATCGTCGCCGCGTTCAGCGACGTCGCGCCGAGCTGGATCTGGACGTTCGAGTAGATCTGTCCGCCCTGATTGGCCTCGCCGTCTTCGCCGCGGAAGCGAACGTGGGTGATCAGGACCGGACCGGCGACACCCGCCTTGCCGGTGAAGTGGCTGGCTTCGTACAGCACCTGGAACCGGCGGCCGGCATTCGCCCACTGGTTGGTGTCGCCCAAGCTGCTGCTGTAGGTCGACGCCTCCATGAAGTTGTGGTTGTCGGGGAGCACGAGCCGCTGGGCCGTGACGGCGCTGCCGAGCACGGCGAGCGCGAGGGGGGCAAGCAATCGCATAGGAGTGGCTGCGAACAGTTGGCTTTGGGAAGGCGACCCCGGCGAGGAGTCGCCGCCGAACGGGATGCCCGATCGACGGCCGATTCGACGTGGCGGCGCCGATCCCGGGTTCCGATCCCAGCGACAGTTTTGGGACCGCCCCCGATCAGGGATCCGTGGCCGCTGGTGCCCGTCCGGTCGGGAGCCAGCCGACCGCGAGCGCCGACCCGACCGCGCAGCCGATGCCCACCCACAGCGCCGGGGCGAACGACCCGGCCGCCTCGAACGACGCCCCGATCGCCGGCTTCGCCGGCAGCTGCACCGCCCGCGCCAGGGCGTAACAGGTGGCCGCCGCCGTCGCGCGCAGCGCCGCCGGGAAGTACTGGCCGAACAGCGCGCCGAAGCACGACCAGGTGCCCGCCCCAAGCCCCATCGCCGCGACCGCCAGGGTGAAGCCCGCGAAGTCGTGCTGCAGCGCGCCGAGTTCGCGCAGCACCAGCGCCTGGCCGAGCGCGAACAGCAGGCAGAACGCCACGAAGGTGCGCCGCCGGCCGAAGCGCGCCGCGAGGTAGCCGAACAGCACGTCGGCGACGACGTGCACGGCGTTGACCTGGATCTGGAACCAGCCGACCTCGGCGGCGGAGACGCCGTGCATCGCCATCAGCGCCGCCGGCAGCTCGGCGTAGACACACCAGAAGCCGGCCATGTGCAGCACCAGGATGGCGAGCAGCACCAGGGTGGCGCGCCGATGGACGGGCGCGAGCAGCGCGCGCGCCGGCAGCCGTTCGCCGGCGGCCACCGCGCGGTCGGGCCTCGGCATCGCCCAGCGGCCGGCGAGCGCCATGAGGCCAAGGGCCGCCGAGGCGAGGAACACCGCCCGCCAGCCGACCTCGGGCAGCGGCGCCAGGAAGCAGCCGACGGCCGCCGCCAGCGCCATCGCCACCGGACTGCCGGCCTGCAGGATGCCGTGCACGCGGTCGCGGTCGCGGCCGTGCCAGTAGTCGGCGACGACCGCGTGGCCGATGCCCCACTCGCCGCCGACGCCGAGGCCGGCGACGAGGCGCGCGAGCAGCAGCGACCAGAAGCCGTGCGCGAGCCCGGTCAGCAGCGCGCCCAGCGAGAACACGACGATGCTGGCGACCATCGCCTGGCGGCGGCCGATGCGGTCGGCGATGCGGCCGAACAGGAAGCCCCCCACCGCGGTCGCGAGCAGCGACCAGCCCTCGATCCAGGCGACGCTGCCGTAGAGGTCGAGCCCGAGCTCCAGAGCGACTGCGCGCTTGGTGAAGCTGAACAGGATCAGGTCGTAGAAGTCGAAGACCCAACCGAGCCAGCAGAACAGCAGCACGCGGCCGCGCCCGGCGGCGAACAGACCGGGCGCGGAGTCGGTCGGCGGCAGCGCGGGCATCGGCGGCGGGGACGGTAGCACGTCCCCGCACGCCGCGTCACGCGGCGATCAGTCGAGGCCGACCGTGTACTTGATCGCGTTGCTCGCCCACGGGATCAGGTAGGGCCCGCCGAACACGTCGATGCCGATCGCCTGCGCGGTGATCACCGTGCCTTCCCAGCCGTGCGGCACCACCAGCGGCACGGCGCCCGTGACCGACGAGCCGGGCAGCAGGAACTGCTCGTGCGGCAGCAGGATCGGCGCCAGCGACGTGCTGATGCCGCAGCCCGGCGCCGTGAGGCCCAGGAACGACGGGAACTGGATGCTCGGCTGCGAGGCGCCCACGTCGAGGATCGTCCAGGCGAGGATCGAACCCGCCGGGATGTTGGCGATGTTCCAGGTCAGCGTCTGGCCGCCGAACATGCGCCCGGTCTGGTGGATCGACCCGGCGATCGGCGTGGCCACGCCGGTCAGCGAGACGTGGCTGGTGCTGCCCTCGACCGCGGTCGTGTAGGGCAGTTCGTGCGACAGGTCGCGCGACTGCGGATCGAGCGAAGGCGTCGTGCCGCCGATGCGACCGCGCGTGAAGCCGACCAGCGCCGCGTTCTCCATCGTGGTCGTCCACAGCGTCGAGATGTAGGGCATCATCGCGCCGTAGCGGAACTCGACGATGCCGGTCAGCTCGTGGAACACGCACTGGTAGGTCCACGACGCGTGGCCGAAGATCGTGGCGCCGCTCGGCGTGCGCCAGGTGCCCATGTCGTTCCAGGTGACGTAGCAGACGGCGTCACCCGCACCGGGCGAGGTCTCGGGCACGGTCTTGGCGTGCAGGCCGGCGAGCGGGTTGCCGCCGGTGTTGCGGGCCGGGTGCTGGTCGGACCAGAACGGCATGAACCGGGCCGTGTAGTTCGCCGCCGTGCCGAGCATGTTGGCGCGCGAACACGCGAACTGACCCAGGGTCATCGCCGTGTCGAGCCAGACGTAGCCGTCGACGCACGGCTTGATCGTCGGCGTCGAGCCGCCGGGGTAGTGGAACTGGCCGCCGTTCGGGACGCCGGTGAAGCCGAGCGGCACGGTGATGACCGCGTCGAGCGTGGTGGTGTTCGGCACCGCGTTCAACTGGGAGAAGTCGACCGGCGGCGCCCCTGCGATCACGGTGTAGAAGTTCGGCGACGGGTAGGTGTCGGGGAGGAAGGTCAGGCCGGCGCCGAGGTCGAACGGCTGGTCCTGCGTGAACGCCTGGTAGACGGTCGAATGGGCGCCACCGCAGCCGCCGCCGATGTACTCGGCGCGAGCCGGCATCTCGGTCGGCCAGCCCCCGGGGCCGGCGAATTCGATGCCGACCACGGCCGGGGTCGTGTCCGACGTGCCGGTCAGCGCGGCGATCGTGCTCGTCCAGATCGCGCGGCCGCGGATGCCGGCACCGTGCGCCAGCGTGTCCTGGATCGGAATCATCGCCTGCGGCGCCACCTGCACGGGCGTCGGCGCGGTGATGTCGATCAGCAGGTTCGGCTGCGGCCCGTGCGGGTCGAATACGAACGCGGCGCCGATCGCCAGGAGGTCGATGTCGATGCAGTAGTTGTTGGGGCACGAGCCCACCGACGGCGCGACCACCAGCGTCGGCACCGTGCCGGCCGGCCCCAGCGTCGTCAGCGCCGGATCGCGGTTGCTGCCCGGCGTGCCGGGCCCGCCGCCGGTCGGCGAGCCGAACGTCGTCACCATCGTCGTCGCGTTCAGCGACGTCGCGCCGAGCTGCACCGTGATGCCGGTGTAGACCTGGCCGCCGAGATTCGACTCGCCGTCCTCGCCGCGGAACTTCACCCGGGTGATCAGGACGCCGCCGGGCGGGATGCCCGCCTTGCCGGTGAAGTGGCTCGCCTCGTACAGGATCTGGAAGCGCCGGTTGGCGGTGGCGACCCACTGGTTGGTGTCGCCGGCGTTGGAAGCGTAGGTGGTCGCTTCCATCAGGTTGTGGTTGTCGGGCAGGACCAGCGTCTGGGCGGCGAGAGGGCCGGCCAGGATGGCCGCGGCCAGGGCGGAGAACGGGCGCATCGAGAGACCTCGTTGGGGTGAGGGAGAGAGAACCGCGCCCATCGGCAGGCGCGGAGGCGTGGGCGGGGCGGCGATGGCCCGCACCCGGCGAAGCCTACTGGACGAACGCCGACCCTTGTCGGTTCCCTCGGCGCCGGCAATGCGCCCCGCCACGCGGCAGTCGGCCCCTGCCACGGGGACGGCAAGGCACCTTCGCCGCGCCCCTGCCCGACGGGGCGTGCCGACGGCACCAGGGCGGGCACAATGGGCTCATGCCGCCCTGCCTCTCCCCCGCCGAGATCGACCTCGCGCTGCGCGACCTGCCCGGCTGGACGCGCCGCGGCGACGCGATCGCCGCCACCTACACCTTCCGCGACTTCGCCCAGGCGTTCGCCTTCATGACCGCGGTCGCCGCCGCGGCCGAACGGCAGCACCACCACCCCGACTGGCGCAACTGCTGGTCGCGCGTCGACATCACGCTGTCGACCCACGACGCCGGCGGCGTCACCGCCCGCGACGTGGCGCTCGCCCGCACCATCGCCGAACTCGCCGCTGCGGCGACCTGAGCGCCCGGCTATCCTGCCTCCCCCCATGTTCGTCCCCGAACGCAGGCGCACCGTGGCGGTGCGCATCGGCGGCCTCGCCATCGGCGGCGGCCACCCGGTCGCGGTGCAGTCGATGACCAACACCGACACCGCCGACGCCGCGGCCACCGCCGACCAGGTCGCGGAGCTGTTCCTCGCCGGCAGCGAGATCGTGCGCATCACGGTCAACACCCAGGCGGCGGCGGCGGCGGTGCCCGAGATCCGCGCCCGCCTGGCCGACCGCGGCCTGCCGGTGCCGCTGGTCGGCGACTTCCACTACAACGGCCACGTCCTGCTGCGCAAGTTCCCGGCCTGCGCCGCGGCGCTCGACAAGTACCGCATCAACCCGGGCAACGTCGGCAAGGGCGCCAACCACGACCAGAACTTCGCGACGATGGTGCAGTGCGCCATCGACCACCAGAAGCCGGTGCGCATCGGCGTCAACGCCGGCTCGCTCGACCAGGAGCTGCTCGGCGAGCTGATGGACACCAACGCGCGGTCGTCGATCCCGCAGGACGCGCAGGCGGTGTTCCTCGAGGCGATGGTGCAGAGCGCGTTGCGCTCGGCGCACGCCGCCGAGGAACTCGGCCTGCGCCGCGACCAGATCGTGCTGTCGTGCAAGATCAGCAAGGTGCAGGAACTGGTGCGCGTCTACCGCGCGCTCGCCGACCGCACCGACCACGCGCTGCACCTCGGCCTCACCGAGGCCGGCATGGGCATCAAGGGCATCGTCGGCTCGACGGCGGGCATCGGCATCCTGCTGCAGCAGGGCATCGGCGACACGATCCGCGTGTCGCTGACGCCCGAGCCCGGCGGTTCGCGCACGCAGGAGGTGCGGGTCGCGCAGCAGATCCTGCAGGCGATGGACATCCGGCCGTTCCTGCCGCAGGTCACCGCCTGCCCCGGCTGCGGCCGCACGACCTCGACCTACTTCCAGGAGCTGAGCCAGCAGGTCGAACGCTTCCTGCACGAGCGCATGCCGGAGTGGAAGCGGTCGAAGCCACAGGTCGCCAACCTGCAGGTCGCGGTCATGGGCTGCGTCGTCAACGGCCCCGGCGAGAGCAAGGCGGCGCACATCGGCATCTCGCTGCCGGGCACCGGCGAGGCGCCGCGCGCGCCGGTCTACGAGGACGGCGTGCAGGTGGCGACGCTGGAAGGGCCCACCCTGGCGCAGGACTTCCTGGCCAGGATCGAGGCCTACGTCGCGCGCATGGCCTGACACCGGATTTCCGGTCACACGGCGCCGGCGCGGCGGATCCGTCGAGGTCCACCATGGTCTCGCCCCTTTGTCCTCCGCGCGATCCGTCCTGCCGCCGGCTAGGCGCCGGGAGGGTCCGGCGCCGCCGGTTCGTCGCCCCCGTCGAGCCGCGCCGCGAGCCGCGCCAGCGCCCGCGACAGGCTCTTGCGCACCGCGACCTCGCTCTTGCCGAGCCGCGCGGCGATGTCCGCGTGCGACCACCCCATCAGCTTCGACCAGACGACGATGTCGCGCTGCTCCGCGGCGAGCCCGTCGAACGCGCGTTCGACCGCCGCGAGCTGCTCGCGGGCGCTGGCCTGCTGGCTCGGCGAAGGGCCGAGGCCGGCGAGTTCCTCCGGCAGCTGCGGCGCCGTGGGCCCGCGGCGCCGGCCGGCCCGCCAGTGATCGAGCCGGTCGACCACCTTGCGGTGCGCGGTGGTGAACAGCCACTCGCGGAAGCCCTGCTCGCCGCCGTAGCGGAACCGGTCGCGGTGCTGCAGCACCTCGCGCGCGACCGACTGCACGATGTCGCAGCTCTCCTCGCGGGCGCGCAGTTCGCCGCCCATGCGCAGCCGCACGAACGAACGCAGCGCCGGCAGGTAGCGGGCGACCAGCGCTTCCACGTCCTCGGACTCGGCGGTCATGCCGCTCCCACTCTAACCCGGCGACCGGCCGGCGCGGGCCGGGCTCCGGCCGGCTGCGGCCGCTAACCTTCCTGCCTTGGCCGACCCACCGCGCGACCCCGCCGAGGAGGCGTTCGCCGAGTTCCTCGACCGCGTCGAGGCCGGCGAAGCCGCCGACTTCGAGGCCGTCTGCGCCGCGCACCCGGCGCACGCAGCGGCCCTGCGGCGCATGCACCAGCGCTGGCTGGCGATGACGCGGGCCTTCGGCGAGATCGCCGAGACGACCGCCCCGCCGCCGTCGCCGTCGGTCGAGGCGCTGCTGCAGCGCCTGGGCGCCGGCGCGCCGCGCAGCGACCGCTACGCCCTCGGCGCGGAGATCGCCCGCGGCGGCATGGGGCGGATCGTGCAGGCCTGGGACCAGGAGCTGCGCCGCGAGGTGGCGCTGAAGCTGCAGCGCAGCGAACCGGACGATGCCCGCGCGCAGCGCCGCTTCCTCGAGGAGGCCCAGATCGCCGCCCAGCTCGAGCACCCGGGCATCGTGCCGATCCACGAACTCGGCCTCGACGCCGACGGCCGGCCCTTCTTCAGCATGCAGCTGGTGCGCGGCCTCGACCTCGGCCGCGTGCTCGAGCGCGTGCGCGAAGGCGACTCCGAGTGGTCGCGCACGCGGGTGCTGCACGTGCTGCTGCGCGCCGGCGAGGCGGTGGCCTTCGCGCACAGCAAGGGCGTCGTGCACCGCGACCTGAAGCCGGCCAACATCATGGTCGGGCGGTTCCACGAGACCTACGTGATGGACTGGGGCCTTGCGCGCGCGGGCGACAGCACCGACCGGGGCCTCGCCGGCCCGGACGCCGCGGCAACGGACGCCGGCGTCGCGTCGCTGCGCGGCGCGATCGCCGGGGAGGACGCCGACTCGCCGCTGCTGACGCGCAGCGGCGACGTCGTCGGCACGCCGGCCTACATGGCGCCCGAGCAGGCCGCCGGCGCCGCCACCGACGCCCGCGTCGACGTCTACGCGCTGGGCGCGATCCTCTACCACCTGCTGGCGGGCCACATGCCCTACGCCGAGGGCGGGGCCGTCGACGCCGACACGATCCTGCGCCGGCTCGCGGCCGGGCCGCCGGCGCCGTTGCCGGACGACGTGCCGCCGGAACTGCGCGCGATCTGCGAACGGGCGATGGCGCGCGCGCCCGACGATCGCTACCCCGGCATGGCGGCGCTCGGCGACGACCTGCGCTCGTTCCTCGAGCTGCGCACGGTGCGCGCCTATGCCACCGGCCGCTTCGCCGAGCTGCAGAAGTGGCTGGCGCGGAACCGCGCGCTCGCCGGCAGCTGCCTGGCCCTGCTGCTGGCGCTGCTGGCCGGCGCGGCGACGGCGACGGCGCTGTGGATGCAGGCCGAGGCCGACCGGCAGCGAGCGGACGCCAGCGCGGCGCAGCTGCTCACCGAGCTCGATCGCAGCGCCTTCCGCAGCGCCCGGCTGGCGCTGCAGCTCGACAACTCCGGCGACGCCGCCGACTCGCTGTGGCGCGCCCACCTCCAGGGCCGCATGCCGCGCGCCACCGCCTGGGCGCTGCGCGAACTGGCCGAACGCGACCCCTACCTGGTGACGCTGCCGCTGCACGAGGACCTGCTGCCGCTGGCGTTCGCCGGCAGCGAGACCCTGCTGGTCGGCGCGCCGGATGGCCGGCTGCAGCTGCGCGAGGCGACGACGCTGCTGCTGCGCCGTGAACTCGGCGAGACCGGACCGGGGCTCGCCGCGGTCGCGGCGCTCGACGACGCAGGCCAGGCCGTCGCCGGCGACCGCAACGGCGACCTGCACTGGTTCGACCTCGCCGCCGGGCGCCGCACGGCCCGGCGCGCGGCCCATCCCGGCGGCGTGCGGCAACTGCTGGCCACGGGCGGCAGCAGCTTCGCGTCCGGCGGCGCCGACGGCCGCGTGCTGCTCTGGTCCGACCCGGCGGCCGAACCCCGGTTGCTGCTGGCGTTCCCGGCCGCGGTCACGGCGCTGGCGCTGGGGCCGGCCGGCCTCGGCCTCGTCGCCGCCGACGAACAGGGCGAGGTGGCCGCGGCGACCTTGGCGGGCGACGAGTCCTTCCGCCGTCGCGTCGCCGGCCGGCAGGTGATGGCGCTCGTGCACGGCGCCGAGGCGCACGAACTCTGGGTCGGCAGCACCGACCACACGATCCGAAGGATCTGGCTCGACGACCGCGAACCCGACCGGATCGTGCCGACGCGCAACGGCTCCTGCCGGCAACTCGCCCGCGACGCCGATGGCTCGCTGCTGGCCAGCGGCTGGTGGCGCATCGACCGGCTGCGTGCCGGCGCCGACCGGCCGGAGCCGGTGGCGCTGCGCGGGGCGATGCGGATGGCGCCGCACCCCGAGCGCCGCGTCCTGGCGACCAGCGGCGCCACGTCGGGCCTCGGCCTCCTGGACCTCGGCGCGCCCCATCGTCGCTGGCTGCCAGGCACCGGGCCCACGCTCGCCGACGACGGCCGCACCGCCGCGACGCTGGTCGGCGACCAGGCGGTCGTGCACGACATAGCCGAGGGTCGCGTCGTCGCCCGCGTCCCGGCGGCGCGCGGCGCCCTGCTGCAGCTGTCGCCGGCCGGCGACCGCCTCGCGATCGCCACCCTGGCCCCGTCCCGGCTGCGCATCGTCGACATGGCCACGGGGATCGAGGCGTGGGCGATGGACGGGCCGACCGAGCAGGCGTTCCTCGAAGCGTGCCACTGGAGCCCCGACGGGCGCGAGGTCGTCGGCCGCACGGGCAGCGACCGCATCGAGCGACGCGACGCGGCGACCGGCGCGCTCATCGCCGCCTACGAGCGGCCCGGGGCGAGCTGGCTGCGCGTCTGCCACTCGGCCGACGGACGCTGGCTGGCGGCGATCCGCCGCCGCAGCAGCACGGTCCTGCGGGTCGACCTCGCGACCGGGCAGCAGACCGAGGTCGAGTTCGTGGTCGAGCGCCCCGGCCAGCTGGCCGGCTCGGTGTCGGCGGTGGCGCTGTCCGCCGACGGCAGCCGCCTCGCGGTCGGCACCTGGCAGGGGCAGGTGCTGCTGCGCCGCGCCGATGGCACCACCGACGAGATCGCCGCCCACGGCGGCACGATCTGGAGCCTCTGCTTCGCCGACGACGACGACGGCCTGCTGTTCACCGCCGGCGGCGCGCAGGGCATCGCCGCCTGGGACCTCGACACGCTCGAGTGCTGCTTCCAGGCCGTGCGCGACCAGGCCACACGCCTGCAGCTGAGCCGCGACGGCAACACCCTGGCGTGCCAGACGCCGGACGGGCCGCTCGTGGTTGACCTCGCCTATCGGCAGCGCCACGTCGCCGGCAACCTGGAGTTCCAGTTCGATCGCCAGCGGCGCAAGGTCGCGATCCCCCCCGCGCGCGAACGCGAGCTGCGGCAGTGGCTGGCGGCGGAGCAGTCGCGGCCGTGGCCGCGGTGGCGCTGACCGGCATGCCTGGGGCGGCCGCCTCGGCCCCGGCGGCGCGCCCGCGCCGGGCGGCGGCGCGATGGGTGTAGCGGCCCGGGGCAGGCCGGCCTAACTTCCCCCCTCCACGCCCCCGCCCGTCCATGAAGGCCGCCCCCAAGCCCGACTTCCCCCTGCTCGAACGCATCACCCGCCGGGCGTTCGCCCACATGGTGGCGATGATCCACGTCGCCAACCATCGTCCGGACGCCGACAAGACCGACCCCAAGGTCGGCGGCCACCCCGCGGCCTGCGCCAGCAGCCTCGACTTCCTGGCCGCCCTGCACCTGCACGTGCGCGAGCCCGGCGACTTCGTCTGCTGCAAGCCGCACGCCTCGCCGGTCGACCACGCGATGCACCACGCGCTCGGGCTGTTCCGCCACCCCGACGGGCGCTGGTTCGACGAGGCCGAGGCCGAGGCGGTGATGCACCGCCTGCGCAGCTTCTCGCACGATGGCGCGCCGGTGTTCCAGAGCTACCACGCCGAAGGCGACCCCGACAGCTGGCGCTTCCTGCCGTCGGGATCGGTCGGCATCCCGCCGGTGGCCGCGGTCTATCTCGCGCTCGCCTACCGCTACGCGCGCCAGCACGGCTGGGACGTCGACGAGCCGCACTTCTGGTGCATGATGGGCGACAGCGAGTTCCGCGAAGGATCGCTGCTCGAGGTGCTGCCCGAGGTCGCCGAACGCGAACTCGGCAACGTCACCTGGATCGTCGACTACAACCGGCAGAACCTCGACGGCACGCGCATCCCGAACAACCGCGGCCTCAAGGGCACCGACGCCGACCGCATCGAGGGCACGGCGATCGCCAACGGCTGGCAGGTCATCCAGCTGCGCCACGGCAGCTTCCGCGAGGCGGTGTTCGCGCGGCCGGGCGGCGAGGCGCTGCGGACGGTGTTCGAGCGCGGCTTCACCGACTACCACTACCAGGCGCTGCTGTGGAAGCGCGAGCCGGCGCAGATGCGCGCCGCCATCCTGGCCGAGGACGCGGGCTGCGAGGCGCTGCTCGGCAAGCTGGGCGACGACGACGTCGTGCGCCTGTTCTTCGACACCGGCGGCCACGACCTGGCCGCGATCGTGCGCACGTTCGAGCAGTGCAAGCGGGACCGCAGCCGACCGACGCTGGTGATCGCCCACACGGTCAAGGGCCGCGGCCTCGAGTGCGTGGCCGCCAACGGCAACCACTCGGCGATGCCCGAAGCCGAGGAGGTGGAGCGCATCCTCGCCGCCCAGGGCCTGAGCCTCGAACGGCCGTTCGTGCGCTTCCCGGCCACGAGCGCCGAGGGGCGCTTCCTCGCCGAGCGCGGCCAGGCGATGCGGCTCGGCATCGAGGCGCTCGAGGCGCAGCGGGCAGCGAACCGACAGCGCGTCGCGGCGCAGGTCGAGGCCCACGGCGGCATGCCGGAGAGCCTCGACATCAACCTGAAGCTCGCGCCCGTGACGCACACCCAGTGGATGTGGGGCCAGCTCGCCGCCAAGCTGGTGCGCATCGGCGTCTACGACGAGCTGGCGCGGGCCGGCAAGCAGGGCAAGGCCGGCAAGGCCCCGACCGCCGAGGAAGCGCGCTGGAACCCGCTCGCCGACCTGATGATGACGATGGCGCCGGACGTCGGCACGTCGACGAACATCAACCCGGCGATGGACGAGAAGATCTTCGGCCCCAAGCACGACGAGAACTGGGAGTCGAAGCTCGACCTGCACGAGCGGCTGCGCCCGGAGCTGGCGCCGACCGACGAGGCCTGGACGCGGCACATCCGTTTCGAGATCGCCGAGGCCAACTGCATGTCGGCCGTCGGCAGCTTCGGCAAGATGGACCACGCGGCCGGCATCCCGTTCCTGCCGCTGATGACGGTCTACGACTTCTTCATCAAGCGGGCGCTCGACCAGCTCTACTACAACCTCTACTGGGGCAGTTCGTTCGTGCTGGTCGGCACGCCGAGCGGCGTGACGCTGGCGCCGGAGGGCGCGCAGCACAGCTGGAAGAGCGACATCCAGATCCCGAACCTGATCACCTGGGAGCCGGCGTTCGCGATCGAGCTCGAGTGGATCCTGTGCGACGCGATCGGCCGCCACTTCGCGCGCGACAACAAGGGCCGCAGCGGCGTGCTGGTGCGCGCGGTGACCCGCGCGCTGCACCAGAACCTGCTGCTCGAGTGGCAGCGGCGGCAGGCGCGGTGGAAGCGCGACCTGCCGGCCGGCGCCGCGCTCGGTCTCACCGCCCAGGACGGCGGTCTGCACGAGCAGGAGGTGCCGCACGCCCCCGACGCCGAGATCCTGGCCGTGCTGCGCGAGCACGTGCTCGCCGGCGGCTACCGGCTGATCGACTGGCGCGGCTACCGCGGCTACCAGCCCGGCGAGAACGTCGTCGAGCTGTTCGTCATGGGCGCGCTGGTGCCCGAGGCCGTGCAGGCGGCCGAGCTGCTGCTCGATCGCGGCGTCTACGCCAACGTCACGGTGGTCACCTCGCCGGACCTCTTGTGCGGCGAACTGGCGCGGCCGACCGGCTACCGGCACCTGGTCGAGACGCTGGGCGTCGATGGACGCCTGCACCTGCGCCCGGCGGGCGCGGGCGCCGGGGCCCCGCTCGGCACCGCCGACGCCATCGACCTCGCCGGCCGGCGGGTGCCGATCGTGTCGGTGCACGACGGCGAGATCGGCCTGCTCGACAACCTCGGCTCGGTGCTCGGCGTACCGCAGGTCGCGAAGGCGATCGTCAAGTTCAGCAAGTCGGGCACGCCCGCGCACGTCTACCGCTACCACGGCCTGCACGCCGAGGGCCTGGTCGATGCCTGCGGTCAGGCCCTGGCGCAGACGGCGCTCGAGCGCGTGCAGCTGCACCCGGCGGCGGCCGAGCGCCTGCGCGGCCAGCCGGCGGCGGCGCCCGCCGACTGGCGCGAACTGTGGCCGCACCCGGTGTGAGGAGATGACGGCCTACCCTCCGTTCCGGGTGCGCCAGCCGAGCATGGTGCCGGCCCTGGTGGCGGGAGCGGCGTTCGTGCTGGCGACGTTCCTGCTGCTCGATCGCGCCGGCTGGTTCCGGCCGCCGCCGAGCGGCGAACCGCGGCCGATCGCGCCGCGCGGCGAGCTCGCGCCCTTGGAACAGTCGCTGGTCGAGGTGTTCGAGCGCTGTTCGCGGTCGGTGGCGCACATCAACGTCGCCGCCGTCGTGCGCACGCGCTACGGCCGCGTGCAGCAGACGGGCAGCGGCAGCGGCTTCGTCTGGGACGACGCCGGCACGGTGGTCACCAACCACCACGTGGTGGCGGGCGCCACCCAGGTGCAGGTGACGGTCGGCGGCCGCAACTACCGGGCGACCGTGGTCAACGCCTCGCCGAACCACGACCTCGCCGTGCTCCGGCTGCAGGGCGACGTGCAGGGCCTCGTGCCGCTGCCGCTCGGCAGCTCGAGCGACCTGCGCGTCGGCCAGACGGCGATCGTGATCGGCAATCCGTTCGGCTTCGACCAGACGATGACGACCGGCATCGTCAGCGCGTTGAACCGCACCCTGGAGTCGAAGGACGGCAACCTGATGCACGGCCTGATCCAGGTCGACGCCGCGGTCAATCCCGGCAACTCGGGCGGGCCGTTGCTCGATTCGGCGGGCCGCCTCGTCGGCGTCACCACCGCGATCTACTCGCCGAGCGGCGCCAGCGCCGGCATCGGCTTCGCCGTCCCGGTCGACACGGTCAACGCCATCGTGCCGCGCCTGCTGGGCGGCCGTTCGACGCAGGTCGTGCTCGGCGTGCGCAGCGACTACGACAGCTACCGGCTCGATCCCGAGCTCGGCTACGTCAGCGGCGCGATCTGCACGGCGGTGCTCGAGGGCTATGGCGCAGCGAACGCCGGCCTGCGCCCGTTCCGCATCCAGGAGACGCCGCGCGGCGAGGTCATCCAGCAGTACGGCGACGTCCTCGTCGCCATCGACGGCAAGCCGGTGCGCTCGTTCAGCGAACTGCCGCGCGTGTTGCGCGGCCGCCGGCCCGGCGAGGTCGTCAAGGTGACGGTGATCCGCGGCCTGCCCGAGACGCCGCAGCAGGTCGAACTCGGCATCGCGCTCGCCGCCGAGGGCGAGTCGATGGCCGCCGGCATGTGACGGCCGGCTCTCAGCCGCCGAGCGCCGCCAGCCGCGCCTCGACGATCTGCTCCGCCGGCACGAACCGCGGCAGCCGAACGTGGCTGGCGGTCGCGGCGTCGAGCGCCGCCGCCGGCGCCAGCCCGACCAGTTCGCTCTCGGCGACCTCCACGCCCCGCGCCCGCGCCAGCGCGGCGACCTTGTCGAACACGGTGCGGATCGACGTGGTCTCGAAGTCGAGCAGGTTCATCGACACCTGGCTCTGCCCCTTGTCGTCGAGGAAGAAGCCCATCGCCTGCACGGCCTTGAAGCCGCCGTCCTTCTCGCGCACGGCCTTGGCGATGTCCTTCGCCACCTGCACCTCGGTCGTGCGCAGGTTGACGTTGTAGGCGATCAGGAAGCGGCGCGCGCCGACGGCGACCGCACCGCCGGTCGGATGCAGGCGCGCGGGGCCGAAGTCCGGCGCGAACTCGGGGTCGGTGCCGACCAGCTGGGACAACCCCTCGAACTCCTTGTTGCGGAAGTCGCCGAGCTTGCGCCGCGACT
This sequence comes from Planctomycetota bacterium, assembly GCA_019636245.1. Classification (GTDB taxonomy): domain Bacteria; phylum Planctomycetota; class UBA1135; order UBA1135; family UBA2386; genus JAEUHS01. The sequence goes on along the minus strand of JAHBXX010000006.1, from coordinate 49,425 downwards.
CGCGCTGGCAGGCTTCGGCGTAGAGGAACACCGGCAGCTCGAGTTCGCGGCCGATGCGTTCGCCGACGGCCCGCGCGGTCGCCACCGCGTCGCGCATGGTCGCGCCGGCAAGCGGCACGAACGGGCACACGTCCATCGCGCCCATGCGCTTGTGCTCGCCCTTGTGGCGGCGCAGGTCGATGCGCCGCAGGGCTTCGCGGGCGCCGCGCACGGCCGCCTCGGCGACCGCCGCCGCCGGCCCGGCCAGGGTCACCACCGAGCGATGGTGGCTCGCGTCCAGTTCGGCGCCGAGGCACTTCACGCCCGCGACCGACGTCATCGCCGCCACCAGCGCGTCGACCGTGGCGCGGTCCTTGCCTTCGGAGAAGTTGGGAACGAATTCGAGCAGGGGTTGCACGGCGGGATCTCGGGGCGGTGGCGTATCCGCCGCCGCGGGCGCTGTCCAGCGCGGCGCGCCGCCGGCGCCGCCGCCCACGCGGCGTCAGACCGGTTCGGGTCCGCCGCCGAACCAGTCCGGATCCCGCTCGTGGACGTTGGCGACGATCGGCTCGCCGTCCTTGACGGTCATCACCACCGGGTTGCCGCCGAACGCGTAGCCGATCGCCCGCCAGCTCGGCAGATCGAGCACGCACAGGTCGGCGCGCTTGCCCGGATGCAGCGTGCCGACCTCGCCATCGAGCTGCAGCGAGAACGCCGGGTTGATCGTCGTCGCGGTGACGACCTCCTCGGCGCTCATCTTCATCTGCACGCAGGCCAGGGTCTGGATCAGCGTCATCGACTGCGTGTAGCACGAACCGGGATTGAAGTCGGTCGCCAGCGCCACCGCGCAGCCGGCTTCGATCATGCGCCTCGCCGGCGCGTAGTGTGCCTTGCCGAGGAAGAAGATCGTGCCGGGCAGCAGCACGCCGACGGTGTCGCTGGCGGCCAGCCGCTCGATGCCCTGGTCGGAGATGCGGCCCAGGTGGTCGGCGGAGGCGGCCCCGAGCGCGACCGCGAGTTCGGCGCCGCCCATCGGCCGGATCTCGTCGGCATGCACGCGCAGCCGGAGGCCGTGCGCCCGGGCCGCAGCCAGCACCCGTTCGGACTGCGCCGCGTCGAACACGCCGGGCTCGGCGAACACGTCGCAGTAGTCGGCCAGCGGCGCCAGCTGCGGCAGCATCTGCTCGCACAAGAGCCGCACGTAGGCCTCGCGGTCGTCGCGGTACTCGGGCGGGAACTCGTGCGCGCCGAGGAACGTGCGTCGCGTCGACAGCGGCGTGCGCGCCGCGGCTTCCTGCAGCGCACGCAGGCTCTTCGCCTCGTCGGCCAGCGACAGGCCGTAGCCGCTCTTGCATTCGACGGTCGTGGTGCCGTGGGCGGCGAAGCCCCACAGGTGCCGTTCGACGGCGTCGGTCAGTTCCTCGGCTGTCGCCTCGCGCACGGCCCGCATCGAGCTGAGGATGCCGCCCCCGGCGGCGGCGATGGCCATGTAGTCGGCGCCCGCGCAGCGCTGGTGGAACTCGTGCTCGCGGGTCTTCACGAACGCCGGGTGCGTGTGGCAGTCGACGAAGCCGGGCAGCACGACGTAGCCGGACAGGTCGAGTTCGGCCTCGGCGCGGTAGTCGCGCCGGAGCGCGTGGGTCGTGCCGGTGGCGACGATGCGGCCGTCGCGCACCGCGACGGCGCCGTCCTCGAGCACGCCCAGCCGCCGCATCGCCGCGCCGCGGCGCGGGCCGGTGGCCGGGCCATCGGTCAGGGTGACGAGTTCCCGGCAGTGTACGAACAGGCGATCGACCCTGGCGGCCATGCCGCCAGGATCGGCGCCGGCGCCGTCAATGCAAGCCGGCGACGGCCGCCGACGCGCGGCTGCCCCCCGTGGCCCCCGCCAGCCAGGTGCCGAGCCGGTCGAGCACGCGCTTGCGGGCCCGGAACACGACCATCTTCAGCGCCTCCGGTCGCATCGCCAGCACGCTCGCCAGTTCGGCGTAGCGCCGGCCTCGGACCTCGACCATCTCGAGCACGAAGCGCTCGCGGTCGCTCAGGGTCCCGAACGCGAGCAGGTAGATCTGCAGCAGCAGCGCGTAGGCGCTGGCCGCGGCTTCGCACTCCTCGCGATCCTGCACCAGCCGCGACGGTTCGCGGATCCACTCGTCGGCGCAGTCGCGCAGCAGCAGGTCCGGATCCTCGCGGGCCAGGACCGGACCGCGGCGGCGATCGCGCAGCTGCCGGCGGATCGCGTTGTCGACGATGGTCGACGACCAGGCGGCGAACGCGCCGGGCCGGGAGGCGCGGAAGCGGTCGGGGTAGCGGTAGATGTTGACGATGGCGTCCTGCAGCACTTCCTGTGCGTCGCTCGCCAGCCCCATCGTGCGCAGACGGGACCGAACCCGTCGCGCCAGCCCCGGTGCGGTCCACTGCACCAGGCACTCGAAGACGTCGCCATCGCCGGTGCAGCGGTAGAGGTCCATCAACGACGTCGCCAGCGCCGCATCCTGCACCGGCCCGTCGGCGCCGGACGCACCGGGGATCGCTTCCAGGCCGCGGCCGGCCGCACGCAGCAGCGCGACCCCTCGAGCCCGCAGGGCAGCGCGCGCATCGGCAGGATCGAGAACGGGGGGGGCGACGGAGGCAGGCATGCGGCCGCCTTTGCGAAGGGCGGGCCACCCGGTCGGAATCCCCCACCAAGATGGCCCGGGCCGTTGTCCCAAGGCCAGATGTCACGATTTTGAAACCACTTGCAGGTCCGCCCGGCCGAGAGGCCCCCGGTCGACCGGGCCGTACCACCGGCGGTGCCCGGTCGCCTTGAGCGCCGGCCCGTGCGAAGCCGAACAAGGATCTCCAGGTCGTGCTCCCTCCCGCACCCATCTCCTGCCGCGACAACCCGCTCGGCCATCTGCCGTCGGTGCTGGCGATCCGCGACCTGCGCCGGCGCCTCGGTCACGCCCTGCATGGCCGGGACGTGCGGCAGGAGGAGGTCGTGCGCATCCTCCAGCTCGACCCGCTCGCGGTCGTGCGCGGCCTGCGCGCCGCGGCGGCCCCCGCCTTCGGGCCGCCACCGCCGGCATGGAGCGTGCGCCGCCTCGCCGAGCGGCTCGGCCCCGCGCCCACGCGCCGCCTGCTGCAGGCGCAGCCGGCAGCGACCACCGGCACCCTCGCCCTGCGCCGCCTGTGGCTGCACGCCATCGCCACCGCATTCGCAGCGCAGGACCTGGCGGCCCAGACCGGCATCCTCGATCCCGAGGAGGCCTACCTGCTCGGGTTGCTGCACGACCTGCCGCTCTGGCTCGAACTGGTCGACACCTCGGCGGGCACCGCGTCACCCCCAGTCCCCGCCGCGGCCTGGATCGACCACTGGCAGTTGCCGCCGCAGCTGACCGCGCTGTTCGCCACCCGCAGCGCGCCGGCCGGGCACCCGCTGGTGGAGCGCCCGACCGACGCCACGGCCCTGGTGTTCGCCGCCGAGTTGCTGGCGGACCTGGCCGACTTCGGCCATCCGGGGGAAGACGACAAGCTCGAACTCACGAGCGCCGTGCTGGCGGCGGCCGACAAGAAGGACCTGGTGGCCGCCCAGCGGCTGCGGCGGCAGGTGGAGGGCGCGCTGCGCGCGTTCGGCCTCGATCCGACGCAGCCCGAACCGGATCGCGACCAGGAGCACCCCCTGCTGCCAGACCCGGGTGGCCGGCGCGGCGACCTGCACGACGTCGTGCTCCGCATCCTCGGTTGCGCCCGCTCGGAGTCGTACCGGGGCATCCTCACCGCGCTGACGGCCGCGGGCCTGCGCTACGGCGACTACGACCGCGCCCTCTATGTGCGCTGGGACCACTCCACCCAGCGCATCTTCGTGCGGTGCAAGGCGGACTCGAGCCCGCGGCGACTGGCGATGACGACCCTGCTGCCGACGGCGAGCGAAATGGGCGCGCTGCGCGAGGCGCTGCAGGGCGAGCGACCGGTGCTGATCGGCGCCGAGCTGGGCCAGCGCCGCGGCGTCCTGGCCGCCCTGGCCTGCGACGAACTGCTGGCAGTGCCGCTGAACAGGGCCTTCGCCACCCCGGCCTTCCTGCTGCTCGACCGGTCGCTGTCGCAGGAGCCGATCCTGCGCGACCGCGACACGGCGATGGCGACCACGCTCGGCATGACCGGTTCGCTGCTGATCGAGAACCTGCTGCTGCGGCGGCGGCGCCAGCGGGCCCAGAAGTTCGCGCTGACGGACTCGCTGACGCGGCTGTTCAACCGCCGCATGGGGCTGACCAGCCTCGACCAGGAGGTGGCGCGAGCCGCCCGGTCGCGCCGCCCGCTGACCGTGCTGATGTGCGACCTCGACCACTTCAAGCAGCTGAACGACACGCACGGGCACCTCCAGGGCGACCTGGCGCTGCGGGCGACCGCCGAAGTCCTGCGGCAGACCCTGCGCCGGTCGGACACGATCTGCCGCTACGGCGGGGAGGAGTTCCTGGTCGTGCTGCCGGACACCAGCCCCGACGAGGCCACCGTGCTGGCGACGCGCCTGTTCACCGCGGTCCAGAGCCGCGGGCTGGAACTCGGGCTGCCGGTGACCATCTCCATCGGCCTGACCGACCACCGCCCCGGCGACACGGTCGAGTCGATGCTGCAGCGCGCCGACCACGCCCTCTACGCGAGCAAGGACTACGGCCGCAACCGCTTCTCGGTCGACATCGACGGCGTCGACGAAGCGCCGGTCGCGAGCCGCTGACCGACCGCCCCAGGGCGGCCGGCCGGCACCGGGCAGCGCCCCGCGCCGCGGCCCGCCGGAGGTGCGCCGCGAGCCGGCAATCCGCCCCCCCCATGGCTGCCGGGCTCGGCCCGCAACACCCTGCCGCCAAGGCACCTGGATCGGCTGCCCCGCCGCGCGGCGGGGCCGCCGGGGAAACCCGGGTCCGAGCCCGGCCTCGAACCCGTATGCTGCAGTGCCTCGTGCCCGCCGACCGACCGTCCCCCCCGTTGCCCGGCGCCGCCGCTCCGGCCACCGAAGACCCCCTCCCACCCCCGCCGCGGCCCCGGCCGCACCTGGCCCTGCTGCTGCTGCTGGCCCCGGGCGACCTGCCGACCCTGTCGCTGGCCACCACGCTGTCGGTGCTGCACGTCGCGCTTTGCGTCGGGGCCGCGATCCTGACCAGCTTCGGCAGCCTGGCCGCCGCGTGCCTGATCGGCTACTCCCCCACCCGCCTGTCGCAGCTGCTCGACGCGGAGCAGCGCCCCGACCGGGCCTTGCGCAACGACGAGATCGCGCAGCGCGACAGCCAGTACCTGGTCGTGGCGACCGCCTATTCGGCCGTCGGCTGGACCCTCGGCCTCTGGTCCCTGCTGCACGCCGTCGATGCGACCGCCCAGCCCTGGGCGCTGCTGGTCTTCCTCGGCGCGATGCTGCTGTTCGCCGGCAGCCTGCCGGTCGCCATCGCCCAGGTGCGCGCCGAACGCACGCTGCTCGCCGTGCTGCCGTTCGTGCGGGCCGGCTGGTTCGTGCTGCGCTGGCCCGTGGTGACGCCCCTGCTGGCCATCACTCGGCTCGGCATCGACGCCCTGCGGCTGCGCCGGTCGGAGAAGGTGGACCCCGCGGAGGTGCAGAAGCAGGTGATCGCCGCCGTGGCGGACTCGGTCGCCGAGGACGCGCTGCCCCACGACGAGCGCACCTGGATCGGCAACATCGTCGGCCTCAAGGACCTGCAGGTCTCGACGGTGATGACGCCGCGGCCGGACATCGTCGCCTTCGCCGAGGACACGCCGCTGCACGACGCCGTGGTGCAGGCGCTCGAACACGGTTTCTCGCGCTACCCCGTCTACCGCGGCCGCATCGACGAGGTCGTCGGCATCTACTACGTCAAGGACGCCCTGCGGCTGCTGACCGACGGCGCGACGGCGGCCGGCGGCGGGACCGTCGGCAGCATGATGCGCGAGCCGATGTTCGTGCCCGAGACCATGGGCGCCGCCCAGCTGCTGCGGCGTTTCCAGGCCGGCAACCAGCACATGGCGATCGTGCTCGACGAGTACGGCACCACGGCCGGACTGGCGACGATCGAGGACCTGATCGAGGAGATCGTCGGCGACATCAGCGACGAATACGACAACCCGCACCAGGCCGATCACGCCGACGAGCAGGTGCAGATCGTCGAGGCCGGGCGTGTGCTGGAGGTCCCGGCGCGGGCGACGGTGGCGGAGGTCAACCAGTTGCTCGGTTCGTCGCTGCCCGAGGACGGCGACTGGGACACCGTGGCCGGCATGGTGATCGCGAGGTGCAACCACATCCCGGTGGTCGACGAGACCATCGTCGTCGATGGCGTCGAGTTCCGGGTCCTGGCCGCCGACGAACGGCGACTGCACCGCCTGCGCGTCACCGCGCTTGCGCCGCAGGCGGCCGAGGGCAGCCGTTGACGGCTGCCCCTCCGGACCTCGCTGCGCGCCCCCAGGCGCGCGCCACGACGACACCCGCCGTGGTGCTGCGGCGCACCGACTTCCGGGAATCGAGTCGCATCGTCACCTGCCTGACCAGGACGCAGGGCCGCGTCACGGCGCTGGCCAAGGGCGCGCACCGGCCGGACTCCCCGTTCCTGGGCCGCGTCGACTTCCTCAACGAACTGCAGGCCACGTTCGGTCCCGATCGCGGCGGCCTGCGCCTGTTCGTGCGCGCCGAACTGGTGCGCGAGCGCCGGGCGCTGCGGGCGCCGGCACGCTTCCTCGCCGCCAGCCACCTGGCGCAGCTGTGCGAGTTCGCGCTGCCCGACGGCCGCCCCGAGCCGCTGGTCTACGACCTGCTGGTCGGCGGCCTGGCGCTGCTCGAGCGCTGTCCGGAGCCCGCCATCGGCCAGGTCGTGCTCGGCCTCGAGCTGCGCCACCTCGAGCATCTCGGAGCGCTGCCCGACCTGCACCACTGCGCGGCGTGCGGCGTCCGACTGGACGGCGGCGCCTACCGCCACGACGGCGAGCCAGGCCTGTTGTGCCGTCGGCATGCGCGCACGCCCCGCACCGCCGTCGGCGTCGAGGTGCTCGACCTGCTACGGCAGCTGCAGGCGACCTCCGGCCGCCAATGGCCGCAGCTCGCGCTGCCGGTCGCCGCACGCGTCGCCGCGCCCCTGCCGGCGCTGTGGCTGGCCGCCGCGACCGAGCAGCGGTCGCGGCTGCGCGCGCTGTTGTTCGAGCGCGGCTAGCGGCGGCAGGGCCTTCTCCCGCCGCCGCGCCGGCGGCGAAAATGTCTCGCCGCGATGGGCGCCGCCCGCGAACATCCCGACCCGATGCGCCGCCGCCGAACTCCGCTGCCACTCGCCGCGACCTTGCTGGTGGCGGCCGCGTGCTCGTCGACGGCCGCACCGCCGCCGGACGCCGACCGGCTGCTCGGCGAGGCCGAGGCGCTGATCGCCGGGGGGGCCCACGAGCAGGCGCTCGCCGTGCTCGAGCCATTGGCCGACGAAGCCTGTCCGAAGCGGCTGCGCGACCGCCGCGACGTCGCCACCGCCACCGCCCACGTGGGCCGCGGCGAGCTCTGGCAGGGCTTCGAGGCGCTGGAGCGGTTCTCGGACCGCTACCCCCACAGCGAGCTGCGACCGGTGGTGATGGAGCTGCTGTGGACCATCGGCCACACGCTGGCGACCTCCGGTCGCGGCTTCTGGATCTTCTGGTCCGACCGGCGTTCGGGCCGCACCGTGCTCGAACACCTGATCACCCGGCACCCCGACACCCAGCGCCTGGCCGACGCGCTGCGCCTGCTCGGCGACATGGCCTACGAAGACCGCAACTACGAACTGGCGCAGGAACGCTTCCGCGACCTGATCAGGCGGCGCCCGGAGAGCGAGTGGGTCAAGTACGCCTGCTACCGCTTCGCCATGAGCCTGGTCGACAGCCTGCACGGCCCGGACTACGACCTCGACAAGATGAACCACGCCGTGCGCGAGCTGACCGACTTCCTCGCCACGGCGCCGGAGAACCCGGAGATCCTGGCCCAGGCCCGCGCGGCCCTGGCGCGGCTGCGCGAATGGCGCGCCGAACGCCACTTCGGCATCGCCTCGTTCTACCGCCGCGTCGGCAACGAGACCGGCGAACGCCACCACCTCGACATCGCCACGCGGGCGGAGTTCGAGGGCACGGCCGCCTACGCCGAGGCCGTGCGGCGCCGCGAGGAGCTGGGCGCCGCCGCGACCGGAGCCCGGCCGTGAGGCTCGTCCCCCTGGCGGCGGCGTTGGCGGCGCTGGTGGCCGGTGGCTGCGGCTACAGCTTCGGCTCGGGCCTGCCGCAGCAGGGCATCCGCTCGATCGCCCTGCTGGTGGTCGGCAACGAGACCTACCGCCAGCGCCTCGAGGTCGACCTCAGCGCCGCCCTGGCCCAGGAACTGCCGGTGTCGAGCGACCTCGTGCTGGCCGATCGCCGGCGCGCCGACGCCATCCTGCAGGTCGTCCTCACCGACGCGAACGAGCGCACGCTGGTCGCCGGCAGCCGCGCCGACCCGGTGCGCGAGGGCGCGTTCGAAGCCGCGGTGCACCTGCGCGTGCTGCGGCGCGACGGCAGCCTGCTGTTCGAGCGGCGGCTGTTCGACCGCACGGAGTTCCGCGACCCGCTCGGCGAGGACCTGACCTCGGCGCGGGCGGAGTTGATCGAGGACCTGGCCCGCAAGATCGTGCTGGCGCTCGAAGCCGATCTCTGATCGCTCCAGGCCCCAGGCGCCGCCTCAGTCCGGCTTGCCGTCCGGCTTGCCGTCGGGCTTGCCATCGGGCTTGCCGCCCTCGGCCGGCGCCGGCCCGGCCGCGGCGTCGGACTTGCCCTTCGCCTTCTCGACCTTCTTCACCTGGATCCAGCTGCGCACGATCGTCGGCGGGCTGGCGAGCGGCTTGTCGCCGCTGGCGCCGGCCGCCTCCAGGGCCTTCAGCGTGTCCATTCCCTCGGCGACCTCGCCCCAGATCGTGTGCTTGCCGTCGAGGTGCGGCGTCGGCACGAAGGTGAGGAAGAACTGCGAGCCGTCGCTCTTCGGCATGCCGGTGTTGGCGGTGCTGAGGATGCCGGGCTTGTCGTGCCGCCGCGTGCCGAAGAACTCGCCCTCGATCTTGTAGCCCGGATCGCCGCCGCCGTTGCCGAGCGGACAGCCGCCCTGGGCCATGAACCCCTTGATGATGCGGTGGAACTTCAACCCGTCGTAGAAGCCGAGCCGCGCCAGGTAGATGCCGTTGCTGACGTGCATCGGCGCCGTGTCCGGGAACAGCCGCACGACCAGGTGCCCCTGCGAGGTCTCGAGGTGCCAGAGGTACTCGCTCTTCTGGTCGAACGGCAGCAGCGGCGGCGCCGTCAGCTGGGTGCGCCACGCCGGATTCGACGTGTCGACCCGGTTGCGGCCGAGGAACTTGTCGATCGCCAGGATGGCCGGGTCCTTGGCCATCACCGGGTCCTTGTCGCTCGGCGGCACCGGCTTGGCGGGCTTGCTCGCCTTCTCGGCCTTCTCGGCCTCGGCGCCGGGCTTGGGTTTGCCTTCCTGGGCCGACAGCGGCGCGCCCAGGCAGGCGAAGATCAGGCAGACGGTGCGGGTGGCGGAGAACATCCGCGCCAGCATACCGGCGGCCGGGTGGCGGCCGCACGCCCATGCCTCACGCACCCTCCCCGCCGGGGAAGGGCGCATCCTGCCGACCGCGACGCCCCGGGCCGCGCCAGCGGGCGAAGGCCGCCACCGCGTCGCGCACGGCGGCCGCCGCCTCGGCCTCGCTGCAACCCGGGGGCAGTTGCAGGGCACCGCCGAACCACCACCACCGCTGCAGGAAGGCGGGGAACCGCGGCGGCTGTGCCTGGCAGAGTTCCGCCACGCGCTGGCCGAGCCAGGCCCGCCGCAGGTCCCGCCCGCCACGCAGCCAGGGCCCGCCCGCGACACCGCGGCGCCGATGTTCGACGCCGGCCCAGCGCAGCACCCGGGTGAACTCGGTGCTCTCGCCCAGACAGCGCCGGATGCGGCCGCGCAGGAACCCGGCCCGGGCCCGCGCCGCCGCCGCGCACGCGCGGCCGACCGCGGCGGCATCCGGCAGCAGCCCCGACGGCAACAGCGCCGCCGCCGCGTGCGGCGGCGGCAGGTCGGGCCGTTCCTGCAGCAGGCGCACCGCGGCGGCGAAGGCCAGGCTGCGGCCGCCGCGGCGGACGACGCGGGCCGATTGCAGGTCGAGCACCGCGAGCCGGCCATCGCGCAGCCGCACGAAGTTGCCCGCGTGCAGGTCGGGGTGCACGACGCCCGCGGCGAGCAGGCGCACGGCCAGCGCCGCCTCGTCGCCGAGCCGGACCTCGGTCGACTCGGCCTGGTCGGCCACCGGCAGCGCCCGCAACACCAGCATCGACCGGCGCGGCAGGCCCCACCGCCGCAGGGTGCGCACGGCGACGACGGTGGGACAGGCGATGCCGGCCGCCGCCACCACCGCCAGCATCGCCGCCTCGTGCGCGGCCGGCAGCGGCCGCGCCGCGTAGCGCAGCCGGTCCTTCGCCCGCGGGAACGCCATCACCTTGACGAACACCGGCCCCGACGGCAGCAGGCCGCGGTGCACGGCGCGCACCAGGCGCCCCTGCACGAGCGGCAGTTCGTCGGGCAACCGGCCGGTGGCGACGAAGGCCCGCCACCAGCGGTCGAGCACCGGCGCATCGGCCGCGTCGGCCGCCTGGGCGGCGGCGGTCATGGGCCCACCTGGGCGCGCCACAGTTCGGCGTAGAGGGCGCGCGTGCGCTCGGCGGCCCGCTGCGGATCCATGTCGAGCACGGCGCGACGTCGCGCGGCCTCGCCGGCCCGTCGGCGCGCCGGCGCATCCTCGAGCCAGCGCACGATCGCCGCCGCCAGCGCGGCGGCATCCTCGTCGCACGCGACGCCCGGTTCCTCGCCGGGCCGGCGGGCGGCGAGCAGTTCGGGCAGGATGCCGCGACGGGTCGCCACCACCGGCAGGCCGTAGGCCATCGCGTCGCACACGGCGCGGCAGGTGCCGTCGCTGCCGGGCACCAGGAACAGGAACAGGTCGAGCGACCGCAGCGCCGCGTCGTAGTCGGGCCCTTTCTGGTAGCCGGGCAGGATCACGTGCCGGCCGAGCCCGGCCGCGGCCACCGGCCCGGTCACCAGTTCCTGCGTGTCGGCCTCGTTGCCGCGGCCGAGGAGCACGAAGCGCGCCGCCGGCACCGCATCGACGACCCGGCGCGCGACGTCCCACAGGAGGTCGAAACGACGGTGGGGCTGGATGCGCGCGGTGATGCCGACCAGCAGTTCGCCAACCTGCACCCCCCAGCGCGCGCGCAGGTCGGGGCCGTGCCGGTCGCGCGGCTCGGTCACCGGTTCCTGCCGCAGCACCCGATCGGCCGGCAGGCCGAACGCACGCACCACGCCATCGCACGCCGCCGCGGTCGGCGCCAGCACCGCCGCCGTGCGCCGGAACGCGTAGCGCTCGCGCCAGCCGCGCGGCGGCGGTCCCGGCTCGTAGAGCGACCGCACGACCAGCGGCCGCGGCGCGAGGCGGCGGCAGGCCAGCACCGCCAGCAGATGGTCGGCCGGCTGGTGGCAGTGCAGGATGCCGAAGCGGTCGCGGCGCACGATCGCGCGCAGGGTCCGCACGTCGCGCTGCAGCGAGGCGACGTGGAAGTGCTTGCGCAGTTCCAGGCCGGCGACGACCGGCAACCGCCAGCGCCACAGCTCCTCGGCGACACGGTGATCGCCGCCGCGGTGCACGAAACCAGCCTGGGCGAACACCACGTCGAGGCCCAGCGCGCGCAGCCTGGCCGCCGCGCGGATCGCCGGATCCGCGGGCCCCGTCCACTTGTGGTTCGCGAACAGGTGCAGCACGCGCGGCAGTTCGCTCATGCGCGGCCCCGCCGCGGCAGCCGGAACAGCCGCCAGTACTTGAGCCAGTCATGCCATCCCGCCAGCACGGCGCAGACGATGCCGCGCCAGCCGTCGAGCACGCCGAGCTTCAGCAGCAGGCTCTTCACGAACACGCTCGGCGGCCGCACCAGCAGATCGAACGGCGAGGCCCGCCGGCCGCTCGCCCGCATCGCCTCGGCCGCCTGCCGTGCGTAGCGGTCGATCGTGCGCAGGTGGTCGCGGAAGGACCGGTAGTTCAGGTGCTCGAGGCAGCCGGCGAGGTCGGCGCACGGCGTGCCGGCGGCGAGCTCGACGTGGTCGTGCGGCGGGTTGGCGACCACGCGGCCGCAGCGGCGGTCGAACAGCCGCAGCTTGCGATCGGGCCAGAACAGGCCGTGCCGCATCACCCGGCCGAGGTAGTGGCTGCGGCGCGGCAGGCGATAGCCGCCGCGCAGCGCGCCCGCCGCCGCCAGCGCCGCGATCTCGCGGCCGAGCTCGGGCGTCACCCGTTCGTCGGCGTCGAGGCACAACACCCAGTCGTGCCCGGCCTGGTCGATCGCGAACTGGCGCTGCGCCGCGAAGCCGGGGAACGGCGCGTTCTCGATCACCCGCGCGCCGAGTCCGGCGGCGAGCTCGCGCGTGCCGTCGGTGCTGCCGCTGTCGACGACGACGATCTCGTCGCAGAATGCGAGCGAGCGCAGGCAGTCGGCGATGCGATCGGCCTCCTGGAAGCAGATCACGCAACCGCTGATCGGCGTCGGCCGCCGATCAGCCGCCATGCGCGCCCTCCGCCGCCCCGTTGCCGCTGCCATGGCCGCTGCCGCCGTCGTTGCCCTGCAGGCGCGCCTGGATGCGTTCGAGCGCGTCCTGGATCTCGAGCAGGCGCCGCCCCCAGTCCTGGATGCGGCCATCCTGCTCGACGGCGCCGGCGGCGGCGCGCATCACGCGGTGGCGTTCCTCGGCCGGCACGCCGAGCCGCTCGTGCAGCAGGTACTGGTTGCTGTAGCCGAGCACCTGGTTCCAGCGCAGCAGCTCGAGCACCTGGCCGAGCAGCTCGCAGAGCTGCAGTTCGGCCGCGGTGAGGCCCAGCGCCTGGGCCTTCTGCTTGCGCTTGCGATGCGAGGTCACGCCGAGACCGCCTGGGCGCCGGCCGGCAGCGCCGTCACGCCTTGGCGAGGTTCTGGCTGGCGAAGTCCCAGTTCACCAGGTGGTCGAGGAACGTCTTGATGTAGTCGGGGCGGCGGTTCTGGAAGTCGAGGTAGTAGGCGTGCTCCCAGACGTCCATCGTCAACAGCGGCGTGCAGCCGGCCTGCGTCAGCGGCGTCTCGGCGTTCGGCGTCTTCTTGACCGCCAGCTTGCCGTTCTCGAGCACCAGCCAGGCCCAGCCGCTGCCGAACTGCGTCGCCCCGGCCTGGCTGAACTGCTCGACGAACTTGTCGTAGCCGCCGAGGTCGGCGTCGATCTTCGCGGCGATCGCGCCGGTCGGCTTGCCGCCGCCCTTCGGCTTCATCGAGTGCCAGTAGAAGGTGTGGTTCCAGACCTGCGCGGCATTGTTGAAGATGCCCGCCTTGTCGGCCTTGCCCGCGGTCGCCTTGACGATGTCGACCAGCGACTTGCTTGCGAACTCGGTGCCTTCGATCAGCTTGTTGCCGTTCGTCACGTAGGCCTGGTGGTGCTTGCCGTGATGGATCGACAGGGTCTGGGCGTTGATGTGGGGAGCCAGCGCGTCGAGCGCGTAGGGCAGGGGAGGAAGTTCGATGGCCATGGGAATCTCGGGAGTCGGTGCCACGCGGCTGCGGCGGCGCGGCGCAAGGAGGCGCCACGATACGCCGCCTGCCCGGCGCCGCACGCCGAATCCCGGCCCCCCGCAGCAGCCGGCCGGGCCGCCGGCTACCCTGCGCCGATGGCCGACGACCCCTGCGACCGACCGCCCGCGGACCTGCCCGGGATCCGCCACCTGCTGGCGACGATCGCCCGTCTGCGTGCCCCCGACGGCTGTCCGTGGGACCGCGAGCAGACCACGGCCTCGATGGCACCGCACCTGGTCGAGGAGGCGTTCGAGGCCGCCGACGCGCTGCGGCGCGGCGACGACGCCGCCGCGCGCGAGGAACTCGGCGACGTGCTGGTCAACGTCGCCATGATCGGCCAGATCGCCGGCGAGCGCGGCGCCTTCGCCGTCGACGCGGTCGCCGCCGCGGCCGCCACCAAGCTGGTGCGGCGGCACCCGCACGTGTTCGGCGACCAGAAGGTCGACGGCGCCGAGCAGGCCTACCGCAACTGGGAACGCACCAAGCGCGCCGAGGCCGGCGACGGCCGGCGCGGCGCGCTCGCTGGCGTGCCGGTCGCCCTGCCGGCGCTGCTGCGCGCGTTCCGCGTCGGCGAGAAGGCGGCCCGCGCCGGCTTCGACTGGCCCGACCGCCGCGGGCCGCGCGGGAAGCTCGACGAGGAACTGGGCGAACTCGACGCCGCGATCGCGGGCGGCGAGGCGGCCGCGATCGCCGAGGAACTCGGCGACGCCCTGTTCAGCCTGTGCAACCTCGCCCGCCATCTGGGCGTCAATCCGGAGGTCGCGCTGGCGGCGACCACGGACAAGTTCCAGCAGCGCTTCGCCGCCATCGAGGCCGAGTTCGGCTACGACCTCGGCGGCCGTTCGCTGGCCGAACTCGATGCCGCCTGGGAGCGCGCCAAGGCCGCGAGCCGCGCCGGCGGGTCGGGGGGCTGACGCCGGCGGCGCCCCGTCGGGATGCCGTCAGCGGCGTCGGCATCCCGTGGCGAGCCGTCGACGGCGGCGGGCGGCGGGCCAGCCGCCGAACTCGGGCTCGTGCTGCATTCCCTTGCTGGGCATCGCCTTGCGAGAACCCGGGCAATTCTGGCCGCAGTGGCACGGCGCATGCTTGAGTGGGGCCGGTGGAAAGAAACGCCTGGGCATGGGCCCAGTGGCAGGGATGGGCCTCGGTGTGGGGTGGTGCCTCACCGAGGCCCGCTTTTTTTCAGGCGGCAGCCCGGCCTCGCGCCGCCGCGCTTCAGTCCCGGAGCACCCCGCCCGGCAGGGCCTCCCCCGCCGCGTCCAGGGCCGCCCGCCAGGAGCCCGCGGCCGAAGGCTCGATCACGAACCAGCTGACCGTGGCGCCCCAGTAGGGCTGCGGCACGGTCCAGCGCGCCAGCCGGGTCCATTCCGGCGGCAGCTGGCCGGGGAACCAGTCCTCGTAGACCACCGCCAGCGTGCAGCCGCGCGCCGCGGTGAGCCGCCGCACGAAGGCCGCGTCGAAGGCGCCGGCGAGGCGGGCCCTGGCCACCTCGACGTCGGCGAGCCCGACCAGGTCGACGGTGCGGACCCGGCCGAGGTAGCTGACCGCGCCGATGTCGTTCACGGCCACGGCGGCGCCGCCGCCATGCGCGGCCAGCACGCGCGCGACCTGCACGTTCTGCAGGAACGTGTGCCGGCTCGCCCGCGGCGGATCCCGCAGCGCGCGCGACGCCCGCGGCACGAACGCCGCCAGCCCGGCGACGGCGAACAGGGCGAGCGCCCGGCGGCCGCGTGGCCTGAGGCCCGTGGCCGCGCCGTGCAGCGCCGGCAGCGCCGAGGCGAACCCCAGGACCAGCAGGTACGCCTCGTAGCGGAAGAACCAGCCGAAACGCGCCAGCTGCGCGTGCAGCAGCAGACCGACGAGGGCGACCGCCAGCGCCGGGCGCAGCCGCGCCGCGGCCGGCCCGCGCGACCGCCAGGCGGCGAACGCCAGCAGCACGAAGAGCACGCCGGCATGGCCATGGCGGGCCAGGGCGCGCACGCCCGTGCTCCAGCCATGGTCGGCGGGGCTCAGGCCGGGGATCGCCACGTGGCCGCTCTTCAGCACGATCGAGTTCGGCAGGAAGAACTGGCCCTGGGACCACGACCACCCGCCGAGCAGGAGCCACGGCGCCGCGGCGGCAGCGCCAAGCGCGAGCGCCGGCCACAGGCCGCGCCGGCGCCCCACCAGCCACACCGCGGGCGCGATCAGGAAGGCGCTCTCGAGCCGCGCGGCGGCGAGCAGCGGCGCGAGCAGCAGGGCACGGCGCAGGCCGCCGCGCGCCGGCTCGTCGAGGGCCGCCGTCAGGGCGGCCACGAACCCGAGCGCCAGCAGCGCGTGCAACGCATGCTCCATGCCGGTACTGGCCAGCGTCGGCAGCGGCACGAGCAGGACGAGCGCCCCGAGCCCGGCGGCGCGCCACCCGGCGGCCAGCCCGTGGCGCCGCCAGCCGCGATCGACCGCGACCACCAGCGCCAACGCCGCCGCGGTCGCGAGCGCCAGCGGCAGCCACACGGCGCTGCCGAGCGCCCAGGCGCCGGCGGCCAGCAGGCCGAGCCAGAGCGGGGACGACGACGAGGCGGCGACGGCGTGCGGGGTGATGCCGAACACGCCGTGTTCCGCCAGCGTGCGCGCCATCGCCAGGTGGATGTAGGCGTCGTCCAGCGGGTAGGCCAGTTCGCCGCCGGTCGCCCGCAGCGTCAGCAGCAGCTGTCCGGCCTGCACGCCAAGCTGCAGCGCCACCGCGACGAGCAGGGGCCAGCCAGGCCGCCACCACGGAGCCGGAGACATCGACGGCATGCTAGGCCGGTGGACGCGGTGCTCGCGAGCGCCAAGTGGTCAGCGCGTCAGCTCGGCCTCCGCCGCGATCACGCCGAACGCCGCCCAGTTGGGTTCCTGCGCCAGCCGCGCGAACGCCACCCGGGCGCCATGGTGGTCGCCGCGCACGAGCTGCAGGTGCGCCAGCCCGAACGCCAGCGCGCTGCCCGCGCTGCCCGTTCGCGGCGCCAGCTCCGCGGCCTGCCGTCGGCCCTGGTAGCACAGGCACAGCTGCAGGTAGGCGACGTTCTCGACCACGTCCATGGTGTCGTCGATCGAGGCGACGACCGCCGCCGCCCCGGCCGGATCGCCGAGCCGCATGCGCGCGCACCACAGCCAGTGCACTACGGCCACCCGCGATTCGTCGTTGCCGACCACCGCGAGGCAGGCGAGCCAGGCCCGTTCGGCGCCGGCGAAGTCGCCGCGCAGGAAGTGCGCGAGGCCGAGGTGGTAGCGCACGTTGTAGTGCAGCGTGCTGTGCGGCGGCCGGCCGGGCACCGGCTGCCCATCGGGCTCGAGCTCGTCGGGCGTGGTCCGGCAGGCGTGTGCGGCGCGTTCGAGGTCCTGCACGGCGCGCGCGAACTCGCGCAGCGTGAGCCAGCGGTGGCCGCGGTGGCGCAGCAGGAACGGATCGTCGGGCCGGACCTCCAGCGCCGCGGACAGCACCTCCACCGCGGCCCGGAAGCGGCCCAGGTAGCCGAGCCGCCGCGCCAGCCAGATCGCGGCGTCGCGGTCGTCGGGGGCGGCCGCGGCGGCGAGCCGGGCGCGGGCGAGGTCCTGCTCGAGCGCCTCGCGGCGCGCCCGTTCGAGCGGCAGTTCGCCGAGCGGCCGACCGAGCAGCGAACGGCACTGCGCCCCCGGCGGCAGCGCGGCACAGCCCGCGGCGACGAGCGCCGCCGCGAGCGCGATCGCCTTCATTCCGGCCACGAGAGCCCCACCGGCCGCAGGCCACCGGCCGCGTCGCCGACCAGGAACAAGGCGCCGACGACGCCGAACCCCTGCAGCGCCGGCCACACGGCCGCCGCCGCTTCGTCGCCCGCGACCAGGAGCGCCGTGCCGACGGCGTCGGCCACGGCGGCGCTGGGGGCGAGCACGGACACGCTGACGACCCGGTGGCGCGCATTGGCGCCGGTGCGCGGATCGAACACATGGTGCACGATCTCGTCGCCGACCCGCACCGCGTTGCGGTAGTCGCCGCTGGTGCACAGCGACAGGTCGCGCAGGGGCAGGCTGCGGATCGCGGCCTCGCCACCCGCCAGATCGGCGGCCGGATCGACGATCCCGGCGACCCACGGCACCCCGGGCGCCTTCTCGCCATGCGCGAGCACCTCGCCGGTGATCTGCAGGAAGAAGTCGTGCACGCCGAGCGCGTGCAGGCGCGCGGCGATCGCGTCGGCGCAGGCGCCGGCGACGATGCCGTCGAGGTCGATCTGCACCTCGGCGCGCCGCTTGTGCACGGCGCCGTCGCGCACCTCGACCAGCCCGTGACCGACGTGCGCGCGCAGCGCCGCCAGCGCCGCGGGATCGAGGGGCCGGCCCGGTTCGCGCTTCGCCGCCCGGTAGCGGTCGGACAGCGGCTTCACGGTCGGGTCGAAGGCCCCGCCGGTCGCGGCCGCCAGCCGCAGCGACAGGTCGAGCACCTCGGCGAACAGCGGCGACACCGGGAACGGCGCCGTGCTGGCGTGGAGGTTGCAGCGCGCGATCTCGCTGTCCTCGCGCCACTGGCTGAAGGCGAGGTCGAAGCGGGCCAGTTCGTGCTCGACCGCGGCGCGCACCGAGGCCAGCGGCGCGGCGCCGACGAACTTGACCTCGTAGGAGGAACCCATCGTCGGACCGCCGAACTGCTGCACGCGCGGCGGACCGCCGCAGGCGGCGAGCCCCGCGAGCCACACGGCGACCACGGCGGGGGGCGGACGGAAGGACGGGCGCATCGACGGGCCGGCATCGTATCCACCGCACCGGCGAGGTAGAGAATGCGCATGCCGTCGCTCCGCCGAGGCGTTCCGGGCGCCGCTCGCTGGTCCTCGTGGCTGCCGTGGCTCTGCGGCGTCGCCGCCGTCGTGGTGGCCGCCAGGAACCTGATCGGCACCTACACGGACTTCGGCATCTACCTCGACGTCGCCCGCGAGTTCCGCGCCGGCGGTTTCGACCTCTACCGCGACCGCGCCCCGGCCGGTCCCTGGGTCTACCCGCACTGCGCGGTGCTGCCGTTCGCCGGCCTGCAGGGGCTGCTGTCCGAGCCGGCGATCCGCTGGCTGTGGTGCGCCCTGCTGGGCCTCGGCACCGCCCTGCTGCTGCGCGCCACGGCGCGCGCGGTGGCCCCGCTCGGCGGTCTGCGGCCGTGGCAGTGGCTGGCGTTCGGCCTGCTGTTCCAGCGCTGCCTGGCGCAGAACCTCACCCACGGCCAGCTGAGCCTCTGGGTCGGCACCTGCCTCGCCATCGGCGTCGTGCACCTGCAGCGCGGGCGCGACCTCCGGGCCGGCGCCTGGCTCGGCGCCGCCGCGGCCCTGAAGCTGACGCCGCTGCTGTTCCTGCCGGCGCTGCCGCTCATGCGCCGGCCGCGCGCGGCGCTGGCGATGCTCGGCACGTTCCTCGGCGCCGTGCTGGTGCTGCCGTGGCCGTTCTGCGGCACCGCCGAGCACCTGCGCCACCTCGGCGACTTCGTGCGCACGATCCAGACGTCGCTGGTCGAGCCCGGGCAGGCGGCGATCGTGCGCCACCACGCCGGCCCGTCGATCGGCGGCACGCTCGACTACCTGCTGCAGGCGCGACCGTTCGACCACGACGGCCACACGGCGAACCTCGTCGACCTCTCGCCGACGGCGCTCGCCGTCGCCAAGGCGGTCTGGTCGGCGGCGATCGCGGCGCTGCTCGCGGCCCTGTACTTCGGCGCACGCCGCCACCCCGACGCCGCACGCATCGCCTTCCAGGCCGCTGCGGTGCTGCTCGCGACCGTGTTCTTCGCGCCCCTGGTGCGCGTCTACCACCTGGCCGGCGCCATGCTGCCGTTCGCCCTGTTCTGCCGCGGCCCGCGCCGGCGCGGCGACGTCCTGTGGTGGCTCGCGGCCGGCGGCGTGCTGTTCGCGCTGACGCTGCGCCAGAAGAAGCTGCTCGGCGAGACCCTGTGGCGCAGCCTCGACGCCGGCGGGCTGCTGCACTTCGCGCTCGTGGCGTTGCTGGTCTGGCTGGTGCGCGAGGGCCAGGGCCCGGCAACGGCAACCGAAGCCACGAGTCCCGCCTGAGGCGACCGCGCCGGCACGAGCCGCAGCCCGCCCGCAGCCTGCTTCGGCAGCGCGGGCGGACGAGGGCGAGCGGCGATCGCGGCGGCGCCGCGGCGCGGCGCTAGCCGCCGAAATCGTCGAACGCGATCATGTCCTTCTCGACGCCGAGGTCGCCGAGCATCTTCTGCACGGCGCTGTTCATCATCGGCGGTCCGCAGAGGTAGAACTCGATCTCGTCGACGTTCGGGTGGTCCTTCAGGTAGTTGTCGAAGACCACCTGGTGGATGAAGCCCTTGAAGCCGGTCCAGTTGTCCTCCGGCTGCGGCTCCGACAGCGCGACGTGGTACTTGAAGTTCGGGAAGTCGCGCTCGATCGCCTCGAACTCCTCCGTGTAGAACATCTCGCGCTTGCTGCGCGCGCCATACCAGTAGCTGACCTTGCGCTTGGTCTTCTCGGTGTGGAACAGGTGGAAGATGTGGCTGCGCAGCGGCGCCATGCCCGCGCCGCCGCCGATGTAGATCATCTCGCGGTCGGTCTGCTTGATGTGGAACTCGCCGTACGGGCCCGAGATCGTGATCTTGTCGCCCTTCTTCAGCGAGAACACGTAGCTCGAGCAGATGCCCGGCGGCAGGTTCATCTGCCGCGGCGGCGGCGTGGCGATGCGGATGTTCAGCATCACCATGTTGCCCTCGGCCGGGTGGTTGGCCATCGAGTAGGCGCGGAAGCACGGCGCCGGGTTGTTGGCGACCAGGTCCCAGAGCTTGAACTTGTCCCAGTCGCCGCGGAACTGCTCCTCGATGTCGAAGTCCTTGAACTTCAGGCCCTGGTAGGCCGGCACGTCGATCTGGATGTAGCCGCCCGACTCGAAGCGGATGATCTCGCCGGGCGGCAGGTCGACGACCAGTTCCTTGATGAAGGTCGCGACGTTGCGGTTGCTGCGCACCGCGCATTCCCACTTGCGGATGCCGAACACCTCGTCGGGCACCTTGACCTTCATCGGTCCGCGCACCTTGACCTGGCAGGAGAGCCGCCAGTGGTCCTTCGCCTCGCTGCGGCTGATGTGCGTCAGCTCGGAGGGCAGGATGTCGCCGCCGCCCTCGAACACCTGGCACTTGCACATCGCGCAGGAGCCCTTCCCGCCGCACGCCGACGGCAGGAAGATCTTCTCCGCGCTGAGCGCCATCAGCAGGTTGCTGCCGATGTCGACCTCGGGCGACTTCGCCGGGTCGTCGTTGATCAGCAGCTTGACCTTGCCCTTCTGGACGAGCTTCTTCTCGCAGAACATCAGCACCAGCACCAGGAGCACGATGACTCCGGTGAGGGCGACGACGCCGGTCAGGATGGCGGTGAACATCGCTCAGATCCCGCTGAAGGTCATGAAGGCCATCGCGATCAGGCCGGTGGTGATGAAGGTGATGCCGAGGCCCTTCAGCGGGCCGGGCACGTGCGCCGTGCGCAGCCGCCAGCGGATCGCCGCCATGCTCACGATCGCCAGCAGCCAGCCGATGCCCGAGCCCAGCCCGAACACCACCGATTCGCCGAACGAGTACTTGCGCTCGACCATGAACAGCGAGCTGCCGAGGATCGCGCAGTTGACCGCGATCAGCGGCAGGAAGATGCCGAGCGCCGCGTAGAGCTTGGGGCTCATCTTGTCGACCGCCATCTCGACGATCTGCACGGCGGCCGCGATCGAGGCGATGAAGGTCAGGAACTGCAGGTAGCTGAGGTCGGAGTCCGGCATGCCGGCCCAGTGCAGCGCCCCGGGCCGGAGCACGTACTCCTGCACCACCCAGTTGATCGGCACGGTCAGGCCGAGCACGAAGATCACGGCGATGCCGAGGCCCACCGAGCTGTCGACGCGCTTGCTGACCGCGAGGTAGCTGCACATGCCGAGGAAGAACGCCAGCAGGATGTTCTCGACGAAGATCGAGCGCAGCAGGATGCCGACGTACTTCTGCGCGGCGCCTGGCTCGTCGACGACGGCGGCCACCGCCGCCGCCGCGGCCTCGCCGGCCGACGTCAACAGATCCGGGATCACTTCGAATGCGAGCATCGGAACCTCACTTCTCGACGTAGCCGGAGATGGCGCGCTGCACCCAGACGATGATGCCGAGCAGCAGGAACGCGCCGGGCGCCAGCACCATCAGGCCGTTGTTGACGTAGCCGCCGTCGTAGAGCGCCTGCGGGATCACCTGCACGCCGAGCAGCTTGCCGGCGCCGAAGATCTCGCGCACGGCGCCGACGACCGCCAGGATCCAGGCGTAGCCGAGGCCGTTGCCGATGCCGTCGAGCAGGCTGCGCCACGGCGGATTGCCCATCGCGTAGGCCTCCAGCCGGCCCATGACGATGCAGTTGGTGATGATCAGCCCGACGAAGACCGACAGCTGCTTCGACAGGTCGTACATGTAGGCCTTCAGCACCTGGTCGAACACGATCACCACGCCCGACACGACGACGAGCTGGACGATGATGCGGATCTTGTTCGGGATCAGGTTGCGCAGGCAGGAGATGATCACGTTGGCCAGCGCGCAGACGATCACGACGCCGGCGCCCATGACCAGCGACTTGTCGAGTCGCGTCGTCACGGCCAGCGCCGAGCAGATGCCGAGCACCTGCAGCGCGATCGGGTTGTTGTCCCACAGCGGATCGAGGATCGCCTTCTTCTCGTCGCCGCCGAACAGCGGCGTCTTGGCGGGAGGGGTTGCCGTTGCGGTCATGGTCGGTGCGCCTCAGCTCTTGGTGACCCTGGCCAGGTAGGGTTGGAACGCGCGCAGGTCGGCCCGCACGAACTCGGTGACGCCGTTGCTGGTGATCGTCGCGCCGGACAGGCCGTCGACGAAGTGCGCCTTCTCCTCGGCGCGCGACGGGTCGACCTTGCCCTTCTTGACCGTCACCGACTCGAGCTGGCCGCCCTCGCCGAGGATGCGCTTGCCCTGCCACAGCGCCGTCCACTGCGGGTTCTCGACCTCGCCACCGAGGCCGGGCGTCTCGCCGTGCTTGTAGAACGTGATGCCGCGCACGTGGTCGCCGTCCGCTTCGAGGGCCAGATAGCCGTAGAGCGTGCTCCACAGGCCGCGGCCCGAGATCGGCAGCACGATCACCGCCAGCTTGCCGGCCTCGTCCTTGACGATCTCGACGGTGCGGTAGCGGTGGGCGTCGGCCTTGTCGGCCTTCGCCGCCGCCTTGTTCAGGCCCTCGACGTCCTTCGGACCCTTGCCGTCGACGACCTCGCCCGTCCTGGTGTCGACGACGCGCGGCGCGACGCGCTGCGCGTAGAGCTGCTCCAGTTCGGCCCGCGGACGGCGGTCGCCGTCGCGGATCAGGCCGGCCGCCAGCATGACGTTCTTCTGCCGGTCGAACTCGGCGGCGGCCTCCTGCGCCGGCCGCAGCGCGTTCGCCGTCAGCGCCAACGCCGTGCTCATCACGACGCACACCGCGACGGCGAAGACCAACACGTAGGCATTCGAGGTCTTGTTCATGCGCGCGCGAGCCTCCGCTTGATGTTCGCGGCGACGACGAAGTGGTCGATCGTCGGCGCGAACGCGTTGAGCAGCAGCACGGCCAGCATCGTGCCCTCGGGGTAGGCCGGGTTGATCGTGCGCACCAGCACCGTGAAGAAGCCGATCAGGGCCCCGTAGACCCACTTGCCGGTGCTGGTCTCCGGGCTCGACACCGGGTCGGTGGCCATGAAGACGATGCCGAACAGGAAGCCGCCGCACAGCAGGTGCTCCCACGGCGCGATGTGCATCGGCCCGGTCGCCGCCAGCCCCATCGCCGCGGCGGCGACGGGCACGACGACGGCGGTGGCCAGCACGCCGAGCACGCCGGCCAGCATCACCCGCCAGGAACCGACGCCGGTGAACACCAGCCAGAACGCGCCGAGCAGCACGGCCAGCTTGCTCATCTCGCCGGCGCTGCCGGGGATGTTGCCGAAGAACAGGTCGGCGTGCGAGTAGGTCGCGGCCAGCACCTCGCTGGCGTTCGTGCCCGCCGCCTTGACGATCGCCAGCGCCGTCGGCTGCGAGTAGCCGTCGATCAGGCTGCCGGGCACGCCGGCCGGCGACTGGTTGCCCGCCACCCAGACGGCGTCGCCCGACATCTGCGCCGCGAAGGCGAAGAACAGGAAGGCGCGCACCATCATCGCCGGGTTGAAGATGTTCATGCCGGTGCCGCCGAACACCTCCTTGCCGAGCACGACGGCGAACGCGACGCCGATCGCCAGCTGCCAGAGGGGGATCGACGCCGGCACGATCAGCGCGATCAGCATGCCGGAGACGAGGTAGCCCTCGCTGACCTCCTCGCTGCGCAGCACCGAGAACAGCATCTCGATGCCGAGGCCGACGCCGTAGCTGACGATCAGGATCGGCAGCATGCGCTGCAGGCCGAACACGACCGTGTCGAACGCGGACGGCGCCATGACGTTCGGCGCCAGGATCGACTGCAGCCAGCCGGCGACGTACTCGGGGCTCGGCTTGCCCTCGGCGACCGCCTTGGCCGCGAGGCTCGCCCAGGCCGCGAAGTGCTGCGCGCCGGTGTTCCAGATCGCCCACAGGAGGCACGGCAGCATCGCGACGATGACCGTGTTCATCACGCGCTTCAGGTCGACGTAGTCGCGCACGTGCGTGCCGGAGCGTTCGGCGCGCTGCTCCGGCGCGAACAGGAACGTCTCGAAGGCGTCGAACAGCGGCCACACCTTGTGGAACCGGCTGTCCTTGGCGTGATAGAGCGTGCGCTGCTTCTCGATCAGGTTGCGTAGGAACTGCACGGATCAGCCCTCCTTCTCGTAGAGGTCGAGGCCCTGCCGCACGATCCGGCCGACGTCGATCTTGCAGGGATCGACGAACGTGCACAGCGCGACGTCCTCCTCGGTCACCTCGAGCAGGCCGAGCTTGACCGCCTCCTCGATGTCGTTGGCCTGGATCGCGCGCACCAGGTAGCTCGGATGGATGTCGAGCGGCAGCACGCTCTCCCAGGCGCCGATGTTGACGATCGGCCGGTGGCCGCCGTTGAGCCGCGTGTCGACGACGTATTCCCTCTTCGGCGCGAGCCAGCTCATCACGCTGCGCGAGAAGCTGAGCTTGCCGAACTGCGGCAGCGCCCAGCCGAACAGGTCCCGCTGGCCGGTGCCCTCGGGGATCACCGTGATGCCGGCGCAGTAGTAGCCGAGGTTGCCGTCGGCGGCGATCGCGCGGCCGTGCAGCACGTTGCCGTCGATCACCCGCACGTCGCCGGCGATCGGCTTGCCGGCGGTCAGCGTCGCCACCGCCGCCCCCTGGCGCACGCGGAAGTAGCCGCGCACCGGCGCCGCGCTGCCGGCCAGCGCCACCGTGGTGAGCGCCGGGTACCTGCCGGTCCGCGCCCACTCGCCGAGCCTGGCCAGGTCCTGCAGCCGCAACGCCCAGGCGACCTCGCCGGCCTTCAGCGGCTGGATGCGGCTGATGTGGGTGCCGACCAGGCCCGACGGGTGCGGACCGCGGAAGTCGTGCACCTCGACGCCCTGCAGGTCGCGCAATTCGCTCTGGTGATCGCCCGCCGCGCGCAGCGCCAGGTAGACCTTGCCGCCGGTCAGCTGCCGCAGCAGACCGATGCCGGCCTGCAGGTCGGCCTTGCGGCCCTGCACGGCGAACGCCGGATCGGCGGCCAGCGGCGCCGAGTCCATCCCGTTGACGAAGATCGCCGTCGGCACCTGGTCGCCGCGCACGATCTTGCCGACCGGCCGCTGGCGGATCAGCGGCCACAGGCCCGCGCCCTTGATCGCGCGCACCAGCGCGGCGCGGTCGCCGGCCGGCTTCGGCAGGTCGGCGAAGGTCTCCTTGCCGCCCGCCGCGACCGCGTTCTCGATCTCGATGCGCAACAGGAAGCGCCGTTCGCCGAACTCCACCTTGGCGATCCGGCCGCTGGCCGGGGCGCACCAGACCAGGTCGCGGTCGAGCTTGTCGAGGAACAGCGGCTGGCCGGTGGCGACGGTGTCGCCTTCCTTGACCAGCGCCTTCGGCTTGATGCCGGGGAACTCCGCGGTCTCGACGGCGACCGACCGGGGTTCGGGTGCGGCCTGCAGCTTCGCCTCGGCCCGCCCGGCGAGCCGGAGGTCGAAGCCCTTGGTGATCGTGTGGGTCGTCATCCGATGGAAGTCCTGACGGACGGAACCGCGCCGGCGCCCCCCGCTCAGGAGCGGCAGGCCCCGGCGGCGTCGGGGCCCGCCTCGCCGGCCGGCTTGCCGCAGCGCGAGCACGAACCGTCCGCACCCACCCCGCCGCACGAACCCGACAACCGCCGCCCGGCGAGCGCGAACAGCACGATCGCCAGCACGGGCACCGAGAACACGATCAGGGGAAGAAGGACGGTCACGGCAACTGGCCGGAAAGAGGGTCGAAAGAAGCTAGCGACTGGGGCCGCGGATGCGAGACCCGGGCCGGGGAATCGCGCCGCCGGTCGCGCGCGGCGCGCGGCGCGCCGCGCCTACGCGCCGAGGCGCGACACCACGAGCAGGCTCAATCCCTGCAGCGTGTTGCAATTTCGCAGCGAGATGTCGGCGTCGCCGATGCGCACGCCGAAGCGGCGCTCCAGGAACTCGACCACCTCGACCACGCCGGCCGAATCGACGATGCCCGAGGTCACCAACGGCGTCTCCGCCTCGAGCCCGTCCTCGCGCCCATCGCGGAACCAGGTGGCGACGAAGGTGCGGATCTCGGCGAGGATCGCCGGCTGCGACGGGGACGGGGCGGCGGACATCGAGGGCAGGCGGGATCATGCCGGCACAGGCGCGGCGCACAACCGCGCGCGCGTCCTTCGCTCGCAACCCGGCCGCGGAGGCGGCATCGTTCGCGGACTGTGCGCGTGCGACCGAGCAACCTGCTGGCGCTGCTGGCCCTGCCCGCCCTGCCGGCCACCCTCGCCCCCCACCTGCCGGCCTGGCACTGGAGCATCGACCTGCTGGCCTGCTTCCCGGTCCAGGCGATGGCCTGGCTGGGCCTGCTGGCCGGCGCGCTCGCCGTCCTGCGCCGCTGGCGACCTGCCCTGCTGTGCCTGTTCGGCAGTCTGCTCGCGGCCGCCGGCGTGGTGCCCGGCTGGATCCACCTCGGCGGCCACGGCACCGGCAGCGACCCGGTGGTGCGCGTGCTGAGCCTCAACCTGCTGCGCGGCGCCGAGGCGCACGCCGCCGAGGCGCTGGCGGCGGTCGCCGGCAGCGACGCCGACGTGGTGTTCTGCAGCGAACTGACCCCCGCCTGGCTTGCGGCCCTGGCGCCGCTGCTGGCGCGCTACCCGCACCACCACCTCGCCCCCGACCCCGGCTACTTCGGCACCGGACTGTTCGTGCGCTGGCCGCTGCGCCGCGCCGAGACGATCCCGCTCGGGGTCGACTGGGCGCCGGCGCTGCGCGCGATCGCGCGCACGCCGCACGGCGACCTCGGCATCCTCGGCGTGCACGTGCCGCGCCCCGGCATCGGCGAGCGCTGCCGGCAGCGGGACGCGGCGCTGGCGGCGATCCAGCCGGCGATCGCCGCGCTGCCGCCGCGGCGGCTGCTGCTCGGCGACTTCAACGCCACGCCGTGGAACGCCGCCTTCCGCCGGCTGGTGGCCGAGGCCGGCCTCGACCCGGGCAGCGCGCGCGCCTTCCGTCCCACCTGGCCATCGGCGCTGCCCTGGCCGTTGCGCGTGCCGATCGACCACGTGCTGCTCGGCGGCGCGCTGGAACTCGCTGCCGCCGAGGTGGGCAAGCCGTTCGGCAGCGACCACCTGCCGCTCTCGGCCACGGTGCGGCTGGTGCGGCGCTGACCGGGGCCGCTACCGGGTGCCCACGACGATGCGCACGCCGTGGCTGACCACCAGGCCCAGGGGGTTGCCGGGGTCGGGCACGGCCGCCTGGGCGAAGAACTCGAACCCGGCGGCGAACGTCCCCACCGGCACCGGCAGCGTGAACTCCGCGGTGCCGCCGCTGGTCAGCGCCACCTGCATCACGTCGAGCCCGACCAGGAGGTCGCACCCGACGGTGCCGGGCAGCGGCGCGGGGAGTGCCGCACCGCCGTAGGTGGTGTTCGACAGGCCGAACGCCACCGCGGCAAAGCCGGCCGCTCCCAACGTCGACACCCGCAGGCCCAGATCGTGGCCGAGCCAGGCCATGCGGCCCGCGGCCAGATCGAGCTGCGGCACGCCGCCCAGCCCGGCGCAGCCGGCGCCGAAGCGCGCGAACGACGCCGGCGTGGGGCGCACGAGTTCCCAGGTTTCGGCCCCGACCAGCACGACCCGGCCGCGCGCGAGGTCGGCGGCGAGGTGCGAACCGAGCATCGCCATCGGAGCGCCGGTCGGCACGCCGACCTGATCGCCCCAGACGCCCGCGTCGAGCACGGCGCTGTCCGCGAACCACTGGTAGAGCGGCATGCCTTCGGTGGAGCCGCCGTAGCGCATCGGCCGGCCGCCGACGCCGTCGAACGTGGCACCGTGCTGCACGCGCTGGGTGAGGGAGGATGCTGGCCCCGCGGTCCAGGCGGCGCCGTTCCATTGCCAGGTGATCGCATTCAGCCACGGCTCGCTGCCCGGGCGCCCGCCGATCAGCAGGCAGTGCTGCTGCAGCGGATCGTAGACCATGCGCGCCCGACGGAGGTCGCCCGGCAACGAACTGGCGACCGCGAGCGTCCAGCCGACTCCGTTCCACTCCCAGGTCTGGCCGTTCACATAGGCGACCACGACCCCGCGCTGCGTGTCGAACGCGGCGGCGATCGCGTTGGATCCCGGCGGGCGCGGCTGGGCGGGCGCCATACCGACCCAGGCCTGACCGCCGTAGGCGAAGAGCCAGCCGCCGTTGCTGCCCGGTCCTTCCGCCACCACCGCGAGCACGCGATGGCCCACCGGGTCGTACATCAGGGCGATGCCATCGTCCTGCACGATGCCGGGGCTGCCCGCCGCGGCGTTGTGCGTCCAGGCCGTGCCATTCCACTCCCACGTCTGGACGTCGAGCGGCCCGGTGCGGAAGACGGCGACCGTGACCGCGCGCGCCTCGTCGTAGGCAGCCGCTACACAGTCGCTGGCCGGCGAAGGTCCACGCGACGTCCACTGCGCGGGCACCACGGAACCGAAGGCGAGCCCGGCGAGGGCCCAGGAAGAGCACGAGAGGATCGGGTTGGGCATGACTTCCTTGGGCGGTGGTGGTGTGCACCGCCACGCGCATGCTACCCCCCCCCCGGACTTGGGCGTAGTGCCGGGGCCCAGGATCCTGGCGATGCTGGGGCCATGCCGCGCATCCCCCTGGCGCGCCTGCGCCGCCCGCTCGCCGTCGCCACCGGCCTCCTGGCCATGGGCCTGCTGCTGGCCTGGCTGCTGGGCGCCTTCCACCGCCGCGTGCCGCCGGGGCCGCCGGCCGCCCCGCCCGGCGCTGCCGCCCATGGCGAACGCCACGTCGTCACCGCGGTGCGCACGCCGCGCACCGAGACCGCGGTCGGCACCGTGCGGGCGATCGCCGAGACGATCGTCGCGTCCCGCATCCTCGGCCGCGTGCGCCGGCTGGGGATCACGCGCGCCGGCCAGCCGGTGCAGCAGGGCGAAGTGCTGGTCGAACTCGACGCCGACGACCTGCAGGCCGCGGCCGAGCAGGCCCGCGCCGTTCTGCGCGCCGCGGCGACGCGCCGCGACAAGGCGCACATCGACTTCGCCCGCAGCGAACAGCTGGTGCAGCAGGGCATCGCGCCGCCGGACCGCCTGGACACCGACCGCGCCGCGCTGGCGGCCGCCGAGGCCGAGGTCGAACGCGCGCGGCAGGCCGTCGCCGGGGCCGAGACCGCGCTCGGGTTCGCCACCCTGCGGGCGCCGATCCCCGGCATCGTCGTCGACAAGCTGGTGCAGGAGGGCGATGTCGTGCAGCCCGGCCAGCCGATCGCATCCCTCTACGACCCGACGCGGCTGCAGTTGGTCGCCGTCGTGCGCGAGGAACTCGCCGGCCGGCTGCAGGTCGGTCAGGCCGTCGACGTGACGCTGGACGCGCTCGGCGAACGCTGCGCCGGCACCGTGAGCGAGGTCGTGCCGGCCGCCGCGGCGCAGAGCCGCGCCTTCGAGGTCAAGGTCACGGGCCCCTGCCATCCGGGCGTCGTCACCGGCATGTTCGGCCGGCTGCACGTGCCGCTCGACGCCGTCGACGAACTGCGCGTGCCGGCCCGCGCCGTGCAGGCCATCGGCCAGCTCGACTTCGTGCAGGTGCTGGCCGGCGACCGCGCGGCGCGGCGCTATGTGCGGCTCGGCCAGCAGCGCGGCGACGAGTTCGAAGTGCTGAGCGGTCTCGCCGCGGGCGAGGTCGTGCTGGTGCCGGCCATGCCTCGGTGAGCCGATGCACAAGCCCCACGGCGCCATCTACCGCATCGTCGAGGTCTTCCTCACCGGCAACCTCGCGCCGCTGCTGCTGCTGCTGTCGCTGGCGGCCGGCGCCGTGGCGCTGTGGGCGACGCCGCGCGAGGAGGATCCGCAGATCGTCGTGCCGGTCGCCGAGGTCGTGGTCGACGCGCCCGGCGCCTCGGCGCTCGAGGTCGAGCGGCAGGTCACGATCCCGATCGAGCGCATCGTGCGCGGCATCAGCGGCGTCGAGCACGTCTACTCGGCCAGCCGCCGCGGCCAGGCGGTGGTGACGGCGCGCTTCTTCGTCGGCGAGGACCGCGAGGACAGCCTGGTGAAGCTGCACAGCACCCTGCAGCAGCACGCCGGCCAGCTGCCGCCGCAGGTGCGAGCCTGGCGCGTCGACGAGGTGTCGATCGACGACGTGCCGATCCTCACCGCGACGCTGCACAGCCGCACGCTCGACGACTTCGCGCTGCGGCGCCTCGGCGAGGAGCTGCTGGCACGCCTGCAGCAGGTCGAGGACGCCGGACCGGCGACGATCCACGGCGGCCGTTCGCGGCAACTGTCGGTGCACGTCGACGTCGCCGCCCTGGCGGGGCGCAGCCTGCCGTTCGCGGCGATCGAGCAGACGCTGGCGGCGGCGACCACGGCGGCGACCGCGGGGAGCGGCGTGCGCGACGACCGCACGATCACCGTCGAGGCGGCGGCGATCGCCCCCGACGCGCGCGCGCTCGGCGACCTCGTGGTCGGCACGTTCGCGGGGCAGCCGGTGCGGCTGGCGGAGGTCGCGACCGTGCGCGACGGTCCCGAGGAGCCGCATGCCTACGTGCACCTGCACCACGGCGCGGCGCAGCATGGGCTCGCCTCGCCGCCCGAGCCGGCGGTGACGATCGCGGTCGCCAAGCGCCGGGGCAGCAACGCGGTCACGGTCGCCGAACGCCTGCGCGAACGACTCGACGAACTGCGCCGCGAGGTGCTGCCCGCCGACGTCGCGGTGACGATCACCCGCGATTCCGGCGCCACCGCCGACGGCAAGGTCGACGAGCTGCTCGAGGGCCTGTGGGTGGCGATCGCGATCGTCGTCGTGCTGATCACGCTGATGCTCGGCTGGCGCGAGGCGGTCGTCGTCGCGCTCGCGGTGCCGATCACGTTCGGCCTGACGCTGCTGCTCAACCACCTGTTCGGCTACAGCATCAACCGCGTCACGCTGTTCGCGCTGATCCTGTCGCTGGGGCTCGTCGTCGACGACCCGATCGTCGACGTCGAGAACATCCACCGCCACCTCCAGCGCCGGGACCGCCCGCCGCTGCAGGCCGTGCTCGACGCCGTCGACGAGGTCCGCCCGCCGGTGATCACGGCGACGCTGGCGGTGATCCTCAGCTTCCTGCCGTTGTTCTTCATCACCGGCATGATGGGCCCGTACATGCGGCCGATGGCGCTGAACGTGCCCGTGGCGATGCTGATGAGCATGGTGGTGGCGTTCACGCTGACGCCTTGGCTGTCGCACCTGTTCCTGCGCGGCGCGACGGTCGGCGGGGCCGCCGAACCGCACGCCGCCGAGGCCCACCCGCTGGTGCGCCGCGCCTACGGCGCCGTGGTGCGGCCGCTGCTGCAGTCGCGAGCGGCGCGGCTCGGCGCCTTCGCCGCCACCGGGCTGCTGTTCGCCGGCGCACTCTGGCTCGGCGCCTCGCGCGCGGTGCCGCTGAAGATGCTGCCGTTCGACAACAAGACCGAACTGCAGGTGCTGGTCGACCTCGACGAGGGCGCGACCGTCGAACGCACCGCGGCGCTGGTGCTCGACCTCGCCGAACGCGTGCGTGGCCTGCCCGAGATCACCTCCGTCACGTCGTACGCCGGCGCCAGTTCGCCGATCGACTTCAACGGCATGGTGCGCAAGTACTACCTGCGGCGGGCGCCGGAACTCGGCGAGCTGCGTCTGTCGCTGCTGCCCAAGCACGACCGCCGGCACCAGAGCCACGCGATCGCGCTGCGGGTGCGCGAACTGCTGCTGCCGGTCGCAGCCGCCGCCGGCGCGACGCTGAAGGTCGTCGAACTGCCGCCGGGCCCGCCGGTGCTGGCGACGCTGGTCGCCGAGCTGCGCGGCCCGATCGACGCCGCGCCGGCCGAGCTCGACGCCGCCGCGCGCACGTTGGCGGCGCGGCTCGCGCGCGAGCCCGGCGTGGTCGACGTCGACACCAGCGCCGAGGCCGCCCCGCCCGAGCTGCGCTTCCAGCTCGACCATGAGAAGGCGGCCCTGCACGGCATCGACGCGGCGCTGACGGCGCGCACGCTGCAGACGGCGGTCGGCGGCACGGCGGCGGGATTCCTGCGCGAACCGCGCGAACTGCGGGCGCCGCCGGTCGAGGTCCGGCTGCCGCCCTGGCAGCGCGCCGACGCGTCGGCGCTCGGCGAGCTGCGCGTGCCCGGGGCCGACGGCGCGCTGGTGGCCCTGGCCGAGCTGGGGCGGTTCGAGGTCGTGCCGCGCCAGGGCACGATCCACCGCAAGGACCTGGAGCGCACGGCCTACGTGCTCGCCGAGGCCGCCGGGCGGCCGCCGGCCGAGATCGTGCTCGACGTCGACGCCGACCGGCAGGCGCCGGGCACCGTGGCGGCGCCGGCGCCGCGGCCGCTCGGGTCACGCAGCCTGCTGGCGAACGGCGGCGGCGATCCGTGGGCGCTGCCGGCCGGGTTCGCGGTCGATTGGCGCGGCGAGGGCGAGTGGAAGATCACGCTCGACGCGTTCCGCGACCTCGGCCTCGCCTTCCTCGCCGCGTGCCTGGGCATCTACGTGCTGCTGGTGCACGAGACGAAGAGCTATGCGCTGCCGCTGGTGCTGATGCTGTCGATCCCGTTCACGATCCTCGGCATCCTGCCCGGCTTCTGGCTGCTGAACCTGCTGCTCGACCGGCCGGTCGCCGGCACCGCCGACCCCGTGTTCTTCACCGCCACCGGGATGATCGGCATGATCGCGCTCGCCGGCATCGCGGTGCGCAACTCGATCATCCTGGTCGAGTTCGTGCAGGGCGCCGAACGCGCCGGCCGGCCGCTGGTCGACGCGATCCTCGACAGCGGCGCGGTGCGGCTGCGGCCGATCGTGCTGACCGCCGGCTCGGCGGTCCTGGCCTCGATCCCGATCACGCTGGACCCGATCTTCAGCGGACTGGCCTGGGCGCTGATCTTCGGGCTCGTGGTGTCGAGCGCGTTCACGCTGGTGCTGGTGCCGGTGGTGTACTTCCTGCTGCGGCGGAAGGTGGCGGGAGTGCATGGGAATCGAACCCACCGGGAGCCGCGCGAGGCGACCCCCCACAGGTTTTGAAGACCAGGTAGAACACCAGCTCTAATGCACTCCCGGGCCGAACCGCCGACGGCACGGGCGCGCAGCGTCGGCGGCTACCACCCCCCGGTCAAGCCTGGGCCCAGCCCCGTCCCGGGCCCGGCACCCGACCACCTTTCGCACAGCTGCGTACGCCGTCCGCACACCGCCCCCCTACAATTCCCCCCGGCACGCGGTTTGGTCCGCCCGACCATCCCGAATCCATGCTGGAGGCCCCCCCCGATGCGACACCTGCTGCGACTGCTCCCCCTGCTGCCGATCCTCGCCTTCCCCGCCTGCGGCGGTTCCGGCGGCTCCGCCGACCCCGCGGCCGGCACCACCGGCGCCGTGCTGGTCGTCGTCGACACCGCGACCGGCAGCGACGTCACCATCCAGTTCCAGGTCGAAGCCGCCGCGCTCGAGTACCCGGACGGCTCGACCACCGGCAACCTGCTGGCCAACCCGCACCTGGTCACGCTGGCCGACCCGGCCGGCGCGGTCGACGGCCTGGTGCTGCGCTCGGCGCCGTCCGGTGAATACGCCGCCATCCGCCTGCTGCTGGTGCCCGGCAGCGGCAGCGCCCTGCTGGCCGATGGCAGCGTGCTGCCCGCGACCGGCACCGTCGACGTACGCGTGCCGATCCCCGACCGCCTGCTGCACAGTTCACTCGCCACCAGCTGGCTCGTGATCGGCCACAACGGCCAGGCCCCGACCGCCGGCTCGACCGCGGCCTGGCGACCGCAGCTGAGCGCGCGCGGCGACGGCGCCGAGGTCGCGTTCGACGACCTGCAGGTGGCGTTCGTCGAGCGCCCCGGCTTCACCGGCCTCGCCGCCGAACTCGACCGCGCCCCGCTGCGCGTGTCGTTCGCCGGCGACTGCGCCTACCGCGACCGCGACGACAACCTCGTCACCGATGCGAACCGCTTCCTCGACCAGATCGGCGACGACCGCGTGCGCGTGCGCGGCGAACTGCGCCGCGACGGCCGTTGCGTCGCCCGCGAGGCCCACCGCCGCGGCCGCAACGACAACCCGCGCCTGATCGGCCGCATCGCCGCGCTGGAGCCCACGACGCTGACGTTCGTGATGGACGTGCAGGCGCAGAACCCGCGCGGCGGGCCGCGCCTGAACCCGCTGCCGGCGCAGATCCGCGTCGACGTCGACGGCGCCCGCCTGCGGCGCCCCAACCAGGCGCCGATCGCCTTCGCCGACCTGCAGGTCGGCCACCTCGTCAAGGTGAAGTGGTCCTCGCGCAGCGCGCCGGCCGGCGAACTGCCGCTGTTCGTCGCCACCGAGGTCGAGGTGACCGGCAGCGCCGTGCCGATGCAGCCGGAGTGGCAAGGCCGCGTCGACGCCGTCGACACCGTGGCCCGCACGATCACCGTCGTGCCGCGCAACGACGACCCGATCGTGATCGACGGCGTGTCGGTGCCGTCGGTGGTGCTGTCGGTCGACGACGACACCCGCATCGAGCGCCGGGCCCGGCAGGGCAATGGCGTGACGACGATCCCCCTCGGCGACATCGTGCCCGACTCCGACCGCATCTGGTGGCGCGGCACGGTCACCGGCCCCGACACGATCGACGCCACCTGGGTGCGCGTGCGCGAGGATTGAACGACGCGCCCGGGGACCTGCCGCCGCTGCCCGGTCCTCCGCTCGAGGTCCTGGCCGAACTCGGCGGCGGGGAGGGGCGGACGCTGCACGTGCGCTGCCGCACGCGCGGCAACCTGGTGCTGAAGCTGCTGCCGCCCGGCGTCGAGCCGGTCGAGGCCGCCCTGCTGCTGGCCGTGCGGCACCCGGCGATCCCCGCCGTGCGCGCGGTCGGCCGGCTGCCCGACGGCCGCGCCTACGTGCTGCGCGACCACGTCGCCGGCGAACCGCTGCGCCGCCTGCCGGGCGAGCCGGCGGCGCTGACCCGCACGCTGCAGGAGCTGCTCGAGGTGCTGGCCTTCGTGCACCTCCGGTCGGTGCTGCACCTCGACCTGAAGCCCGCGAACCTGCTGCGCGGCCAGGACGGCCGCCTGCACCTGCTCGACTTCGGCCTGGGCGCGCGGCGCGGCGCCGCCGGTCGCGGCGGCACGCCGTTCTTCGCCGCGCCGGAGCTGCTGCTCGGCAGCGTGCCCGATGCGCGCGCCGACCTGTTCGCGGTCGGGGCGATGGCCGCGCAGGCGCTGTGGCCGGGCGCCGGCCCGCCGCTGGCGCAGTTCGTGGCGCGGTTCCCGGGCGTGGACTTCTTCGCCGCGGGCGAACTCGCGCCCGACGACCTGCCGGCGCCGTTCGATCGCTTCGTCGCCCGCTGCGTGGCGCGGCGACCGCAGCGCCGCTTCCCCGACGCGCAGGCGGCGCTCGAGTTCCTCGGCGGCGGCAGCGGCCGGCCGTCGGCGGCGGCGCTGGCGCCCGACCCCGTGCAACTCTACGCCCCGGAGGTGGCGGCCGCCGCGGCGGCCCCTGGCGACGTCGAGATCACCGGCGCCGAGGCGGGCGATCGCCGCGCCGTGGCGCTGCACCTCGCGGCGACGCTGCCGGGGGTACGGGCGATCGACGAACGCGCCGCCGCGGTGCGGGTGCGGCGCGGCACCGAGGCCGCGACGCCGGTGGCCCTGCCACCACTCGACCCCGCCCGGCTGCGGGCGCACGTCGAAGGGGCGCTGGGCCTCGACGGCGCCAGCGCCGACCGGGCCACAGCGGCTGGCGGACCGCGCGGGCCACAACCGCCGGCGTCGCACGCCAGCTGCTCGCCCCTGGTCGAGCAGGGCGAACTGACATCCGGCAGCCGCTGGACCTGGCCGGCGGCCCGCAGCGGACGCCTCGGCCGCACACGCCTCCCCCACGCGCCGTCGGCCGGCGCGCCAATCGCCGGCCGACGTGCGGAAGCCACCGCCCGGGCCGGCCAGCGCGAACGCGCGATCGCCCTGTGGCGGCGGGCCGCCGCGGGCGGTCCGACCAGGACGCCGCCTGCCTGCCGCGCCGCGCCTGGCCAGCGGCCTGCTCGACGCCGGCGAGCCGGCGGCGGCCCTGCCGTTCTGCGGCGGCCTGCCGGCGCTGCGGGCGCGGGCGCTGTGCGAGTCCGGCCAGATCGCCGCCGCGCAGACCGAACTCGGACGCGCCCCGCCCTCGGTCCGCAGCGACCCCGAATGGCGCCGCGTCGAGGCCCGATTGGCGCTGGCCGCGGGCCGGCTCGACGAGGTGCGCCGGCTGCTGCAGCGCGACGACGCCTCGCCGGCGGAGCAGTTGACGCTGGCCGCCGCGCTCGAGCAGTCGGGCGAGCTCGACGCCAGCGAACGCCTGCTGCAGGCGTGTGCCGCCCGACTGCCGGCGCCGCCGCCACCGTTCCTCCACGCCAGCCTGCAGACGGCGCTCGGCCACGTGCGGCGGCAGCGCGGCGACCTCGCCGCCGCGCGCGACCACTTCGCCGCCGCCGCGGCGCAACTGGGCGAACTCGGCCACGCGCGCCACGCGGCGACGGCGCTGCTGAACCTGGGCGTGGTCGCCAAGGACCTCGGCGACGAGACGGCGGCGATCGCGCACCTGCGCGAGGCGCGCGCCCTGTTCCTGCACTGCGGCGATGCGGCCAACGCGGCGCGCGCCGCCGCCAGCCTCGGCATCGCCGCGCTGGCCAGGGGCGATGCCGAGGCCGCGCTGCCGTGGCTGCGCGAGGGCGCCGCGGCGCTGCGCGCACTCGGCGACGAGGCCGCCGGCCAGCTGGCGCAGGCCATGCTGGCGCGAGCGCACGCCGCGCTCGGCGCGGCCGACGCAGCACGGCAGGCGTTGGCCGGGCTCGGCCCGCCGACCAGCGGGCGCGTCCGGCGCGAGATCGAGCAGACCGAGGCGCTGCTGCGCCAGCCGCCGCCGAACCCGGCTGCCAGGGAGACCATCATGGCCGAAACGCCCGCCGACGACCGCCGCACGCTGTTCCGCACCTTCGTGGCCGTGAACAGGCAGCTGGCGCAGGCCAGCGACCTCGACCAGGCGCTGCGCCACCTGCTCGACGCCGCGGTGACGCTGTGCGGCGGCCGCCTCGGCTACCTGCTGATCGCGCATGCCGACGGCATGCGGCGCGAACTGCAGACCGGCGACGCCAACCAGCCGGCGCTGGCCTTCAGCCGTTCGCTGGCGCACCGGGCGATGGAGCTGCACCGCACGCTCACCGGCGCCGACGCACTCGCCGACCGCGACCTGCAGGACCTGCCCTCGATCCGCAACCTGCAGGTGCGCTCGGCGGTGTGCGCGCCGTTCCGGTCGGCCGGCGGCGTCCGCGGGGCGATCTACGTCGAGCACGGCAGCCGCGCCGGCGCCTTCGACGAGGCCGACAAGGATGTGCTCGAGGTGCTCGCCGACCAGGCCGCGATCGCCGTCGACCGCATGCTCCGCGAACGGGCGCTGGCGCAGGAACTGTCGGCCAGCCAGCGCGAGCTCGCGCTCGTGCGGCGCACCACGCGGCGGCCGCCGACGCAGCTGCTCGGCGACAGCCCGCCGATGCGCGACCTGCGGGCGCAGATCGATCGGTTGGCGCCGCTCGACCTGCCGGTGCTGGTGCTCGGCGAGACCGGCACCGGCAAGGAGTTGGTGGCCCGCGCGCTGCACGAGCTGAGCCCGCGCCACCGCGGCCCGTTCGTCGCCGAGAACTGCTCCGCGTTGCCCGCCGAACTGATGGACCGCGAGCTGTTCGGCCACGTGCAAGGCGCCTTCACCGGCGCCGACCGCGATCGGCCCGGCCTGCTCGAGCTGGCCAGCGGCGGCACGCTGTTCCTCGACGAGGTCGGCGACATGCCGCCGCTGCTGCAGGCCAAGCTGCTGCGCGCGCTGCAGGAGCGCTCGATCCGCCGCGTCGGCGGCAGCGAGCAGATCCCGCTCGACCTGCGGCTGCTGGCGGCGACGCACAAGGACCTGCGGGCGATGGTGCATCGCGGCGAGTTCCGCGAGGACCTGTTCTTCCGCCTCGCAGCCGTCGAGCTGCGCGTGCCGCCGTTGCGCGAGCGCGGCACCGACGTGGTGCTGCTGGCCGAGCACTTCCTGCGCCAGCACGCCGCCTCGCGCGGCCGCACTCTGCGCCTGTCGGCGGTGGCGCGCGCGGCGCTGGCGGGCCACCGCTGGCCGGGCAACGTGCGCGAACTGGAGCACGTGATGGCCCGCGCGGCGCTGCTCAGCGACGGCGAGGAGGTGGTCGACCTGCAGCTGCCGCGCGACGAGGCCGCCGCCCCGCCCACGTCGCCCGACCAGGTGGCGACCCTGAAGGCCGTCGAACGCCGCGCGATCCTGGCGGCGCTGCAGGCCTGCGGCGGCGACAAGGCGAAGACCGCGCGGGCGCTCGGCATCTCGCGCACGGCGCTCTACGAGAAGATCAAGCGCCACGGGCTCGCCGACTGACGGTCGCGGCGAAGCCCGGCGGCGTGCGCGCCTTCCGCACACCCGGCGTCCACTCCCAGCACGTTTCGCGGCCGATGGCGGCCTGGCACGACCCTCGCATCGGGCACGCATTCCCCGAGCCCCGCTCCGACGGAGACCACCGATGCACACGACCCTCGTCCCGATCCTCTGCCTCCTGACCACGTCCTTCGCCGCCACGCAGACCGCCACCGTACGCGGCAAGGTGGAGGACGTGTCCGGCACCACCAACCAGTTCGTGCTCGACGGCACCGTGCTGCCGCTGGTCAGCACGGCGCTGAACCTGAACGCCTGGCGCGGCCAGCCGGCCGTGCTGCAGGTCGTCAACGTCGGCACCGCCGCGGCGCCGGTGCTGCGCGTCGACGCGGCTGCACCGACCACGGCGCTGATGGACATGGGCAACCTGCGGCTCGGCAACACCAGCACCTGGGAGGTGACGGCGCCGAACGGCTCGTTCGTCCTGATCGCGATCGACTTCACCGCCAACACCGGCTTCCTGCCGCTGGATCCGTTCGGCACCTACCTGCTCGGCCCGAACCCGTACCTGCTGGCGTCGGGGTTCACCAACGCGCCCGACCGGTTCCGCGTCGCCGTCACCGTGCCGCCCGATCAGACCCTGCTGGACGCCGCCGTGACGAGCCAGGCGATCGTCGGCAACCCGGCCGGCAGCTGGTACTTCAGCGACCCCGACCACAAGGTCGTGCAGCCGTGAGCGGTGGCGCCGACCGCCCCCCGGCCGGGGCCTGTGCGCGGCGCCTCCCCTGCCCTACCCTGCTGGCGAACATGCCGCACCGCCTGCTGTTGGCCGCGACCCTGGCCGCGCCGCTCGCCGCGCAGACGCTGGCGTTCGCCGAGGGCGCGCCGACGGCGCTGACCATCGTCGCGGTGGCCGAGAACGCGCCGAACGCCGGCGACACCGTGCTGCTGCAGGACGTCGAACTGCTCGACCTCGAGCTGACCGGACGCACGCTGGCGCAGGAGCACGATCCCGGCCGGACCCGACGGCTCGTGCTGCAGGGCATCGCCCGCGCCGAGCTGCCCGGCGGCGCCCGATTGTTCCGCTACCGCCGCGGAGGCGGCGCGTTCTGGGGCTTCCTGCACGTCGCCGCCGACGGCACGCCGCGTGTGGTGCTCGAGGCGGCCGGCGCCGGCCCCGGATCCGTCGGCGATCCGTTCCTCGATCGCATCGGCGTGGCCGCCGACGGCGGCCATGCGGCGATCGCACCTGCCGCCGGCGGCCTGCACGTGGTGCGGCTCGACGGCGGCGTGTTCGCCAGCACCGGCCGCGCCGACCGCCTCGCCCTGCCCACGACCGAGCGCGTGGTCGCCACCTCGGTGCTCGTCGGGGCCGCGTTCGTGTTCTTCCAGACCTCGCCGCCGGCGCGGGTGTGGCGCTGCGCGGTCGCCGACGGCGGCGCGCCGGTCGACGTGTCGCCGCCGCCGGCGCCGAACGCGATCCTGAAGGACCAGATGGCGCTGTCCCGCGACGGCACCACGCTGGTGTTCCTGCACGGACCGCAGCAGCAGCAGCGGCTCTGGCTTCTGCGCACGACCGGCGGCCCGAGCCTGCTGCCGCCGCCGCCGGGCAAGTACGAAGAGGCCGGCTACCTGCCGGAGGACCCCGGCGAGCCGGCCATGCTGCTCGCCGACGACGGCTCGCGGCTGTTCCTGATCGAGTCCGGCGTGCGCGACGAGCTGTACCTGCTCGACACGAGCGGCCTGCTGCCGCCGCTGGCGATGACCGAGGACGCGGTGTTCGAGCCCTACATCGGCTCGCACATCCTGCCCCGGTTCGCGGGCGACCGGCTGCTGGTCGCGATCGGCGACCCCGGGCAGATGGACTGGTTCCAGGCCCGGCTCGCCCCCACCGGCGGCACGGTGACGAACCTCACCGGCACCGGCGCCGTCACGGCGCCGTTCCCGTCCGGCACGATCGATCCGGTGCAGGCGCTCGACGGCGGCGGCTTCCTGCTGGTCAGCGAACTGCAGGGGACCTCGCTGGCATTGCGCCGCATCGACCCCGCCTCGGGGGCCCAGACCGTCGTGCGGCAGGGCGTGGCCGCGGCGCCGCGTGC
The DNA here is from genome assembly GCA_019636245.1 of Planctomycetota bacterium. Lineage (GTDB taxonomy): Bacteria > Planctomycetota > UBA1135 > UBA1135 > UBA2386 > JAEUHS01. The sequence continues at coordinate 8,725 of JAHBXX010000006.1, read as the reverse complement.
GGGCGTCGCGCTGCAGGGCGCGGCCGATGTCGTCGTTCCCGCGACCTCGGGCGCGACGCTGCTGCGCGGCGCCACCGGCCTCGTGCTCGGCACGCTGCCGCCCGACCTGCACCTCACGCCGCCGGTGCAAGGCCCCGACTTCGCCGCGTCCTGGCTGCACCTCGCCAGCGGGTTCGGAGTCGGCGCCTACTACCTGCCCGATGGCACGCTGGCGTTCGGCCAGGTCGACTTCCAGCTGCAGCAGATCGTGCTGACCGCCGGCGGCGGCGCCGTCGAGGTCGGCAACCCGGTGCGTTACCTCGCGCCGGCGACCTACGTGGTCCTGAACAGGCCGCCGGTTCCGCTGCGGATCTGCCTGTCCGGCGCCGGCAACTGAGCGCGCCGCCGCCCGGCAGGGCCGCCTGGCCCCCAGGCGGCTGGACGCGGCGCGGCCGCCCGCTACCCTGCTTCCCCCATGCAAGTCTCCGCGCTCGAACTGCGTCCCGGCACCCTGGTCTCCCACGAGGGGCGCATGTGCACCGTCGTCTGGTGGAACATCCTGCGCAACGACCGCCGCGCGTTCGTGCAGATGCGCATCAAGGACCTGCAGAACGGCCGCGTGCAGGAGCTGAAGGAGCACACCGACAGCAAGTGGGAGGTGCTCGACAAGGAGGAGAAGGACCTGACCCACTCCTACCGCGACGGCATGGACGAGGTGTTCTTCACCGAGACCGGCGACGAGGTGCGCTGTCCGGTCGCCGCCGCCGAGGACGCGTTGAAGTGGCCGGCCGACGCCTACAAGGGCTTCTTCGTCAGCGAGCAGCTGGTCGCCGTGTTCCCGCCCAAGCACTCGGTGCTGACCATCACCGAGACCTCGCCGCCGATCCGCGGCGCCGGCAGCGGCAGCAAGGAGGCGGTGCTGGAGAACGGCATGAAGGCGAAGGTCAACATGCTGTGCGACGTCGGCGACAAGGTGCGCATCGACACCGAGACCGGCGAGTTCAAGGAACGCATCGCCAGGTGACCAGGCGCGCCGCGGAGCCGGCAGGCCGCCGACGCAGTCGCCCTGGCCGGGCCTGACAGTGCCCCCCGTTTCCACCTGGCGCCGACGCCGGGTCTCGCACGCGCACCGCCGACCGGGCAGCATGGCGCCCCGATGTCCATGGCCGCCCTGCTGCTCGCGTGCCTCGCCGTGTTCGCGCTGGCCCACCGGATCTACGGCCGCCTGCTGGCGCGCTGGTTCGGCCTCGACCCGCGCGCGGCGACGCCGTCGCACACCCACCGCGACGGCCAGGACTTCGAGCCGACGCCGAAGTTCTACCTGCTGTCGCAGCACTTCTCGGCGATCTCGGCCGCCGGACCGATCGTCGGGCCGATCGTCGCCGCGCTGTGGTTCGGCTGGGAGCCGGCGCTGTGGTGGATCGTGCTCGGCTGCGTGTTCATCGGCGCCATGCACGACTTCGGCGCGCTGGTGGCGTCGGTGCGGCACGGCGCCGGCTCGGTGGCGCAGGTGCTGCGCGCGCACCTGAATCCACGCAGCTACACCGCGTTCACGATCTACATCTGGCTGGCGCTGATCTACGTGATCATCGCCTTCACCGACGTCACCGCACGCGCGTTCGTCGAGGCCCTGCCGGTCGCCGTGCCGGGCGCGGCGGAGGACCTGCAGGTGGCCGGCGCCGCGGTCGCGTCGAGCTCGATGCTCTACCTCGGCCTGGCGCTGGCGATGGGCGTCGTGGTGCGCTTCCTGCGGCCGCCGCTGTGGCTGTCGACGCTGGTGTTCGTGCCCCTCGTCGGCCTGGCGATCTGGCTCGGGCCGCGCCTGCCGCTCGACTGGCGGTCGGACGGCGCCGTGCCGTCGCTGGGCTGGGCGTGGGCGATCCTCGCCTACTGCGGCGTCGCCTCGGTGCTGCCGGTGTGGCTGCTGCTGCAGCCGCGCGGCTACCTCGGCGGCTTCTTCCTCTACCTGACGCTCGGCGGCGGCCTGCTCGGCCTCCTGGTCGCGAACCCGACCATCGAATGGCCGGCCGCCACCGGCTTCACCGGCGCCAACGGCCAGCCGCTGGTGCCGTTCCTGTTCATCACCATCGCCTGCGGCGCCTGCAGCGGCTTCCACGGCCTGGTCTGCTCGGGCACCACGTCGAAGCAGCTCGACCGCGAGCCCGACGCCCACCTGATCGGCTACGGCGGCATGCTGCTCGAGGGCGTGGTGGCGCTGCTGGCGCTGGCCTGCGTGATGCTGCTCAGGCCAGGCGACCCGCTGGCCAGGAGCGGCCCCGACAAGGTCTTCGGCGTCGGCATCGGCACGTTCCTGCACGAACTCGGCGTGCCGCTGCAGTTCGCGATCACGTTCGGCATGCTGGCGTTCGCGACCTTCGTCTACGACACGCTCGACGTCTGCACGCGGCTGGCACGCTACCTGTTCACGGAGTTCACCGGCTGGCGCACGCGCACCGGCGGCGTCGTCGGCACCTTGGTGTCGCTGCTGCTGCCGGCCTGGTTCGTGGCCCAGACGGTGACCAACGCCAGGGGCGAAGTGGTGCCCGCCTACACCGTGATCTGGCCGCTGTTCGGCTCGACCAACCAGCTGCTCGCCGGCCTCACGCTGGTCGGCCTGTCGCTGTGGCTGGCGCACACCAACCGGAGCCGCTGGTTGCGCCTGTGCACAGGCGTGCCGATGGTGTTCATGATGGGCATGACGATCAGCGCCCTGGCGCTGCAGATCGCCGGCGCCACCGATCCGGTGCTGGCCGTGGTGGCCGCGGTGCTGCTCGCACTGGCGGTGTGGATCACCGCCGAGGCGGCGGTCTCGCTGCTGCGCCGACCGCGGCGCGCGGAGGCCGCGGCATGACGAACCGGGTCCGACGCCCCCGCCGGTTGCTGGCGCTGCTGCTCGGCGGCGGCCTCGGCCTGCTGCTGGCCGAGACCGCGCTGCGCATCGTCGAGGCGGTCGCGGCCCCGCAGCGCCTCGCCGCGTCGCAGGCGCTGACCGGCGCGCAGCGTGGCCTGCCGCCGGGCGCCGAGGCCACGCTGGCGCAGATCGTGCGCGCGGCGAAGAACCCCTCGATCGTCTACGAGCTGATCCCCGGCCTCGACGTGACGTTCCAGGGCGTCCGGGTGACGACCAACGACGACGGCTTCCGCGGCCCCCAGCGCCCCCGCACGAAGCCGCCCGACGGCTTCCGCATCGTCGGCCTCGGCGACTCGGTGCTGTTCGGCTGGGGCGTTCCGTTCGAACGCTGCGGCCTCGCCGTGCTCGAACGCAGGCTGCAGGCGGCGCTTCCGGGCCGCGCGGTCGAGGCGATCGACACCGGGGTGCCCGGCTACAACACGGCGATGCAGGAGCACGTGCTGCGCGACAAGGGGCTCGCCTTCGCGCCCGACGTCGTGCTGGTCGACTTCGTCGGCAACGACTTCGACCTGCCGGACTTCCTGTGGGCGCGGCCCGATCCGTGGACGCTGCGGCGCAGCTACCTCCTGGACCTGCTGCGCCGCGTGCTGCGCCGCCGCGACCGGACGCTCGACGGACCGCTGGTCTGGTCGCCCTACGACGCGACCGGCGCCCGCTACGAACACCAGGTCGAACGGGTGCCGCCCGCCTATCGCCACCTCGTGGGCCCCGAGGCCTACCGCCGCGCGCTCGCGGCGATCGTGGCGCTGGGCCGCGAGCACGGCTTCCGCGTGCTGGTCACCGGCCACCACGCGCTCCGCCCCGAGGCCATCGCGGTCTGCGAACAGCTCGGCGTGCCGATCGCGACCCCCGTGCTGCGGCTCCAGCAGTGGCTGCGCGACCACGGCGGTCTCGACTACCTCGGCTCGCCGCTGACGCTGAGCGCGACCGATCCGCACCCCTCGCCGCTGCTGCACGAGATGTGGGCCGACGCGGCGCTCGAACGCATGCAGGAACTCGACTGGCTCCCCCGATGACGACGCGACGACGATGGCTGCACGCGGCGCTGGCCGCGCTGCTCGCCCTGGCCGTGCCGGGGCAGGAGACCGCCGCGGCGGACGAACTGCGGCTCGCCAACGGCCGGCCGACCGATCCGGCCTGGTTCCCGCTGGCGGTGTGGCTGCAGTCGCCGCAGCACGCGCGCCGCTACCGCGAACTCGGCATCAACCTCTACGTCGGCCTCTGGCAGGGCCCGACGCGGGCGCAGCTCGACGCGCTGGCGGCGGCCGGCATGCCGACGATCTGCGCCCAGAACGACATCGGCCTCGAACACGGCGGCGCGACGATCCTGGGCTGGCTGCACCACGACGAGCCGGACAACGCGCAGAAGCGGTCGACCTTCGGCTACGGACCGCCGATCCCGCCGGCGGACGTCGTCGCCGAATACGAACGCATGCACCGCCGCGACCCGACCCGGCCGGTGCTGCTGAACCTCGGCCAGGGCGCGGCCTGGGACGGCTGGCACGGCCGCGGCGTGCGCACCAACCACCCCGAGGACTACCCGGAGTACGTGAAGGGCTGCGACGTCGTGTCGTTCGACATCTACCCGGTGACGCACACGCATCGCGACGTGCAGGGCCGGCTGGAGTACGTGGGCCGCGGCGTGCAGCGGCTGCGCGCCGCCAGCCGGGACCAGAAGCCGGTGTGGGCCTGCATCGAGACGACGCGGATCGACCACGCGGACAGGCGGCCTTCGCCGGCGCAGGTGCGCAGCATGGTGTGGATCGCGATCTGCAGCGGCGCCGACGGCATCGTCTACTTCGCGCACGAGTTCGCGCCGCGGTTCGTCGAGGCGGGCCTGCTCGCGCACGCGGACGTCGCCGCCGCGGTGCGCGACGTCAACGCCGAGGTGCTCGGCCACGCGCCGGTGTTGAACACCCGCCCGCTGGCCGAAGCCGTCGAGGTCGGCAGCACGCCGCCGGTCGAACTCGCCGTGCGCGCCCATCGCCACGCCGGCAGCCTGCACCTGTTCGTGGCCTCGCTCGCCGCCACCGCCGCCGAGGTCCGCCTCCGGCCCACCGACGGGCCGTACCGCACGCTGCGCCGCGACGGCGTGGCCGCCGAGCCCGACGCCTCTGGCGCCTTCGCCGTGGCCCTCGCCGGCTACGGCTTCGTGCACTGCCGGCTGGAGCCGTGACCGTGCCCGACCGCCGCCGCCGGAACCCGTGCGTCGTGCTGCCGCTGCTCGCGGCCGCCTGCGCCGCGCCGCCCGCCCCGCTCCCGGCGCCGACGCCGGCGACCCAGGACGAACGCATGGCCTGGTGGCGCGAGGCGCGCTTCGGCCTGTTCGTGCACTGGGGCCTCTACGCGCTGCCCGCCGGCAAGTGGCGCGGCGAGGACCACCACGGCGAGTGGATCCGCGACACCGCCCGCATCCCGCGCGACGAGTACACGCAGCTGCAGGCGCGGTGGAACCCGACCGCGTTCGACGCCGACGCGTGGGCCCGCAGCGCCGCGGCGGCCGGCATGAAGTACGTCGTGCTGACCAGCAAGCACCACGACGGCTTCTGCCTGTTCGACAGCGCCCACACCGACTGGGACGTCGGCGGCACGCCGCACGGGCGCGACATCGTCGCCGAACTGGCCGCCGCCTGCGCGCGGCACGGCCTGCGCTTCGGCACCTACCACTCGATCATGGACTGGCACCATCCGGACTACCTGCCGCGGCGGCCGTGGGAGGCCGCGGCGCGGCCGACGGCCTCTGCCGACTTCGACCGCTACGAACGCCACCTGCACGCCCAGGTCGAGGAGCTGGTGCGGCGCGTGCGGCCGGCGGTGATGTGGTTCGACGGCGAGTGGGAACCGACCTGGACGCACGCGCGCGGCGTGCGGCTGTTCGAGCTGTGCCGGCGGCTCGCGCCGGCGATGCTGGTCAACAACCGCGTCGACGTGCACCGGGACGGCATGGCCGGCTTCTCGACCAGCGCCGAGGCGGTCGGCGACTTCGCCACGCCCGAGCAGGAGGTGCCGCCGGACGGTCTTCCCGGCGTCGACTGGGAGTCGTGCATGACGATGAACGCGCACTGGGGCTGGAACGCCGCCGACACGCGCTGGAAGTCGGCCGACGAGCTGCTGCGCCACCTGATCGACATCGCCAGCAAGGGCGGCAACTTCCTGCTCAACGTCGGCCCGCGCGCCGACGGCACGTTCCCGCCCGAGGCCGAGGACAGGCTGCGGCACATCGGCGAATGGATGGCCGGGCACGGCGAGGCGATCCACGGCACCACGGCCAGTCCGTTCGACGCGCTCGCGTTCGGCCGCTGCACGGTGCGCGCCGGCGAACCGGTGAGCCGCCTCTACCTGCACGTGTTCACGCCCCCGCCGGCCGGCGAACTGGTGCTGCCCGGCCTGGCCAGCCGCGTGCTCCGCGCCTTCCGGCTCGGCGCCGCGGACGCGGCCCTGCCGGTGCGGCGGGTCGGCGCCGACGTGCACGTGCGCCTGCCGACGGCGACCGGGGGACCGCTGCCGCCGGTCGTCGCCGTCGACGTCGACGGCCCGCCGGTCGTGCACCGCACGCCGTCGATCGCGGCCGAGAGCGACGTGTTCGTAGACGCGCTCCTGGTGACGGTCGCGGCGCCGGGCGCCGGCCTCGACGTGCACTACACGCTCGACGGCAGCGACCCGACGGCCGCGTCGCCGCGCGCCGGCGGCCCGATCGCGCTGCACGGCTCCTGCACGGTCAAGGCGGCGGGGTTCCACCGCGGCAGCCTCGTCACCGGCACGGCGGAGCGCCGCTTCACGCAGGTGGCGCCGCGTCCGCCGGCGAAGGTGCTGGCGCGCGGCCACGGCCTGCGGCTCGCCCGCCACACGGTCGACTGGCAGCGCATCCCCGACGATCGCCAGGGCCTCGTCGCCGAGCACGACGCGATCGCCGCCGCGGTGGCCTTGCCCGACGGCATCGGCGAACGCACCGCGCTGTGCTTCCGCGGCTTCCTCGACGTGCCGGCCGACGACCTCTACCGCTTCGCGCTGGCCAGCGACGACGGCAGCAGGCTGTGGCTCGGCGGCGAGCTGGTGGTCGACAACGACGGGCCGCACGGCACCGTCGAACGCCGCGGGGCGATCGCGCTCGGCCGCGGCCTGCATCCGCTCGAACTGTGGTGGTGGAACCGCACCGGCGAGGCGACGCTGTCGCTGCAGTGGGCGCGGCCCGGAGAGCCGTTCGCGCCGGTGCCGGGCGCAGCCCTGCGGCACTGAACCGGCGGGCGCCGTCGCGGCCGGGTCAGCGGCCGCGCGCCGCCAGCAGTTCGCGCAGGAACGCGGCCAGCGCCGTGCCGGCGATGGCGTTGCCGCGCACGTTCCAGTGCGTGTCGCGCCGCAGGTAGAGGTGGCGGTCGCCGTCGGCCAGCGGCGCCACCGCCCGCAGCAGCGGCAGCAGGTCGAGGCAGGCAATGCCGTCCTCGCGGCAGAACTGCAGCAGCCGGTCGCGCAGGCCCCAGCGTTCGCCGACCGGCCGGTCCGCCGGCCACGCCGTCACGATCTGCTGCCACAGCGCGTCCTCGACCATGAACTCATCGGGGATCAGCACGACGCCGAACCGCCGGCCGCGACAGAGGTCGCGCAGGCGCCGCAGTTCGTGCCGCAGGGCCGGCAGGCTCGGGTGCGACCGGTCGCAGGCCGCCAGCGCGCGCGACCCTTCGATCTGCAGCCAGGCGGCCTCGGCGAACGAGGCCGGCTCCTGCTGCGGATCGTGCAACCAGGCCTGGGCGGCGGCGAGGTCGCCGAGACGCTTGAGGCCCGTATCGGCGCCGCGACCGGACCAGGCGCGGAACACACGCCGCGGCACCTCGAACAACAGCGTGTTGCCGCGGTCGAACCAGTCGCCGAGCACGCGGTCGACGCCAGTCCACGGCGGCGTCTCCGGCAGGTCGTTGCCGAGGAACAGGGCGACGACGACCGCATCGACCTGCCGCGGCAGCACGATCGTCTCGACCAGGTAGCGGTACTCGGGCGGACCGAGGCCGGCCCAGCCGACGTTCCAGACGGCGACGCCCTCCAGTTCGCGTTCGGCCACCGTCGTGTAGTGGAACTCGTGCGGCACGACGCTGGCGCAGAACGAGTCGCCGACCACCGCCGCGACGACGCCACGCTGCGACGACGGCGGCGGGAACGGAGCATCGAAGCAGCCGTCGGCGTTGACCGGGAAGCCGTAGTGGAGTTCACCGGGCTGGAACGCGTGCAGCCGCAGCCGCTGCGCCGAATGCGCGGTGCGCGCGGCCCAGAGCGGTCCGGGCACGAGCCACGCCAGCCCGCGCAGCGACAGTTCGCCGGCAGCGGCACCGAGCGCGAGCGCCAGCAGGCCCAGCATCGCGCGACCGGGGCGCCGGCCGGTGGCGGGCGCCCAGCAGATGCTGGCCGCGACGACGGCGGCCCAGGCGACGAGCGCCGCACCGACGCGGCTGCGGCGGTAGTCGCCGACGACGGCGACGTAGGCGAGCCAGAGCCCTACGCCGCCGACGAACCCGGCGCGCACCACGAATCCGGGCGGCGGCGGTCGCCGCAGGAGGCGGCGCCAGGCCAGGGCGACGACGGCGGCGGCCAGGCCCGCCCCGCCGAGGGCCAGCGCATCCCACGCGGTCGACAGCCAACCGTGCTTCGACCATACCGCGGTGATGCCGAAGGCGCCGGCAGCGGTTGCGGCGGCGAGGCAGAACGCGGTCGCAAGGCGGTGGGACGCGCGCATGCGCCTAGCAGAGCAAAAGCCGTCCCGGTCCCCAAGGGGCGAACGGCGACCGGCTCACGGCCGCTCGGCTCGCCGGCGCCGGGCCCGCTCGAGCGCCGCCAGCACGCTGTCGC
>JAHBXX010000059.1 GCA_019636245.1 Planctomycetota bacterium | reverse complement strand
CGGCGGCGCTCGACGCCTGGCTGGAGTCGTTGGCCCAGGACCCGCCGAAACAGGACCCGCCCAAGCAGGACCCGCCGGCCGGCGGCGGGCGGCCTCCCGGCGACGCCGGCCGGCCCGCGGCGCCGGAGAAGAAGGACGAGGGCCCCAAGCGTCCGACCTGGCCGAAGGCGCCGCCGGCGAACCCGCAGAAGGAGGTGCTGCTGCGCGTCGTCGACGGCGAACTGCCGCTGCGCGTCGAGGCCCACCGCCCGGACGAACTGCGCGCGGCGCTGGCCCTGCAGCGCGACCGCGCGATCCCGGTGCTGGTGCTCGAGCGCGCCGTGGGCGCCGCCAGCCTGGCCGAGGAACTCGCCGAGCGCGGCATCGCCGTGGTGCTGACCGACGTGCTGCCCGAGACGCTGCCCGAGGCCTACGCCGACTTCGACCCGACCGCGCTGCCGGCGCGGCTCGAGGCCACCGGCGTGCCGTTCGCGATCGGCAGCGGCAGCGCCCGGCGCGCGCCGCTGCTGCCGCTGATGGCCGCGACCGCCGTCGGCGGCGGCCTGGCGCCCGCCGCGGCGCTGCGGGCGATCACGCTGACCCCGGCCGAGATCCTCGGCATCGCCGCCGACACCGGCTCGCTCGCGGCCGGCAAGTTCGCCGACGTGCTGGTCTGCGATCGACCCCTGTTCGCATCCGACTGCCGGGTGCTGTTGGTGCTCGGCAAGGGCCGCACCGAATACGAGGCCAGGTGATGAAGCGTTCCCCGACCTGGGCCGTGCTGGCCCCCGTCTGCGCGGCCGCCGCGCTGTGCTGCCGTCCAGCCGCGGCCCAGGACCTGCTGCTCCAGGCGCGGCGCATCGTCATCGCCGCCGACACCGTGCTCGACGACGGCCGCGTTCTGGTGCGCCAGGGCAAGGTCGCCTACGTCGGCGCCGACGTGCCGGCGGAGTCGCGGGCACGCCGCCTCGACTACGGCGACGCCACCATCGTGCCCGGCTTCGTGCTCGCCCACGCCACGCTCGGCCAGGAACGCGACCTCGCCGAGCGGGCGCTGCCGTTCACGCCCGACCTGCGCGCGGCCGAGGCCTTCGATCCCTGGCACAAGGAACTGCTGCCGCTGCCGCGCCACGGCATCACGGCCGCAGCCCTGTCGCCGGCGCCGACCAACGTCGCCGGCGGCATCGCCGCGCTGGTCAAGACCGGCCGCGACCGCGGCGTGCTCGGCGCCGACCTGCACCTGATGCTGTCGCTGGCGGCGCCGGCGCGCGACCCGGAGCGGCCGCCGACCTCGCTGATGGGCGCCGTCGACCTGCTGCGGCGGGCGTTCGACGCCACGCAGAAGGGGCAGGCCACCGGTCCCGATGCCGCCGTGCTGCGGCAGGCGCTGCAGGGCACCCGGGCGGTCTTCGTGCACGCCGACACGTTCGCCGAACTGAACGCCGCGCTCGATCTGGGCCGCGACTTCGGGCTGCGCCTCGTGCTGGTCTCGGCGCGCGACGCCGGGAAGGTGCTGCCGCGGCTGGCGCAGCAGCAGGCCGCCGTGGTGCTCGACACGCTGCAGCCGGAGGCCCGCCTGGCGCAGCTGCAGCTGCCGACGCGCCTCGCCGAGGCGGGCGTGCCGTTCTGCTTCGCCGGCCGGCCCGAGCTGCTGCGGCGGTCGGCCGCGCTCGCCGTGCGGCATGGACTCGACCGCCGCACCGCGCTGATGGCCCTGACCAGGGTACCGGCGGCGCTGCTCGACCAGACCGGCTCCCTCGGCGCGCTGCGCCAGGGCTGCGCCGCCGACTTCGCCGTCTTCACCGGCGATCCGCTCGACCTCGACAGCGCGCACGTCGCCACCTGGGTCGACGGCGCGCTGGTCGCCGGCCGCGAGCCGGCCCGGACGGCCGCCCCGGCGGCGGCCACCGCCGCAGGAGTCCGCTGATGACCGTTCGCACGCGCTGGCTCGTCCCCGCCCTGCTGGCCTCGACCGCCGCGCTGGCCGCGCAGGGGCAGGCCACCGCCTACCTGGGCGCCCGCATCCTGCCCGGCGGCGGCCCGCCGATCGAGAACGGCGTGCTGGTGGTCGCCGGCGGCAAGATCGTCGCGGTCGGCGGCCAGGGCACGGCGGTGCCCGCGGGGGCGGCGACCGTCGACTGCGCCGGGCGCACCATCACGCCGGGCCTGATCGACGCCTCGTTCCGCGGCGGCGCCGCGCTCGCCGACCTGAACGAGCAGGGCGAGGAAGTGACGCCGCACCTGCGCGCGCTCGACTGCCTCGACCCCGACGATCCCGCCTTCGCGCGCGCGCTGGCCGCGGGCGTGACCACCGTGCACGTGATGCCGGGCACGCGCAACGTGATCGGCGGCCTCGGCTGCGTCGTCAAGACCGCCGGCGCCGAGCCGGCGGCGCGTGTGCTCAAGGACGCCGCCAGCCTGCGCATCGTCATGGGCGCCGAGCCGTCGATGGGCAACCGCGCGATCCGCGGCGGCCGCGTCGATTCGATCTACTACCGCCGGCCGACGACCCGCATGGGCGTCGTCTGGGAGGTGCGCAAGGCGTTCCACGACGCCCGCCAGGCGCTCGAACAGTCGGTCGGCGCCGCGCCGTCGCCGCCGAGCCCCGGCCGCGAGGTGCTGGCGCGCGTGCTGCGCGGCGAACTCACCGCCTACACCACCGCGCGCTCGGAGCAGGACATCCGCACCGCGCTGCGCATCGCCGCCGAGTTCGGCTACCAGACCGTGATCGACGAGGCGCAGGACGCCTACGTCGTCGCCGACGAACTCGCGGCGGCGAAGGTCACGGTGCTGCTCGGCGCGCCGAGCGCGCCGCAGGTCGCCGGCCCCGGCAGCGCCGACGGCGCCGAGCCGCGCTACGCCACCGCGCGCCTGCTGGCCGAGCGCGGCATCCCGTTCGTGATCACCACCGGCAGCAACTTCGCGGCGCTCGACCTCGTGCGCGAGGCGATGTTCGCCGCGCGCAACGGCATGAGCGTGGCGCAGGCTCTCGACGCGGTGACGATCGCGCCGGCCCGCCTGCTGGGCATCGACGGTCGCACCGGCAGCCTCGCGCCCGGCAAGGACGCCGACTTCGTCGTCTGGTCCCACGATCCGCTCGACCCGGCCGCCGTCGCCGAGTCGGTCCACATCGACGGCAACCCCGTGCCCGCTTCCCGATGAACCGCTTCCTCCCGATCGCCACGGCGGCGCTGCTGGTCGCCGCCCCCGCCACCGCGCAGGACGTGCTCGCCGTCAAGGGCGGCCGCGTCGTGACCGTCACCGGCCCCTCGATCGACGACGGCGTCGTGCTGATCCAGAACGGCCGCATCGCCAGGATCGCCAAGGCCGCCGACGTCGAGATCCCGTGGACGGCGAAGGTGATCGACGCCACCGGCAAGGTGGTGATGCCGACCTGGGTCATCGCCCACTCGCAGGGCGGCCAGCGCGGCTTCAACGAGAACATGCAGAACGTGCCGTGGCTGTCGGTCGCCGACGCGATCGACCCGGCGGCGCTCTACTTCGAGGAAGCCCTGCGGTCGGGCGTCGGCACGATCCACGTGCTGCCCGGCAACCAGACGCTGCTCGGCGGTTCCGGCATGGTCGTGCGGCCGTTCGGCCGCACCGTCGAGGACATGGCGGTCAGCGCGCGCACGGGCATCAAGCTGTCGCTGCTGGCCAGCGGCGGCGGCCGCCTGCAGCAGATCAGGCGACTGCGCCGCGCGCTCGAGGACGTGCGCGAGTACCTGGCCGACTACGAACGGCGGAAGGCGGAGTTCGAGCAGGAGAAGGCCGCCGGCGCGGTGCCGGCCGACAAGACCTGGACGGAGGAGCTCGACCGCACCAAGAAGCCGGCCTGCGACCTGGTGCAGAAGAAGACCAAGGGCTGGCTGTTCGTGCCGACGGTCGCCGAACTCGAGGAGGCCCTGCGGCTCTGCCAGCAGCTCGACCTCGTGCTGGTGCTCGGCGCCAACATCGACGAGGGCGTGCCGCTGCTGAAGCGGCTCGGCCAGCCGGTCGTGCTCGACGACGAGATCGAGTACTTCGAGACCGACGAGGAGACGCAGAAGGAGCGCAAGGTCTGCCCGCCGAAGCTGCTCGCCGACGCCGGCGTGCCGTTCGCGCTGTCGCTGGGGCTCGGCGGCCCGACCAGCCACCCGTGGTGGCAGCTCGGCACCTGCGTGCGCAACGGCGTCGACCGCCAGCGCGCGATCGAGGCGCTGACCACCGTGCCGGCGCGCCTGCTCGGCCTCGGCGACCAGGTCGGCGCCCTGGCCGAGGGCATGCTCGGCAACCTGCAGATCCTGACCGGCGATCCGCTGCAGGCGACGAGCTGGGTCGACACCGTCGTGCTCGACGGCGAAGTGGTCTACGAGCGCAGCCAGGATCCGAAGCTCAAGTACCTGTTCGCGCGCGACCTCGCGCCGGCGGCGAAGCCCGCCGAGGGCGGCGGCCAGACGCCGAAGGCCGGGCCCGAGGGCAACGGCGACGCGACCGGCGGCGGGGCAGGGGCGAACGGCAAGCCCAAGGACGGCGGCCGATGATCCCGTCCGTGCGCGGGCTTTCGGCCACGGCGGCCGCGGCGGTGTTGGCCCTCGGCGCCGCGGCGCAGGGCGCCGCTTCGCGCAGCGCCGACGAGGCGCCGGCGCGCGACTTCGCGGTGCGCTGCGGCACCCTGCTGCTCGGCGACGGCGGCGCGCCGCTGCGCGACGTCTGGCTGGTGGTCCGGGACGGCAAGGTGCAGGCCGCCGGCGCCGCCGCGGCACCGGCCGACCTGCCGGTGGTCGACGCCGGCGCGGGCGTCGTCATGCCGGGCATCGTCGCCGTCGACACCGACCTCGCCAACGCCGACGACTCCGACTACCAGGTCGCGCCCGACGCGCTGGCGATCGACGGCTTCGACTTCGACCGCAAGTGGCTGCCGGCGCTGCAGGGCGGCGTCACCACGGCCTACCTGTCGCCGGGCCGCAACCGCCTGGTCTCCGGCCAGGGCGCGGTGGTGAAGCTCGCCGGCACCGATCTCGTCGAGCGCGTGCTGACCGAGAACGCCTGCCTGCGCGTCAACCTCGGCGACGCGGCGCTGCAGGCGCCGCGCGTGTTCGAGCCGGCGCCGCACCCGACGGCCGACGACCCGCTGGTCGGCTCCCGGATACAGACGCCGACGGCGCGCATCGCCGTGCTCGCCGAGCTGCGGGCGCTGTTCGCCGCCGCCACCGACGCGGACCGGGCTCCCGGCGGCCGCGGCGCGGCGGAGCACCGCTACGACGAACGGCCGCTGGCCGACGTCGTCGCCGGGCGCCTGCCGCTGCGCGTCGGCGCCGCCCGCGGCCACGACGTGGCGCGCGCGCTGCAACTGCAACAGGAACTCGGCCTGCGCATGGTGCTGGAGGATCCGCAGCAGATCGGCGCGGTCGCGGCGCAGGCCGCCGCGCAGGGCATCGCGGCGACGTTCCGCGTGCCGGTGCGGTTCGGCCAGCGCAGCCCCGGCGGCGAGGACCGCCGCCAGGAGGCGTTCGACGACCAGCCGGACGCCGCCGCCCGGGCCGCCGCCGCCGGCATGCGCATCGGCATCGCGCCCGCCGCCGGCGTGTCGCTGCGCGACTACCTGATGGCGGTCGCGATCGCCGTGCGGCACGGCCTGCCGCGCGACCGCGCCCTGCGCGCGATCGGCGCCGAGGCCGCCGCGATCCTGGGCGTCGACGCGCGCGTCGGCAGCCTGGCGCCCGGCAAGGACGCCGACTTCGTGGTGCTGACCGGCGACCCGCTCGCGGTCGGCACGATGGTCGAATCGACCTGGATCGACGGTCGGCGCGCCTACGCGCGGCCCGCCCCGGGCCGCACCCTGGCGGTGCGCGCCGGCCGCGTGCTCGACGGCACCGGCCGCGTGCTCCGGAACGGCGTGGTGCTCGTCCAGGACGGCCGGATCCGCGGCGTCGGCGAGGAACTGGCGATCCCGCAGGGGGCGACGGTGGTCGACCTGCCCGAGGGCGTGATGACGCCGGGTTTCGTCGACGCGTTCTCGCACCTCGGCCTCGCCGGCGACGGCACCGGCGTGCCCAACGGCGCGCCGAACCAGCGCCTGCACGACGCCATCGAGCACGATGACCCGATGTTCCAGGGCGCCCTGGCCGCCGGCCTGACCACGCTGCTCGTCGCCGGCAAGGACGGCGGCGCCGTCAACGGCCGCATCGCCGCGATCAAGACCGGCGCGCGCAGCCGCGACGGCATGGTGCTGCGCCCGGTCGCCGGCCTGCGGCTCGCGCACGACGCCGTCGCGCCGGACGCGATCAAGGCCGTCGCCGACCAGATCGAGCGCGGCAAGCGCTACGTCGAGCAGTGGCGCAAGTACGAGACGGCGCTGGCCGAATGGCAGCGCGGCGAACGCAGCAAGCCCGCCGCGCCCCCCACCCCACCGGCCGGCGCGACCCCGGACGCAGCGCCGGTCGAGGACCCGGTCAGCGGCACCTGGGAGGCCGAGATCGACGTGCAGGGGCAGATGCAGATCAAGGTGACGCTCGAGCTCAAGCTCGACGGCGCCAAGGTCACCGGCACGATCCGCATCGCCTTCGCCGGCCGCGAGATGCCAGCGCAGGAGATCACGTCCGGCTCCTGGGCCGACGGCAAGCTGAAGCTCGAGTTCCGCGGCATGGGCGGCTCGGCGACCCTCGAAGCGACCCTGCAGGGCGACCAGCTCACCGGCAAGTTCGCGATGGGCCGCATGGGCGAACAGGAGGTGACCGGCCGGCGCACGGCGAAGGGCGCCGGCGACGGCGCCCGCAAGACCGCCGGCGCCAAGGTCGAGGACGACGGTCGGCCGAAGGCGCCGAAGGTCGACGAGGGCCTCGAACCGATGCGCGCCGTGCTCGAGAAGCGAGGCGCCCTGGTGGTGCGGTGCAGCCGCGCCGCCGCGATCCGCAGCGTGATCGAGCTGCTCGAGAAGGAGCAGCTGGCCTACGTGCTCGACGGCGCCGACGACCTGCTCGACGAGGCCGGTCTCGCCGCCGGCAAGCGCCCGCCGGTCCTGCTCGGCCCGGAGACCGTGCGCGACGAGGTCGGCGAGCTGCGCAACGCCGCGGCCGTGTTCTGCGACCGCGACCTGCCGGTCCTGTTCGGCAGCGGCGAGTGCGCCGGCGCCCGCCACCTGCCGCTGCACGTCGCCTACGCCGTGCGCTACGGCCTCGGTCCCCAGGACGCGCTGGCGGCGCTGACGCTGTGGCCGGCGCGCGCGTTCCAGCTCGCCGACCGCATCGGCTCGCTCGAGCGCGGCAAGGACGCCGACCTGGTGGTGTTCTCGGGCAACCCGTTCGAGCCCCAGAGCCGCGTGCTGCTGGTCGTCTGCAACGGCGTGGTCGTGGTCGACCACCGGGAGCGCCCATGAACCTGCCCGAGCCCCGACTGCTGGCCGCCGCGCTCTGCCTCGCGGCGGCGATCCCGGCCCAGGCGGCCGCCGCGCCGGCCGCGGCCGCGCCTTCGTTCGAGGTCTGGCATCCGCGGCGGCCGGCGAGCGAGGCCGACCACCAGGTGGCGAAGTGGGGCCCGCGCGGCCTGCCGAGCCCCGGCTACGCGTTCCGCGCCGCGCGCGTGCTGCCGATCACGGCCGCCCCGATCCAGGACGGGGTCGTCGTGACGCGCAACGGCCTCATCGAGGCCGTCGGTCCCGCCAGCGCCGTGAAGGTGCCCGCCGGCTACGAGTGGGTCGACTGCGGCGACGCGATCCTGATGCCCGGCCTGGTCGAACTGCACTGCCACATCGCCAGCGAGAGCTTCGACCTCAACGACACCGTCCACCCGACCAACCCCGAGTTCCGCACGCTCGACCTGATCACGCTCGACCACGACCAGATCCTGGCGGCGCGCGCCGGCGGCGTCAGCACCGCGCTCTACATCCCGGGTTCCGGCTCGAACATGGGCGGCTTCGGCACCCTGACCAAGACCTGGGGGCGCACGCCCGACGAGGCGCTGGTGCGCTTCCCCGGCAGCCTGAAGATCGCCCAGGCCGGCAACCCCGAGCGCGGCAGCGGCGACCTCGGCACCGACATGATGGGCATGAGCGAGGGCATCCGCATGACCCTGCTCGACGGCAGGCGCTACTGGCAGCAGCACGAGGCCTGGCAGCGCGGCGAAGGCCCGCAGCCCAAGGCCGACCCCACGCTCGAACTGCTGCGCGGCCTGTTCCGCCACGAGTATCCGGTGTCGGTGCACACGCAGATCTACCAGGTCGTGCTGCAGACGCTGCAGCAGCTGCGGCAGGAGCTGGAGCTGTGGACGGTCGTCGTGCACGGCACGTTCGACGCCTACCGGCTCAGCGAGGACATGCTGCGCGCCGGCGTGCCGATCGCCGGCGGCCCGCGGCAGTACTACTTCGACAACCGCACCGGCCGCTTCGAGGGCCTGCTCGGCAACTGGTCGCGCGGCGGGCAGCACGGCTGGCGACAGCCGGTGCTCGGCCTCGGCGCCGACGGCCTCGGCGTCAACACCGACTCGCCGGTGGTCCCCCAGGAGCAGCTGACGCTGCAGGCGGCGATGGCGGTGCGGCTCGGCTGGCCGCACGAATGGGCGCTGCGCGGCCTGACGATCAACCCGGCCCGATTCGCCGGCATCGACCACCGCACCGGCTCGCTCGAGGTCGGCAAGGACGCCGACCTGTCGGTCTGGAGCGGCGACCCGATCGACCCGCGCTCCTGGGTCGAACTGCTGGTCGTGAACGGCACCCTCTGCTACCGGCGCGACCCGAGCCGCCCGGTGTTCTGAACCCTACCGCCGTGCGCCTCCGCCCCCCCGCCTCGCGGTTCCTGCTCCCGTGCCTGTGGCTCGCGGCCGCGGCCACGGCGCAGGACCCCACGGCGACCGCCCATCTCGCCGCCCGCATCCTCACGGTCGACGGGCCGCCGATCGAACGCGGGGTCCTCGTCGAGCAGGGCGGCCGGATCGTGGCCCTCGGCCCGCGCGCGACGACGGCGGTCCCGCCCGGTGCCGCCACGATCGACCACGGCGACGCCTGGCTGTCGCCCGGCTTCGTCGACCTGCACCACCACGTCAGCGGCGGCGGCGGCGACATCAACGACATGGTGCAGCCGTTGAACGCCGAGCTGCGCACCCTCGACGTGGTGAAGCCGAGCGACGAAGCGATCCGCCGCACCGCCGCCGGCGGCGTCACGACGACGCTGTTCATCCCCGGCTCGGGCACCAACATCGGCGGCTTCGGCGTGCTGCTGAAGATGCGCTGGAACGAACCGCTCGAGCGCCTGGTCGTGCGCGAGCTGGGCGCGATGAAGGTCGCGCAGGGCTTCAACCCCGAGCGCCGCAGCGGCGACCTCGGCCTCACACGCATGGGCAGCAGCGAGCTGCTGGTGCAGCTGCTCGAGCGCGGCCGGGCCTACGCCGCCGCGTGGCGGGCGTTCGCCGCCGGCGCCGCCGGCCGCCCCGCGCTCGAGCCCGAACTCGAAGCCTTGCGCGCGGTGTTCGACAAGCAGGTGCCGGTGCTGATCCACACCGCCGGCGCCCGCGACTGCATCGCCACCGCGCGCATGTTCCAGGACGTGTTCGACCTGCGCATGGTGCTGTCGCACGGCTGCTTCGACGGCTGGCTGGCCGCCGATGCGCTGGCCCGCCGCGGCACCCCGGTCAACCTGGGGCCGCGCATGTACGAGTTCGATCGCGACGGCCGCTTCCAGGGCACCTGCCAGGCCTACTGGGACGTCGGCTGCCACGACCTGTCGATCAACACCGACGCGCCGGTCGTGGCCGCCGAGGAACTGCAACTGCAGGCGGCGATGGCGATCCGGCTCGGCCTGCCCTACGACGCGGCGCTGCGCGCCGTGACGATCCAGCCGGCGCGCCAGATCGGCATCGCCGACCGCGCCGGCTCGTTGGCGGTCGGCAAGGACGCCGACTTCCAGGTCACCGTCGGCGATCCGCTCGATCCGCGGCATCCGCCGCTCGCGGTCTACATCGAAGGCAACCTCGTGCACCGACTCGGAGACGTGCGATGACGCAGAAGCTCAGCCCCCTGGCCCTGCTGCTGGTCCTGACCGCCGCCGCGGCGGCGCAGGACCGGCGCCCGGTCGCGTTCACCAACGCCCGGCTGCTGCCGATCGCCGGCGCCGCGATCGAGCGCGGCACGCTGGTGGTGCGCAACGGCCGCATCGAGGCGATCGGCGCCGACGTCACGCCGCCGGCCGGCGCGCGCATCGTCGACGCCACCGGCATGACGATCCTGCCCGGCCTGGTCAGCGCCTCGTCGCGGGCCGGCCTCGGCGGCCAGGCCGCGCCGCGCGGCGAGGAGCGCACCCGCGGTCGCCGCCGCGAACCGGTGCCCGATCCGTCGCCGGCGCCGACCGACGCCGGCAACCGCGCCGCCGCCAAGGTCGTGGCCGGGCTGCACCCACGGCAGGAGGTGTTCGAGGCCCTGCTGCGCGCCGGCGTCACCTCGCTGGCGCTGACGCCCCCCGGCGGCGGCTTCCCGGGGCTTGGCGCGGTGCTGCGCCCCGACGGCAAGACGCTCGAGCAACTGACGCTGGTCGAGACGGCCTTCGTGCAGGTCACGATGGTGCGCAACGCGGCGACCAAGAAACTGCTCAAGGAGACGCTGGCCAAGGCGCAGCAGCGCGTGCAGGAGCGCAAGGAGCCGCCGAAGCCGGCCGAGGCGCCGCCGGCGGCCGCCGCCAGGACGGAACCACCGAAGGGCGAGACGCCGCCGAAGCCCGAGCCCGGCCCGGAGCCCAGGCCGGAACCCAAACCGGAACCCAAACCGGAACCCAAGCCCGAACCCAAGCCCGAACCGAAGCCCGAACCGAAGCCGGAGCCCAAGCCCGAGCCGAAGCCGGGCGAGAAGCCACCGGAACCGGCCAGGCGCCCCGAACCGCCGAAGGACGAGAACCTCGAGGTGCTCGCCGACCTGCTCGAGGGCAAGCGCCGGGCGATCGTGCAGATCGACTCCGCGGCCGACTTCCTGCACTGGCAGCAGGCCGTCGGCGACGACGTGAAGTTCCCGCGCGCCGTCGTGGTGGGCCGGCACGACCCGACCAACGGCACGGTCGATCAGGTGCTCGAACCGCTGCGGGCCCTGCAGTGCCCGGTGCTGCTGCCGCCCGACCTCTCGACGGTGCCGCGCTCGCGCCACCTGATCCACCCGGCCCGCACGCTGCACGAAGCCGGCATCGAGCTCGGCTTCGTGCTGGGCGAGAACCCGGTCGCGGTGCGCATGCTGTTCTTCCGCCTGATGGAACTGGTGCGCACCGGCCTGCCGGCGGACGTGGCCCTGCGCGCGGTGACCCTGGTGCCGGCCAAGGTGCTCGGCATCGACGCGCGCGTGGGCACGCTGGAAGTCGGCAAGGACGCGAACCTGCTGGTGTTCCGCGGCGACCCGCTGTCGCCGACCGGCGAACTGCTGCAGGTATGGCTCGAAGGCCGCGAGATCCGGAAGGAACCATGAACGCCACCCACCCGACCGCCGTGGTCCCCTGGCTCGGCCGCACCGCGCTGCTCGCCGGCCTCGTGCTGACGCTCGCCGTCGACGGCCACGCGCAGGGCCGCGGTCGCCGCGGTCCGCGCCCCGACGGCGCCGGGGACGGTGCGCCGCCACCCGCCGCCGCCAAGCCGGCCGAGGCGCCGGCAGCGAAGCCCAAACACCACGTCGCCATCGTCGGCGGCGACGTGCACCTCGGCACCGGCCAGCGCCTGACCGGCGCGACGGTGCTGATCGCCGACGACAAGATCGAAGCCGTCGGCCACAACCTCGCCGTGCCCGAGGGCGCGACGGTGCTCGACGCCAAGGGCAAGGTCGTGAGCCCCGGCTTCGTCTGCGTCCTCGGCAACGGCATGGGCGCCGGCAGGGGCACGCCGTTCGCCGACGGCGTGAACCCGTTCGATCCGGAGATCAAGCAGGGACTCGCCGCCGGCATCACCGCGTTCCTCGCCGGCTCGACCGGATCGTCGGCGATGCCGAGCGGCAGCAATGCCGTGGTCAAGCTGGCCTGGGGCGACGCCAAGGGCATGGTCCTCAAGGAGGACGCGGTGCTCGGCCTCGCCGCCGAACTCAGCCTCGGCGACCGCGAGAAGCTGGCCGAGACCGTGCAGAAGGCGCGCGACTACCTGAAGGCGCTCGAGGAGTTCCCCAAGCAGAAGGCCGCCGACCCGAACGCCAAGGAGCCGGCGATGCCGCCCGGCACCGACAAGGTCATCGCCGTGCTGCGCGGCCAGGCGATGCTGTGGGTCCAGCTGGGCGGCGGCGGCATGGGCATGTTCGGCGGCGGCCGGCGCGGCGCCGCCCGCAGCGACGACGTCGACGCGATCCGGCAGGCCCTGGCGACGGCGCGGCTGTTCGGCCGCGGCGTGGTGCTGCAGAAGCCGGTCAGCGCCTGGCTGCTGCCCGACGAGATCGCCGCCACGGGTTCGATGGTCTACCTCAGCCCGCGGGACCGGCGCCCGGCCGACCCGCAGAACCCCGACCGGACGGGCAGCAACCTCGCCTCGGCGGCGATCCTGGCCAAGGCCGGCGTGCCGGTTGCAGTGACCTGCCCGGTTGGCATGTTCGGGGGCGCCGGCGTCGGCACCGGCGGCATCCTCGGCCAGGACCTCAACACCCCCCATGTCGACGCAGCGTATGCCGTCCGCGGTGGATTGGACGGCCGCAAGGCCTTGCGAACGATCACCTTGGATGCTGCTCGCCTGCTCGGGGTCGACAGCCGCATCGGCTCGCTCGAGGCGGGGAAGGACGCCGATGTCTTGATTCTCGATGGCGACCCGTTGCACTATGCCACCTTCGTGACGATCGCCCTGGTCAACGGCAAGGTCGTCTACGACAAGGCCGCAGAGCCGCTGTACCGACACATCACCCGGTAGGGTCCTGCCCCCTGCCGTCGCTGCCTGGGACGCCGGCCTGCCGGGACGCGCCCGGGCCCGTAAGGACTTTTCATGAGCGTAGAGAGCCTGAAGGAACTGGACGACTTCTTCCGCAGCATGCGGCAGGCGTTCAACAGCCGCGACCTGAAGACCTTCCGCTCGCACTTCTGGACCGACAAGCGCTTCCAGAACCTCGACGCATCCGGCCGCCGTGACCGTGGTTGGGGCGAGTTCGAGGAGGTGCTCGACCAGGAGTTCCGCTACCTCGAGGCGGTCCGGCTCGAGTTGAAGGACCTGGACTTCCAGGTGTTCGACGACCAGTTCGCGACCGTAATCGGCAATTGGCGGCTGAGCCAGGTCGATCCCGAGGGGCGCAACCACGAACAGGGCGGCCGCTGCACGTTCTCGCTGTGCCGCATGAGCGACGACTGGAAGATCGTCGCCCAGCACTACTCGCCGCTGTCCGCCGAGGAAGCCGCCGCCGAGTAGCCGCCGCGGTTCCGGGCCGGGGTCCCGGACGAGGCGCAACCCCGCCGGCGCGCGGCCGTTCCGCTGCCGGAGCGTCCGGGCTAGAGTGGCGTCGTGAACCGTCGTCCTGCACCCCGGTCGGCATCGTGACTCCGGCGGCCACCCACGCGTCCTCCCCCGCGGCCGCGCCCTCGTCGCCCGGCGCGGAGCCGCCGTTCCGCCCGCAGCACAAGATCCGGCTGGTGACCGCCACCAGCCTGTTCGACGGGCACGACGCCTCGATCCACATCTTCCGCCGCATCGCCCAGGCCTCCGGGGCCGAGGTGGTGCACCTGGGCCACAACCGCTCGGTGCAGGAGATCGTCGACGCCGCGATCGCGGAGGACGCCCAGGGCATCGCCGTGACGTCCTACCAGGGCGGCCACAACGAGTTCTTCCGCTACATGTTCGACATGCTGCGGGACCGTTCGGCCGGCCACGTGCGCATCTTCGGCGGCGGCGGCGGCGTGATCCTGCCCGAGGAGATCCGCGCCCTGCACGACTACGGCATCGAGCGCATCTACTCGCCCGACGACGGCCGCGCGCTGGGCCTGCAGGGCATGATCGACGACATGCTGCGGCGGTGCGACTTCGCCACCGTGCAGGCCGGCGACGACCTGCCGCCGCTGCGCGCCGACGACGCGCGCGCCGTCGCCCGCGCGATCAGCCTGTGCGAGAACTTCCCGGACCGCCACCGGCAGCGCGTGCAGGACCTGCTGGCCGCCACGCGGCAGCCGGCGCCGGTGCTCGGCATCACCGGCACCGGCGGCGCCGGCAAGAGTTCGCTGATCGACGAGCTGCTGCGGCGCTTCCTGCTCGACTTCCCGCGCCATCGCGTCGCCGTGCTGTGCGTCGACCCGAGCCGCCGCAAGACCGGCGGCGCCCTGCTCGGCGACCGCATCCGGATGAACGCCGCCGCGGATCCGCGGGTGTTCGTGCGCTCGATGGCCACGCGCCGCGCCAACGCCGCGCTCGCCGAGGCGGTGCGCGACGCGCTGGCCGTGCTGCGCGCGGCCGGCTTCGACCTGATCCTGCTGGAGAGCAGCGGCATCGGCCAGAGCGACACCGAGATCGTCGAACACGCCGACGTCTCGCTCTACGTGATGACGCCGGAGTTCGGCGCCCAGAGCCAGCTCGAGAAGATCGACATGCTGGACTACGCGGACCTCGTGGCGATCAACAAGTTCGATCGCCGCGGCGCCCGCGACGCCCTGCGCGACGTGCGCAAGCAGTACCAGCGCAACCGCAAGGCCTTCGACCAGCCGCTCGAGGCGATGCCCGTGCACGGCACGATGGCGGCGACGTTCGCCGATCCCGGCACCAACCGCCTCTACCGCCGGATCGCGGCGGCGCTCGACCAGCGGCGGCCGGGCCGGTTCGCCAGCACGCTGCCGCTGCCGGAGGGCGAGCCCGAGACCACGCACGTGATCCCGTCGGAGCGCGTGCGCTACCTCGCCGAGATCGTCGAGGCGAACCGCAAGTACGACGCCTGGGTCCGCGAGCAGAGCGACCTCGCCGAACGCTGCCACGTGCTCGCCGGCGCCCTGGCCGCGTTGCCGGATGATGCGGCGGCCGCGCGCGCGGAGCTCGAGCGGCACCGCCGCGCCGCCGAAGGCGCGCTGGCGCCGGAGTGCCTCGATCTGCTGCGCGGCTGGGACGACCTCGTCGCCAGCCTGACCGCCGAGCACTTCGAGTTCCGCGTGCGCGAGCGCACCGTCAAGGTCGCCAACCACACCCGCTCCTTGGCCGGCCTGGCGATCCCCAAGGTCGCGCTGCCGCGCTACCGCTCCCTCGGCGACCGGCTGCGCTGGCTGCTCGCCGAGAACGTGCCCGGCCGGTTCCCGTTCGCCGCCGGCGTCTATCCGTTCAAGCGCACCGCCGAGGATCCGACGCGCATGTTCGCCGGCGAGGGCGGCCCCGAGCGCACCAACCGGCGCTTCCACTACCTGTCGCACGCGCAGCCGTACAAGCGGCTGTCGACGGCGTTCGACAGCGTCACGCTCTACGGCGAGGATCCGGCCGAACGACCGGACATCCTCGGCAAGGTCGGCAATGCCGGCGTCTCGATCTGCACGCTCGACGACGCCAAGCGTCTCTACAGCGGCTTCGACCTCAGGGATCCGACGACGTCGGTGTCGATGACCATCAACGGTCCGGCGCCGATGCTGCTGGCGTTCTTCCTCAACGCGGCGATCGACCAGCAGTGCGAACGGTGGCTGGCCGGGAACGGCGGGCTCGAGGCCGCGCAGCGGCGCATCGCCGAGCGCCACGCGCGCCTCGGCCTCGAGCCGCCGCGCTACCGCGGCGACCTGCCGCCCGGCCACGACGGCCTCGGCGCGCGCCTGCTCGGCGCCAGCGGCGACGACGTGGTGCCGGCGGACGTCTACGCGCAGATCCGCGCCGAGACGCTGTCGGCGGTGCGCGGCACGGTGCAGGCCGACATCCTCAAGGAGGACCAGGCGCAGAACACCTGCATCTTCAGCACCGAGTTCGCCCTGCGCATGATGGGCGACGTGCAGCAGTTCTTCACCGAGAACAGGGTGCGGAACTTCTATTCGGTGTCGATCTCCGGCTACCACATCGCCGAGGCCGGCGCCAACCCGATCACGCAGCTCGCCTTCACGCTCGCCAACGGCTTCACCTACGTCGAGTACTACCTGTCGCGCGGCCTGGCGATCGACGACTTCGCGCCGAACCTCAGCTTCTTCTTCAGCAACGGCACCGATCCCGAGTACGCGGTCATCGGCCGGGTCGCGCGGCGCATCTGGGCGAAGGCGATCAAGCACCGCTACGGCGGCAGCGAGCGCAGCCAGATGCTGAAGTACCACATCCAGACGTCGGGCCGGTCGCTGCACGCGCAGGAGATCGACTTCAACGACATCCGGACCACGCTGCAGGCGCTCTACGCCATCTACGACAACTGCAACTCGCTGCACACGAACGCCTACGACGAGGCGATCACGACGCCGACCGAGGAGTCGGTGCGGCGCGCGATGGCGATCCAGCTGATCATCAACAAGGAACTGGGGCTGGCGAGGAACGAGAACCCGCTGCAGGGCAGCTTCGTGATCGAGGAGCTGACGGACCTGGTCGAGGAGGCCGTCTACGCCGAGTTCCTGCGCCTGTCGGAGCGCGGCGGCGTGCTCGGCGCGATGGAGACGATGTACCAGCGCGGCAAGATCCAGGACGAGTCGCTCTACTACGAGACGCGCAAGGCCTCCGGCGAGCTGCCGATCGTCGGCGTCAACACGTTCCTCGGCAGCGACGGTTCGCCGATCCAGGTGGTGCGCGAGGTCATGCGCAGCACCGACGACGAGAAGCGGGCGCAGATCGATGGACTGCGCCAGTTCCACGCGGTGCACGCCGACCGCGCGCCGGCGGCGCTGGCGGCGCTGCAGCAGGCCGCGCTGGACGGCGGCAACGTGTTCGCCAGCCTGATGGAGGCCGCGAAGGTCTGCTCGCTCGGCCAGATGTCGGCCGCGCTCTACGCGGTCGGCGGGCAGTATCGGCGCAACATGTGAGGCTGCCTCTTGCCGGCCCACCCCGACAACCGTGTTCCGACTCCTGGGGCCATCCGACGCGCAGCCACCCGCTCCGCCCAGCGAATAACGGGCCGGCGACAGGTCGTCGCGGACGCCGTGACCCTTGCAGTCGAGCAGTGGGAGAACGCGATCCTGGCCGGCAAGCAGGTCGGCAACTGGCTGCGGTGGGCCAGCCGCGTCGCAGCGAATGCGGCAAAGCGACTTGCGCCGCGAAGTAGCATGCAGCGACGAGGGGCCTTGAGTTCCGTCGACGCGCAACCACCCGAGACCCGTTTCGTGCCCCAGGCCTCACGAAGGGCGCTGCTGGCCGCGCTGGCGCAGAGGAACGACCGTCTGCGGGGCCGCCAGTTCGAGGTAGTCTGCGTGCTGGCCCGCGAGGGGATGTCGATTCACCGAGCTGCGAAGGAACTCTGCATGTCCAGGTTCAACCTACGCCGCGCCTTCCGCTCCGCCCTGCGCAGACTTTCCACCCCTCCGAAGTGAGCCCCCCCTCATATCCACAATAGTCTCGTGAGCTCTCGTTGGTGCAGGTGCACCCAGCTACGGGACTACAAGGAGAAGCAGAAGGAGGCCATCATGAATGCGGTTGTCGAACTGGGCCGTCGAGCGGTTGTCGCCCTGCCGTCGCAGGACTGGCAAGCGCCCAGAATGTTGGGGGTGTTGCGACGTTCGGATCGATCGAGATCCCATTCGAACTGGACGGAGCCGGCAATTCTGGCCAACCCAATGGCTCTGGCATGGTCAAGTGGCCCAACCCCAATCCGCCACCGGACACCGTGGAGCTGACCGTGCGATGGGACAGAGTCGTCATCGACGACGTCGAGTGGCTCGTCATCTCGCGTGACGGCATCATCCTCGGGGCAGTGCGCGAACCCGGCGGCACCGCGAGCAATGCCTGGCTCAACGATGGCTCCAACGGGGGCATCGGCCAGTTCGGAACTTGGTCGTGAAGCCTGAGATCCAGACCAGGCATGACGCACTCCACCGCCACGCGATGTTGCTGGCTCTTCTCGTCACTTTGGCGATTGTCGGTGGAGTCGCCCTCCAACCCGCGGTCGACCGACCGCCACCTGCCGATGCCCCCGCCGAGCATCCGGCGATCGAGCCCTTCGCGCCGTCCATCGATGCCCCACCGGCCTGCCCCAACGGCCGAACGAATGCCATGCGAACCCAGATCGCGGGCCGCGTACGTTGGACCGATGGATCCCCGGCGGTCGGTGCAAGCGTTTGGAGCGCTCCCGACGGCGAAACCGCGGCGACATGCAACGCGGGCAGGTACACGCTCCCTGCGACTCCCCTCGCCGGCATCTCAAGCGGCGAGATCGTCCTGAGCGTGCACCCGCCTTGCTGGTCTACACCCATCGAGAGAAGCGTCGCACTCAGGAGTGCCGATCCCGGGACCTTCGAAGTCGACGACATCGTTCTACCCGACGAAGTCGACGTCTCGGTGGACATCAAGGTCACCGCAGGAGCAGCAGCCCAACTTGCAACGGTCGGCTATGGACACATCGAATACGCGCTCCACCCGACACCCTCCGCCGGACCATTACCTGCCACCATCGGGAGTGCTCGTGCCGACCTGGTTCCTGGTCTGACCCAAGCGTCCTTGAGGGTGCCCTATCGCCCGGCCATTGCCGCGAGCAGCCGTCTCGTCCCCATGGAGGAGCATCG
>JAHBXX010000058.1 GCA_019636245.1 Planctomycetota bacterium | reverse complement strand
CGCGGCCACGGAGATGCACGCGGTCCGCCTGCCGTAGCCGGCAGCCGGAGGTCCGAACGCCGGGCCTTCGGCCAGGTCAGCTCGCCGGGCGGTCGAGCAGGTCGAGCAGCCGCAGCGCCGCGTCGGGGATCACGGTGCCCGGCCCGAACACCTCGGCGACGCCGGCCGCTCGCAGCGCCGGCCAGTCCTGCTCGGGGATCACGCCGCCGGCTGTGACGAGCACGTCGCCGCGGCCCTGCGCGCGCAGCAGTCGCACCAGTTCGGGCACCAGCGTCTTGTGGCCGCCAGCCAGCGTGCTGATGCCGACCAGGTGCACGTCGTTCTCGATCGCCTGGCGCGCGACCTCGTCGGGGGTCTGGAACAGCGGCCCGATGTCGACGTCGAAGCCCATGTCGGCGAACGCGCTGGCGATGACGCGGGCGCCGCGGTCGTGGCCGTCCTGGCCCATCTTGGCGATCAGGATGCGCGGCCGGCGGCCGGTGCGATCGAGGAACGCCTGCGTGCGGCGCTGTGCTTCTCCGAGCTGCTGCATCGACTTGCCGGCGGCAGCATACACGCCGGCCACGGTGCGCGGGTTCGCGGTGTGGCGGCCGAACACGACCTCCATCGCCGAGCTGACCTCGCCGACGGTGGCGCCGAGCTGCACTGCATCGATGGCCAGCGCCAGCAGGTTGCCGTCGCCGCGTGCGCCTTGGGTGATCGCCGCCAGCGCCTGCTGCACCTTGCCTTCGTCGCGGGTGCGCTTGAGTTCCTGGAGCCGCGCGATCTGCGCTGCGCGCACGGCGGTGTTGTCGATCGACAGGATGTCGAGCGGCTCCTGGTGGGCGGGCTGGTACTTGTTGACGCCGACGATGGTCTCCTGGCCGCTGTCGATCGCCGCCTGGCGCCGCGCCGCCGCCTCCTCGATGCGCAGCTTCGGCAGCCCGGCTTCGATCGCCTTGGTCATGCCGCCGAGCGACTCGACCTCCTGGATCAGCGCCCACGCCTTGCGGGCGAGCTGGTCGGTGAGCCACTCGACGTAGTGGGAGCCGGCGAGCGGGTCGGCGGCGTGCGTGACGTGGCTCTCCTCCTGGAGGATGAGCTGCGTGTTGCGGGCGATGCGGGCCGAGAACTCGGTCGGCAGCGCGATCGCCTCGTCGAGCGCGTTGGTGTGCAGCGACTGCGTGCCGCCGAGCACGGCGGCCAACGCCTCGAGGCAGGTGCGCACGACGTTGTTGTACGGATCCTGCGCCGCCAGCGACCAGCCCGACGTCTGGCAGTGCGTGCGCAGCGCCAGCGACTTGTCGTCCCTGGCGCCGAACGCCTTGACGATCTTGCTCCACAGGAGCCGCGCGGCGCGCAGCTTCGCGATCTCGGTGAAGAAGTTCATGCCGACCGCGAAGAAGAACGACATGCGGCTCGCGACCTTGTCGACGTCGAGGCCGGCCGCGATCGCGGTGCGCAGGTACTCGAGGCCGTCGGCGAGCGTGTAGCCGAGCTCGAGGTCGGCCGAGGCGCCGGCCTCGTGGATGTGGTAGCCGCTGACGCTGATGGTGTTGAACTTCGGCATGCGTTCGCCGCAGAAGGCGAAGATGTCGCGCACGATGCGCATGCTCGGTCCGGGCGGGTAGATGTAGGTGTTCCGGACCATGAACTCCTTGAGGATGTCGTTCTGGATGGTCCCGGAGAGCTTCGCCGCGGGCACGCCCTGTTCCTGTGCGGCGGCGATGTAGAGCGCGAGGATCGGGATCACCGCGCCGTTCATGGTCATCGACACCGAGACCTTGTCGAGCGGGATGCCGGCGAACAGGATCCGCATGTCGGCGATCGAGTCGATCGCGACGCCGGCCATGCCGACGTCGCCGGCGACGCGCGGATGGTCGCTGTCGTAGCCGCGGTGGGTGGCGAGGTCGAAGGCGACGCTGAGGCCCTGCTGGCCGGCGGCGAGGGCCTTGCGATAGAACTCGTTGGTCTTCTCGGCGGTGGAGAAGCCGGCGTACTGGCGGATCGTCCACGGCTTCTGCGCGAACATGGTCGCGTAGGGCCCGCCGAGGTAGGGCGGGATGCCGGGCAGGTGGCCCTGGTGGGGGACGTCGGCGTCGGCGGCGGTGTGCAGCACGCGGTGGGCGATGCCCTCGGGCGAGGTCCAGGGCGCAGTGGCGCCGGCGGCCTGCTGCCAGGTTGCGGCGGTCGGGCGGGGGAACTCGTCGAAGCCGTACGGCAGCTGGGTGAAGTCGGGTGTCATCGCGCAACCCGGAATCTACTGGCGGGGCGGCGATCCACGTAACCGTGGCTGGTCCATGGCGCACCCCGATCGCGGCGGGCGGCGGGCTCGGGCCAGGGCCGCGGCTTCTGCCCGTCGTGCGGGATGGCGCATGGGGGACACGGCGGCGTGGCTGGTGGACCGGATGATTCCGGAGGTGCCGGTGATCCACGTCCGGGCGACGTCTGACCGTGCGTTCCTCCACCCCGCCGGCCCGCGCCGGGTCGCGGCCGGGCCATCACCGCAAGCCGTCATGCCACCCCCTACCGCACGCCGCTCCGGACCGGAGTCGCCTGGGGCCCTCGGGGCCCGTCGTGGTCGCGGCGGTGGCTTCGTGCTGATCCTCGCCTGCCTGCGCGCCCACGGGATGGCTTCCTGATGGCGCCGGACGGCGGCGCGGCCGCGGCCAGCGGAAGTCGCTGCATCCCGGGCACGCAGCGTTGACTGGGGCGAGGCCAGCAAGAACCATCCTGCTTCGTGGCGTCCATGGGCGCAGCATCGCCACGCGTCCATGGCGGCAGTCGTCGTCGCCGGGCGTACCACGTGCGCCGCACCCAACGGAGACAGCTGCCGATGAAGCCCGCAATCGAGACCCGACGGTTCGAAGCGCCCGACCAACTGCTCGACATGAAGCCGCGCGGCCGGATCGCCATCGTCAAGATGGCCGACGGCACGGCCGGCATGCATGCCATCTTCGAGCCGGGCTGGCGATGGGAGATCGACGAGAAGCCGCTGCTGGGCTCGCCCTCCTCCTGCCCGATGCGACACACCGGCTACTGCCTGCGCGGCAAGCTCGTCGTCCGCATGGTCGAGACCGGGGTGGAGACGCGGCTCGGCGCGGGCGACTTCTTCGAGATCCCGGCCGGCCACGACGCCTACGTCGACGGGCCCGAACGCGTCGAGCTCGTGCTGTTCGCGCCGCCCGAACACGCCCACTGAGAACCCGCTCACGGTCCAGTTCGCGCGCTGGCGTGTACCGGCGCGGTCGCCGCACCGTCGGTCGCCTCGACCGGACCGGCCGCCAGCACCCGCCCGGTGCGAGCGAGCGCGCCAAGGGCCTGGGGGTGGGGCACGCAGTCGGGTGTCAGGATGCCGACCACCAAGGCTCACGTCACTTCGAGGCTCGGGCGAATACGACCGGGCCCGGATGCATGATGCGCGGCATCATCAAGTCCGACGTCAACTTCCTCC
Source organism: Planctomycetota bacterium (assembly GCA_019636245.1). GTDB lineage: Bacteria > Planctomycetota > UBA1135 > UBA1135 > UBA2386 > JAEUHS01. The sequence goes on along the minus strand of JAHBXX010000058.1, from coordinate 15,497 downwards.
GGTGCACCTGACGCGGTGGCGGGCGACCTGGATCGTGCGCGCGCGGGTTCCGGGTGGTCCGGGACGCAGCCGGGTTCTCCTGTGCGCATCGGCGCGGCGGTCACGAGGTGATCACGATCGCCGAGACCACCGCATGCGCGAACACGCCGAAGGCGATGCCGGTGGCGAAGGCGCCGCGGGTCAGTTCATGACGGCTGCGCCGCAGCGTGACGACGCCGAGCGGCAGCCAGCAGATGGCCCCGGTGACGACGCCCGGCGAGTAGCTGGCGGTCGCGATCGAACCGATGACGTGCGCGGTGCCGTTGATGGTGACGATGGTGGCCAGCGTCGTGATCAGCAGGCGGAGCCGTTCGTGATGGGTGGCGAACCAAGCCGCCGCGACCATCGCCCCGAGCGCGATGCCGTTGAGCCACAGGAAGGCCGTGGCGGTGAACTGCACGTGGGCCAGGCGCGAGATCCAGACCGGGAAGGTCTCGCCACAGCAGTACTCCTCGGTGGCGTGGGCGACGTAGCTGGCCGGGAACCAGAAGGCGCGCGGGGATGGCAGCGGACGGCGCGTCATCGCCCCAGGTCCTCGGCGAGCCGCAGCGCGACGACGACCGGCTGGTCGTTCGCCGTCACCGTGATCGAGTAACTGCCGCCGAACGCCGCCGGCTCGATGGCCAGCCGCCAGGTGCCGCGGCGCGCCGGCCAGCTCTGCCGGCCCTCGGTCGCGCCGGCGTGCACGGTCTGGCGCAGGCGCTCGACGCCATCGGGGTCGACGAGGCGCAGCAGCAATTCGCCGGTGGTGCCGTGGGCGCAGAACGCGGTGCTCAACGTCGTCGCGACGGGCTCACAGTCGATCGCCAGCTGCTGCGGTTCGTCACACGGGGTGTCGCTCATCCAGGAGTGGGTCACCCAATGGCTGTAGCCATGCACGGTGGCGGTGCAGGACGCGAGCAGGAGGGCGGGCGGGAGCGACGCGCGGCGAAGGCAGGACGGCACCATGGGGCCCCAGGTGGCCGACGGCCAGTGGCGGTCGTCGCGATGACGGGCGGATCCCGACGGCGCCCGCCGCGCCCGCCGGAATCGCCTCGTGGCCGAGGGCTACGACCTTGGGCCCGGAGGCGCCTGCGGTGGCACGGCTGCGGCGCCGTGAGCGGGGTCCGGACGCGCGCCGGGACGCCGGTGCGCGCAGGTTTCTCGCGCCGCAGGGAATCTTCGACGATGCCCTCGTAGCACCCATCACCCATGGTCAGCAGCCCCCGTTCCTTGCCGTCCCTGATCGCCCTGTGTCTGTGCCTCGGCGCCGCCTGCACCAGCAGCACCCACTTCGGGGTCGTGCTGCGGCCGGAGACGAAGGCCTCCTTGCAAGTGCTCGGCGACAACCCGTTCGTCGCGGTCGACAACGACGGGCCCGGTGCGGTCGACGTGTCGTTCGCCCCGAACGTCGGGACCGCCGATCGGGTCCGCGTGCTGCGCGGCAGCTCGGCGCAGAGCCTGCGCGGCGGCGGCAGGGTGGAGTTCACCTTGGTGGAAGGGGACCAAGCGACCCTGCAGGTGCACGTGCAGCACAGCACCGGCATCGACCTGCGAACGCTCGGGAAGACGCCCTGAGCCGGCCACGGCCAGGCCGAGCGGGCGGTACGTGCTGTGCGAGGTGCTGTGGAACTGGGGGCAACTGCGCCGACCACGAGCGCCTCGCCGGCCAGCCCGTTCATGGCGGCCCTGCGCTCGCGCAGCGGGCGCGCCAGTCGGCTTCGGCACGGCGGCGGATCGCCGGCAGCAACAGCCGACGGATCGCGACGATGCCAAAGCGCGCCCAGCGCCAGTAGCGCCGGAAGCGTGCCCGCCCCTCGGCGTCGGTCGCGAGCACGCGCGTTTCGGTCGTGAGTCGCGTCACGCCGGCGTCGACGGGCTCGACCGCGATGCTCCAGGCGATCAGCACGCGACCGGGCGCGGGATGTGCGGCGAAGGCGGCAGCCGGCACGGGCTCGAACCGCACGTCGGGCAGCCAAGGCTGGCAGGCGGCGCCGAACACCAGGATCCGCCCCGGCTCGTTGGCCAGCTCGCACCAGCCCATCTCCGTCACCGCGTCGAGGAATGGCTGCGGCGGGCGCGGCGCAGCCCTCGTGCCCAGGAGTCGCGCGCGCAGCCGCAGGAGGCACCGGATCGGCGGCATGGACTCGAGATCCACGGCGCGCACCGCGGCGAAGACCACGTCGGCCGGCGCCTTCACCAGTGCCGCATGCCGCTTCTGCACGTCCGGATGCGGCAGGAACCCATCGAGCGGGCTCGGGCCACGACGGGCCAGCGCGGCGGCCCGCGACGCATGCCGGGCCCACCACGCCGGCGCCAGCGCGAACGGCAGCAGCGCGGCAGCGAAGCTGGCGCCCGCGACGGGATCGCGTGCGAACAGCACCTCGTGCGGGGCCTTGCCGGCGAGCAACGCGCCGAACGCGATCTCGACGGCCAGCAGCATCAGCAACGCCAGCGCACCGACGGCGAGCTGGTGCCGTGGCCGCAGCTCCGGTGTGCGCCGCTGCCGCCAGCGCGCCGCCAACGCGATCACCAGCACCATGATCGGCATCTCGAGGAGTTCCGCAGTGCGCTCGCCGAGGCGTGGGACCAGCAACGGCACGCGGATCGCGCCCAGCACGAAGCCGGCGCCGAACACGACCGCGAAGTAGGTTGCAGCGGACGCCAGGATGCCCATGGCCGAAGCCAGGCACAGTAGCTCTGGCCGACCGCCGCGGAGCGCGCGGACGCCGACTTCCGTGGGCCGGCCCGGTGGGCCGCTTCCTCGGCGCTCCGCCCTTCGCTCCGGAGCCGGCTGGCCGGGCTTGCCGGGCTGGCCGGCAGGCGGCGCAGTCGGCTTCGGGCAGCGAGTCGCAGCGGGGAGATGCCAGCCCGGGTTCCGGCCTGCTCCCATCCGCATGCGCGACTCGACCGGCCTTCGATGGCGTGGGTGGAGGCCGCCGGTTCGATCCGGGCTCCTCCCCGGAACCGACCATGCAAGACGGACCCGAATCGCAGACGACCGCTGGCGCCGCGCCCCCTGGCGCAGCGCCCGGCGAACGAGTCGGCCCCTGCACGGGCGCCCCGAAGGGCGAAGTTCGGGCTGGCAGGCTTCGACGGTGGCGGGGACTGCGCGATCGAACTGCCACGCGGCAGGTTCACGTTGACGGCGCGCAGTGATTCCGGTCGGGTCGCGAACGGCCGGGGGCGCGCGCCCGCTGTCGACGCCGCAGGTCGCGCGCTACCCTCGGCGTGTGGTCGACGTCGAGTTCGTCCCGTACCCGGACCGATACCTGCCGCCCGTTCCGCCCGAACGGGCGCTGGCGACCTTGCACGACGCGCTGCGGCGGCGGCGCAGCGTGCGCGAGTTCAGCGACCGCCCGGTGCCCCGCGCGTGGATCGAGTGGCTCGTGCGCTGCGCCCACACCGCGCCGAGCGGGGCGAACAAGCAGCCGTGGCGCTTCGTCTGCGTGCAGGATCCGGTCGTCAAGGCGAGGATCCGCGCCGGCGCCGAGCAGGAGGAGCGCGAGTTCTACGCGCGCCGGGCCAACGACGAGTGGCTCTCGGACCTGGCGCCGCTCGGCACCGACGAGCACAAGGAGTTCCTGACCGTCGCGCCGTGGCTCGTCGTCGTCTTCCAGCTGACGAAGACCGACGAGGGCGGGCAGGTCTACTACCTGAAGGAGTCGGTCGGCCTCGCGTGCGGCATGTTCCTGGCGGCGGCGCAGCTTGCCGGGCTCGCGACCCTGACGCACACGCCGAGCCCGATGGCGTTCCTCGGCGACCTGCTCGGCAGGCCCGCGCACGAGCGACCGTTCCTGCTCATCCCGGTCGGCCATCCGGCGGATGGGTGCCGGGTGCCGAGGAAGGCGCTCGAGCGCCGACCGCTCGACGAGGTCATGGTCGTCGTGTGACGCCTCGCCGCGCGGGGTGATCGGCGGCAGGATCTGCCGGTGGAGCCTGGCCGAGCGAGCGAGCTGCTGGCTCGTGCCTCTCGCCGTGGGGCTGTTCCTCCACATCGTGTCTCCACGGGAGTAACCGACCACTCGTCGGGCGCTTGCGAAGTCCCCGGCGGATGCCAAGGCGGCCCGGCGCAGGGGTCGCGGGGGGTCCGGGGGCTGCCGTGGCGGGCGGATCCGGGCGCACGCTGCGGTCGTGCGCTGCGTGGAGTCTGGGGATTGCTGGCCATCGGCAGCTGCAGCTGCAGCCGCTGGTGGTCGCGTTCGGGACGACCGGACCGCAGCCTGTAGTTCCTCTCCTCTGGTTGGCAGGCCAAGGGGCCGGACTGCGCCATGGTCCCTGGCACCACGTCGGTGCCACGACCAACCATCCAGGAAAGGAGCCAGTGCCATGCGCAAGTTCATCGTCGAGCGTGAGATGCCGAATCTCGGCAACGCCAGCAACCAGGAGTTCCGCCAACTCGCCCTCGGTTCCAACGAGGCGATCGCCGAACTCGACCATCGCATCCAGTGGGTGCACAGCTACGTCGGCAAGGACCGCACCTACTGCGTCTTCCTGGCCGAGGACGAGGCCGTCGTGCGGCGCCACAGCGAACTCACCAGCGCGCCGATCACCAGCGTCGTCGAGGTGAAGCGCATCCTCGACCCGACCACCGGGTCGGCCGTCGCCCGACTGCGCACCTGACCGGAACCCCGGGAGAACCACGGTGGACGCACGCCTGCAACGACGCATCCAGCGCTACGGCTGGGACCTGGCCTCGGGCGACTACGAGCACGGCTGGCGGACGCAACTGCGTCCGGCACAGGACCTGATGCTGCAGCTCGCCGCCTTGCGCCCGGGCGAGCGTGTGCTGGACGTCGCCTGCGGCACCGGCATCGTCAGCCTGGCCGCGGCTCGGGCGGTCGCGCCGGACGGCCGCGTGGTCGGCGTCGATCTCGCCGAGGCGATGGTCGACGCGGCCATCGCCCGCGCCTGCCCGGGGGACGCGGTCGAGTTCCAGCGGATGGACGCCGAGGCGCTGTCGTTCGCCGACGCGAGCTTCGACGTCGTCCTGTCGGCCCTCGGGCTCATGTACGTGCCGGATCCGGCTGCCGCCCTGCGCGAGCAGTACCGGGTCCTCCAGCCGGGAGGGCGCGCCGCCGCCGCCGTCTGGGGGGCGCGCGACCGCTGCGGCTGGCAGGCCATCTTCGGCATCGTCGACCGCCGGGTGCGGTCCGAGGTGTGCCCGCTGTTCTTCCGCCTGGGCACCGGGCCGACGCTTGCCCGTGAGTTCGCGGCGGCCGGCTTCGTCGAGGTGCGCTCGGAACGGCTCGCGACGGAACTGGTCTACGCCGACGACGAGCACGCGCTGGTCGCTGCGTTCCGAGGCGGTCCGGTCGCGCTGGCCAACCATCGCTTCGACGGGGCGACGCGGGCGGCGGCCGAGGACGAGTACCTGGCGTCGATCGCCCCGTTCCGGCACGGCGGTGGTTACCGGATCCCTGGCGAGTTCGTGGTCGTGGTCGGCGGCAAGCCCGCTGGCGGCGACCGTGATCCGGGGGGGCGGGGATGACGGCCGTCGGCGATCCCGGCGCGGCGTCCCTGCAGCGGACGGGCGCGGCCTACGACGCCGCGGCGGACCACTTCGATGCCGCCCCGCTGCAGTTCTGGGACCGCTACGGTCGGCGCACGGTCGCGCGCCTCGCGTTGCGGCCGGGACAGCGCGTGCTCGACGTCTGCTGCGGCACCGGCGCGTCGGCCCTGCCGGCGGCGCGCGCCGTCGGTCCACGCGGGCGGGTGGTCGCCGTCGACCTGTCGGCGCGCCTGCTCGAGCAGGCGGCGGCGAAGGCCCGGGCCGAGGGCCTCGGCTGGGTCGACTTCCAGCGCGCCGACATGGCCGAGCTGCGGCTGCCGGCGCGGCACTTCGACGCCGTCGTCTGCGTGTTCGGCATCTTCTTCGCCGCGGACATGGTGCGGCAGGTGCGATCCCTGTGGCGGCGGCTGCGGCCGGGGGGGCGGCTCGCCCTCACGATCTGGGGGCCCTCGTTCTTCGCGCCGGCCTACACGCTGTTCCTGGACGCCGTTCGCCGGCTGCGCCCGGACCTCGCCGACGCCTTCCGGCCCTGGGATCGCGTGCAGTCGGCCCCGGACTTGCGGCACCTGTTCGCCGCGGCAGGCCTCGACGACGTGCAGGTGGTCGACGAACCCGGCAGCCAGCCGCTGGCGGCTCCCGAGCAGTTCTGGACGGTGGCGCTCGGCACCGGGCTGCGGTGGACGATCGACCAGCTGCTGCCAGGGGAGGCGCAGCGGGTGCGCGACGAGGTGGTGGGCGGGTTGCGCGCCGCCGGCAGCGAACACATCGCGACCAACGTCGTCTACGGGATCGCGACCAGGCGCTGACCCGCGCGCGCCCGGCTCGTCGAGGATCCGCCCCCGCGGCCGCTTCGCGATCCCGATCGCCACGCCGCCGAACGCACCGCGCAGCCCCCGCAGGCACTTAACCGCCGACGACGGCGAAGGCCCGGCATTCCCCTGCCCGCCAGAGTGGCCCGCAGACGAGTGCACCGACGCACCGCGCTGCCGGTGGCGCGACGCTCGATCGGGACGGTCCGGTCGCCTCGCGATCGGCGGCGCGCGAACGTCACCGCATCGCCGCGGCCAGCTCGCGTGCCAGCACCGCATGACCCGCGGCGGCGAAGTGCCCGTCGCTGCCGGCGGGCCACATGGCGTGACCAGCGGCCAGTTCCGCCACCAGGGCCGCGGTCGGATCGACCAGCCTGAGTCCCGCTTCGGCGGCCATCGCGACCACCGCCGCGGTCGCCTCGGCCTCCGCCGCCGTCACGGCCGCGAGCTCGGGCAGGGAACCCTGACCGAGCCACCGCTGGTAGCACGCCTCCTTGGTCGGCAACAGCAACAGCCAAGCGCGCGCTCCTGCCCGTCGGCAGAGCTCGCCGATCCGGAGCAGGCAAAGCCTGGTGATGCGGAGGCCGTCCTGTACCGCCGGCTCTGCAGGATCGAGCGCCGGCAGCCGGTGCACCTGGAACAGCGTGGTCACGCCGCCGCCCGTCCAGCGCGGAGCCCCCGGTTCGTGGACGTACAAACCGCCCTGTCCGCGCAGCGCCGAGCGCAGGAGTTCGCAACTGCTACCGATCACGCGTGACGCGGAGCAGGCGGCGTCGACCAGCGCCATGGCCAGGTTCGGTGCCCGGGCACGGACGCCGACCACTTCGTCGCGGCCCTCGTAGTGCACCTCGCTGCTGCGCAGATCCTCCGCGACCGGCAGCCAGGCGAACCGGTGCGCGTCGATCAGGTCGTTGCCAAGGTACAGGGCGACCACGACATCGCTCGGCGACAGGTCCAGCGCGTGCTCCACGAGCTCGCGGTACTGGACGGGCCCGTAGCCACCGAGCGCCATGCCGTAGCTCACCCGCCCTGTCAAGGCAGCCAGCTGCTGGACGTAACACTGCTCGCGGCCCACACCGTGGCCGTAGGTCTGCGAATCGCCGACGATCACCACGTCGGCGCGCGCGGGCACGCTCTCGTTCCTGAAGCCGTTGTCGTCCGTCCCGCCACGACCTGGCGCGAGCGCGTGACCGAGCCGCTCGCTGGCAACCGTCTCGACGGCGAACCAGCCGACGCCGGTCGAGCGCAGCGCCAGCTCCAGCACCAGCAGCAGGGCCGTGACCGGCAGCAGGGCAAAGACCAGGTGGCGCAGCAGGCGCCAGCCTCGGTCGCCGAACACGAGTACGACCAGGAGCGGCGTCGCCATCACCACGCCGAGCGCGACGCCGAACACCCGGTAGCGCATGAGTCCCCCGTGCCACCACGCGTCGACCGCCAGCGCCGCGCCACAAGCGGCGAGCGCCAAGGTCAACACCTGTGCGAAACGGCGGCCGGTCATGGCCTGCCATCATGCATTGGCACCGCGTTGCTTCGCCACGACGCGTGCCGTGATCCCCTCCCATGCGAGCCGGCCTGGGTTCGCGCGGGCTGGCGACACGACCCCGTGGGGCACCGCCGATCGTCGCTCCGCGCAACGCGTGCGGAATGCAGCCGGGCGGGTCGCGCTCGCCTCGCGCCGAGGCTCGCTCAACGCGTGCCCGATCCGGCCATCGTCGAAGGGATGCGACCCAAGGCGCCGTCCCGCCGGCAGGTGCCCGATCGCGGCGCAGCGGCCGGGTTCTGGGGAGGCGGGGCGGCCGCGGATTCCGCGAACGAAACCGCCGCGCGGTCCGCTGCTCCATCGGCGGGCGCACGGCCGCGGCCAGGTTCGCACCACCGCACCACCCGCCACCCCGACCATGCCGACCATCCGCCTCCCCGGCGCCGCGTTCGCGGCCCTGTTCAGCCCGCTGCTCCTGGCGCAGGCGCCCGAGGCGCCGGATGTGCCCCTGCTGCCCAGCGCGGCCGTGACCACCGACGAACTCGGCCGGCCGATCGCCATCGGCCCCGACTGGGAGGCCGAGTTCGATGCCGAAGGCGCCCGCTTCCTGCCGGTGCTCGGGCGGGTGTCGCCGGTGCTGCTCGACCTGCGGCTGCGGGCGGCGGCCATCCGCCGCGGCGGCGCCGAACTGGTCCTCGCGGCCGAGGTGCAGCCCGAGGTCCAGGGCGACGAGGTCCACTACCGCCGCGCTCCTGGCGTCGTCGAGCAGTTCACCGCCACGCCGGCGGGCCTCGAGCACAGCCTGGTCCTCGCCCGCCCCGTGGGCGCCGGCGGCGACCTCGTCGTCCGGGTCGCGCTCGGCGGCTACGCGGCGCCGCACGGCCGGGCCGTGGCCGGCGGTGCGCACCTGTTCTCCCAGGGCCAGGGCGGCGTGCACTACGGCAGCCTCGTCGGCATCGACGCGAACGGCGTCCGCTGCCCCGGCAGCGTGCGTCTCGCCGATGGCGCCCTCGAGTGGACGCTGCCGGCCGCGTTCGTCGACCGCGCGCAGTGGCCGCTGCTGCTCGATCCGCTGGTCGGCTCGAACTTCCAGATCACCGTGCCGCTCGCCGGCACTCCGGGCAACCCCTACGAGACCGACGCCGACAGCGACCTCGCCTACGACGTCTCCACCAACACCTACCTGCTCGTCTGGCAGCGCCGCTACAACGCCTCGTCGACGTCGACCACGACGTCGATCCGCGGCCAGCGCCTCGATGGCAACGGCCAGCCGCTCGGCAGCGTGCTGGCGCTGTCGGTGGTCGACACCGCGCGCAAGCCGCGCGTCGCCAACGTCAACCCTTCGAACCGCTATGCGGTCACCTGGGTGATGGACTTCTTCGGCGAGAGCCAGCTGCGCTACCGCGCCGTCGACGCGAGCACCGGCAGCCTGTCGACGACGCTCTACCTCGCCGGTGAACCGACCGGGCAACTCGCCGTCGGCGACGTCGCCGGCGAGACCGGCGGCTCGGCTGGCACGACGCCGCGCTCGTGGGTCGTCTACGTCGACCGGTTCGGCAACCTGCAGTGCATCCTGGTCGACCTGCCGGCGGGCAGCACCTCGGCGACCGTCGCCGGCAACTTCACGCTGCAGACCAATGCCAATGTCAACGGGCCGATCGCGATCTGCTCCGGCCCCAGCGCCTTCGGGCGCCTCGGCGTCGTCGCCACCAACGGGCTGAACCTGGTGCTGACGTGCTTCAACCGCGCCGGGGTGTTGGCGCACGCCTCGAGCGTCGTCTACACGAACCCGTACACGGGTGGGATCGGCGTCGGGCGCTCCTTCCATCGCGTCGCGATCGACGGCGGCGGCAGCGGCCCGACGGACTTCGTGATCGCCGTCGAATCCGTGCGGACCGCACCGACCTCGCCGGCCGGCAACGCCACCTGCGACGCGCTCGCGGCGTCGTCGCACTTCGGCACGCTCACGACCACCCCGCCGGTGTTCCTGGCCTCCGGCATCAGTGGTTTCCGCGCGTCGCCCTCGGTCGCGTGGCGCTCCGGCAAGGCCTACGTCGCCCACCGCGCCCTCAGCGGGGGCATCGAACTGCGCGGGCTCGACCCGCAGACCTGCGCCACCTGCGAAGGGCCGCTGGCCGTGTTCGGCAGCACCTCGCTGCTCTACCCGACGGAGCCCGCGGTCTGCATCGCCGGATCGACGGGCGATGGCCTCGGCACGCGCGGTCTGCTGGTCTGGACGGCGAACATCGACAGCACCGGCGTCAGCGGGCCGCTGTTCGGCCGCCGGTTCGACGTGTTCTCGACGCTGGCGGCGACGACCAGCCTCGGCGGCGGCTGCGGCGGCGGCGGGTCGATGCAACCGACCAGCATGCCCTACGTCGGCAACACGAACTTCGGCCTGCAGCTGTTGTTCGCCGAGGCGGGTTCGCTGCTCGCCGTGCTGAACTGGAACTCGCCGCAGCCGCTGTTCGGCTGCGGCGGCTGCCAGTGGCTGCCGTTCGGCGGCACCATCACCACCCCCGTGATCGGCAGCCAGGCGCAGGTCGCCCTGCCGATCCCCTGCGACGCGACGCTGTCCGGCGTGCCGCTCGACGCGCAATGGACCGTCTGGCGGCCGGGCGTGACGGCGTGCCCGATCGTGCCCGACTTCGTGCTGTCGAACGCGCTGCGCCTGCACATCCACTGAGAGCCTGCGGACGTGCCGGCGGCGTGGCCCGGCAGCCGGGGCGCAAGCCGGGAGCGGTGCCCTGCGCGCGGGTGCCCGACTTCACGCTGTCGAACGTGCTGCGGCCGCACCTGCAGTGGGGCCGCCGCGCGTCAGTCGCGCGGCGCGACGAACACGTCCTCCTTGTCGTTGCTGTCGCTCGGCACGAGGTTCGATGCCTTCGACGTGTAGGCGACGACCGGCGCGTCGCTGGCCAGCGCCGGCCCAGTGCTGAACTCGTTCGGGTTCGTGCTGCCGATGCCGAGGCTGACGCGGATCGTCACGCCGGCGACCAGGTCGCGCCGGAACACGTCCTCCTTGCCGTTGCTGTCGCCCGCCACCAGATCGTCGGACAGCGAGCTGAACACCACGTAGGAGCCGTCGGCGTTGAGCTTCGGCTGCCAGCTCTCCTTGTCGACTTCGCCCCCTTGCGGGTTCACGCTGGCGCGCTGGATGGCACCGGTCTGCGTGTCGACGACGAACACGTCGCTCTTGCCGTTGTCGTCGTCCGGCACGAGGTTCGCGGCCTTGGACGAGAACGCGACCCAGCGGCCGTCGGCGGCGATCGCCGCCTCGATGCTGTCGTCGTCGCCCTCGTTGCCGCCGGCGCTCAGGCTGACGCGCGTCGTCGTGCCGGTCTGGCGGTCGCGCAGGTACACGTCGATCTTCTCGTTGCTGTCGTTCGGCACCAGGTTGCTGGCGTTGGACGCGAACGCCACCCAGCGGCCGTTGCGTGAGATCGACGGCGCGAAGCTCGGCTCGTTGCCCGGCTGGCCGGCGCTGCTCTGGCTGACCAGTTCGAGCGACAGCAGCACGCGGTCGTAGACGTAGACCTGCTGCGATTCGCCGTTGTTGTTGACGAACGCCACCCAGCGGCCGTCGCCGGAGAGCATCGGATCGAAGAAGCGGCCGCTCAGCGGCGTCGCCTGGGAGATCGGTTGGGTGGTGCCGGATACCCGGTCGCGCACCCAGATGTCGTCGTCGTCGTCGAGACGCCCCATGAAGGCGACGAGGCTGCCGTCGTCGGACAGCGAGGGCTTGCCTGACAGGTCGGGGAACTGGCCGCCGGCCGGCGTCAGGCTGACGCGTTCCGTCGTTCTGGTCTGGCGGTCGTGTACGAACACGTCCTCCTTCTGGTTGGTGTCGCCGGGCACCAGGTTGAAGGCCTTCGACAGAAAGCCGACGAATCGGCCGTTGCCGGACACGGCTGCGTGGCCGTTGAAGTCGTTGGCCTCGGCGCCGCCACTGCTGACGCTGACCCGAGCCCGCGCGACGGTCGGGGTGCCGAAGTCGATATCGATGCCGTCGGCGAGCGTCGCGGTGCCGTCGTCGAGTTCCGCGGTGACGCGCACGCGCTTGCGCCCCGATTGCGTCGAGGTGAGCCGGAACTCGGTCCGGCCGTCGAGTCCGGTGGCGGTCGTCGGCGCCGGCCACACGGCATGGCCCGCACCATCGACCGTGACCGTGACGGGGCGCATGGGCAGCACGGTGCCGCTGCTGTTGCGCAGCAAGACCTCGATCGAGGCGCCGGCGATGCCATCACTGGGGATCCCAGCGGTCTGCGGGACGGTCACCGTCGACGTGCCCGGGTCGGCCGTGGCGCTGCTGCGCGAACCGCTGGATCCGCAGGCGGTCAGGACGGCGGCGGCGAGGAGGCTGAAGGGGAGGTAGGAGCGGAGTTGCATGGGTTTGTAGGCTCGTGGGGGGAGCAATGACGCGGAGGCGGGCGTGGCGTGGCACGAAAAGCCGTGCGGTCCAGTCTGTCCCAAGGCCATGCAAGCTGCAGGTTTGGGGCAGGTCACGAGCGCGCGCCGTCTACCTCGCCGGAGCTTCGCAGGAACGGGGTGCCCGGATGCGGTCGCGGGTCCTCGCGACATGCCGGTCGAGCGCAAGGGGGCGCGGGCATCGCCGGGACCTCAGCGCCGCTGCCTGGCCGCCAGGGCGGCCTCCGCGGCCGCAGCCAACCGTTCCTCCCAGTCGCGCACGGCCGCGTCCGGACCCAGCGCTTCGACGTCGGCCAGCGTCAACCGCACGGCCACGTCGGGCACGACGCCTTCCGTCTGCAGGCCGACGCCGGTGCGGTCGACGATGCGCTGCGCCCCGAACTGCAGCCGGCCGCCGTCGGGGCCGACGAACTCGCGGATGCCGGCCTCGGCGCCGACGGTGCGTTCGCCGACGACGATGGCGCCGGCGTGGCGTTGCAGCAGCCGGGCGGCGTGCTCGGCCATGCTCGCGGTCAACGAACTGGTCAGCACGACCAGCGGCCGGTCGAACATCGGCGGGCGCGGCAGCCAGGTGCTGCTGGCGAAGACCTCGAAGGTCACGAGTCCGGCGAACGACGAGTCGACCTCCGGCTGCACGAACACCAGCTCGATCGGTTCGGGCAGGAAGTGCTCGACCAGGTCGCGCGTCACCGTCCACCGACCGCCCAGGTTGCGGCGCAGGTCGAGCACGAGGCCGCCCTTGGCCTGGGCCGCCGTCACCGCGGCGACGATCTCGGCGATCGGCAGCTCGTCGCCGAAGCCGTGGATCTCGATCCAGCCGAAGCGCCGGTCGGGCTGCTGGCGCCAGGAGCGGCGCGGTGCGTCGAGGTGGCCGAGCGGCGACGTGCCTGGCCTGACGGTCGAGGTCGTGCCGGGGCGCCGCAGCACCTGGCGGGTGAGGCTGCCGTCGCGCCAGCGCAACTGCAGTTCGACCGGCGAGTCGGGCGGGCCACGCAGCAGGTCGGCGACCAGCGACACCACGACAGGGGAGCCTTCGACGCGCCACAGCTCGGGATGGCACGCCGCCTCCGGCAGGCCCGCGGGCGGCTGGGGGGCGCCACCCGGCGGCCAGCCGACGACGTGCAGGCGGCCCTCGATCGGCATCAGCCGGAAGCCGGGCACGTCGAGCAGCGACGTCGGCAGCAGATCGCCGTCGCGCCAGCGCTCGCGCGGGGCCTCGAAGGCGACGTGCACGTCGCCGAGCTCGCTGAACATGCCGACCAGCAGGTGGTAGAACTCGTGCGGCCGCTGCGCGTAGGGCACCGCGGCGCGGTAGCGCAGGCGCAGTTCGTGCCAGGGCACCTGCTGGTGGCCGAACAGCGGGTAGGCGTTGGCGAGCGCCTGCCAGTAGAAGTCGAAGGCGTCGAGGCGTTCGCGTTCGGCCCGGCTCAGCGGGCTGCCGATGCAGCCTGCCAGCAGCAGGCAGAGCCAGGTTCCGTGCCGCACCGACCCATGCTGCCGACCGGATCCGGGGGGTCAAGGTGGCCGCGGACGGGGCCGGCGTACGGCCGGGCTGATTCCCGTCCCGACGGCCCGGGGCTGCGGTAGGCTTTTCGGCCCGGAGGTCGGCCGCCTGCGACCGGATCGCAGTGGGCGGCTTCGGCTCCGGGTCGAGGCATGGACTCCCACGACTCCAGCAACCCCGGGCCGGCCCCGGACCAGCCGCCGATGCCGACCGAGTTCCTCGTGCGCGAGGCGGTGCACGGCGAGAAGGCCGCCGCCTGGGACGACCTGTCGGCGCGCATCGTCGCCTACCTGCGGTCGCGGTTCGGCAACCACTCGTTCCCGCCCGGGATCGAGTTCACGGATTTCGTCAGCGACACGATGCTGAAGGTGCTGACGTCGATCGAGGGCTTCGAGTACCGCGGCAAGGAGTCGTTCTGGAAGTGGGTGCAGACGCTGGCCGGCAACCTGTGGCGCGACCTGTGGCGGCGCTACGACCGCGACCGGCGGCTCGGCCTGTCCGCGCGCGGCGAACCGGCGGGCGACGATGGCGACCGGCCGCTCTCGGCGGCGGAGACGGCGCCGTCCGACGAGCCGTCGCCGACCGGCATGGTGCGCTTCCGTGAACTCGAACAGGCGGAGCGCGACTGCATCGCCCGGTTGTCGGAGACGATGCGCGAGGTCTACGTGCTGCGGCGGCAGCACGAGCTGTCGTTCGCCGAGATCTCGGCGAAGCTCGGCGGCATCAAGGAAGTGACGCTGCGCAGCCACTACATGCGGGCCAGGGACGGCGTGCGCGAGTGCCTCGGCCGCAAGGTCGACCAGCTCGGCACCCGCATCCAGGGCTGGCGGTAGCGGGTGCGATGGCGGTTCTCACGCCGCCATGCCGTGCGGAGTGACGTCGATCTACCGCAGGAGCTCGCCGACGTCGATGTCGTTGCGGCCGTCGGTGAGTTCGAGTTCAATGCTGCGCTCCTCTCCGGCGAAGAAGCCGCGCTTGATGCCCAGTCGGTACCTTCCCGGGCGTATGCCGAGCCGTGGCCCACGGTCGGAGGGCGAGAACGAGGCGCGAAGCGGATGGAGTCCTGACCTGGGCGCAGCCAGTGCTGTCAGCGTCAGGATGCCCTGGAAGTCGCCGAACTGCAGTTGCAGAAGGCCGAACGGCTGCCTCGGCAGGCTTGCCACGTCGATCTCGGTGACTACGTCCGGGGTGCCGGCCGGAAGGGAGACTTCGGCCTCATGTACGCCATCGTGGTCCAGCCAACACAGGTACACATTGGCTGCTTCCAAGGGGAAGAGGCCAGAGCCTTCGGGGTGCTCGGGCAGCCAAGGCGGGGCGGCTTGACCGAAGGTCAGTGAGCCGCGGCCCATTTGGTATCGGAGGATGGGTTTCTCGCCGTCCCGGACCAGAAGTCGCCGGAGGCCCTCGGTGCGACACAGGAGCTCGATGGGAAACCCACCAACCGAAGCAACCACGGGCGCACTCTCGACACCTCGACAGCTGGCTTGCACCGTCCAGAACTCACCCGGTGATCCGATGTAGACGAACGCCCCTTCGTCATCCGAGGTGCAGAAGAACACCGACTTGCCCGTTGGAGTCGACTGAAGCAACTTCACCTTGGCACCTGCAATGCCCCGGCCGTCGGATCCAATCGTCTTGCCCACGAGGAGGCAGCGCTCGTCGATGACTATCGTGTCGCGGGCGATGGCGTCCCGGCGCAGGACCAGGCCAGACCCCGTCGCCAGGTACATTCTCGGCAGTCCGCGA
>JAHBXX010000057.1 GCA_019636245.1 Planctomycetota bacterium | reverse complement strand
GGCCGCAGTCTCCGCCGGCGAAGTCGTCGCCGCGGCGACCGCCGCGGCCGCCAGCCCGTCGGCGCCGGCGTCCCCGGCCGCCGGCCTCGACGCCGATCGCTTCCAGGCGCTGCTGTCGCTGGTGGCGCTGCGCCGCGAGCGGGGCGAGTCCGGCGGCGCCCTGACCGCGCTGCGGCGGGTGGCGGCGCTGCCGCTCGATGCCGCCCAGCGCGACGCCGTTCGCCGGCTGACGGACGCGGTGGCCCGCGAGCTCGAGCTGGCCTGCGACGAGGTGATGGGGTTGCTGCACGCGGGGCGGGGGCTGACGGCGAGGGACCGCGTCCAGGCCCTCGATGCCGAAGATGGCGCGGCGGCCGCCGCCGCGCTGGCGGCGCGCCTGGCGCGGTCGCCCGAGGGCCTGGTCGGCGTGCCGGCGCCGGGTGACCTGCCGTGGCCGGTGGCGGCGCCGCTGGCGCGCGACCGCACCGTGCACGCCCGCCTGCCGGGCGGGTTCGCCATCGGCCGCATCGTTGCGGCCCGCGCGGACGGGCTGACGCTGCGCGTCGAGACCGCGGCCGGCGTGACCTTCCCGAGCGTGGCGATGGCCGCGGTCGAGCCGGCGGAGCCGACGGCGGCCGAGGCGGTCGAACTGGCGCTCGCCGCCCTGCATGCGGGCGACGGCCTGCTGGCCCGGCTGTGGCTGGCGTGCGCCGACCTGCGCGGCGGGGCATCGCCGCGCCAGGAGCGGGTGCGCCGTCTGCTCGCGTGAGACGGGAATCCGCCGGCCGACGGGACTTCTGCGCCCGGCCCGCCAATACTGCCCGCGTCGCAGCGCAGAGCGCGCCCGTCCGCCCCCCATGCCCATGCCCGACGACACGCCGAGGATCACCGTCCGCCACGCCGACCGCAATCTGGGGCCCTACACGCTCGACGAGGTCAACCGGCTGCTGCACGAGGGTCGCCTGTCGCGCAACGACCTGGCCTGGGTCGAGGGCGCCCCGGAGTGGACGCGCCTTGGCTACGTGCCCGGCACGATCGGGGCGCCGCCGCCCCTGGGGCTGGGCGGCGAGCCGGCGTCGCCGCGCCTGGTCCTGCCGGCCTTCCTGCTGGCCTTCTTCGTCGGCGCCTTCGGCGTGCACCGGTTCTACGTCGGCAAGACCGGCTCGGGCATCGCGATGCTGGTGCTGACCCTGACCCTGATCGGCAGCATCGTGTCGATCGTCTGGGCGACGATCGACTGGATCCTGATCGTCTGCGGCGTGTTCCGCGACGCCGAAGGCCGCCGGCTCATGCAGTGGACGTGACGCCGGAAGGGGCGCCCGGGTCGGCGCCGCGCCAGCACAGGAACGCGGCCATGGCGGCGAGGCCGCCGGCGAGGCACAGCGGCCACCAGCCCGGTCCGAGCGTCGCCAGCGGCAGGTAGCCGCACAGCACGGTGGTGGCGCCGGCCAGCAGCGCGTACGGCAGCTGCGTGACGACGTGGGCGAGGTGGTCGCACTGGCTGCCGAGCGAGGACAGCACCGTGGTGTCGCTGATCGGCGAACAGTGGTCGCCGAAGATCGCTCCTTCGAGCACGGCGGCGATGCAGAGCAGCATCAGCGCCGGCCCGCCTGTCGCGGGGTCGCCGGCGAACGCCGCGTCGGTGCCGAGCCGGTGGGCGAGCACGACGACGTTCGGCAGCAGGATCGCCATGGTGCCGAAGCTGGTGCCGGTGGCGAAGGCGATCGCGCCGGCCAGCACGAACAGCAGCAGCGGCAGCAGCGCCGGCGCCAGCGCGTCGTGCACCAGCGCGGCCAGGAACAGGCTGGTGCCGAGGTCGCGGCAGACATGGCCGAGCGTCCAGGCCAGGAACAGCACGGCGAGCGGCACCACGACCATGCGCGCAGTCCGCGCCCCGGCCCGCACGGCCTCGCCGAACGGCAGCAGGCGCTGGCCCGCGCTGAGGCCGAACGCCGTCGCCGCGGCGGCGATCGACGCCCACAGCATCGCCCGATCGCTGTGGGCGTGCGCCAGCAGGTGCCGCAGCTGGCCGCCGAGGCCCGCCGCGACGTCGGCCGGTGGCCCGGCGGCGAGGCCCTGGGCCAGCATGCCGCCGAGCGTGCCGAACAGCAGCACGCCGAACGGCAGCAGCGCGTTGCGGGCGCGCCGCGGCGCGGCCGGGTGGGGCGAGAGGTCGGCCGGCGGCGGGGCGTGGTCGGCCGTGGCCGCGGTGGGGTCGGCGGCGCGGCGCGCGCGGCGTTCGGCGGCGAGCATCGGGCCGAAGTCCCGGCGCAGCAGGACGACGAGCAGCACCAGGCCGAGCGCGAACAGGCTGTAGCAGCGGTAGGGCAGCGAGGCGAGGAAGACCTCGAAGGCGTCGTCTGGCCGGTAGGCGGTGCCGTCGGCCCGGGTCACCTGCGCCAACGGCAGGCGGTACTGCGACATCTCGTAGACCACCCAGGTCGACACCACGGACAGCCCGGCGACCGGCGCCGCGGTCGAGTCGACCAGGTAGGCGAGCTTCTCCCGGGCCACGCGGCAGCGGTCGGTCAGGGGCCGCATGGCGGTGCCGTTCAGCAGGCAGTTGGAGTAGTCGTCGAAGAACACGAGCAGGCCGCCGGCGAAGGTGCACAGCTGCGCGCCGACCGGACCGCGCACGCGGCGCTGCAGCAGGTCGACGAACCCGTGCATGCCGCCGTTCCGCGTGGTGACGCCGAGGGTGACGAACAGGCAGAGCACGAACAGCGTGATGCGCAGGTAGAAGTCCTCGCCGAGCGATCGGCGCCACAGCGCGTCGACGACGTAGTGCTGCAGACCCTGCCCGCCCGCGGCCAGCGGCGACAGCGTGACGCCAGGCACGGCGGTGGCGACGTGGGCGATGGCGCCGGCGAGACCGCCGGCCAGGAGGGCCATCACCACCGAGCGCAGGGCGAACGCCACGGCGATCGCGAGCACGGCCGGCAGCAGGCTCCAGCGCGAGGGGTAGGGCGCCTGCAGTTCGGCGTCGTCGCCTCCGGGCCGGGGCAGCACGGCCTGCAGGCCGAAGTCGCCGGCGCGCACCCGCAGCGGCAGGGCGCCCCGGTCGGGGGCCAGCCGGGTCGGCCGCCCGGCCAGGGTGCGCCGGCGGGCCCATTCCGCCGCGAGTTGCTCGAACTCGGCCTGCAGGTCGCGCTGGCGGGCCGCCGGCAGCAGCGGCGGGCTCGTGCGCACGTCGGCGACCAGCGGCGGCATGGCGCCGTCGGCGGTCACCCAGGCCGCCAGCGGCGAGGCGGCCTCGTCGAGCAACCACTCCCGCACCCGCAGTTGCGCCAGGCGGCCGCGGCCCTCGGCCGAACTGGGCGCCGGCACGAGGCCGAGGCCGGCGACGAGCAGCAGGGCCAGGAACACGCGCAGGCGGCGGGGCATCGGCGGGCCGGCCGCACGGTAGCGGCGGCTCGCCGCCCGGCGGCGCACATTTTCGTCGGTGCCCCGGCGGACGCCCCGTAGCGTGCGCGCCCATGCAGTCCGGCCAGCTGCAGCGTCGTCTCGGGCTCACTTCGGCGATCTCGATCACCGTCGGCGCCGTGATCGGCTCCGGCATCTTCCTGAAGCCGCTGTCGGTGGCGCAGAGCCTGCCGAGCGAGGCGTGGATCCACCTGCTGTGGGTCGGCCTGGGGCTCGTCTGCCTGTTCGGCGCCTTCGCCTACGCGGAGCTCGGCGCGATGTTCCCCGAGGCCGGCGGCCAGTACGCGTTCCTCCGCGAAGGGTGGGGCCGGCCGATCGCCTTCCTCTACGGCTGGACCTTCTTCTGGGCGATCAACGCCGGCACCGTGGCGGCGCTGGCGCTCGGCTTCGCCGAGAACCTGCTGCCGCTGTTCGGCGTCGACGCGCTCGCCGACCCGGCCGCCGACCGGTGGCAGATCGCGACCGCGGTGGCGATGATCGTGGTGCTGGCGCTGGTCAACCACTTCGGCGTGCTGCTGGGCGCCATCGTGCAGAACGTCTCGACGTTCGCGAAGGTGGGCGCGCTCGGGCTGATCGTCGTCGGCGGGCTCGTCGCCACGGCCACGGTCGAACCCACGGCGGCGGGCCCGGCGGCGGCCGGGGCCGGGGTGCCGCTCAGCGTCGCCGGTCTGCTCACCGCGTTCACCGGCATCTTCTGGGCCTACGAGGGCTGGTACCAGATGCCGTTCAACGCCGCCGAGCTGAAGCGGCCGGAGCGCAACCTGCCGCTCGGCCTGATCGGCGGCATGCTGGTGCTGATCGCGGTCTACCTGTTCGTCAACCTGGTCTACCTGAAGGTGGTCCCGTTCGGCGAGATGCAGGCGATGCCGGACGGCACGCCGCCGACGCAGGTGGCGAGCCTCACCGTCGAACGGGTGTTCTCGCCGCGGCTCGCCGGCTACCTGACCCTGCTGATCGCGATCTCGATCTTCGGCGCGGCCAACCCGAACATGCTGTCCTCGCCGCGCGCGTTCTACGCGATGGCCCAGGACGATCTGGTGCCGACGGTGCTGCAGCGCGTGAGCCCGCGCTGGGGCACGCCGACGGTGGCGATCTGGGTGCAGGCGCTGGTCGGCATCGGGCTGGTGCTGGCGCTGCAGACGTTCGGCGACGTGACCGACTTCGTCGTGTTCGCGGCGTTCCTGTTCTATGCCCTGACCGTCGCCGCGGTCTACCGCCTGCGCGCTGCCAGGCCGGCGGCCGCCCGACCCTACCGGTGCACCGGCTACCCGGTCACGCCGGCGCTGTTCATCGCCGTGGCGCTGGTGTTCGTGGTGGCGATGCTGCGCGACGCCGACAAGCAGCGGAACGCGCTGAAGGGCCTTGCCATCGTGCTCGCCGGCGTTCCCTACTACCTGTGGTGGACGCGGCGGCGCGGCCGCGGCTGACCGGGTGTCTGGCCGGGGCCGGGTGCGGTAGAGTCGCCGCCATGTCGGTGCTGCAGTTCTCGCTGTTCTTCCTCGCCCTCCTGGTCGGCTACGTGCTGCTGCACCTGCGGCTGGTGCGCTTCGAGGAGCACCTGCAGAAGCTGACCGGCATCCGGTCGATCGACGATCGGCTGCGCGGCCTCGACGACCGCATGCGGCTCCTGGTCGAGGCGCTCGAGAAGGTGCAGTTGGAGCGCATCGAGCGGCGGCTCGATCGGCTGCACGACGACCTCGAGGACCTGCGCGAGGCGACCGGCGAGGTGCGTTCGGCCGTGGTGCAGATCCCGTCGCCCGCGGCCGCCGGCGCGGCAGTCGCCCTGCCGGCTCCCGCCGCAGCGCCGTACGGCGCCCGGGTCGCCGCGCTGGTCGAGGGCCGCCTGCTGCAACTGGGCTACGGCAACCTGCAGATCCTGACCGACCTCAGCGAGGTCGCCGCCGACCGCGAGGTCGAGGTCCAGGTGGAGTGCGAGCGCAACCGCATGCCGGCGAAGGGCCGCGTCCTGGTCCGCAACGGTTCGGTGCGCGACGTGGCGCTGCAGACGGTGGCGCCGATGTTCCCGTGATGCGGGCGGGACGGCCGGCGGCCGCGCGTCATCGTCGCCGCAGCCACGCGCCGAGTCGCGCCGCCACCGGTTCGAGGTCCGACCACGGCGCATCGGTGTCGAAGGCCGCGGCCAGATCGGCCTGGCCTTCCTGCACCAGCAGGCGCTCGATCAGGTAGCGCTCCAGCGCCCACCGCGAACGCACGGGCAGCCCCAGGGCGCGACTGCTGGCCTGGCCGGCGGGGGTGCCCGCCAGCACGACCGCCTCGAGCAACGCGGCGGCGGCGGCGGGGCGCCCGCAGCGCACGAGCGCGCAGGCGGCAGCCGTGCGCAAGGTCGGTTCGGCCGCCGGGTCCGCCACGCAGTCCTGCAGGACCTCCGCGGCGGCGGCCACGCGGAGTTCGCCGAGCGCGAGCGCCGCTTCGACGGCCAGCGGCGTGCGCTCCTGTACCTGCCCGACGAGGTAGGGCACCACCGCCGGGTCGGCGCTGCGACCCAGCACGGCGACCGCCGCGGGAGCGCCGGGGGCGCCGGGCTCGGCTTCGAGCAGGGCGAGCAGCGGCGGCACGGCGGCCGTTCCGAGCGCGTGCACCGCCGGCAGGCGTTCCGTCCAGGCGGCGGGGGGGGCGTCCAGCAGCAGGCGGCAGACGGCGGCCGCGGGCGGGTTCCCGTCCTCGCGCGCGGCGGGCGCCACGTGGCAGCCGCCGAGGCCCAGCAGCAACAGGCCGGCGCCGCGGGCGGCGGCGTTCATGCGGGGGCTTCCATCGTCTCGAGCCATGGCAGGAACTCCGCGGGCAACGCGGAGGCGAAGGTGAGCCGGGCGCCCGTCCGCGGGTGGTCGAAGGCGAGCTCCGCCGCGTGCAGGAGCTGGCGACCCGGTTCGCCCGCCGGCCCGAGGGCGGCGGAACCACCCGCCTTCACCCGGGCGACGAAGGCGAGGTAGTCGTCGTCTGGTCGTCCGTACAGCTTGTCGCCGAGCACGGGCAGGCCGTGCGCCTCGAGGTGGACCCTGATCTGGTGGGTGCGCCCGGTGCTCGGCTCGCACCGCAAGAGGCTGCGGCCGGCGGCGCGGCGCAGCAAGGTGAACTTCGTGCGCGCCGGACGGGGGTCGCGGGCTTCGGGCGCGGCGGAGCGCCGCAGGGCGATCCGGCTCGCCGCGGCGTGGCCGATCGGCTCGTCGGCGACGAAATCCGCGGTGGCACGGCCGCGCACCACGGCCAGATAGGCCTTCGCCACCGTGCCGGCGGTGAACTGCCGCCGCAGCGCGTCGCGCGCCGCCGTCGTGCGGGCGAACGCGCACAGGCCGCTGGTTTCCCGGTCCAGGCGGTGCACGAGCTGCAGGCCGGGTGCGGCGAGGCGGGCCTGCAGCAGGTGGAGCAGGGTCTGGCGCAGGAACGCCCCGTCGGCGTGCATCGGCAGATGCGCGGGCTTGTCGACGACGACGACGTCGGCGTCGTCGTGCACGATCACGAAGCGCGCATCGACGGGCGGCTCCTGGTGCGCCCGCCGGTAGACGAGCTGCGCGCCGGCCTCGAGGCGCGCGTCCGCGGTCAGCACGCGGCTGCCGAGGCGCAGGCGGCCGTCGGCGATCTCGCGCAGCCAGGCCGGGCGATCGAGGTAGGGGAAGCGGCGCTGCAGGTAGTCGATCAACGTCGAGCCGGCCGCCGTTCGCGGGACGCGGGACTGCAGCGTCAGTTCCGTGGGCGCCGACGGCTCGAGCATGGCGCCATGGTCGCCCGGCAGCGGCCGGGAGCAAGAGCCCGCCGCGGTGGGGCGGCCGTCAGGCGGTCTCGATGCGCTGGCGACGTCGGCGCAGCAGCGCGACTCCGGCGAGACCGGTGCCGACCAGCAGCAGCGTGCCCGGTTCGGGGACCGGCTGGCCGCCGCCCTCGAGCCCTCCGTCCGTTCCGTCGCCGCCAGGGCTCTGCGGATCGGCGGGTTGGGTCAACGGCGGTTGGATCGTCTCGGCGATCTCGATCACGCTGCCCGTGTTGCCGCCGGCACCGGGGCCGCCGATCGGATTGCCGCCGGCGATCGGCGATTCCGGCACCGCGCCATCCCCAGGGCCAGGGCCACCGGAGTGGTCGGCGCACCCCGCCAACACGAAGCAGAGGCCAAGGGAGATCAGCAGGTTCGGTCGCATGAGCAAGGTTGGTCGTCGCGGCAGTTGGCCGATGGAAATCAGAAGAGCAATCGGCATGCCGACTGGCGGGTCGTGAGGCTTCGCCGGAGGCCCCGGGGGAACGAACGGCCGGCCCTTGGTCGCTGGCATCCTACACACCGAACCCACGGCGCGCGCGCCGCGTCTCGCCTCGGGACCACCTGTCGACCCCGCTGCCGCCGCGGCAGGCGAGGCATGGGAAACGCCGCTCCTAGCTGCCGATGCTCGTCGGGTTACGGCGACGGTTGCGTGGCCGTTGGCGGTCGAGGAGCGCAACCCCCGATGTCATGGTCCCGCGGACGGCGGACCGGCCGCGCAGTACGAGGGTGGCGCCTTCCAGACGGGTCGCGTCGGAAAGACGACGCGGAGGCCGCGCACTTCCGCGTCAGCGCATCTGCGGGTAGCAGTCCACCGACCGCATGCCGCGCACCACGAACAGCACGTCGTCCTGTGCCAGGCAGCGCACGCTGCGCGCGTGCCCGTCGAGGCGGTAGGCGGGGCTGCCGTCGGCCGCGTCGAGGACCTGCAGGCCCCCGCCGGCGAGGGGCAACACCAGGCGGCTGGCCACGCGCTGCAGCGGTCCGGCCCAGTTCGCCTCGAGCCGCGCGATGGCCGGCTTGGCCGCGCCCGTGGCCAGCAGGCGGCGCTCGATGCGCTCGGGGGTCGGCAGCAGGACCAGGTCGCCGATGACGAGTGCCGGGCCGAGGACCTCGACGTCCAATTCGACGGACCACACGGTGCGGCCGCTGGCGATGTCCAGGCAGCGCAAGCGGCCGCGGTCGTCGGCCACCACCAGCCGCGAGCCCGCGAGGGTCGCCCACGGCAGGCTGCAGTCGCGGCACGTCGTCTGCCACAGCGGCGCGAGCCCGGGCAGCGTGAACGCGCTGACGGTGCCGCGCTGGCCGATGCAGAGCACCGTGCGTCCGGCGGCCAGCACGTCGCCGTGCGCGGCCTCCGGCAGCGAGACCTGGAACGAGGAGCGGTCGGCGAGGTCGATGCAGTGCAGCCGCCGGTTCGTCGACGCCAGGAGCAGGCTGTCGCCGACCAGCGCCGGTGTGACCTCGGTGGGCAGGTTGGGCAGCGTCCAGGCGAGTGCGCCCGACGCGCGGTCGAGCGCGCGCAACTCGCCGTCCAGGGAGGCGACCAGCAGGACCGGCCCGTGCGCCAGCGGCCGGCTCAGGTAGCCGGACAGATCCCCGGTGCCGAAGCGCCAGAGCAGGCTGCCGTCGCGCCGGTCGAAGGCGGACACGAAGCCGCCGCGGTCGGCGAACACCAGGCGTTCGCCGTCGAGGCAGGGTCCCTGCTCGACCGCGTGGTCGAACGCCAACGTGTTCGTGGGCGCCAGCACCAGATGCCCGACCCAGGCCGCGGTGCGGTCGCCGCGGATCGCCGTCCGGGCCGCCCGGTAACCCGGCAGCGTCACGGCGATCGTGGTCTCGACCGCCGGCACGTAGGAGAGGGTGAGCGGCGTGTTGCCGAGCTCGCTGCCGTTGCAGGTGACCTGCGCGCCCGTCGGGTAGCTCTCGACGCGCAGCGGCAGCCTGACCAGGCGATCGAACGGCACGTCCGGGTAGGCGGCCTGCAGCGCCCGCAACTGCTGTTGGGCCGCCGCGAAGTCGGCCGCCGCCGTCGCCTGCTGCAGGTCGGCCATCAGGCGGCAGATGGTGGCGTTGCGCGCCACCCGATCGCGGAAGTGGGCCTTGAGCGCGGCGTCGCCGGCCGGAGCCTGTTCGAGCTGGCGGTACAGCTCGAGCGCGCCGGGGAAGTCGAAGGCGTTCTCGCGTCCGACCGCGGCCTTGAACATCGGGTCGAGGCGCCGTTCGTGCTCGTTGCGCTGCAGCGCCTCCTCGTAGGCGGCGGCCAATTGGGCCGTGCGGGCGTACACCGCCCGCGTCTGCGGCAGCAGGGTGGCGATGCGTTCGCGCACGGGCTCGGCGAGGAACTCGGGCAGCTCGCCGCTGCTGCGGTCGAGGCCGACGAAGAACGCCAGCAGCGACGGCGGGCAGATGGCGTGCAGGTCGTCACGATGCGCCGTCAGGTCGCGCCGGTCGAGCAAGGTCGACGGCTCCGGCGGCAGGCTGTGGGCGATCGTCTTGGCGGTCTGCTCGACCTTGTCGAGCAGCGCCTGCATGCGGCTGGTCGCGGCCTCGGCGACCTCGGGGCGCAGCTTCGGGTCCTGCCAGAGCTCGCGGTAGATCGCCATGCTGCCGCGTACGTCCCCGGCGGCGAGCGCGCCTCCGGCGGCGGTCAGGCGGTCGGCGACGCGCCGCCGCTGCAGCTTCTCGAGCCGCGTGCGCTCGGCGGCGTCGGCGAAGTCGATCCGACTGCGCAGGTCCTCGATCGGCTCGCATTCGCCGAGCGTGGCCGACCAGCGTTCCCAGCACTCGCGCGCGCCGGTGCGGTTGCCGGCCTGCAGCATCTCCCCGATCTCCGCGTCGGCCTGCTTGACGGCCTGGTCGAAGGCGTGCTGCCGCCACAGTACGAGGCCAGAGCCGCCCAGCAGCACCGAGCAGGTCAGGATGGCGGCCAGGCGCACGATGCGGCCGATCCGGGTCTGGCGCAGCACGTGCAGGCGCTTCTTCACGTCGGTGCGCGCGCGGTCGAGGCGCAGGATCGACTCCAGCGTCTCGATCAGGCGCGGCCGGTCGGCGGCGGCCTCGTAGTGGGCGGCGAGATCGGTGAGGGCGGCGATCGCGCCCTCGGTGTCGCGCAGCTTCTGCCGCGCCCGGGCTTCCCGCACGAGGACCTGCGGCCGCAGCGTGCCGGTGGCGCGTGCGTCCTCGACGATCTCCAGCGCCGTCTTGGTCAGGTCCGCCTCGAGCAGCGCGTCGAGCAGGTCGATCGTGCACTTCTCGAGTTCGGGGGAGTCGGGCGGCGAATGCGCCAGCAGCACCGTGCGCAGGAAGCTGTTGGTGCCCGGATCCCGCGGCGCCAGGTCGCGGGCGCGCCTTGCCATCGCCAGCGCGTGTTCGGGGTCGGTCTGCAGCTGGGCGGCCTCGAGCAGCACGTTGCCGGCGAGGCGGCGTTCGCCGGCGCGTTCGAGCGCCTGGGCCATGGTCTGCACCACGGCCAGGTCGCGGTCGCCAGGCCGATCGCGCAGGGTCTGCAGCAGCACGATCGCGCGCTTCTCCTGCCCCTCCTCGGCCTGGTGCAGCGCCACCTGGGCGAGATGCAGGTCGTCGACGTTGGCCAGCAGCCCGCCCTGCACGAGGTCGCGGGCGCAGCGGGCGGCCTCGAACAGACTCTGCGTCGTCTGCTCGGTCAGCGCGCGGTAGGTGGTCTGGCCGTCGGCGCCGTAGAGCAGCGTGCGGTGCACTTCGCCGAGCGACTCGGGTTCGGCGGGTTCGGCGATGCGATGCGGCACCTCGTCGAGGTTGCCGATCACCGCCAGGATGCCGTCCCACTCGTCCGAGCGCCGGGCGACCTCGAGCAGCAGGCTGTTGACCTCGAACTCGGGACAGGTCTCGAACGCCGCTACCTGCTGCGGGTCGGTCAGTTCGCCCTTGTAGAACTCGAAGGTGCCGTGGCGCCAGGTGAACAGCGCGAACAGGTCCTCGGCGACCTGCATGCCGGCGACCTCGTCGATCTGGTCCTGCGTCAGCAGGCCCTCCTGCACGAGCAGCTCGCCGAGCGGCCGCCGCTCCTTGCGCTGGCGCACCAGCGTCGACCGCAACTGCTCGGGCTCGAGCAGGCCGGCCTGTACGAGGCGCTGGCCGAGGCGGCGCAGCGCGATCCGCGACGGCACCTTGATGCGCACGGTGCCGTTGTGGCAGTAGACCTGGCGCTCCTCGAGGGGGTTGCGCACCAGCAGCACGCCCTCCATCTTCGCCATGGCCAGGGTCTGGAAGATGTCGGCGAGCTGGATCTGGTCCAGGTCACCGCGCATCGTCACCGTCTGGCCGTCGACCTGGCGATCGTCCCGCGGGGTCGCCGGCTCGTCGCCCGCTGCCGCCGACAGCAAGAAGTCGACCTCGGCGTCGTTCAGGATCTCTCGGTTGTCGCTCATGCCAGCACAGTCCCCAGGAGGCGGCCCGGACAGACATCGCCTGCCGGGTGCGATCTGGGCGTGGTTCTCCCGCGCCGGTATCGGCGCGACGGCCCTGCTGGCTCAATGGACTCCCGCCCAGGACGCGGCCGCCGTCGACGCCACGGGTCCGGGGTGGATCGACGCCCGGCACGAGCCCTTCCGCGAACGGTTCCAGCAGCTCCTGCTGGCGGCACCGACGCGCGACCTCGGCCAGGGCTGGCAGCTGGCGGCCGAGATCGGCCGGCCGGTGGCACCGCTGCTGTGGGACATGGTCCAGGCGGAACGCGCGCAGACCGGTCGCCGGCTGGCGGTGCTGGCCGCGGCGATGGTCGCCGGGGGCGCCGCCGAGGACGAGCGATCGCTGGCGTGGCTCGACCGGCCGAAGGGCATGGTCGAGGATCGGGTGCTGACGGCGCTGTGGTTGGCGCACGGACCCCGGCGGGCCAGGCCCGTGCCGAACCTGGCGGGACGCCTGCTGGGCGGCGGCCGACCACCCGAGCCCGTGCTGCGGCTGGCCGTCCGGCTGGCTTCGGCGCGCTTCCCTGGTGGCGAAGCGGGCGACGCGGTCGGCGCCGACGAGGATCCTGGCCTCGCCGCCGCGGGCGTCTTCGCCGGGTTGCCGATCGGCGCCGCGGTGGCGGCGCGCTACGGCAACCTCAAGGCGAGCGAACGGCACGTCGAACTGTACTGGCGGGCCGGGCTGCTCGCCGGTGCGCGGGGGCTGGCCGAAGGGCGACCGCCCGAGGTCGAGTGGCTGCAGCGCGCCCGCGACCTGTCGGCTTGGCCCGGCGAAGCGTTCGCCGCGGTGCGCTGCGCGGCCTTGCTCTACCGCCTGCGGGCCCAGGACCAGGTGGCCGACGGACCGCGGCCGGACTGGCGGCTCCTGCACCAGGCGGTGGTCGATCGAGCGGCCGCGGTGGCGGTGCGCGGCTGGCTCACGGCGGCGCCGCAGCCGCGCGACGAGGAACCGGCGCGGCTCGCGGTCGCCTACGTCCTGTCGCGCGAGCCGGCCGAAGTCGTGGCCGAGCAGGCGGTGTGGTCGGCCGCGCCGCGCGTCCGGCGGCACGTCGCCATAGCCCTTGCCTGGCGGCTGCTCGGCGAGCCGCCGGCGGCGCCGATCGAACTCGACCTGCCGGGGGTGCCGGAGTGGGTGTTCGTGCGCCTGGCCGGCGGCGCCAGGCCCGCCGTGCCGGTGCTCGACGATGCGCCGCTGCAGCTGGCGGCGCGCCTGGCGGCGGCCGACCGCTTGCCGCCCGCCGCGCTGCGAGCGGCGTTGGAGGACGCGCTCTGGCGCTGGGGCAGCCACCCGGGCCTGGGCGCCTGGGAGCAGGAGAGACTCTTGCTGCGCGACCTGCTGCTGGTGGGCAGCCTCGTCGGCGGCGGAAGGTACGTGCCGCACGTGCGGCCCGAGCAACGCTACCGCGCCAGCGGCATCGCGCCCGACGACGTCTTCTACGAGGTCGCCAGTTCGCTGCACGATTTCCTGGTGCGGCCGCGGCTGCCGATCCCCGCCGAGTGCCGACTGCGTTGAGCGGTCGCCGCCCGGCGTGCGCAGCTTGACCGCCGCCCGCCGCGCGGCCACCATCGCCGGGGCGCGCGCCCGGACGGCCGCCGGCTGCAACACCGCCGCCTGGCCTGCCGTTGCAGGCCCCCTCCCGACCCCGGGCCCGAGGCCCGAGCCGCATGACCTCCACCGACACCGACGGCAACCTGGCGCAGGCGATCGAAGTCGAAGGCTACAAGGTGCTGCCGCCGTGCGTGATCTACGGCAAGATCGGCCAGGGCGGCATGGGCGCGGTCTACCGCGGGCGGCACCTCAACCTCGACATCGACGTCGCCGTCAAGTGCCTCAAGCCGGAGCTGGTCGGCGGCGACGAGCAGTTCGTCGTGCGCTTCCGTCGCGAGGCGCGCGCGGCAGCGCAGATCAACCACCAGAACGTGATCCGCGTCTTCGACGTCGCCGAGGACAAGGGCCTGCACTACCTGATCATGGAGCTGGTGCAGGGCGAGTCGGCGCGCGAGCGGGTGGCCCGCAAGGGGCGGCTCGCCATCGGCGAAGCGCTGGAGATCGTCTTCGGCGCCGCGCTGGGCCTCGCCGAGGCGCACCGCAAGGGCTTCGTGCACCGCGACATCAAGCCCGACAACATCATGGTGTCGTCGAGCGGCCAGGTGAAGGTCGCCGACCTCGGCCTGGCCAAGCCCTTGATCCGCGAGGACCAGGCGTCGCTGCTGTCGGGCACCAACCTGGTGATGGGCACGCCCCAGTACATGCCGCCGGAGCAGTGGGAGAACACGGCGAACGTCACCGCGGCGGCCGACGTGTGGGCGCTCGGCGCCACGCTCTACTACCTGCTGGTCGGCGGCGAGGCGATCCAGAAGGACTCGCTGCCGCGCGTCATGCAGCGCATCCTCCTGGAGCCGTTTCCAGACCCTCGCCGGCCCCGGCCCGAGGTGCCCGCGGACGTCGCCGCGGTGATCGCGAAGGCGACCAGCACCAAGGTCGCCGACCGCTACCAGGACGCCCAGGCGCTGGCGGACGCGATCGAGCAGCTGGCGACGCGCCGGGAGTCGCTGCGCGACAAGGGAGCGATCCCGACCTCGCAGGTCAGCAACCAGGTGCTGTCGCCGCCGCCGGCGAAGACCCTGGCGAAGATCAAGTTCTGGCTCGACCAGCACGGCCAGGGGGCCGCGCCGCCGCCGGCGTCGCCGGCCCCGGGCTCCGGCGGCACCCTGGTCGTCGACGGGGCCGGGCAGACGCTGCCGATGCTGCCGCCCCGGCGGTCGGGCCCGTCGCCCTGGGTGGCCGCCGCCGCGGTCGTGGTCGCCGTGCTGCTGGTGGCCTGGGCGCTCGCCCCCGGGCGCCCGAGCGGCGGGGTCTTTGCCGAAGCCGACCGGCTCGAGGGCCTCGGCCTCTACGCCGCCGCGGTCGAGGAGACCAATGCGGTGCACCAACGCGATCCGAGCTTGCCGGCGAACCTGCGCGCCGAACGCCTGGCCCGCCTGCACGCGGCGTGGGCGCGGGAGCTCGGCGCGGCGGGCAACTGGCCGGAGGCGCTCGCCAAGATCGAGCGCAGCCTGACGCTGCGTGACACGCCCGGCGGGCGCGAGCAGAAGGCCGAACTGATGACCCGCATCCGCAGCCTGCTCGACGGCAAGCTGGTGCGCGAGGCGCCGGGCAGCCGGCCGGTCGACCGCACGACGCCGGTGGAGTTCCGCGGGCGGCTCGACGACCCGCTGGTGCAGGCCGTGCGCCTGGGCGGGCGGGTCGTGGAGCGCAGCGGCGGCGCGTTCGCCGTGGCGATCGACACGGGCGGTCGGCCCACGGTCGACGTCGAGGTCACGTTGGCCAACGGCGAGACCCTGGCGCTGCAGCCGTGGCCGGTCGTCTACGTTCCGGAAGGCGGCCGGGCGCCGGCGGTCGAGCTGTCGATCACCCCGGAGATCGTGCGGCTCGAGGACGAGCGCAGCACCGAGCTGGTGGTGCGCACGGTCGCGGGCGCCGAGGTGCGCATCGACGGGCAGGTGGTGGCCGCGGACGCCGACTCCGTGACCCACCGCTGGCCGGTGCGGTCCGACGCCGCCGAACCGCCGCCGCTGCGGGTCTCGGTGCGCCTGCCCGGGCAGCAACCGGTCGAACGCACCGTGCCGGTGCAGCGCGTGGCGCCGCCGCTGGTGTTCGTGCGCCCGCCAGCCTTCGAGGGCGTGCGCGTGCACCAGGGCGAGGCGGTGGCGCGGCCGGGCACCCTGCGCCTGGTCGGGCAGGTCGATGCGCCGCCGGCGACGCTGCTCGTCGACGGCCGCGAGGTCGCCGCCGACTGGACGCCGCAGGGCGGGTTCGCCTTCGCCCTCGAGCTGCCGCAGCCCGGCCTGCGGCGCGTCCGGGTGACGGTGCAGAAGCGCTTCCGTGCGCCGCTCGAGCAGGAGCTGAGCGTGCACCTGCTGGCGGCGCCGGCGTTCGAGTTCGTCGCCCCGACGCGCGACGGCGAGGTGACGGCGTCCTCGTCCTACGCGGTGTTCGTCGGCGTCGACCGCTGGGCGACCTCGGTCAGCGCGCGTCGCGACGGTGTGCTGCTGCGGCAGGCGACGCCGCCGAGCGCCGGCGGCACCGTCCGCCTCGAAGCGGGCCTGATCGAGGGCGCGAACGCGCTCGAGATCACCGTCGCCAACGCGGTCGGTCTCGAGACCTCGCGCCGGCTCACGGTGACGCGGGTGGCCGGCCAGGGCCCCGTCGCGCCGGTCGACACGACGGTGCCGCCCGGCGGCAAGCCGCGCATCCTCCAGGTCGTGGCCGTGATCGATGGCGCGGAACGCCCGGTCGAGAAGGGGCGCACGCTGTTCGCGCGCTCCGGCGCGACGCTGCGCGTGGACGCCAGCGATCCCGACGCGGCGGTGCTGTGCCGCGACAAGCCGATCCGGCCCGAGGATCTGGTCCTGCAGGCGGACTCGGTGCTGCTGAAGGAACCGCTGCGCTGCGAACTGCGGGTGCAGACCGCGGCCGGCATGTCGGAGCCGTTCCGCTTCGGCATCCTGCTCGACGATGCGCCGCCGAGCCTCGACATCCAGAAGCCGAGCGGTCCCGTCGGCAGCGGCCGGCCGTTCGCCTGCAGCGGCACCTACCTCGACCAGTACGGCATCCAGGGCGTGACCGTGAACGGCCTCGCCGCCGCCGGTGCGTCCGACCGTCCACGCGGCAGCTGGAGCATCGAACTGCCGGGCATCGATGCGCCGACCGAGGTGGTGGTCGTCGTCACCGACCGGGCGGGCAACCGCGTCGAGCGCACGATCCGCGTCGAGCCCTAGGTGCAGACGGGTCAGAACGCGGCCAGCACCGTCGCCAGTTCGGCGGCCGTGAGCTCGGGGCCGGGGCTGAACCGCACCGTCCCCGCGGCCTGGGTGCCGAGGTGGGCGTGCAGCCAGGGCGCGCAGTGGAACCCGGTGCGCACCTGCACACCGGCGGCTGCGCACAGGGCGCCGATCTCGCTCGGGTCGTAGCCCGGATGGACGAAGCTGAGCACCGGCACGCGGGCGCCGACCGGGGGCAAGAGCAAGCGCACGCCGGGCTTGGCCGCCAGCCCCGCGGCCAGCGCGTCGAGGCGTTCGAGGCCCTGGGCGAGCCGTGCCGCCTGCGCGGCCGGCTCCAGCCCGGCCAGCGCCGCGCCGAGGCCGAAGATCGCCGGGGTGTTCGGCGTACCGGCCTCGAAGGCGGCCGGCCACTCGCGCGGGTGCTCGTCCAGGGCCCGACTGCTGCCGGTACCGCCCTGCTTCTGCGGCGCCAGGTCGAGATCGCCGCGTACGGCGACGAAGCCGAGGCCCGGCGGGCCGAGCAGCGCCTTGTGCCCGCTGGCGACCACGACGTCGGCGCCGACGCGCAGGTCGAGCAGGCCCGCGGTCTGGCTGGCGTCGAGCAGCGTGCGGCAAGCGGCGCGCCGCGCCAGCTCGGCGATCGCGGCGGCGTCGAACGCCACGCCGGTGACGTTGCTGGCGTGGGTGAAGACGCACACCTGCGGTCGTTCGCGCTCGAGCGCCGCCCGGAAGCGATCGGGCGCCAGGCCACCGTCGGCGTCGGGCGGCAGCACGGCGACGTGCAGGCCGCGTTCGCGTTGCAGCGCGAGCAGCGGCCGCACCACCGAACTGTGCTCGAACGCCGTCGTCAGCACGCGGTCGCCGTGGGCGAGCAGCGCCCGCAGGGCGAGGTTCAGGCCCTCGGTGGCGCCGGAGACGAAGGCCACGCCCGCCGCCCGCGTGCCGCAGAGGTCGGCGAGTCGCTGGCGCGTGGCGTCGACTTCGCGGCGGGCAAGGCGGCAGCGGTCGCCGTCGCCGCGGTCGGGGCTGACGCCCACGTCGACATACCACCGCTGCACGGCCGCGAGCACGGCGGCGGGTTTCGGGTAGCTGGTGGCGGCGTGGTCGAGGTAGATCACGAAGAGCCGATCCAGCGATCGTAGAGGGCGCGGGCGCGCAGCGGGTCGTGCACGCCGAACAGCAGCGCCCGGCCGCCGGGGAACACGCTGAAGCGGCAGCCGTCGGCGGCGAAACGCAGCAGATGCGGTGTGCGGTCGAGCGCCTCGACGCTGCCGCGCAGGCGGGCAGCGAGGCCGTCGAGGTCGAGGCCGTGCTGGCGCGGCGGATCGACCTGCACGGCGTCGCGGCCGCAGAGCGTCACGGCCGAGGTCGGCGCCGCCTCGAGCGCCGGGAACGAACGCCGTTGGCACACGGGGCAGTCCGGAGCCGGCTGCAGGGATCCGGCCAGCACCTGGTAGCTGCCGCGCCACACGTCGCAGGTGAACACGCCGCGCACGGGCTCGGCGCCGACGAGCAGCTTCAGCGCCTCGGCGGTCTGGAAAGCCGTCACCGCGGCGATCGCCGGCGCCAGGATGCCGGCGGTTTCGCAGCTGCCGACGTCGGCCATCGCCGGCGGTTCGGGCCACAGGCAACGCAGGCACGGACCCGTGGCCGGCACGACCATCGCCGCGCCTTCGGCGCCGACCGCACCGGCGTAGATCCAGGGCCGCTGCCGGCGCGCGCACCAGTCGTTGAGCAGGTAGCGGGTCGCGAAGTTGTCGGTGCCGTCGAGCACCAGGTCGGGAAGGACCGGCAGCGCGTCGAGGAAGGCGCGCGAGCAATCGGCGGCGTGGGCGTCGATGCGGCACGCGGCGTCGATCGCGCGCAGCCGCGCGGCGGCGGCGACCGCCTTCGGCAGTCCGGCCGCCGCATCGGCCTCGGTGAACAGCACCTGGCGCTGCAGGTTGCTCCACTCGACGACATCGCGGTCGACCAGCACGAGCCGGCCGATGCCGGCGCGAACCAGCGTCTCCGCCGCATGCGTGCCGAGCGCGCCCACGCCGACGACCAGCACCGCGGCGGCCTGCAGCCGGCGCTGCCCATCCGGACCGACGCCGGGGAAACGGATCTGGCGGCTGTAGCGGTCCACGGGTGCGCGTTCGCCGTCCGGGCGGGCGAGGCTCGCGCTACTTGTGGAAGTACTTGCGGTTCGCCTCGGTGAACGACTTCCACTCGGCCGGCAGGTCCTCCTCGGCGAAGATCGCGCTGACCGGGCAGGCGTCGACGCACAGGGTGCAGTCGATGCAGTCGTTGGGGTTGATGTAGAGCTGCGGGTCTTCGTCCTTGCCGTGGATGCAGTCGACTGGGCAGACGTCGACACAGGCCTTGTCCTTGACCGAGATGCAGGGTTGCGCGATGACGTGCGTCATGGGGAGGGGTTGCTCTGGGCAGAACCGGCCGGAGAGCCTAGCCGGCGAGGCTGCCGTTGCCAGCCCGGCGTACTGCCGTGGCGGTCGGGGCCTAGGCAAGCGCCGGGCTTCGTGGTCGCATGCCACGGAGGTGAATCGCAACTCCGCGACCGCCGCCAACCCTCGGATCCCGTCATGCGCCACTCCGCTTCCCGTGTCCTCTTCGCCGCTGCCGCGTTGGCCTGCAGTGCCAGCGCGCAGACCATCACCTGGGGCCCCGTGCTGCCCTCGCTCGCGCCGAGCGACGTCAGCATCAACGGCGCCCTCGTCTACGCCGGCAACGCGCACCAGCCGAACGTCACGCCGATTCCGGCGACGGTGAACGGGGTGACCTTCGTCGGCGGCTTCCATCCCACGTCGTGGAACGGCTACATCGTCGGCGGGCTCAACGGCTCGACGACCGGCAACGCGGAGTACGACAAGCTGCTGGCCAACTCGCTGGCGATGCAGACCGGCCCGGCCGCCAACCCGACCGGCTGGGGCGGCATCCGTCTCGATACGCTGGCGACGCTGACTCCCGGCTACCTGTACGAGATCCAGGTCTGGTTCACCGACCAGCGCACGGGCTCGCCGACCAACGTGCTCTACGACCGGGTGATGACGCTCAGCTCCGCGTTCGGCACGGCGACACTGAGCGGCGGGGAGATCACCAACCTGGGCGCGATGCTGCAGGGTCCGCTGTCGGGCCCGCTCGAGGCCGATCCCGACAACGCGCCGGCAGCCAGTTCGCCGGACACGGTGTTCGGTTCGCACTGCACGGGGCAGTTCGTGTTCGACCCGAGCGCCGAGACCTGGCTGATCGTGCAGGGCACGCATCCGAACCCGACCAACGTGCTGGCGCCGCACATCACCGCGCTGCAGATCCGCGATCTGTCGTCGGCCTCGCACCAGAACTACGGCACCGGCTGCCACACCTTCGTCCCGGCCGACGCGACCAACTGCCTGCAGCAGTTCGCCGGTTCGCCGGCGGCGAAGGCGGCGCTCGACGGCAACGCGGTGCAGTTCCTCGCCACGCCGACCGGCTACGTCGCGATCTGGCTCCCCGGCGGCGGCGCGACGTTCGTGCCGCCGGGCGGCGGCGCCTTGCCCGGGCCGACGCTCGACGACCAGGTGCTCGTGATCACGCCGTCGGCGCCGATCCCGGTACCCGGCGGCGTGGCCGCGCAGTGGGCGATCTCGTCGAACGGCATCCTGACGGCCGGCAGCGTCGGCAACCAGGGCACGAGCTTCAGCCCGTCGCTGGCGGCGACGGCGACCGCGACCGGGCTGGCTTGGTACGTCTGGCGCGACTGGAGTCCGCACGAGGCGGGCAGCGGGCCGATCCTCTACGAGGAGATCGGCGGCGTGCTCTACGTGACCTGGAACGGCGTCGAGGCCTACCCGATCGGCGGCACGCCGAACCCTGGCACGTGGCAGTTCCAGGTCGACATGGCGACCGGCAACGTCGCGATCGTCGTGGTGTCGTTCGAGGGCGGCACGAGCACCGCGAACGTGGTGGTCGGCTGCACGCTGGCCGGCGCCGGCCCGGTGCCGCCTTCGATCGACCTGGCGACGCAGCTGCCGTTCGTGCTCGACCCGATCCCGCCCGGCTCGCTGCAGCCGCTCACGCTGTCGGCGGCGCCGGCGCCGGTGATCAACCCGAGCACGCTGGTCACCTACACGATCGGCAACATCCCCGAGTTCGTGCCGGCCTCGGGGGTCTACCTGTCGACGCTGTTCCTGAGCCTCAACCCGCTGCCTGGGGGCCTCGAGCTCGCGGGCCTGCTGACGACGGTGCCTGGCTGCCGGGCCCACATCGCCACGCTCGACCTGAACCTCGGCACGGCGCTGACGCTGGCGCCGTCGAACGCGGTGCCGGTCACGTTCGCGACGCCGGCGTTCGCCCCGGGCAACGTGATCGCGGCGCAAGCGGTGGCGCTGTTCGACGCGGCGTTCCCGCTGGTGAACGGCGAGGCCGGCGGGTTCCTGGTCAGCAACGGCGTGCGGAGCACGACGCAGCCGCAGTGACTGGGGGGCGGCGGGGCTGCGCGGTCCGGTGGGATCGCGCGGCCCGCGCGGGCCGGGACTCTACCGGCCGCGAGCCCCGGCGACGGTGACCGATGTTGCCGGGTCGAGGGTCGAGGCGAGCGTGTCGAGGCTCCGCGGCAGGACCCTTGGTTCGCGGTCACGCCTGCAGCAGGGTGGGGGTGAGGGGCTCGGCGCC
>JAHBXX010000056.1 GCA_019636245.1 Planctomycetota bacterium | reverse complement strand
TCCGAGTGGATGAGGCAGCCGCACTACCTCTACGAGCCATCGGGCCTGGGCAAGGGGGACGGCCGGCGCGCTCGGGAGAAGCAGATCGGCGTCTTAACCAGCCGGCCATCGCGAAGCTGGGCTCGCGGCAAGCCTGCGTCGACCCTGGTGACTCCAGAGGTCGTGACGTCCGACATGCTGCAGGATGGCGCGATCCTGTTCGTCAGGCACTCCGAGCGACCTTCGTTCGCCGGGTTGAGCGCGCAGCAGAAGCACGAGGTCGCGCTGACCGCCCGTGGGCGCGAGATGGCCGTGGAACTCGGCCGGCGGTTCGAACGGTCGTTTCGCCTCGCCAGCAGCTCGGTTCCTCGGGCGCTCCAGACGGCCGAGGCGATCGCCGTGGGCGCGGGGCTCGACCCGGCCGCGATCCTGGAGACTCCGAGCTTGATGCGCTTGCAGGCGACCGGGCCTGAGCACT
The DNA here is from genome assembly GCA_019636245.1 of Planctomycetota bacterium. GTDB lineage: Bacteria > Planctomycetota > UBA1135 > UBA1135 > UBA2386 > JAEUHS01. Next base: position 24,698 of record JAHBXX010000056.1, on the reverse strand, counting down.
ACGAGGAGGTCAAGCGCCGCCTGGGCTGGACCGAGCTGATGGCGAGCTGGATGGACGGGTCGCTGCCGCGGGGCGTCCTGGTGCCATGCGAACAGGTCGCACGGCAGGCGCTCGAAGCGGTGCTTGGCGCGCCCGGTGAACCGGGAGTGATCGCCGTGACGCACGACTTCCTCGTGATGGCCTTGCTGGCCGCGCTCCGAGGCGAGCGCCCGACCTCGATTCCCTACCTCGCGGGCCTGCTGGTCAGTCGGCGGGAAGCCGAGCGGTTCCTCGGGACGGAGGTGCTCGCGTGACGACCAGCTCGACCTCACCGGCCCCTGCGCGGCGGCGACTCGTAGCGGTGATCGGCGACGCGAACGTTCCACCAGGGTCGCAGAGGGACCTGCTGGCGGAGGAAGTCGGCAGACTGCTCGTCGACGCCGGCTTCCGCGTGCTGACCGGAGGGCTCGGTGGCGTGATGGAGGCGGCGTGCCGCGGGGCGCGCTCGTCGTCGCGCTACCAGTCCGGCGACACGGTTGCGGTGCTGCCCGGGCACGACCCGGCCGACGCCAACCCGTTCGTCGACGTCGTGATCCCGTCGGGGCTGGACCATGTCCGCAACTCGATCGTCGCGCACGCCGACGCGGTGATCGCGATCGGCGGCGGGGCCGGCACGATGTCCGAGATCTGCCTCGCGTGGATCTACAAGCGGCTCATCGTCGCGCTGCGCGTGGAGGGTTGGAGCGGCAAGATCGCCGACCAGCGGGTCGACGAGCGCGTGCGATATCCGGACGAGCCGGATGACCGGGTGTTCGGGGCGACTACGGCGAACGAAGCTGTCACAACGATCGTCGAGCACATCGGCCGCTACGCTTCGCAGCACCATGGAGTCCGCAGAAGGGGGCAAGCCGATGCTCAAGGGAAGTGACAGCAGTGGTCTCGACGCGCGTAGCCTTCGCGGCGATCGTCCGATCAACAAGCCGGACCAGGATCGGTTTGACTTCGGACCATTCGCGCGCCGCATCGCGGACGCGATAGCGCAGCGGGCTTCCACTCCCGGCCTCGTGGTTGGCGTCCATGGTGCGTGGGGCACGGGCAAGACCAGTGTGCTCAATCTGATCGAGCACTTCCTGAAGCACGGGGCCGAACGTAGTCGCGTCACGGTCATCCGGTTCAATCCGTGGTGGTTCTCCGCGACGGCGGATGGGCTACTCCGAGCGTTTTTCGGGCAGGTAATCGCGAGCCTGCCGACCAAGACGAAGGCGCTCCAGAAGGTCCGCCCCGCCCTCGCGACGTTGGCGAAGCTCCTGTCGAAGGTGCCGCTGGGCGGTTTCGAGCAAGCCGCTGAGGGTGTTGGCGAGCTGCTTGCTGTCGGCGAGCCGTCGGTCGAAGACCTGCGTCGGCAGATCGACAAGCACGTCATCAGTCAGCGTCGGCGCTTCGTCATCCTCGTCGATGACCTGGACCGACTGCCGCACGAGGACATCTACCAGATGTTCCGCGTGGTGAAGGCCGTCGCGGACTTCCCGCGGTTCACCTACGTGATGGCCTTCGACCCCGAGATCGTGGGCAAGGCGCTCGCGCACTACGTTCCAGACCAAGGGCGCAGCTACATCGAGAAGATTGTTCAGGTGCCCTTCGCGATGCCCGAGGTCGAACGCGAGCGTCTCGATCACGTCCTGTTTGGCGGACTCGAACAAGTCTTGCACCCGATCGACTCGAACCGCTTCGACAAGCAGCGGTGGGGCAACACCTATTACGGTGGCATCCGCGCGCTCGTTCGATCGCCCCGAGACATCGCACGCTTTCTCGACACGCTCAGCGTTTCCTACGCATCGATGCGCGAAGAGGTTGATGCGATCGACTTCGTCGCGATGGAGGCTCTTCGCGTCTTCGTGCCGGAGGTCCACCGAGCGATCGCAGGGAACCCGGTGATGTTCGGACTTGGATTCCGATTTCAGGATGATCCCAAGAAGGACGCGCCATGGCACCAAGCTTACTTGGATAAGGTTGCTCCAGACCTTGTCGAGCCCGTGAAGGACCTGCTCAAGCGGACCTTCCCGCGGTTGAGCGCGGTGTGGGGAAACATCCACTACAAGGTGAGTGACGAGTGGCGACGAGATCGTCGCGCCTGCTCCGAGGAAGGCTTCCCTCTCTACTTCCGGTGGGTGATCCCCAGCGACAGACTCACGGTTGCGGAGCTTCGAAGGCTCGTGGCCGGCGCAGCAGAGGACGTTCGAGATGTGCTCGATCGCTACCTTGTTGGCGATCTGATGGTGCGATTGGCCCGAACTCGGAGGCTGATTGGCGACTTGGGGCCGCACATGCCAAGTGAACCCGCTCTGCCTTCATCCCTGCCGCTGTGCCGCGCCTTGATCGACCGATGCGATGATGTTGCCGCGTTGGACAATCCCACGACCAAGAGCGACATGGACCTGCCGATCCAATGGCGGTTGTGCTGGTTGGTGGTGCGAGAGCTGCAACGCCACCCTCCGGAAGCGCGGGCCGTTTTCATGGTGGCTGCATGCGAGTCGAGCCCGTCGCTCGGGACGATCGTGTCACTACTAGATCAACTTCGAACGGAGCACACTGGGACCCCTCGGACAGCCCCCATCGCTGAAGGCGATCGGCTGGTGGACATGGCGTCGCTCGATCGATGGAGAGAGATCGTGTGCAAGAGGGTTCAGGACCATGCGAACAAGGGCACGGTCCTCGATCTGCCCGAAGCGAGTGCCGTCCTTAGTTGGTGGGCGCACGTCGACCGCGAAGCGTGCGAGGCATGGGCCAAGCAGGTCGTTCAGGACGACTCGATGCTGCTTCAGCTCCTGGAGAAGAAGCTCAGGTTCTCCAGCGCATCCGGCATGGACGATCGAGTTGGGCGCGAAAAGCCCTACATGATGCTCGACTCATTCACGCAACTTGGGCTTGATCCATCGGCACTGCGCGACCGCGTTGCGCGGCTAGCGGAGAGCGCGTCGGGTCGCATCCTGCAGGCTTCAAGGGTCTTCGTAGCGACCGTGGACAATCCACGCTTGGATCCGACCCGACGTGATCCTGCGCTTCGCGGGAAGGGGGAGTGACCGGGCAGCCTCCTTCTTGCTCCGCGCTCCCGCAGATCTTGGGTTCGGGCTGCCCATAATCACGCCCGTCCTTCAGCCAGCACATCGAGCTGATCGAGGGCGACGCACCCTTCGCCGCGGGTGCCGCCCCCCGGCTCGCGCCGGGGGCGTGACGTTGAGTCAGCGTTGATCCTGCGAGGAGGAACTGGGTGCAACTCTCTGCTACGCTCACGGTCATGCGCACCCGTAGCTCAGCCGGTTAGAGCACTTCGCTTACATCGAAGGGGTCGTCCGTTCGAATCGGACCGGGTGTATTCACGTCGCGTCGCGCGCGCGCCATCGGCGTGGCCGCCGGTGCCGTAGGGTCGCCGTTGGCGAGCCGCGTCTGGCCTTCGAGCATGGCGCTGATGCAGCCGGCGTTCGCCCTCGCGGTGCCCGGGAAGAAGGTTTCGAACGCAACCTTTCGTCCGAAACTCGGTGCAACTCGATGGAACCGAGTGCAACCGGGTGCGACCCCTTGCACCATGCGCTGCAAAGGGTTACGCTCGAAGTCGCCTTCGTGGCGGGACTTCCGCAACAAGCCCGAATCCCTCTTACAAGGAGGATGTCGGGGGTTCGAATCCCTCCGGGCGTACCACCCCCCGGCGCCCCCCCACGCCGCACCAGCCCCCACCACCCCCGGCCTACGGCCCCACCGGCACGCTCGCCGCCGGCATCGGCACCACCGCATAGCTGTTCTCGACCTCCTCCCCCGACCCCGTCCACACGCGCCGGAACACGTAGTCCAGCGTGTCCGTCGGCACCCCCAACAGGCAGTGCCCGATCGCCGCCGTTCCGAGCGCGGGGAACAGCATGAACTCGCTCGCCGCCTGCTCGCCGAGGCCGTCGCCGGCCAGCTTGCTGATCGGCCAGGTCACCGGCAGCAGCACGATCGACACCACGCCGCCGGCGATGCCGCCGATCCAGGCCCCGGTGCCCGCAGCCACGCGCACCCACGTCGGACGACCGAACTCGGGCGGCGGGTTGCGGTCGTCGAGCGCCTCGAGGGTCGTGGGCAGGGCGCAGGAGCCGAGCAGCAGCGCACACAACGACAGACCGGATCGCAGCATGCGCCCCATGCTACGGCGGGCAGCCGCGCCGGCACGGCCCGCCGCGCCAAAACGCCGATGGCGTCAAGACGCGGCCAAGGCCGCCGCCGCGTGTTGTCCCCCGCGCGGACCACGGCTACCGTCCGTGCCCCGAAACGCTCCGCCATGAAGATCGCCATCCTCGGTTCCGGCTACGTCGGCCTCGTCGTCGGCACCTGCTTCGCCGACACGGGCAACCGCGTCACCTGCTGCGACGTCGACGAGAGCAAGATCGCGCGGCTGCGGCGCGGCGAGGTGCCGATCTACGAACCCGGCCTCGAGGAGCTGCTCCAGCGCAACGTCGCCGAGGGCCGGCTGTTCTTCAGCACCGACATCGCCGCGGCGATCCAGCAGGCGCAGGTGGTGTTCATCGCCGTCGGCACGCCGCAGGACGAGGACGGCAGCGCCGACCTGTCGCACGTGCTCGCGGTCGCCGAGACCATCGGCGCCAACATGAACAACCACAAGGTCGTGGTGCTGAAGAGCACGGTGCCCGTCGGCACCAACCGCAAGGTCCGCGACCGCATCGCGTCGAAGACCAAGCAGGCGTTCGACGTGGTCAGCAACCCCGAGTTCCTCAAGGAAGGCGCGGCGATCGACGACTTCACCAAGCCGGACCGCGTGGTGATCGGCTGCGAGTCGGCGCACGCACGCACCATCATGGAGGAGCTGTACGCGCCGTTCCTGCGCACCGGCAAGCCGATGCTGGTCATGGACCCGGCGTCGGCCGAGATGACCAAGTACGCCGCCAACGCGATGCTGGCGACGCGCATCTCGTTCATGAACGAGATGGCGCGCATCTGCGAGGCGGTCGGCGCCGACGTCAACCAGGTGCGCAAGGGCATCGGCACCGACGCGCGCATCGGCTTCCCGTTCCTGTTCGCCGGCGTCGGCTACGGCGGTTCGTGCTTCCCCAAGGATGTGCGCGCGCTGGTGTCGACCGCCAAGGAGCACGGCTACACGCCGCACATCGTGCCCGCCGTCGAGAAGGTCAACGAGGAGCAGAAGCACCTGCTGTTCCAGAAGGTGAAGCGCCACTTCGGCGACCTGAAGGGCAAGCACTTCGCGGTCTGGGGCCTCGCCTTCAAGCCGAAGACCGACGACATGCGCGAGGCGCCGAGCCTGGTGCTGATCGACGAACTGCTGCGCGCCGGCGCGACGGTGACGGCTTTCGACCCCGAGGCCAACAAGGAGGCCCGCCGCATCCTCGGCGACAAGGTGCGCTTCGCCGACCACGCGCTGGCGGCCTGCGACGGCGCCGACGGCCTGATCCTCGTCACCGAGTGGAGCGAGTTCCGCCACCTCGACCTCGACGAGATCAAGGCGCGGTTGAGGCAGAAGGTGCTGTTCGACGGCCGCAACATCTGGGACGGCGAGCGCGTGCGCGCGCAGGGCTTCGTCTACCACGGCATCGGCGTGCGCTGAGCGCCGCCGCGGCGGCGATCAGCCGCCGCCCTGCCGGAGCTCCGCTTCGAGGCGCACGGCGTCGCGCGCGGCGCCATCGCGCTTGTCGCGCGCCCGCTGCAGCGCCTTGCGCGCCGACATCGCCGCCACGGCCTTTCGGTGCCGCTCGACGATGGCCTGGTCGTCCTCGGCGGCAGCCTCGACGGCGCGTTCGGCATGCTCGATCGCGCGACCGGCGGCGCCGAGGTCGCCCTGCTGGATCCAGGCGAGCGCCAGCAGGTTCGCCGTCTCGACGACCTGCACCGGCCCCTCGGCGCACTCGAGCGCGAACTGGAACACGGCGATCGCCTCGTCGATGCGGTCGGTGCCCTGCAGCACCCGGCCGCGCCACAGCCGCGCCTCCTGCGCCCTTGCGCTGCCCGGCTCGACCGCCTCGGCGCGCTGGTAGGTCGCCAGCGCATCGGCGGGGCGCTGCTGCCGGCGCTGCATGTCGGCGGCCCCGAGCAGGCCGCGCTGGGCGAAGCGCGGCGCGTCGAGCGCGGCCGCGCGCAGGTAGGCCTGCTCGGCCAGCGCCAGGCTGCCCTGCTGGCGCCACAGCTCGGCGGCCGTGAACGCCGCCGCCGCGGCGACCGCCGGCTGGTCGGCAAACTGCTCGGCGATGCGGTCGTGCGCCGCCGCCGCCTGCTCCAGCGCCGCCTTGCGTTCGGGGCCCTGCAGGCCGCGCAGCGCAGCGACCAGGTCGCGGCCGGTGCCGAGCGCCGCGCGCGCGGCTTCGCTCGCCTTCGGCGCCTCCTGGCCGGGCGCCTTCGTCGCCTGCGCCATCGCACCCGCCAGCAGACCGCCGCACACCACCAACACGATCATGGCTCGTCGCATCGTTCTCCTCCTCTTCGAGTTCATGCGGGGAAGTCGAGGTCGTCCGCGGCGCGGACGCATGCCTCGATCTCCCGCCGCACCCGCCGCCGAGCCCGGTGGATCCGGGTCTTGACGGCCGATTCCGACAGCGCGCTGCGCAGCGACAGCTCGGTGCAGCAGAAGCCGGCGTGGAAGTCGAGCAGCAGCCGCCGGTCCGTCGGCCCGAGCCGCGCCAGCGCGCGTTCGACGCACGGCAGCAGGCGGTGCAACGGCACCCGGTGGCCGGCGACCCAGTGGGCCGACTCGTCCTCGGCCCGGTCGCGCACGGCGGCGATCGACTCCCGCGCCCGCTGCTCGCGCAGCGTGTCGACGAGCGCCCGGCTGCGCAGGCGGCGGGCGATCGTGCGCACCGCCCCCCACAGGCAGCGCGGCTCGCGCAGCACCGCGCCCCACTGCCAGGCCGTCAGCGCGACTTCCTGCGCCAGGTCCTCGCTGTGGTTGCGCGTCCACGCGTCGGGGAAGCGCCGCAGGTAGCTGCGCGCATGCGTCCCCGCCAACCACCAGGTGTGCTCGTCGCCCGCCATTCGCCTGCCTCGCTCGCACCGGCGACACGCCGGCGAAGCAGTGGCGGATGGGCAGTCGAAATCGGCGGGAATCCGCGCCCGCCGGGTCCGAGGCGGCGGCGAACGGCCGTCAACGCGGCGGGGCCGGGGCGCCCGCCGGCGGCGCCGCCAGCCCGGCCAGTTCGGCCTCGCGCGACACCTGGCCGCTGAGCGCGGCGATGCGGTCCATGATCAGCCGCGTCGCCGCCTGCAGCCGCGCCCGCCGGTCGCCGCCGCCGAGCGCATCGAGCTGGGCCGGCAGGATCGGTTCGCCGAACGCCACCGTGATGCGGCGCGGGCGCGGCCAGCGCGACCCCGGCGGGAACGCGGCGCCGGCGCCGGTGATGCCGACCGGGACGATCGGCACGTTCTCGTTCAGCACCAGCGACACCGCGCCCGGGCTGCCCAGCAGCAGGCGGCCGTCGCGGCTGAGGCCGCCCTCGGGGAAGACGCCGACCACGCGCCCCTGCTGCAGCACGGCGCGCGCCGTGCGCAGCGCCTCGCGGTTGCCTCCGCGCAGCGCCACCGGGATCGCGTGGTTCCAGCGGAAGAACCAGCCGAGCGACCGCGACCGGTAGACCACCTCGGTCATCAGGAAGACGACGCGCCGGCGCACCGCGGCCCCAAGCACGATCGGATCGACGAACGAGGTGTGGTTGGCCGCCAGCACGCAGCCGCCGGGCGGCGGCGGCGGCCCGACCACGCGCAGGCGGAACCACAGCCGCAGCAGGCCGCCGACCACGACCCAGAACGGCCAGAACAGGGCGTTGCTGCGCCAGCCGGGCGGCGCCGCGCGACGGTCGTCGGGACCGTTCGCGGGTTGGGGCGCCACCTCAGCGCCGGGCGCGCGCCCGCTCGGTCCACTCGCTGGTGGGGAACTCGCTGAACAGCACGCCGCGGCAGCGCGCCATCACCGACTGGTACTCGTTGCCCCGCCACTTGTCGGCGGCGAGGATCGCGTGGTAGAGCGCCTCCGCCTGCAGGCTCGGCCAGGCGTCCTTCGTCTCGAGCCGCACGCGCAGGAAGTTGGTCATCGCCTCGCGCGCGGCCTCCTTGTCGCCGCCGCCCGCCTGGTCGAGCGCCAGCATGCCGAGGCCGAGCAGGGCGCCGGCGCGGCTGTTGGTGTCGACGCCGTCGCGCTCGGCGATGTCGGCGTAGAGGCGGCGGGCGCCGTCGGCGTCCTTCGCCTCGCGCAGGCTGTGCGCGAGCTGCACGTTGGCGCGGTTGGCGACCACCGGGTTGCTGCTGCCGGCCTTGCCGATCACCGCCCGCAGCTTGGTCTGGAAGTCCTTCGGGTTGCCGCCGCCGGCGCGCTCGGCCATCGCGTCGAAGAACTCCGCCTCGACGACGAGGCCCGCCGGCCACGCGCCGCCGGTGGCATCCTGGCGGTACTTCTCGGCCACCTTCTTCGCGTTCGCGGCGCCCTTGCTGCCGAGCCCCATGTAGTACTCGAACTTCTGCCGGTGCACCTCCGGCACGACGCCGGCCTCCGGCATCGCCTTCTGCAGTTCCTCGAGCGCGCTGACCGCCTGCGGCGCGCGGTCGCTGTCGAAGAACTGCGCCGAGGCGCCGACGAAGCCGAGCTGCGCCAGCAGCAGGTTCTTCTCCTTCAGCTGGTCGCGGGCGATCGTCAGCATCAGGTCGGCGTCGCGCAGCCCGCGCCGGTAGGCGTCCTTGAACTTCGCCACCTCGACCTTGACCACCTGGTCGGTCGGCACCGTCTGGTTGCCGCCCTTGCTGTAGGTCAGGCTGCGGATGTCCCAGTTGGTCACGCGAACCCCCTCGACGACGGTGCCGTTGGTGAGGTGCACGCGGTCGTCCTGGGCGGCGGCCGGCAGGGCGCACAGGGCGGAGAGGGTGGCGGCGAACAGTCTCGACTTCATGGCCTGGTCGGAGTCCGGGAGAGGGGGCCGCGCATCATGCCGGGCCCGGAGAAGGCACACAACGCCGCAGCCGGGGAGCGGGTTCGGCCGGAGTCCCGCGGCCGCGCCGGGCCGGCGGCTCAGCCCGCGTCGCCGGTGGCCGGCAGGTCGCGCGCGCCTTCGATCCGGCCGCGCGGCCGCTTGCGCTCGTTCCAGGTGGCGGCCAGGTCGTGGCCCAGGCGGCGCACGGCGATCAGTTCGGCGACGACCGCGACGGCGATCTCCTCGTGGCTGCGGCCGCCGAGGTAGGCGCCCATCGGCGTGCGCACGGTGGCCAGGAAGTCGTCGCCGAGCCCGGCCTGCCGCAGGTGCTTCCACAGCAGCGCCTGCTTGGTGCGGCTGCCGATCATGCCGAGGAAGCGCAGCCGTTCGCCGGCGGCGAAACGCCGCCCCAGCGCCTCCAGCACGACGCCGTCCTCGCGGTGGCCGCGGGTGACGACGACGGCGTAGCTGTTGGCGCGGATCGGCATGCCCCGCACCGCCTCGGGGTAGTCGGCGGTCAGGGTCGCGTGCGCCTCCGGGAAGCGGTCGGCGCCGCTGAAGGCCTCGCGGTCGTCGACGACCGTGGTGCGGAAGCCGGCGAGCGCCGCCACCTGGCAGAGCGCCTTGCTGACGTGGCCGCCGCCGAAGATCCACAGGGCCGGGGTCGTGATCGGTTCCACGAAGATCGTCACCTCGCCGCCGCACATCAGGCCCGAATCGGGCGACTCCTGCTCGGTCAGGCGGAACGTCAACGACCGCGGCTGGTCGTCGGCGAGCACCTGCAGCGCCGTGTCGTAGACCTCGGCCTCGAGGCAGCCGCCGCCGACGGTGCCGAGGAACGTGCCGTCGGCCAGCACCAGGAGGCGCATCGTCGTGCGCCCCGGCGTGGAGCCGCGGGTGCCGACGATGGTCGCCAGCGCCGCCGGGATGCCCTCCCGGCGCAGGCGCACGATCTCTTCGAAGACGTCAAGGGGGGCGGACAAGCGGGCTCCAGCACGCGTCAGGTTAGGCGCCACCCCCCACCGCGCCAACCAGGGACTGAGGGCAAGCGTGGATCTCCCCCCACGGGATGGGGTCGGGCGCTCCCTGCTCCACCACCTGAGGTTGCTGCGCCTCCCAGCTCCACGCTTGCCATCAGTTCCGGTGGAGGGACTGGATGGTGGTCAGGGTGGTGCGTTCGAGCTGGGCGCGGCCCGCGGCGGTCGCCGGCGACTTGACGACCAGATAGCTGTCGCGCGCTTCGCAGCCATGGCAGCGGCCGTAGCGCACCGCGGCCAGGATGCGGCGGTCGCCGCAGGCCTCGCAGACCCGCAGGTAGAGGAACGCCCGCCGGCCGCGGCGGCGCGGCCCGCCGTCGACCGGGATGCGGTGGGTGACCTCGGGGGCATGGCCGGCCAGGCGCATCAGGGATCGCCAGTGGCGGCCGTGGGCGGGGATGTTGGGGCCGAACAGGCGGAACGCGGCGATGTGCGCGGCCTCGTGCGCCAGCACCATCGGCAGCTGGTCGGGCGCACGGCCGAGCAGCGTCGGGTTCAGCTCGATGCGGGCCCCGCGCAGGAACGCCCGCCCCGCCGTGGTGCTGAGGCGCGGATTCCACTGCACGCGCACCGCGGTCTCGTGCACCCGCCACTGCGCCAGCAGCCCGGCGGCGCGGTGCTCCAGTTCGGCGGCCGAGGGCAAGGTCATCCGCGCATCAGAACCCAACCGGCGCCGCCTGTCAGCGGTTGCCCGCCGAGCTGGGCTGGCGGCGCGCCAGCTCGCGCAGCACCGCCGGCAGCGTCAGCATCGCGAACCCGAGGATGGCGAGCGGCAGGGCGATCTCCCGGTCGACGCCGTGCACGAAGTCGAGCCGCTCGGCGGCGACCAGGCCGCCGCCGATCAGGAACAGGAACCAGGCGGCGCCGAACCAGATCGCCCGCCAGACGGCGCCGCTGCGCAGCCCCCGCGCCCAGGCCCCGCGCAGGTCGTCGGTGTGCTGGCCGGCCAAGGCGCGCAGCAGTTCGCTGCGGGTCGCCGGGTCCAGCTCCGGATCGCGGAGCCCTTGCTCGAGCAGATCCAGGCGGCGGCGGCGTGCCGCGCCGCTCCGGCCCACGGCGGAGATCAGGGCGACCATCGCCCCGAAGATGACCATGAGGGTGATCAACTGAAGGCCTGCGCGGATTTCCATGCCTGCTCCTACTGCGGCTGCCGCCGCGCCTCGAGTTCCCGCAACGCGAACGGCCAGGTCACCAGACCGAAACCCGTGGTGCCGACCACGATGCCGCCGATCAGCAGATCCTGGTCGCCGACGACCATGCCACCGGCGACGACGAGAGCGGTGCCGACGAACAGGGCGATCCAGCCGACCGCGAGCACCATGGCCGACCACGAACCGAGCCCGCCGTCGCGCGGCGATCGCCGGCCGGTGAGCTGGTGGGCCAGCGATTCGATGGTCGCCCGGTCGACCGCCGGGTTGCGCAGGGCCTCCTCGAGCAGCCGCACGGTGTCGGCCCGGACCGCGGCGCGGTAGTCCAACCCGCGGCGGACCACCAGGTAGGCGAAGATCGGCAGCAGGATGAGGGCGACTTCCATGGCTCCGGGACGTGGCCGCCGCTACGGGGCCCGCCTCAGTCTATTGCCGGCAGGCCGAGGCCGCGCAGCAGCTGGTCGGGATCGCCGTCCCAGATCAGGTCGGCATCGTCGATGCGGCAGCGCGCATTGCGGCGCCAGACGAACGGCCAGGCCAGCGCCCGGGCCGCTTCGTGGTCGGGCTCCCGGTCGCCGACCATGACCACGCGCCCGGCGGCGGCGGCGCGCTGCGCCAGCCGCAGCATGTCGGTCTTGGTCTGCACGCCGTCGCTGTCGAGGCAGAACTGCCAGTCGGTCAGCGCCGCCAGCCCCTGGCCTTGCTGCATCGCGCTCATGTAGGTGCGCCGGCAGTTGCTGGCCAGCGCCACCTTGACGCCAAGCCGGCCGAGATGCCGCAGCAGCGGCCGCACGCCGGGGAACAGGTAATCGACGCCGCTGCTGACGGTCTCGACCTCCATCGGCAACACCACCGACCGCAGGTCCTGCCAGCGGTGCTTGTGGCCCTCGGGCAGGAACGGCGCCCAGACGCCGGCGTCCTTCATGCCGACGACGGCCTCGGCCTCGGCGTCGGTCGGCGTGGGGATGTCGATCGCGTGCAAGGCGGCGAAGCGCTCGAGCCCGCTGCGGATCACCGGCGCCCACCAGCGGAACGTGTCGTGCAGCGTGCCGTCGACGTCGAACACCACCAGCTCGGGCGGCAGGTGCCGGCGCAGCGTGGCGCTCACAGGAACTTCACCTGGCGGACGCCCATGATCACCAGTTCGTCGACCAGCCGGTTGATCGTGGTCTGGCACTGCGCGGCGGCCTCGCTGCCGGCCTGCTGCCGGTCGGCGCGCAGGTGCACGACGAACCGCCCCAGTTCTTCCGCCGTCATCGCCCGCGTGCGCTGGCGCAACGCCAGCACCGCGGCCTCGGCGGGCATGCGCCGACCGTCGGTGCGCACGAAGCCGTCGCCGCCGACGTCGACGGTGACGAGTCCGGCGCTGCTGTCGAAGCCGTCGGGTTCGGGCTGGTTGCCGGCGCAGGCGCCGAGCAGCAGCAGGCACCAGGGCTGCACCTTCATGTCGCGGCGATCCCCTGCACCTCGATGCGGGCCTCCGGATCGAACAGCGAGACCACCTGGAACATCGCCATGCCCGGGTAGTGCTTGCCGCAGTGCCGGCGCCAGACGGCGCCGAATTCGCGCCGCGCGGCGGCGTAGTCGTCGCGGCTGGTGACGTAGAAGTTCAGCTGCACCACGTCGGCGAAGGTCATGCCGGCGTCGCGCAGCACGCAGCCGATGTTGGCCAGGGCGCGGTCGAGCTGGGCGACCAGATCGCCGGGCGCGGCGACCTTGCCGGCGGCGTCGTAGCCGCACTGGCCGGCCAGGTAGAGCTGGCGCTGGGCGCCGTGCTCGACCAGCCAGGCGTGCGCGAAGCCGACGGGAGCCGCGAGATCGGCCGGATTGACGGGACGCTTGCTCATGGGGTGGACGGCGGCAGTTCGCGCAGGATCGCGCGCACCGGGCTGCTGTCGCCGTTGACGATCCGCAGCGGCAGCGCGATCAATTCGTAGTCGCCCGGCGGCACCTGCGACAGGTCGAGGTTCTCGAGGATCGCGACGCCGCCTTGGTGCAGCACGTGGTGGCCCTGCAGGTCCTTGCTGTCGGCGTGGTCGATGCTCGGCGTGTCGATGCCGACGAGCCGCACGCCGGCCCCGACCAGCGCCCGGGCCGCCTCCGGCCCGAGCGCCGTGAAGCCGTGCTCCCAGGTGCGGTGGTCGTGGCGGTCGCGGGTGCGGAACAGCACGCGTTCGGCATCGGCCAGCAGCGCCGGCGTCAGCACGGCGGCGGGGATCAGCGCCGGCGACCCGCAGCCGCGCACGTCGACGACGCGGCAGCGGCCGATGTACTGCCGCAGGTCGACGCTGGCGATGTCGGCGCCGGCGAGGTCGAAGTGCAGCGGCGCGTCGGTGTGCGTGCCGACGTGCACCGACATGCGGATCGTGCTGACGTTGCACGAACCGCCGTGCTCCTGGCGCAGCACCCATTCCTGCGTGAACGGAGTGTCGCCGGGGAAGGCCGCCGTCGACGGCTCGATGGGCTCGCTGACGTCCCAGATGCGGCGCGGTGCGTCCATCGCCCCCGTCAGCCCGGCTTGCGCGCCGCCTGCAGGAAGCGCGCGTGTTCGCCCGCGTCGAGGATCTCGCGCACCGCCCGCACGGCGGCGCGCACCTCGGCCTCGGTGTTGTAGAAGTGCGGCGCCACGCGCAGGCCGGCGTCCGGCCGGAAGTCGACGACGATCTCGCGCGCGGCGAGCGCCTGGCACACCGCGTAGCCGTCGGGCACGTCGAGCGCCACGTGCCCGCCGCGGCGGTCCGCCGCCAGCGGCGACTTCAGGCCGAGACCGGCGCGCTGCGCCTCCTCGACCAGCAGCTGCGTCAGCCGCTGGCTCTTCGCCCGGATCGCCGGCAGGCCGGCCTCGAGCACGGTGTCGATGCCGTCCATGCCGGCGTGCAGCGCCGGCACGTTCGGCGTGCCGGTGGCGAACCGCCCGCCGTCGTCGCGCAGGTCCTGGCCGTGCGGCGAGAACGCGAACGGCTGCTTGTGCGCCGCCCAGCCGGTGAAGGTCGGCTCCAGCGTGCGCACCCGCTCGGGATCGACGTAGAGGAAGCAGTTGCCGGGACCGCCGCAGAGCCACTTCAGCGCCCCGCCGACCGCGGCGTGCACCCCCCAGTCGCGCAACCGCAGCGGCAGCGTGCCGACCGAGTGGAACACGTCGAGCACGACGAACGCGCCGACGTGGTTCGCGCGGTCGACGATCGGTCGCGGATCGACGATCGCCGCACTGCGGAACATCACGTGGTCGACGGCGACCAGCAAGGTCTCGTCGTCGATCGCGTCGACGATGCGTTGCACGTCGGTCGAGATGCCGTCGCTGGCCGCCGGCACGCGCACGAGGCGCGCGCCGCGGCGGGCACGGGCCTCGTAGATGTACTGGTCGGAGGGGAAGTTCCGGTCGGCGTAGACGACCTTGTTGCGGCGCCCGTCGAAGGCGAAGCACGACAGGATCATCTCCAGCGCGACGGCGACGTTCTGGTGCATCGACACGCTGCCCGCCGGCGCCCCGAGCGCCTCGGCGATGCGGTCGGCGACGCGTTCCTGCAGGATCCACCAGCCGTCGCCCCAGGCGCGCACGCCGCGCCGCTCCCAGGCGTCGAGGAACTCGCCCATGCGGGCCCGCGCCGCCGCCGGCATCGCGCCCAGCGAATTGCTGATCAGGTAGTTGGCGCGGGCCGTGATCGGGAACCGGTCACGGAAGGCGAGCAGGGGGTCGGCGGCGGTCATCGGCAGGCGACGGAAGGCGCGTTCTAGCGCAACACGGGCGGCCGCGCACGCCGGGAAGCCTACGCCGCGGGCGGCGCCTGCACCGACAGCCGCACGGCGGCCACCATGCCCGGCTCGGCGCCGAGTCCCTCCGCGGCCGCGACATGACGTTCGGCGGCCTCGTGGTCGCCCAGCAGGGCGGCGGCCTGCGCCAGGTGCAGCAGCGTCGACGGATCGTGCGGCGCCAGCGCGTGGGCCCGCTGCAGGTGGTGGTGCCCGGCCGCCAGGGCGCCGCGCGTCAGCAGCAGCACGCCGAGCCGGTTGTGCGCGTCGGCGCAGGCCTCGTCGCGGCGCAGTGCCTGGCGCAGCAGGCGTTCGGCGCGGCGCTCCCGGCCACAGCGGTGCTGCACCAGGCCGAGCAGGTACCAGGCGTCGGCCGACGCACCGGCGGCCCGCACCAGCGCGCGCGCCGCCGCGAGCGCCCGCGGCAGGTCGCCCGCCGCCAGCGCCTGCTCGACCGCGCGAGCGCCGGTCCACAGGCCGGGAATCGCGGCAAGCCGCTGCAGGCGGCGCGCCTGCGGCTCGACCGCCGGCAGCACGCCCAGCGCCAACGCCCGCTCGAGCGCCGCGGCCGCCGCCGCGGTCTCGTCGAGCAGGAGGCACGCCCGTCCGTACTCGAACTGCAGCATCGCGTGCTGCGGCGCCGCCGCGAGCACGCGGGCGGCGGTGTCGCGGGCCTCGGCGGCGCGGCCGTCCTCGAGCAGGAACGACACCACGAGCCGCGCCACCGGCACCGGCAGTCCGGCCCGCTGCCGCAGGTCGTCGATCAGCTCGCGCCGGCGCTCGCGGTCGCCGCCGCGGTCGCAGGCAGCGGCCAGTTGCGCCAGCGCGGCGACGCTGGCGGCGCCACGCGCGTGCGCCGTCTCGACCAGCGCCCGCACCTCGTCGTTCCGGCCCGCGCGGAACAGCAGCGCCGCGGCGCGTTCGACCAGGTCGGCGCGCTCGGGCTGCAGCCATGCCGCGCGCTGCGCCAGCATCGCCGCGTTCGCCTCGTCGCCCGCGGCCTGCGCCAGCGCCGCGGCCCGCTCGAGCACCGGCGCCGGTCGCGCCACGCGGTCGGCGAACGCTTGCAGCAGCGTCGCGACCTCCTCGTGCCGCTCGCCGCGGCGCAACCAGTGCGCGGCGAAGGCGAGGACCACCTCCTGCACGTCGGCATGCGCGGGCGCCAGTTCCAGGCAGCGGCGCGCCGGACGCAGCGGATCCGGCGCCGGATCGTGCAGGTTCGCCTCGCACCGCAGCAGCGCGTCCTTCAGGACGAGGAACCAGCCGAGCGCCTCGCCCGCGAGATCGAGCGGCGGCTGCGGCCGGCCGGGCCAACCGAGCAGGCCCGTCAGCTCGAACTCGAGCCGCGGCAGCACGTCGAGCGGGCGCCGCGGATCGAACGGCAGTTCCTGCCGCAGCAGCAGCCGCTGCGCCTCGGCATCGACGACGCGCAGTTCGAGCGCACCGGCGCGGATCCACCCGTCGCAGAGCAGGCGCGCCGGGCTCTGCCCCTGCAAGCGCACGAGCGCCGGCAGGTCCAGGGGCTCCGCGAGCCGCAGGAAGGCGCGCTGGCCATCGACGTGGCCGAGGAACGGGAAGAACCGCACGCCGCGATCGCCGCCGCCGTTGAGGCGGGTGACGAGCAGGCGGGGCACCTGGCGCGCCAGCACGTCGTACGGCGCCGCACCGGCGACGGGAGGCAACCCATCGGCGGTGGCGAACGCGAACACGACCGCAGCGGTCATGACCGGCCTATCGAGCCGCTGCGGCACGCGACCTCCGCCAGGCCCGGCAGGGGCCTTGGCAACGGCACTTGCGGCGGCGGCCGCATGCCCCGCGAAACACCGGCAAGAATCCGCGCCCCGGGCTTTGCCTTGCCTCGGCCAGTCGCTATGCATCGGCCGGCTCCCGGGCTCCGCCCCCACCCTCTTCCGACATCCATGGGCAAGATCGTCAAGTGCCGCGAATGCGGCAAGGTGTACCGCGAACTCGACGAGCTCGAGGACCTGCGCGACAACGACAGCGTCTGCCTGGTCTGCAACAACACCATCGAAGTTGCCGACTGGGACCGCATCCTCGCCTCGTACGAGGACGACGACGGCGACGTCGACGACGACGACGACTGGGACGACGAGGACGCGGAGGTCGACGAGGACGAAGCCGAGGAGGTCGCCGACGAGGAGTTCGACGACCTGGGCGACGAGGAGGAGGAAGAGGAGGAGGACGAAGACGAAGACGACGAAGACGAGGACGAGGACGAAGAGGACTGACGCCGTCCGGCCGCGACCGCGCGGCCTGCGGCCCGACCGGGTGCGGGGAGGAACGGGGGTGAGGAGGCGCGTCTACGCCAAGTTGGCAGCCACCCCCCGCCGACAGGCTGCCATTTTGGCCTCCCGCGCCGCGGATCCCGCGCCCCATGGAAGCGTAATCTCCTTTTGTCCAAGGAGATGCGTGCTGGCGTTCCGCGCGGCACATGCCTTGCTCTCCGGGCCGCCCCGAAACCCGCTGGGCCCATGGTGCAGAGTTTCCGCGTACTGCTGGTCGAAGACGACGACTCGCTGAGGTCCTGCCTCGGCGAGTTCCTCGCCTCCCACGGCTGGACGGTCGGCGCGACGGCCCACGCCGTCGACGCGATGGCGATGGCGCGCCGGCAGCGCTTCGACTTCTCGATCATGGACTTCCACCTGCCGGGCATGACCGGGCTCGAGCTGTTCCAGCAGCTCGCCGCGATCAGGCCGCTGCCGGCGATCCTGATGTCGGGCCTTGCCTCCGCCGAGGAGGCCGCCGCCGCGCGCCACGCCGGCTTCTTCACCTTCCTGCGCAAGCCGCTCGAACTCGACCGCCTGCGCCAGTCGGTGCAGCAGCTGATCCAGGCCCACTTCGGCGGACCGGTGGCGCTGCCGCCGGCGCACCGCCCGCTGCCGTCGTCCCTCCCGCGGCCACGACCGGGGCGCTGACCCCGCGGCCGGCCCGGGCCGTTTCCTTCCCTCTCCTTCTTCCCCCACTCGAGGAACTGCAATGTCGAAGACCAAGACCGCAACCGTGACCCCCCTTGGCGACCGCGTGCTCGTGAAGCGCGTCGCCGCCGACGAGAAGACCAAGGGCGGCATCATCCTGCCCGACACCGCCAAGGAGAAGCCGCGCGAGGGCGTCGTCGTCGCGGTCGGCAACGGCAAGCTGCTCGACAACGGCACCCGCCAGGCGATGTCGGTCAAGCAGAAGGACCGCGTGCTGTTCTCGTCGTACGCGGGCTCGGAGATCAAGCTCGATGGCGAAGAGCTGCTGATCCTCGGCGAGGACGAGATCCTGGCCGTGATCGAGTGATCGCGCCGCACCGCCAACCCATCCCCACCGAACCCCTCACCTGAGCATTCCCATGGCAGTCAAGAAGATCGCATACGACCAGGAAGCGCGCGAACGCATGCGCGACGGCGTCAAGAAGCTGGCGCGCGCCGTCAAGGTCACCCTCGGCCCGCGCGGCCGCAACGTCATCATCGAGAAGTCGTTCGGCAGCCCGACGGTCACCAAGGACGGCGTCACCGTCGCCAAGGAGATCGAGCTCGAGGGCAAGTACGAGAACCTCGGCGCCCAGCTGGTCAAGGAAGTCGCGTCGAAGACGTCGGACGTCGCCGGCGACGGCACCACGACGGCCACGGTGCTCGCCGAAGCCATCTTCGAGGAGGGCATCAAGAACGTGACCGCCGGCGCCAACCCGGTCGGCATCAAGCGCGGCATCGAGAAGGCCGTCGCCAAGGTCGTCGAGAGCGTGAAGAAGTCCTCGATCCAGATCCGGGACAAGAAGAAGGAGGTTGCGCAGGTTGCCGCGATCGCCGCCAACAACGACTCCGAGATCGGCAAGATCATCGCCGATGCCATGGACAAGGTTGGGCAGGAAGGCGTCATCACGGTCGAGGAGGGCAAGAGCCTCGTGACCGAGGTCAAGATTGTCGAAGGCATGCAGTTCGACAAGGGCTACCTGTCGCCGCACTTCGTCACCAACCAGGACAAGATGGAGGCGGTGCTCGAGAACCCGTTCATCCTGATCCACGAGAAGAAGATCTCGAGCATCAAGGACATGCTGCCGCTGCTCGAGAAGATCGCGCAGAGCGGCCGGCCGCTGCTGATCGTCGCCGAGGACATCGAGGGCGAGGCCCTGGCGACGCTGGTCGTCAACAAGCTGCGCGGCGTGTTCAAGTGCTGCGCCGTGAAGGCGCCGGGCTTCGGCGACCGCCGCAAGGCGATGCTGGAGGACCTGGCCGTCGTCACCGGCGGCAAGGCGATCTTCGAGGACCTCGGCATCACGCTCGAGTCGGTCACCACGGCCGAGCTGGGCAGCGCCAAGAAGGTCGTCGTCGGCAAGGACGACTGCACGATCATCGAAGGCGCCGGCAAGCCGAAGGACGCGCAGGCGCGCATGGAGCAGATCCGCGCCGAGATCGCGCGCACGACCTCCGACTACGACCGCGAGAAGCTGCAGGAGCGGCTCGCCAAGCTGGCGGGCGGCGTCGCGCAGATCATGGTCGGCGCGGCCACCGAGGCCGAGATGAAGGAGAAGAAGGCCCGCGTCGAGGACGCACTGCACGCCACGCGCGCTGCGGTTGCCGAGGGCATCGTCGCCGGCGGCGGCGTCGCGCTGCTGCGCGGCGCGAAGGCGCTCGAGGACCTGAAGGTCAGCGGCGACGAGCGCATCGGCGTCGACATCGTGCGCCGCGCGCTCGAGGCGCCGATGCGCCAGATCGCGGCCAACGCCGGCGTCGACGGCTCGATCGTCGTGCAGACGGTGCGCGCCAGCAAGGACGCCAACTTCGGCTACAACGCCGCGACCGACGTCTACGAGGACATGATCAAGGCCGGCGTCGTCGACCCGGCGAAGGTCACCTGCGCCGCGCTGCAGAACGCGGCCTCGGTGGCCACGCTGCTGCTGACGACCGAGGCGCTGATCAGCTCGGTGCCGGAGAAGAAGAAGGCCGCCGGCGGCCATGGCCACGACCACGACGACATGGGTGGCATGGGCGGCATGGGCGGCATGGACTTCTGAGCCGCGGCCAGGTCGAGAAGCGAACGGCCCGGCGACGCACGCGCGTCGTCGGGCCGTTCGCGCATCCAGGCCGGCTCTGGCCAAGGCGCGCCGACGAGGCCGACGATGCAGGCCCGTGCTGGGTCGGCTGCGGCGCCTGCTGCATCGCCCCATCGATCGCGAGGCCGTTCGTCGGCCATCCGAACGCCAAGCCGGCCGGCGAGCGCTGCGTGCGCCTCGACACCGCCAACCGCTGCCTGCTGTTCGGCCGGCCGGAGCGACCCCGGTTCTGCGTCGACCTGCGCCCGCCGCCGTCGATGTGCGGCGGCGACAGTGCGGCGGCGCTGGCGATCCTGGCCGCACTCGAGCGCGACACCCGGGCCGGGCGCTGACCGGGGATGCTGGCGCCGGTCAGCCGCAGGCGGCTGCTCGCCGCACGAGCATCCCCCTCTCCTCCACGTTGCGCGTCATCACCGCGGCGCGTTCGAACTCCCGGCGCGCCTCGTCGAGGCGACCGAGTCGCCGCAGCAGCTCACCCCGAACGCTCGGCAGAAGGTGGTAACCGGCGAGGCCCGAATCGGCGGCCAGGGCGTCGACCAGGTAGAGCCCCGCATGCGGGCCGAACGCCATCGCAACGGCGACCGCGCGGTTGAGTTCGACGATCGGCGACGGAGCGACCGAGAGCAGTCGACCGTACAGGTCGACGATGCGCGTCCAGTCGGTGTCCTGGGCACTCGCCGCCCGCGCGTGGCATGCCGCGATCTCCGCCTGCAGGCGGTAGGGGCCAGGGGCGCCCTCGCTCGCCGCCGCGCGCGCCAGGGCGGCGAGCCCACGGTCGATGAGCAGGCGGCTCCATTGCGTTCGGTCCTGCTCGAGCAGGAGCAGGGGATCACCCAGCGCCGATCGCCGCGCGCCCAGACGCGACGATTGGATCTCCATCAGCCCGACGAGCCCGTGCACCTCCGGTTCGTCGGGCATCTGCTCGGCGAGAACCCGGCCGAGCCGCAGCGCCTCCTCGCACAGGTCGACGCGCGTCCACGAGTCGCCGGAGGTGGCGGTGTACCCCTCGTTGAAGACGAGGTACAACACCTCGAGAACCGACCCGAGCCTGGGCGCGAGCGCCTCGCCGGCCGGCAGCTCGAACTCGATGCCCCGTTCGGCAAGCGTGCGCTTCGCCCGGACGATGCGCTGGGCGATGGTGGCCTCGGGCACCAGGTAGGCACGCGCAATCTCCTCCGTCGTGAGGCCGGCGAGCAGCCGGAGCGTCAGGGCCGTGCGCGACTCCGGCGGCAGCACCGGGTGGCAGCACAGGAAGGTCAACCGCAGGACCTCGTCGCCGAGTTCGGGCTCGCCGGCGGCCTCGGCCGCGGCCTGCTGTCGCTCCGCGGCCGCGCGGGCCAGCTCGCGCAGCCGCCGCTGCGCCACCTTGTCGCGCCGCAGACCGTCGATGGCGCGGCGCTTCGCCGCTGCCATCCACCATGCTCCGGGGTGGTCGGGGACCCCGTCACGCGGCCACTGTTCCAGCGCCGCGACGAACGCGTCCTGCGCCAGTTGCTCGGCCCGCTCCACGTCGCCGACGAGCCGCGTGAGCCCGGCCACCACTCGGGCCGACTCTCGCCGCCAGACCGCCTCGATCGTGCGCCGGAGCTCCTCGTTCACCCTGCCATCAGAGCTCGGATCGGGCCGGGCGCAAGCGAGGGCGGAGCAGGGTGTCCCGCAGCAGCGGGTCGCGCAGCACCAGCCCGAGCCAGGCCAGGCCGCCCACCCACACCGGGAACAGCGTGTGCGTCAGCCACGGGTCGAACTGCCGCAGGTGCGCCGCCACCGCGCCGCCGAGGTAGCCGGTCAGCAGGATGGCGCCGATTCGCGCCGTGGCGGGCAACGCGTAGAGCACCGTGCACGTCAGTTCGACCAGACCGAGCGCGATGTCCAGGTCCGCAGGGAAGCCGAGTTCGGCCAGGCTCGCCCGCGCCGCTGCGGGCGCGAGGAACTTGATCAGCGAGCTGAACAGCAGGAACACGATCGCGAAACCGCTGAGGATGCGGCCCACCACCGCCGACCGGGACGCAGGCGGGCTCAAGGCACCCTCCCGTCCGGACCGGCGACGACGCGGATGTCCACCTCACACGTGCCGCCCAGGATTCGGGCGAAGCGGTCGAGCCACACCAGGACGTCGTCGATCGTCCGCATCTGCACCATGCAGAAGCCGCCGATCAGCTCCTTCGACTCGGTGAACGGTCCGTCGACGCGCGTGCGCACGTTGTCCCGGTACATGACCCGCGCACCGCTCGCGCTCGGCAGCAGCGCCTCGGTGAACAGCAGTACGCCCGCCTTCTGCATCTCGGCGAGCACCGCGCGCAGCCCTTGCTGCTGGGCCGGCGTCGCCGCCTCGCCGCGCTCCGCCGCCGCCGTCGACTGCTGGAGGATCATGAACCGCATCGGCGCGTCGGCCGGCTTCGGCATCAGCCCGAGATCCCAGGCTTCGGTGAGGGGCCCGAGTTCCAACCGCGCGGCGCCCACGGCTTCGCCGAACTGGCGCGCCCAGTCGACCGCCTCGTCGACCCGCGCGACCTTGAGGATCACGAGCCGCTGCGGCAGCTCGTGGTCGCCGGCGAACGGCCCCTGGACGACGTCGCAGCGTCCACCCTGGAAGACCAGGCGGCAGCGGGCAGAACTCGGCCGCAGGCCTTCGCCAGCCAGGAAGGCCCCGCTCCGCGCGGTCTCGCCGATCAGGCGCCCCATGCCCTCGACCAACTCCGGCGGGGGCAACTGGCCAGCCTCGTCCTTGGGGCTGGCCTTGTGCATGCAGAGATAACGCATCTTCTTGCTCCTGTTGTGTCTCGGGCCGGACCACCGCGACAGCCGCGGCGGCCCGGCGCTGCCCTGCCGACGAACTGGACGCCGCCGGATCGACACGAGCCGGCTTTTTTTCGCGCCTAGCCGCCGAGCAGCCGCAGGCACAGCGCCTTCACGTCGGTCGCCGCGACGCGGTCGCGGGCGAGCCGCCGGTCGCTGCACAGGAACACCGGCCCCAGGGCGTCGTCGCCGTAGAGCCGCCCGTGCGTGCCGCGCACCAGCGACGGGTCGGTCGGGATCACGTCCATCAGGTAGCGGAACCCGAGCAGCTTGCGGGCGAGCCGCGTGGCGATGCGCAACCGCGGGAACCGCAGCTTCGGATCGAGGAACAGCTCCGCCGGGTCGTAGCCGGGCTTGCGGTGGATGTCGACCGTCGGCGCGAAGTCGGGCCGCCGCGCCTCGTCGAGCCAGTAGGGGTAGGCGAACCAGCGGCCTGGCGCCGCGACGGCGACCAGTTCGCCGCTGCGTTCGTGGTCGAGGCCGAGTTCGCGCTGCTGCGCCCGGTCGAACACGCGCTCGACCCCGTCCAGCCCGGTCAGCAGCGAACGCACCGGCTGCAGGTCGGCGGCGTCGCGCACGTAGACGTGGGCGCACTGATGGTCGGCGACCGCGAACGCCCGCGACGCGCCGGCGTCGAGCAGCTGGCCGTGGCTGGTCTCCTGCACGCGCAGGTAGCCGCGCTCGTGCAGCAGCCGGTTGACGAACACCGGCGCCGTCGCCGCCTCGATGCCGTACTCCGACAGCACGACCACGTGCGCGTCGCGTTCGCGCGCCGCGGCGACGAGCCGCGCGCACTCGGCGTCGAGGTCGCGCACGGCCTGCACGCTGCGTGCATCGTCGGGCCCGTGGCGCTGGTGGTCGTAGTCGAGGTGCGGCAGGTAGACGAGCAGCAGGTCCGGGTCGTGGCGCCGCAGCACCGACAGGGCGCTCGCCGCGATCCAGCGCGTGCTGGCGATGCCGGCCTTCGGCCCCCAGAAATCGAACAGCGGGAACGGCCCCAGCTCGTCCTGGAGTTCGCGCTGCAGCAGCGGCGGCTCGCTGTAGAGGCCGGGCTTCTTCAGGCCGTCGGCGTGGTACTCCGGCCGCGGCGTCACGCTCCAGGCCACGTCCGGGGCGTGCATGTTCCACCACCAGAACAGCTTCGCCGTGCGGGCGCCGCGGCGCGCCGCGGCCTGGTAGAGCTTCTCGCCGTGCACCAGCTGGTTCTGCTGCCGCCAGAACATCACCTGCGCCAGGTCGCGGAAGTACCAGCCGTTGCCGACCGCGCCGTGGCCGGACGGCAGCAGGCCGGTCAGGAACGTCGCCTGCACGCTGCAGGTGACGGCCGGGAACACCGTGTCGAGCGGGGCGGCGAAGCCGTGCTCGCCGAGGCCGCGCAGCACCGGCGCATGCGCCAGGTCCTTCGGCCGCAGGCCGACGGCGATCACGACGAGCAGCTTCACGCATCGCAGTGTGCCGTTCGCCGCCGGGCGACGCCACGACCGGGTGCGCGGCGCCGCGCGACATTCACCGGCGGCGCTGGCGATCCGGCGAGACGCTCCGTACCGTCCCGCCCGGATGCCTCCCGCCCCGGAATCGAACGAGAAGACCCTGCCGCCGCCGTGGGACCGCATCTTCTCCCTCGGCACGCGCACGTTCGTCTGGGGTCTGTTGCTCGGCGTGCTCTACATCCTGCGGCCGTTCCTGCTGCTGGTCTTCCTGACCTTCGTGTTCGCCTACATCCAGGCGCACGGCGTCGACGGGCTCGCGCACCGGATCAAGAACCGACCGCTGCGCGTGACGATCGTGGGCCTGGTGTTCCTCGGCACGCTGCTCGCCACCGGCTTCTCGCTGCTGCCGAGCGTGCGCGAGGAGGCCGACAACTTCATCGAGAACAAGGACAAGTACATCGCCGAAGCCGACCGGGAGCTGAACAAGTTCCTGAAGCAGTACCCGACGGTCTACGAGGCGCTGGTCACCCGCAGCGCCGCGCTGGCCGAGG
>JAHBXX010000055.1 GCA_019636245.1 Planctomycetota bacterium | reverse complement strand
GCTGCTCGACCGCGGCCTGGGCCGCCGCCGCCACCGCTGGCGCCGCCGCGCGCAGCTCGGGCAGGTCGACCCGCGGCGCCGCCCGCAGGCCCACCAGTTCCGCCATCGCGGCGAACACCGACACGCCGTGCTCGCGGCGCCGGTGCAGGGCGCGCACGAACGCGTTCAGCCGCTCGCGCTGCCGCTGCAGCTCCGTCGCCACCTGCGCCCACTGCTGCGGCTCGCGGCGCGCGCCCTGGTCGAGCGCCCGCTGCAGCTGCGCCAGCACCGCCTTGGGACCGCTCTTGCTCGAGTGCAGCTCCAGGCAGAACGGACCGATGCCGACCTCGTCGAGCCGCCGCTGCACGACCTCGAGCGCGGCGCGCTTCTCGGCGACGAACAGCACCCGCTTGCCGTTCGCCAGCGCTTGCGCGATCAGGTTGGTGATCGTCTGCGACTTGCCGGTCCCCGGCGGTCCCTCGAGCACGAACGTCCGCCCGGCCGCGCCGGCGAGCACGGCCGCCAGCTGCGAGCTGTCGGCGTCCTTGGGGCAGAACACGGTGGCCGGGTCCAGGTCGTCGATCTCGTCGCGCGCCACCTCCGGCACCTCCTGCGCGAAGGTCGCGCCGGGCCGCTCGACGAGGTGCCGCAGCACCGGGCCCTGCAGCAGTTCGTCGCGCGCGGCGAGGTCGAGCCACATCAGGTACTTGGCGAACGAGAAGAAGCCGATGCAGGCCACCGGCTCGACCTCCCACCGCGGCAGCGACAGCGTCGCGGCCCGGAACGCGTCGAGCACCGCCGCCACGTCGACGCCGCCGTCGGCGTCCTCCGGCGGCTGGTCGCCGAGCGGCACGCGCACGCCGTGGTCGTGCGCCAGCATCGCCACCAGCGACTGGTTCAGCCGCGGCTCGTCGTCGTCGAGCACGAACCGGAAGCCCTCCTGCACCGACAGCCGCTCGACGACCAGCGGCAGCAGCAGCAGCGGCGCGCGCCGCGGCCGCTCGGCGGCCGCCGACTCGTACCAGCGCAGGAATCCGAGCGCCAGGTAGAGCGTGTTGGCGCCGCTCTCCTCCACGGTGGTGCGCGCGTGGCGGAAGACCTCGACCAGCCGCGCGTCGAGGTCCTCGGCGTCGAGGTCGGCGCGCACGCGGCCCGCCCGCAGCTCCTCGGCGAGCCACGCCGAGCGCCGGTCGACGCCGTCGCGCTGCGCGGCGAGGTCGAGATCGCGCGGATCGCGCTCGGCGTCGCCGAGCTCCGGGCGGGGGTGCACGCGGAACCGGGCGCCGGCCTGCAGCCGCTCGGCCAGCGCGCCGAGATCGTGCGCGGACAGCGGGATCGTCTTCCGCGTCGCCACGGTGTTCAGCAGCCGGTTCCACAGCGTCAGGTCGAGCAGCTTGCCCTTCCAGTGCTCGAGGCGGTCCTTGGGCGGCTCGGGCGGCGCCTCGGCGGCGGCGGCCACCGGGGCGGACGCGGCGACGGACGCGCTGTCGTCGGGAATCGCGACCCTGCCGGCATCCGGCGCGACGGCCGGCGCCGGCGCCGCCGCCGCGAAGGCCAGGGTGCGCGGCGGCAGCGGGCGGATGCCGGCCCGCCGGGCCGCATCGACGTCGATCGCGCTGCGGAACGCGGCGTCGTCGTCGAGCCGGCGGCGGGCCTCGGCGACGGCGCCATCGAAGCTGCCGGTACCGCACAGCGCCGTGGCTTCGAAGGCGAGCAGCACGCCGAGATCGCAGCGCTTGCGCAGTTCGACCGCGGGCCCGACCTCGGCCTCGGCGGCCGAACCTGGCGCGAGCCACGCGCCGACGAACGCGTGGCCGTGCTGGATCGCCAGCAGCGGCTGCAGGCCGAGGTGCTCGAGCAGGCCGGCGGCCAGCAGGGCGAGGTCGAGGCAGGTGCCGAGCCGTTCGCCCAGCACCTGCTCCGGGGTGCGCACCTTCTGGCCGGCGGACTCGAAGCTCGGCGGCGGCGTCACGTAGGCGATGCGGCGCCGCGCCAGCACGGCGAACGCGGCCGCGACCATGGCCCGCACGCGGACGCGGTCGCCGCGCTGGTAGCCGTCGAGCGCTCCGTCGCCGGTGCGGGCCTCCAGTTCGGTCGCCACCTCGCGCGCGAGCGGCGCGATCGCCGGGTGGTTCGGTTGCACGAACGCGGCCAGCAACGGCGGCAGCGGGGCCAGGCCAGGCCACTCGTTGTAGGCGAGCACGTCGATCGGGCGGGCATGGGCGGCGAGCCGTTCGTCGCCCTGCTCGACGCGCACGACCAGGTCGGCGCGCGTGCGTTCGACGGTGTTGGCCAGGGCTGTGGCCGACGGTTCGAGGTCGGGGACCGGCAGTTCGCAGGTCGCGCCGGCCGGCACGACCGCCACGTGCAGCACCCGCGGCGACACGAAGCCGGCGAGGTCGATCGTCACGCGCAGATCGTGCAGCGGCGCATCGCCCGCGTTCCGCAACCGCAGCGGCCCGAGCCACGGCACCGCGCTCTGCTGCATCGCGTAGCAGAGGCGGTCGGCGTGGTCGAGTTCGATCGAGAGGCCGGCGGGGCGCACGCGACGTCGCACCCTACTGGCAGTCCGCGGCCGAGGAAAGCGCACCCGCCGGCGCGGCGCGGGGCCCGCGGTGCGTCACTGGTAGGCGAGCGACAGCGCGTTGGTGAAGCCCCAGCCGCCGGGCTGCGCCAGGTCGAGGTAGCCGACCTGCGCGTAGAGCACCGGGAAGCCGCCGGCGATGCCGACCAACCCGCCGTCCCAGGCCCACCGTCCTTGGCCGTCGAGCAGCACCAGTTCGGTGTGCAGGATGGGCACCGGCACGACGGTGCCGCCGAACAGCGGTACCGGCTGCGCCCGGTCGCCGAACGCGAGCACGCCGAGGGTGTTCGCCGCGCCACCGTAGAGCCGCAGGTCGGCGGTGTTGCCGGCGACGTGCAGCGGCTGGCCGCAGGCGACGAGCGTCGCCGTGCCCGGCCCCTGGAAGCCGAGGTCCGCCTGGCAGACGGTCGCCGCCCGCACGGCGTCGACGTGCGCGATCACGCGCCGGATGGTCACCTCGGCGGCCTGCCGCGCCAGCGCCCACGACAGGCTGCGGCCGACGTGCACGTGGCCGGCGGCGATGCACCAGGCCGGGTCGGCCGGCGAGCGGTGCAGGTCCTGGTACCAGACGCCGTGGTAGGCGATGTACTCGGACAGGAACCCGCCGCCGTTGCCCGTGTAGCAGATGTACGGATTGACCGGCAGGCCGGCGGCGAAGATCGCGTTGACGATGTCCTGCACCGGCAGCGTGGAGAGCCGCAGGTGTCCGGCCGGCACCGAGCCATCGGGCGGGCTGCGCGTCGGCTGCAGCGGCGTCACGTAGTCGTTCGCCCAGGTCGTGCGGTTGAACTGGTTCATCTCCAGCTCCCAGACGATCTGCGTCGAACTGCGGGAGAACGTCACGATCGCGATCGGCCGCAGCGCGTCGGCGATCGCCCAGAAGTCCGCCGACGTGTCCTGGTAGTCGACCGTCAGATCGCCGGTGCCGGTGCCGCAGCTGGTGCAGGTCGGCGGCGAGAACTCGGGGAAGTACGCGTGCACGTCGTAGCCGCGGCCCTCCCAGTCGCCGCCGGTCCAGCCGCCGGGGTTCTGGGCCGGGTTGGCACTCCAGTGCCGCACGCACTCGTTGCTCGGCGGCCAGTAGCCGGTGACCAGGATGCGCGGCCGCGCCAGCGGCCCCGGCAGGCCTGGCGGGTCGCCCTGGCCGGCGAGCAGTCCGGTCGGACCGACGACGAAGAGCAGCAGGAAGGCACGGTACGAGGAGGGCAACATGGCGCGACGGGCCCGCACCGTAACGCGCCGGCGCGGCGCCGCGGCTCGCGGCCGGCGAATGCACCTGGCCAGACCCCGCCGGGGCTCCCGGCTGCATGCAGTTTGTCGCATATCGGCCGAGGCAAACTGCTGTATCTTGCTTGCGCGTCGGCACCCACCGACCGATCCTCTGCGCCCCGCATTCCTCGCTGTCCGCACCCGTCGCCGCATGACCGACTTCAACCGCCACCCCTCGAGCTACCACCATTGGCAGCTGCAGATCGACGGCGACATCGCGCACCTGCGCATGAACGTCGATCCCGCCCATCCCTTCCGTCCCGGCTACGAGCTGAAGCTCAACAGCTACGACCTCGGCGTCGACATGGAACTCGCCGACGCGATCCAGCGGCTGCGTTTCGAGCACCCCGAGGTCAAGGTGGTCGTGCTCGGCAGCGCGCAGGAGCGCGCGTTCTGCGCCGGCGCCAACATCTGGATGCTGGCCGAGAGTTCGCACCCCTTCAAGGTCAACTTCTGCAAGTACACCAACGAGACCCGGCTCAGCCTCGAGGACGCCAGCCAGCACAGCGGCCTGAAGTCGATCTGCGCCGTCAACGCCGCCTGCGCCGGCGGCGGCTACGAACTGGCGCTGGCCTGTGACGAGATCCACCTCGTCGACGACAACAACTCGGCCGTGTCGCTGCCCGAGGTGCCGCTGCTCGGCGTGCTGCCGGGCACCGGCGGGCTGACGCGCCTGGTCGACAAGCGCAAGGTGCGCCGCGACCGGGCCGACGTGTTCTGCACCATGGCCGAGGGCGTGCGCGGCAAGAAGGCCGTCGCCTGGGGCCTGGTCGACGCCACCTGGAAGAAGTCGCAGTTCGCCGAGAAGGTCACCGCCCGCGCCCGCGAACTGGCCGCAGCGCTGCCGACCAGGGCCCCGCGCGGCGTGACGTTGCCGCCGATCCACTTCCGACGCGACGGCGACACCTACGCCTGGACCCACGTACGGTTGCAGGTCGAGCCGGCGGCGCGGCGCGCCACCCTGACGGTGCACGGTCCCGTGGGCGAGCAGCCGCGCGACGGCGCCGGCTACGCGGCCGTGGGCGCCTCGGCGTGGGCGCTGCAGTGCTGGCGCGAGCTCGACGACGCGCTGCTGCAGCTGCGTTTCGACCACGAGGAGGTCGGCCTGATCGTGCTGCAGACGCGCGGCGACCGGCAGGCGCTGCTGCAGGTCGAACGCGACCTGGCCGCCAACCGTTCGCATTGGCTCTGCAACGAGATCCTGCTGCAGATGGCCCGCACGCTGCGGCGGTTCGACCTGATGGCGCGCTCGAGCTACGCGCTGGTCGACGCCGACGCCTGCTGCGCCGGCGCGTTCCTCGAGCTCACGCTGGCCTGCGACCGCATCTACGCGCTCGACAGCGACCGGGTGCAGATGGCGATCGGCCCGCTGAGCCAGGGCCTGCTGCCGATGAGCCACGGCCTGAGCCGCCTGCAGAACCGCTTCCTCGCCCGGCCCGAGCACGCCGCCCGGCTGGCGGCGGAGATGCCGACCTCGACCGGCGCGGAGATCGACGAACAGGGGCTCTGCACCTACCTGCTCGATCCGGTCGACTGGGACGACGACGTGCGCATCGCGCTCGAGGAGCGCGTGTCGCTGTCGCCCGACGCGCTGACCGGCATGGAGGCATCGCTGCGCTTCGGCGGCGTCGAGAACTGCGACAGCAAGATCTTCGGCCGCCTCAGCGCCTGGCAGAACTGGATCTTCACGCGTCCGAACGCCACCGGCGACGAAGGCGCACTCACCCGCTACGGCGCCCCCGAGAGCGCCAAGTTCGACTGGAGAAGGACCTGAGCACCATGAGCACCGTCGACCTCGAAGCCAAGATCCCCAACAACGTCGGTCTGCGCGACAACAAGCGCCTGATGATGGCGCTCGAGAAGTGGCAGCCGAAGTTCCTCGACTGGTGGACCAAGCTCGGTCCCACCGACTTCAACCAGGACCAGGTCTACCTGCGCACGGCGATCGGCGTCGGCCAGGGCGGCTGGGCGCACTTCGACTACGTGAAGATGCCCGACTACCGCTGGGGCATCTTCCTCGCCGACGGCCCCGCCGACCGCAAGATCCACTTCGGCGACCAGCTGGGCGAGAAGGCCTGGCAGGAGGTGCCCGGCGAGTTCCGCAACCGCCTGCGCCGCCTGATCGTCACCCAGGGCGACACCGAGCCGGCGTCGGTCGAGCAGCAGCGCATGCTGGGCCACTGCTGCCCGTCGCTCTACGACCTGCGCTCGCTGTTCCAGGTCAACGTCGAGGAGGGCCGGCACCTGTGGGCGATGGTCTACCTGCTGCAGACCTACTTCGGCGCCGACGGCCGCGACGAGGCCGAGGCGATGCTCGAACGCCACAGCGGCGACCAGGACAACCCGCGCATCCTGCAGGCGTTCAACTACCCGGTGACCAACTGGCTGGACTTCTTCTGCTTCACGACCTTCATGGATCGCGACGGCAAGTACCAGCTCGCGTCGCTCGCCGAATCGAGCTTCGACCCGCTGGCGCGCACGACGCAGTTCATGCTCGCCGAGGAGGCCTACCACCTGCAGACCGGAGAGAACGGCGTCGGTCGCATCATCAAGCGCACCGGCGAGATCCTGGCCGCTGGCAAGGACCCGCGCGCCGTCGGCGCGATCCCGCTCGACATCGTGCAGAAGTACATCAACTTCTGGTTCACCGGCTCGATGGACCTGTTCGGCGGCGAGGACAGCACCAACGCCGCCGAGGCGTTCGCGATGGGCCTGAAGGGGCGCTACCGCGAGAGCGACGGCATCTACAAGGACCCGAAGGCGCTCAGCGCGAGCTACTCGCTCGAGGTGCCGACCGAGGAGGGCAAGATCGAGAAGCGCGACATCCCGCTGCGCCGGGCGATGAACGCGGTGCTGCTCGACGCCTATATCGCCGACTGCAAGCGCATCGTCGAACGCTGGAACCGCGACCTCGAGAAGGCCGGCGTGCAGCAGCGGGTCTACCTGCCGGACCACAAGTTCAACCGGCACCAGGGCGTCTACGCCGGCTACCGCTTCGCGCCGGACGGCAAGCTGATCGACGAGGCGACCTGGACCCACGAACACACCAACTGGCTGCCGACCCAGGCCGACCGCGACTACGTGCAGTCGTGCATGGTGCGCGTCGTCGAGCCCGGCAAGTTCGCGAACTACATCGCGCCGCCGGCGCAGGGCGTCAACGACAAGCCGATCGACTTCGAGTACGTGCTGTTCCACTGAGCCGGTCGCGCCGCGCCGCGCCCGACCGCGGCGCGGCGGCCGTCGGCCCCGACGACCCGCCACGATCCCCTCCCTCTCCCCGATGACCAACCGACTCTGCTACGTCTGCGAAGGCGGCGACTGCACCGAGAAGGGCAGCGGCGACATCTTCGACCGGCTGCGCGACCTGATCCGCGAGTTCGACCCGAACGAGGAGCGCATCAAGATCCGCCGCTACCCCTGCTTCGGCGCCTGCGACCAGGGCATCAACCTGACCCTGTATCCGGACAGGATCTTCTACAGCAAGGTCACCACCGCCGACCTGCCGGAGATCGCCGCCCACATCGAAGGCAAGGGCGCGCCGGTCGCGCGCCTCACCGGCAAGTGCCAACCCGACGTCGAGCAGATCATCTGGGACATGCTCGACAGCCCCTACTGATCGCCGTTGCCGGCCGTGCACGCAGGGGCGCGACGCCGGTGGCGCTGGCTCCGCCCGGCCGCGGGCGGCCTCGGCGCGGCGATGCTGGCGGCGTGGTTGCTGACGGCCGCCTGGCCTCCGCATCGCACCGCGGCCCTCGACCCGGCCCGGATGCAGCCGGAACACGGCCAGGCCTGGGCGCTGGCGCGGCTGCCGCTGTCGCGATTCTGGTACCGCGACAGCGACGACGGCGACGCACCGGCGGCGTCGGCGCTGGCCCTGTTCGAGGACGGCGAACCGCTCGGCCCGCCGCACGCGCCCCACGACGAAATCCGCGCCCGCGGCGGCGGCGCGTTCTCGCACTGGAACCACCAGCTCTGGTTCTCGACCCGCGACGGCACCGATCCGCGGCGCAACGGCCGCCGCTACACGATCGCCGCGCCGCTGCGGCTGCCGACCGCCTGGCCGTGGGCCGCCCTGCTGCTGCTCGGTGCCGCTGTCGCTGCTCCCTCCCTGGGCTGGCTGCGGCGCCCCGGCGACCCGCTGCCGCGCCTCGCGCGTCGCGGCGGCGCGCTGGGCGTGGCCGCCGCGGCCCTGCTGGCGCTGGCGCTGGCCGCGCTGCACGCCCTGGCCCCGACCATCGAACAGCAGGTGCCGGCCTCCGGCCCCGGCCCGATCGACCTGTTCGGGATCCGCCGCCCGTGGCGCATCCCGCCGTTCTGCGACGGCCGCTGGCCGGAGCGCGTCACCGGCGAGGGCGCCCTCGACGGTGTGGTGCGCTTCGACCTGCCGGTGGTGCCGGGCCCAGGCGCCTGGATCGTGGTCGGCCTCCTGCTCGCGACCGGTCAGTTCGTCCGCCAGGCGCCACGCTGGCTGCAGCCGCGCACGCCGGCCGGCGCCGGCGGCCTGCTGCTGCTGCTGGGGCTGGTGCCGGCGGCGGCCCTGGCGACCGCGGCGAACCTGGCCGGCACGCTCGCGTCACCCCTGCGCGCGCCGCTCGAGGCGCTGCCCCACCCGCCGTCGTTCGGCCCGCGCGACCGCCCGCTGGAGTGGCGGCAGGTCGAGCCGCAGCTCGCCCGCCGGCCGGGCGAAGCCGCCGACGACTTCGTACGGCGGCTGACCCTGCTGGTCGCCGACGGCACGGCCCACGCCTGGGACCGGCGCCACGCGCGCACGCTGCGCATGCAGGTGCCGGCGCGCGAGAACTGGCTCCTGTGGCTCGCCGGCGAGATCGACCCGCAGCAGCGCGAGTACTTCTTCGTCGACGCCCGACGCACGCTCGAGCGCGGCATCGGCATGTGCGGCCACTTCGCCCACGCGCTCGGCGAACTGCTCGCCGAGGCAGGCTTCGACGCGCGGCTCGTGCAGCTCGGCGGGCACACCGTCGTCGGCGTCGACGTCGACGGCGCCCCGTGGCTGCTCGATCCCGACTACCGGGTCGTGCTGCCGTTCGGCCTCGACGTGCTCGCCGCCGACCCGACGATGGCGATCCCCGCCTACGCGGCCGCCCTCGCCCACCACGGGATCGCCGACGCGGACGCCCGCGCCGCCCGCGTCGCCGCGCTCTGCGACGCCGCCGGCAACCGGACGTCGAGCGGCCGTCCGGTCGAGGATCTGTCGCCAGCGAGCCGCCGCCAGGAGGCGCTCGCCTATGCGCTGCGCTGGCCGCTGCCGCTGGCGGTGCTGGCTGCGTTCGCCCTCGCCCTCGCGACCCGGCGGCGCGCGTCTTGTGCCCGGCCCGCAGCCGGCTAGCGTGGCCCGCCCCATGCGGCCGATCGCCCGTGCCCTCGCCGCCGCCCGCTTCGGCGTCGACGTCGCGCGCGCGTGCGGCCACGCCCTCGCGGCGGCGCGGCCGCGGGCGCCGCGACCGGCTTCGGCCGACGACGAAGTGCACCTGCTGGTCGAGGCCGACCCGAGCGAGGGCCTGTCGCCGGCGGCGCGCTACCGGGCACTGCAGTACGTGCCGCTGCTCGAGGCCGCCGGACTGCGCTGCCACGTGCACCCGTCGCGACCCGGCAAGTACTTCACCGCCGGCGAGGACTGGCAACGGCTCTACCGCCGCTGGCCGCGGCTGGCGATGCTGCACGCGCACTGGGGCTTCTGGCGCCAACGCCGGCACCGGCGCGCCGACTTCCGCGCCCTGGCGGGCCGCGGCGTCGTGTTCCTGCAGCGCGACCTGGTGGCGTTGCCGGGCTCACGGCTCGAGCACGAACTGCCGCGCCACAACCGCCACGTGGTGTTCGATTTCGACGACGCGATCTTCGTGCGCCCGCCATGGTCGCCGGGCGGCGTCGGCATCGACCAGGCACTGCACGACAAGATCGCCGGCATCTGCGCCCTGTCGACGTCGGTGGTCGCCGCCAACGAACACCTCGCCGCGTTCGCCCGCCGCCACACCCGCGACGTGCACGTCGTGCCGACGACGCTGTGCACCGACGAGTTCCGGCCGCCGCCGGCCCCGCCGCACCAGGCGCGGCCGGTGGTCGGCTGGGTCGGCACGTCGGGCAACCTGCACTACCTGCGGCGCCTGGGCCCGGCGCTGCGCCGCCTCGCCACCGAGCGCGACTTCGTGCTGCGCGTGATCTGCAACCGCGTGCCCGCGGCGCAGCTCGACGGCCTGCCGCACGACCTCGAGTTCCTCGAGTGGCGCGCCGCCGACGAAGTGGCGCGCATCCAGCAGTTCGACGTCGGCATCATGCCGCTCGAGGACGACGCCTGGGCCGCCGGCAAGGCGGCGTTCAAGCTGGTGCAGTACATGGCCTGCGGCGTGCCGTTCGTCGCCTCGCCGGTCGGCGCCAACCCGGCGACCGGCGGTCCGCACGGCGACTGCGGCCTCTACGCGGCCGATGGCGAGGCGTGGTGCGAGCAGCTCGCCGCGCTGCTCGACGAGCGCGACCGACGGCACCGGCTCGGCCAGCGCGGCCGCGAGCGCGCCGTCGCCCTCTTCGACCGCCGCCAGCACGCGCCGGCGCTGGTGCGCATCCTGCGCTCGGCCGCGCAGCGGTGACACCGGCGGCGCCGGCCGGCATGCTGCGGCGATGCCGCCGCCGCCGCGCCCCCTGCGACCGGTCATGGTCGTGCCCGACCTCGACCGCATCGGCGGCTACGAGCTGCAGGCCCTGTCGCTGGCACGCCACAACCAGCGCGCGGGCGTGCCGACGTTCGTGCTGGCGAACAACCCGTGGGGCCATGCCGGCCGCGAGGAACGCGACGGCGTGACGATCGTGCGGCTGGCGCCGGCGCCGCCGCACCACCCGAACTGGGCGGCGCTGTTCACGGCGTTCCTCGACTTCCTGCGCCACCACCGGCACGAGTACGACGTCGTGCACTGCCACGCGCTGACGTTCCTCGCCGCCTGCTGCGCGCGCATCGGCCGCATCCTCGACCTGCCGGTCGTCGTCAAGGTCGCCACCGAACAGGACGTGCACGAGTTCCACGGCCGGCGCTCGCTGCACGCCCGCCTGTTCTACCGCTGGCTGCGGCGCGCGGACCGCCTGCTCTGCCTGTCCGAGTCGATCCGGCGCGAAGCGCTCGCCTGCGGCTTCCGGCCCGACCAGGCCGTGCTGGCGCCGAACGGCGTCGACGTCGCTCGCTTCGCCCCACCGGCGGCGCCGCCCGCCGGGGCGGCGCCGTTCACGCTGCTGTTCGTCGGCCGGCTGGTCGAACGCAAGGGCGTCGACCTGCTGCTGCAGGCGCTGGCCCGCACGCGCACCGCGCGCCAGGGCCGGCTGGTGCTGGTCGGCGACGGCCCCGAGCGGGCCCGGCTCGAGGCGATGGCGCACGCGCTCGGCCTCGCCGCGCAGGTCGACTTCGCCGGCGAACAGGCCGATCCGGCGCCGTACTACGCCGCGGCGTCGGCGTTCGTGTTCCCGAGCCGGCGCGAGGGCCTGCCCAACGCCCTGCTCGAGGCGATGGCCTGCGGGCTGCCGGTCGTGGCGACGCGCATCGGCGGCTGCGTCGACGTCGTCGCCGACGGCACCGGCGTGCTGGTGCCGCCCGACGACGCGGCGGCGCTGGCGCTGGCCCTCGACCGCCTCGCCGCCGATCCCGGCCATCGCGCCGCGCTGGGCGCCGCGGCGCGGGCGCACGTCGTCGGCACGTTCTCGTTCGCGGTCACCGCGGAGCGCCTGCAGCGCATCTACCGCGACGCGGCCACGGCGCACGCCGCCGTCGTCCACTGAGCCAGCACCTCGGCCCGCGCCGCGGCGCCGAGCCGGACGCGCCGCGCCGGATCGTCGATCGCCGCCCGCAGCGCGGCGCCGAACGACGTCACCTCGGCGGCGAGCCAGCCGTTCTCGCCGTGCCGCACGCAGCGCCGGAACGGCCCGACCGCGGCGGCCACGACCGGCCGTCCGACGAGCGCCGCCTCGACCCACTTCAGTTCGCTCTTGCAGGCGGCGAACAGCCCGTCGACCAGCGGCACGAGGTGCACGTCGGCCTGGCGCAGCAGCGGCGGCAGCGCCGTCCACGGCACCGGCGGGCGCCGCTCGAGCCGCGCGCCGAAGGCCCGCAGCGCCGGCGGCGGCTCGACCTCGCCGACCAGCAGGAGCCGCGCCTGCGGCCGCGCGGCGAGCACCTCGGCCAGCGGCGCCGCGATCGTCGCCAGGTCGGCGTCGTGCGTCGCCGTGCCGGCGAAGTAGCCCAGCGTCACCGACCCGTCGGCGGCGGTGTCGGGAGCGGCGGCGAGCGCCTCCGCGCCGCGCGCCACCATCGCCGCGCTGGCGACGTTGGGCACCACCTCGACCAAGAGGTGCGGGAAGCAGCGCCGCAGCTCGGCCGCCAGCTCCGCGGTCGCCGCCGTCGCCCGGTCGACCAGCGCCAGCGTCCGGCCGATGCGGCGCAGCTGCTGCACGTAGAGCTCGCGCGCGAACGGGCGGTAGCCGCGCAGGATCGGCAGTTCCGGCCCGTAGCGCTCGTGGATCACCAGGTCGTCGACGTCGGCGACCACCTCCCGGCCGGCGGCCCGCGCCGCCCGCACGAACGCCGCCACCGCCGGATCGTGCGGCACCCGCTGCAGCACGAAGCGCCGGTAGCAGCCGACGTAGGCGCCCAGCGGCGCCGCCGGATGGTCGACGAGATCGCCGCTGCCGCCGGCCCGCTCGAGCCGTTCCAGCGCGTGCTCGCACCGCCAGCGGCGCGGATGACCGGGGCAACCGGCCACGTAGAGCACGTCCTTCCGCGTCGAGGTCGGCGGCAGCGGCGTCGCCGCGGCCGTGGTGACCGCGCCGACGTAGGCGCGCAGCCGGCGCCAGGTCGCCGCCAGGCCCTCGGCGCGCAGCGAGCGCAGGCCCAGTCCCGCCAGCGTCGCGAGGCTCTCGCCGCGGCGGGCGAACAGGAAGCGCAGCGCGCGCACGGCCATGGTCCGCGTCCACCCTAGCCGCGCCGTGGCCGGGACGCCACCGCGGCCGAGCGCGACGTCCGCGCCGACGACCGCCCGGATTCGTCCGCGGCAGCGCGTTGCATCCCCGCTCCACGGTCGCAGAATCGTCCGCTCCATGTGCGGCATCGCGGGCATCGTCGACCACCAGGGCAGGTGGAGCCGGGAGGAGCTGGCCCGCATCGCCCGCGAGATGGCCGACACGATGCCCTACCGCGGACCGGACGACGGCGGGACCTGGGTGTCGGCCGACGGCCGCTGTGCGCTCGCCCACCGGCGGCTGTCGATCATCGACACGAGTTCCGGCGGGCACCAGCCGTTCGTGCTCGGCGACGACCGGCATGCGCTGACCTTCAACGGCGAGATCTACAACTTCCTCGAGCTGAAGCAGGAGCTCGAGGCCGCGGGACACGCCTTCACGACCCGCAGCGACACCGAGGTGCTGCTGCACCTGCTGGCGGCGCACGGCGAGCACGCGATCGAACGGCTCGACGGCCAGTTCGCGTTCGCCCACTGGCACACGGCCGACCGGCGGCTGCTGCTCGCCCGCGACCCGTTCGGCGAGAAGCCGCTCTACTGGGCCGAGGGCGGCGCCGGCGGCGGGCGGTGGTTCGCCTTCGCCAGCGAGTTGCACGCGCTGACCAGGGTGCCGGGCTTCGACGCCGCGATCGACGCCGACATGATCGCCGAGTACCTGGCACTGCAGTACATCGACGCGCCGCGGTCGATCTACCGCCACGCGCACAAGCTGCGGCCGGGCCACTGGCTGCAGGTGGCCGCCGACGGCAGCCCGCGCCTCGGTCGGCACTTCCGGTTCGAACCGCGCGGCGGCGTGCGGGCGATGCGGCCGCGCGCCGAACTGGCCGAGGAGCTCGAGGCCATCCTGCTGCGGCTGGTGCGGCGCCGCATGATCGCCGACGTGCCGCTCGGCGCGTTCCTGTCCGGCGGCGTCGACTCGTCGACCGTCGTCGCGCTGATGACCAAGGCGCTCGGCGGCGCGGTGAAGACCTTCTCGATCGGCTTCGAGAACGCGCCCGAGGAGACCGAGCACGAGTTCGCCCGCCAGATCGCGCGGCATCTCGGCACCGAGCACCACGACCGCGTGCTCGAACTCGACGTGCTGCCGCTGATGCACCACATCGGCACCGTGCTCGACGAGCCGAACGGCGACAGTTCCTGCCTGCCGACCTTCCTGGTGGCGAAGACCGCCCGGGAACACGTCACCGTCTGCCTGTCGGGCGACGGTGGCGACGAGCTGTTCGGCGGCTACGGCCGCTACTTCGCGACGCTGCAGGACGAGACGCGGCTCGCCGACTTCGACGCCGGGCGGCAGTACTTCGGCAGCCGCATGCTCGTCCACCTCGACGAGCACCTGGCCGAGCTGTTCGGCGAGGTGCCGCCGCGCACGGCGGCGATGCTCGGCTCGCTGCGCCGCCGCCTGCAGCGTGATCCCGGGCCGCTGCTGCACCGCATGCGCGCCTACGACGCGGCGCACTACATGCCCGGCGCGGTGCTGGCGAAGGTCGACCGCATGTCGATGCAGCACTCGCTCGAGGTGCGCACGCCGTTCCTCGGCCGCGAGCTGGCGGCGTTCTGCGAGCAGCTCGCGGTCGACGACTGCTACGCGGCCGGCGGCCTCGCGGGTCCGCAGGGCAAGCTGCTGCTGAAGGACGTGGCGCAGCGCTACCTGCCGCGGCCGTGGCTCGACCGCCGCAAGATGGGGTTCGGCGTCCCGACGCGGACCGGCTGGGGACGCGAGTCGATGCTGGCGTGGCTGCACGACCTCGTCGTCGCCCGCGACAGCCGGCTCGCGCCGTGGATCGACGGCCGCGGCCGCGCGGCGTACGCGCGCCGGCTCGGCACGCCTGGCCAATTCTCCTTCTACCAGGCCTGGCTGATGCTGGTGCTCGAGATCTGGCTGCGCCACCACGCCGGCGTGCGCGCCCTGCCGGCGGCGCCGGCGCCGATCGAGGTGCGCTCGCTGCAGGAGGCCCTGGACGACGTGGTGTCGCCCGAGGACCTGGTGTTGTGGCAGCACCTGCGCGGGCACAGCGAGCCGGTGGTGGTGTTCTGCGGCCACGAACTGCCCGCCTGGATCCACGAACTGCCGCCCGGCGCCGTGGTGGTGACGCCGGAACCGATCGAGACGCCGCCGCAGGTCGGCAACCGGGTGCTGGCGTGGAACGGCGCCGAGCCGCCGGAAGGCAGCCGCCTGCGGGATCTGCCGACGGGCCCGGCGGTCTTCGTCGCACCGCTGCGCGAGGCCCACGTCGACGTGCTCGGATTGCTCGCCGACCGCGGCCAGCGGGTGCTGCACCGCATCGGCGGCCGCTGGCACGAGCGCTCGGGCGGCGAGGAGGGCCCCCGACCACGGTTCGCCGAGCGCTGGCTGGGCCAGCGGGTGCCGACGGCACCGGGCCGGCTCGAGCCTGCCGGCGGTTTCGCGTGGCGGATCCGGCTGCCTCGGCTGCAGCGCCTGCTGGCCCGCGAGCCCGGCGCCCGCCTCGTCGTCTACGAGGACGACCGGCCGCTGCCGTTCCCCGGCAGCAGCACGGACGCCATCGTGCACCACGGCCGCGGCCGGCACACGCTGTGCGGCGACTGGCTGTGGTTCGCCAGCAGCGACAACAGCGACCCGACCACGAACGGGCGCCGCTACCTCGCCGCGGCGCGAGGCGGGCGGCGCGGCGGCCTCGTGCACTTCCTCGGCCGCACGCCGCTCGGCCACCTGGCTCTCGACGCCCGCGAGACCTGGCAGCGCCTGCGCCAGGGGCCCGCCGCGGACTGGGCGACGTTCCGGTTCCGGCGCCCCTTCCGCCACGACGGCGGCGCCGGCTGGCTCGCCTCGCTGCGGCGCATGCGGGTGCCGCGGCATCTGCTGGCCCAGGGCTGGCGCGCGGTCGTGCTCGAGGACGGCGCGGCGCTGGGCCCCGACGACGCCGTGCACGAGGACGTGCGCCGGCTCGGCGGCGGCCGCTACTCGGTGTGGGAGGACCACGTCTGGTTCTCCAGCTCCGATGGCACCAACCCCAACCGCAACGGCCGCGCCTACACGCTGGCGCTCCACCCGCCGGGGCGAGCGCCGGGCGGCCGCAGCGTGCATGGCAACGAACTGCAGCCCGAACTCGGCACCGACGCGGACTTCGACCGCGAGCTGGCGCAGGTGGCCGCCGAAGCAGAGCCGCGATCGCCCGATCTCGGCCCCGGCAGCCGCATCGCCCTGGTGATCGGGGCCCTCCATCCCGGCGGCACCGAGCGGCAGCTTTGCAACCTCGCCGTCGAACTCGACCGCCGCGGCCATCGCGTGACGCTCCTCACCCTGACCGGCCTCGACGGCAGCGCCGGCCACTACCGCGGGCTGCTGCAGGGCAGCGGCGTCGAGCTGCGCGCGGCGGACCGGCCGGCCCCCGCCTTCCGGTTCGGCGACGCCACGGCGGAGGCCCGGCGCCTGCGCCTGCTCGCCGGCCTGCCCGCCGGGCCGCGCGACGAGGTCTGGCGGCTGTTCACGCACTTCGCCGCGCTGCGCCCGGAGGTCGTGCACTGCTGCCTCGACGGACCGAACGTCAGCGGCGGCGTCGCTGGCCTGCTGGCCGACGTGCCCTGTCTGGCGCTCGGCGTGCGCAGCCTCAATCCGACCCACTATCCGCAGCAGCTGCGGCCGTGGTTCCAGCGCCACTACCGCATCCTGGCCCGCAGTCCGCGCGTGCGCTTGTTCGCCAACAGCGCGGCCTGCGCCGCCGACTACGCCGCCTGGCTCGGCGAGGATCCGGGCTTCCGGCTGGTGCGCAACGGCCTCGACGTGCGCGCGCTCGGCAGCGCCGGCGAAGCCGAGCAGCGCGCGTTCCGGGCCGAGTTCGGCATCCCGTTGCAGGCGCCGCTGGTCGCCGGGCTGCTCCGGCTCAGCGAGGAGAAGCGGCCGCTGGTGTTCGTGCGCGCCATCGCCGCCGCCCGGCGGCAGGTGCCCGGCCTGCACGCGGTGCTGGCCGGCATCGGTCCGCTGCAGCGCGACGTCGAGCGGCTGGCGCAGCAGCTCCGCCTGGACGGCTGCCTGCACCTCGTCGGCCGCCGCCACGACGTCGCCACGATCCACACCGCAGCCGACGTCACGTTGCTGACCTCCCGCATCGAAGGCACACCGAACGCCCTGCTGGAGGCGATGTGGTTCCGGCGGCCCGTGGTCGCGACGCGGGCCGGGGGCTGCGTCGAGATCGTGACCGAAGGCGTCGACGGCCTGCTCGCCGACGTCGACGACGCCGACGGCCTCGGCGCCGCGGTCGCGGCGCTGCTGCAGGATCCACAGCGGCGCGCCCGCATGGGCGACGCCGGCCACCAGCGCGTCGTGCGCGACCACTCGCTGCAAGGGCTGGTCGAGCGCACGCTGGCCCTCTACCGCGGGGATCCGGCATGAGGCCCGCCGGACCGCTGTTCCATGGCTTCGCCGTCGTCTCGGTCAGCGCCTGGCTGCTGCTCGCCGCCGGCTGGCTGCTGCTGCGCGGCAGGCTGCCGGCCCGTCCCCTGCTGCTCGTCGGCCGCGCCATGCTGCGCCGACGCCACCGCGCCGTGCTCGCCGATCTCCAGCCCGAGCTCGGCAGGTGCTTCGTCGCCAGGGTAGGCGCCGGCGTGCCTTCCGATGCCGACATCGGCAGCCGCCTCGTCGTGCTCGAGGACGGCGTGCCGCTGCCGCATGCGCACGCCGCGCACGACGACATCCGCCGCCTCGGCGGCGGTCGCTACTCGCACTGGGGCGACAACGTGTACTTCGCGACCCGCGACGACAGCGACCCGCGCACGAACGGTCGCCGCTACACCGTGGAGGAACGATGAGCAGCGGCGCTGCCTCGCCCGACCACGTCGTCGGCCCGCACCCGCTGCTGCCGCTGCTGCGCTGCCCCGCGTGCGGTGGCGAGCTGCGCCGCGACGAGGACGTGCTGCGCTGCGACTGCGGCGCCGGCCACCCGATCGTGCGCGGCGTGCCCCGCTTCGTGCCCGACGACGCCTACGTCGGCTCGTTCAGTTTCGAGTGGAACACCCACGACCGGACCCAGCTCGACAGCGCGCGCGGCGACACCATGTCGCGCGACACCCTGCACGAGAAGACCGGCCTCGACGCGGCCCAGCTGCGCGGCAGGCTGGTGCTCGACGCCGGCGCTGGCACGGGCCGCTTCAGCGAGGTCATGGCCGACATGGGCGCGCGGGTCGTCGGGGTCGACCTCAGCCTCGCGGTCGAGGCCGCGCACCGCAACCTCCGCCATCGCGGCGACGTGCTGATCGCGCAGGCCGACATCGGCCGACTGCCGTTCGGGCCGGAGACGTTCGACGTGATCGTCAGCATCGGCGTTCTGCACCACACGCCGGACACGCGCCGGCACTTCGAGGCGTTGGTGCCCCTGCTGAAGCGCGGCGGCACGATCGCGATCTGGGTCTATCCCGACGAAGGCGACTACCGGATCCGCAACCAGTGGATCCCCTGGACCAACAAGATCCCGCCGCGCCTGTTCTACGAGTGGTGCCGCTGGTTCGTGCCGTTCCTGCACCGGCGACGCGGCTCGCGGCTCCAGGGCCTCGCCGCGCGACTGTTCCCCTACAGCCAGCAGGGCTACGGCCTCGAGAACGACATCCTCGACGTGTTCGACGGTTACTCGCCGCGCTACCACGGCATCCACTCGCCGGCCGAGGTGATCGGTTGGTTCGAGGCGGCTGGCCTCGTCGATGTGCGGGAGGCGGGGCCGGTGCGGACCAGCGTGCGCGGGAGGCGGCCCTGAGGTTCCGTTGCGCCGGCGACATGCACCGGAGCGAACGGGGTCACGCCGAGGCCGCCGCGGCGCTCGACCGCCATCTCCTCGCGCACCCGGAGCGGCTCCGGACCGACGGCAGCACCGACGGGCGGCGGCAGGCCACCGGACCAAGCCGCTCCGGCAACGGCCTGGCGCCGGCTAGAGTGCGGCCTGCAGGCCGCGATCGATGCCCGCCTACCGCACCCGACCCGATGCCGTGCCAGCCGACCGACTGCGCGCGCTGCGCGAGCGGATCCGCGCCAGTCCGTGGTTCACGACCAACAACCTGAACCGCGACTTCGTCGGCAC
This sequence comes from Planctomycetota bacterium, assembly GCA_019636245.1. GTDB lineage: Bacteria > Planctomycetota > UBA1135 > UBA1135 > UBA2386 > JAEUHS01. Next base: position 7,561 of record JAHBXX010000055.1, on the reverse strand, counting down.
GCAGGGCTTCTCGGTGGTGTTCCACGGCACCGAACGCGAGGCGGTGCACGCGGCGTTCCCCTTCTTCCAGGGCTACCTCGACCTCGCTCTCCGCACCGACTGCAATGCGTTCTACCTGAACGCCCTGCAGCTCGGGCGCGGCTCGCACGTGGCACCGCACGTCGATCGCAGCCTGCACGCCTACTGCCTCGACGTGGATCCGCCGGTGGCGGTCAGCGTTTTGTACGTCGAGGTGCCACCGGATCTGCGCGGCGGCCGGCTGGTGCTGCGCCGCGGGCAGAAGTTCCTCGGCCGCATCACGCCGCAGGAGGGTCTGCTGCTGGAGTTCGACGGCGATCTGGAGCATGCCGTGGAACGCGTCGACAGCCCGGGTCGAAGGCTCAGCCTGGTCTGCGAGCAGTACTCGCTGTCCGGCGAGGAACTGGCGACCGTGCCCCGCTACGCGGTGGAGTCACGGGCGCGGTCCTACTGAGCGCGGGCTGCCGCGTGGTCGCCGCACCCGTGCGCCGACGGGAGATCACTTGTCCGACGGCGCGAACTCGGCGACCAGCTCCTCCCAGCCCGGCTGCCCCCACTGCCCGGCCAACGAGCGATCGCGGCGCAGATCGGCGAGCGAACGGCCGCCAGCGAGCGTCGTGCGCAGCAGCTCCCGGGCCCGCGCCATGCGGTCGCCGGCTTCGAGGCCGGCCGCCGCGAGGGCGTGCGCGCAGCGCGCCAGCAGCGCCGCCGCCAGCACCGGCTCGCCGGGCGCGAGCCGTTCCTCGAGCAGGACCTCGGTCGCCGCGGCGGCCGCGACGACGTCGTCGAGCTGCAGGCAGACCTCGGCGATCGTCTCGGCGATCTTGCGCCGCAGCCGCCGGTAGGTCGGGTTGCCCGGCCGCACCGCCAGCGCCCGGTCGGCCGCGGCGGCGGCCGCCTCGGCCAGCTCGCGGGCGGCGGCGGGCTCGCCGCCGTAGAAGCTCGCAGCGCACAGGCCCTGCAGCGAGGTGGCGAGGCCGTTCCAGTAGGCATCGTCCTCCGGCGCCTGCTGGGTCAGTTCCCGCCACAGATCGCGGGCGGCGGCGTGCTGGGCCCGGCAGTCCTCGATCTGGCCGAGGCTGCCGAACGCGGCGCCCAGGTTGCTGCGCGCATTGGCCAGTTCGACGCGGCGGCGCGGCGCCGCGGGATAGTCGGCCACCAGCGCCGCGGCGCGGTCGACGGCCTCGACCAGCAGGTCGCGGCATTCCTCGATCTGGCCGATCGACTGCAGCGCGATCGCCAGGTTCACGGTGTTCTGCACCGCGTCCGCCCGCAGCTGCGAACTCGGCTGCCCCTGCAGCGCCCGCACCCAGGCCTCCCGCGCCCGGCGGTGCTGGGCGATCGCCCGCTCGACCAGCGGCATCGCCTGCTGGCGGCTGCGGGTCTGCATCGCCTGCTGCAGCGCCCAGACGCCGCTCCAGTCGGCGGCCTTCGCGGTCAGTCGGTCGAGCCAGCCGGCCGCGCCGGGCCTGGCCTGCCACGGCGCCAGTTCGTCGAGCGCGCGTTCGACCTGCGCCTGGGCGGCGGCGAGATCGCCGCGGTCGGCGGCGATCAGCCCGGCCTCGATGCGGGCCAGGGCGAGGCCCGTGGCGCTGGCGACGTCGTCGGGCGTGTCGGCGGCGCGCGCCTGCCAGCGCTCGATCGCCGCCATGGCCGCGGTCGCCGCAGCGGCCAGTTCGCCGCGCAGGCGCCTGGCCGTGGCCAGCCGCGCCGCCGCCTGCGCCAGCTCCCTCTGCAGCGCCCGGTCGGGAACCTCGACGGCACCGAGCCGCTCCAGCGCCCGCTCGACCTCGGCGGCGCTGCGGGCGTGGTCGCCGAGCAGCCCGTGCACCTCGGCGGCGCGCAGCCGCAGCCGCGCCGCCTCGAGCTGCAGGTCCGGGCGGTCGGGCTGCTCGGCGAGGAAGCGGGCGTAGAAGGCCAGGGCCTCCTCGAGCAGTTCCCGCCGCACGACCTCCATGCGCGGGATGTCGCGCAGGCTGTCGTCGCCGACCTTGGCCAGCATCGTGTCGACCGCCATCTGCAGCTGCTGGAAGTTGGCCCGGGCCCGCTGCGCCTCGACCTCGATCAGCGCGCGGGCGCGGTGCTGCTGCCACGCGAACACGCTCGGACCGACGGCGACCAGCAGCACCGCGGCCAGGAGTCCCGTGGCCCGCGCCGGATGGCGCTGCAGCCAGCGGTGCAGCCGCCGCCAGAGACCGGGCTCGCGCGCCCTGATCGGTCGCAGCGCCAGCAGGTTGTCCAGGTCCTGGGCGAACTCGGCGACGGTCGCGTAGCGGCGAGCCGGCTCCGGGTCCATCGCCGTGCCGAGCACCGCGTCGAGTTCCCACGTCGCCGCCGGGTTGCGCTGCGCCAGCCGCGGCCGCGTGGCCGCCTCGGCGAGCTGGCGCACCCGCACCGGATCGCTGCCCTGGTAGGGCAGTTCGAGCGTCAACAGCTCCCAGCAGGTCACGCCGAGCGAGTAGACGTCGGCCCGCACGTCGCCGGTCGCGGCCTCGCCGCGCAACAGCTCGGGCGGCATGTAGGCGATCGAACCGAGCACCGCCCCCGTGCGGGTCAGGCGTTCGCCGCCCTCGCCGCCGGCGAGGCCGAAGTCGAGCAGCAGCACCCGCCCCTCGGCGGTCACCATGACGTTCGACGGCTTGACGTCGCGGTGCAGCACGCCGCGACGGTGGGCGTGGTCGAGCGCCTCGGCGACCTCGCGTACGATGCGCAGCGCGACCTGGGCCCAGCTGCCCTGGAAGATCGCCGGCGGCGTCGGCGGCACGGGCTCCCCGGTCTCGGCGGCGATCGCTGCCACGAGGTCCTCGCCGCGCAGGGCGACCGGCGCCCGGCCGTGCAGCCGCGTGATCACGGCGGCGAGCGTGGCGCCGCGCACCAGCTCCATCGCGAAGTAGGGCAGCCCCTGCTCGTTGCCGACCGCGTGGATCGGCACGATGCCCGGGTGCTGCATGCGGGCGACCAGTTCCACTTCGCGGCGGAAGCGCTCGCGTGCGCCGGCGAAGAACAGCTGGTCGGGGCGGATCAGCTTCAGCGCGACCTCGCGGCCGAGCGACTCCTGCACCGCCCGGTAGACGGCGCCCATGCCGCCCTGGCCCAGGGGGCCGAGGATGCGGAACTCGCCGAGCCGCTGCGGCGGCTGGCCCGGGCGGCCGTCGCCACCGACCAGGCCGGCCTGCTGCAGCCGGTCGAGGAACTCGCGCACGCCGCGGGCCTCGTCGGGATGCGCGCGCAGCAGGGCCTCGACGGCGTCCGGGCCGTCCTTCTCGAGCACCTCGATGACCTGCACCAGGAGCCGCTCGACCGGATCGCGGGCGGAGCCGGAGGACTCGGGACGGTCGGCGGGGTCAGCCATGGTCGGGACCGTCGACGCAGGACAGCGGGGTTGGGAGGGGAAGGTGCACGCGGCGGTTCGGAATCGCCCTGCACCCGACGCGCCATCCTGCCGAGCGCGGCGGAACGCGTCCAGTCGGTCGCCCGCACGGCCTTCGGCCGGGCCAGGCCGGGCGGCGGCTCGCGCGGGCAGTCCGCCGCGTTGACGCCGGTTGCCGGATTGCCGAGCATCCCGGGTTTCCCCGGATCCGGAGAATCCGTGCGCCGACCCACCTCCCTCCTCGCCCTGGCCGCACTGGCCGTGGGCCTGCCGGCCCAGGCCGCGCCGCCCCTCCTGCGCGACCACGTCGAACGGACCTCGGCGCTGGCCCGCGAACACCAGTACCACGCCAGCGTGGCCGGACGTGTCCTGGCCGACGACGGCGCACCAGCCCGAGGCGCCACGGTGCTCGTGTTCGGTCACCAACCCTACTACTGGGCGCTGCCGCTGGCGCGCACGACCACCGACGAGCACGGCGAGTTCCGTTGCGACGACGTCAACGGCACCGGCAAGGCCGTGCTGTGGGTCGTCGCGCCCGACGACACGCCGTTCCGGGCCATGCCGACCCCGATCACGCTGGTCTCGGGTCGATCCACGCGGCTGCGGCCGCTCACGCTCCCGGCCGCCGGGACGGCCGGCGGCGCGGCGACGACGTTCCGCGGCCGGGTGCTCGCCGGCGATGGACGGCCGATCCCCGGCGTCCTGCTGCGGCTGCTGCATCCGGACGATGCGTTCGATCCGTCCGCCTACGCGGTCACCGATGCCGATGGTGCGTTCACGATCCCCGTGCGCACGGGCACGCCGGGTTCGGCGCAGCTGTTCCTCGGCCGGCAGCGCCTGGACATCGAGCACGAAGCGGGCACGGCGGAGCTCGCGGGCGATCCGCCTCGCCTGCGGCTCGACCTCACCGGCGAACGCACGCTGCAATGTCCGGCGTTCCGGTGGCTGCCGGTGCCGCACGACGGCGTCGACGGGCTCGAGCTCGGCTGGCGGCTCGGCCACGCGTTCCAACCGTGCGTCGACGGGCACGCGCCGGTGATCGAGGGACCCTCGGGACATCCATCGGCGACCGTGCGCGTGTCGGCGCCAGGGCACCTGCCGCGCCTGGGCTCGGTGCCCGGCACCACGTTCTCGCTCGCCCTCGACGTGGCCCGCGAACTGCGCGTCGTCGACCCGGCCGGCGACCCGGTCGCCGGCGCGCTCGTCGACCTCTGCGACGCGGCCTGGGGCGAGCGCTTCCAGGAAGCGTGGCTCGGCACCTACCTCACGGCAGCCGACGGCACGCTGCGCCTGCGCGCCCCGGCTGCGGCCGAGGTGGTCGTCTACGCCTACGCCGACGGCTACGCCCCGGCCCGGACCGTCTGGACTGGCGCCGCGCCCCAGCGGGTCGAGGTGACCCGCCGCACGGCGCGCCTGCGCATCGATCTCGACGACGCCGTCTCGACCATCTACGTGCGCCGCGCCGGCACCTTCGACCTCGAGGCCATGGCCTACCCGGACGCGGGCGGCCTCGAACTCGAGCTCGCGCCCGGCACCTACGAAGTCACCCGCTACCGCGACGGTCCGGCCGCCGCGGCGAAGGCCGTCACCCTCGGCCACGGCGACCGCACGCAGCTGCGGCTCGACGCCGACGACCGCCCGACCCTCGCGGTCACGGTGCCGGAACTGGCCGGCGAGGGCTCGTGGTGGGTGCACGCCGGCCGGTCGGCGTTCGGCGGCATGGTGGCCAAGCGCGCGATCTGGACCGAGCGCGGCGGCCCGATGCCGACCCGCGAGCTGGTCGCCGAAGTGGAACCGGACGGCGAGCGGCGTTTCCGGCTGCGCCTGCCCACCAGCGGCCGCTACACGCTGTTCGTCGGCCACGAGCGCCTGCCGCATCGGCTGCTCCGCGAGGTCGTGGTGGGGTTCGGCGAGCGCTGCGCGATCGAGCTGCCACCTCTCGATGGCGTGCTGCTCGGCTCGATCGCCGCGATGCCGGAGGCCTGGGGGCACGACTTCGCCATGGACGGGATCGCCGGACCGAGGCTGTGGCTCGAGCCCGTCGGCGACACCGCGTTCGGCGCCCTCGTGACGTTGCCGGAGCCGAGCCCCTTCCGCGTCGAGCACCTGCCGCGCGGCTCGTTCACGCTGCACCATCATCTCTACGCGACCGGCTACTTCCGCGGCGAAGGCGGCACCTGGGGCGGACAGCAGGTCACGATCGGCGCCGAGGCGGCGGACGGCGGCGAGTTGGCGCAGGGGCCCGACGGCGAACTGCAGGTGCGCGTGCGCTGGGCCGATGGCTCGCCCGCCTCCGGTCGTCTGGCCGTCCGCGACCGCATGTACGAGTCGTGGCAGCAGGTCGTGCGCGGCAACTCGACGCTGGTCTTCGCGTCCGACCCGATCCCCGCGCCGCCGTCGGCGCGGCTCGTCGCCGGCACGGCGACGCTCGGCCGGGTCCGGTCGGGCCGGCTCGGCTTCGAACTGCTCGGCGACGACGGCGCCACCGTGTTCTTCGTCCGCGACGTCGTGCCGGGCACCCCGCTCGAGGTGCAGCTGGCCGTGCGGCGCTGACGGCGCCGCGCCGGATCCGCGACGGCTCGCCGTGCGCCACCATCGCCGGACGGCCCCGTCAGGCGTACAGGGCCGCGCTGCCGTCGACCATGCGCTCCAGCGCGAACTGCTGCCGCACGAACGCGCGGCCGGCCGCGCCGAGCCGGCGGCCGAACTCGCGATCGCGCAGGATCCGCGCGCAGGCCGCCGCCAGCGGTTCCACCGCGGCCGGCTCGACCACGAAGCCGGTCGCGCCGTCGCGCACCGCCTCGACGCTGCCGCCGGCGACCGTGCAGACCACCGGTCGTTCGAGCCACTGCGCCTCCAGCGCGACGTTCGGGATGCCCTCGAACGTCGACACCAGCAGCAGCAGGTCGGCGGCCCGCAGCGCCACGAACGGATCCTGCTGCCGGCCGAGCTGGTGCACGTGCCCACCGAGCCCGAGCGCCTCGATCCGCGCCCGGAAGGCGTCGTGCGCGGGACCGTGCCCGACGTGCAGCGCATGCAGGTCCGGCAGTTCGCGCCGCAGCGCCGCGACCACGTCGAGCCACAAGAGCGGCCGCTTCTCGGTCGACAGCCGGAACACGCCGGCCAGCACCGGTGCGGCGTCCGGGATGCCATGCTCGCGCCGCAGCGCCTGCACCTCGGCGACGGCCGGCACCCGCAGCCCCGCCTCGTCGAGGCCGTTCGGCACGGTGTGCACGCGCGCCGCCGGCACGCCGATCCAGGCGGCGTAGTCGGCGCCGCCGGCCGCCGAGTTCGCCGACAGCGACAGCCCCGGCACCGCGGCCGCCAGCCGGTACCAGCGCTGGAACCACGGCAGGTCGAGGTACGGGAAGTGCGTCGGGTTGACGTTGCGCAGCGACAGCACGAGGCGCGGCACCTCGACGGCGACGCCGGCGATCGCGCCGAGCAGGTTGGTCTTGTCGAGCGCGGTGTGCAGCACGTCGGGCGCTTCGGCGGCGACGTGCGTCAGCACCCGCCAGGCATCGTGGCCGAACAGGTCGGGCATGCCGCCCAGGAAGGCCATCGCACCCGGTGCGCGCGCCTCGACGACGCCGGGCCGGAAGTCGTCGGCCGGCCCGGTCAGGTCGCGCTGCCGCACGCCGCTGCCCGCGAGCAGCGGCGCGTAGTGGCCGGCGGCGCCGGCGAAGCCGTCCAGCGAGGCCAGCGTCACCTCGTGGCCGCGCGCGACCAGGCCCTTGGCGAGGTTGCAGAACTGCCGCTCGGCGCCACCCGGGCCGAGCGAGGTGATCAGCAGCATCACGCGGCGGCCGGCCGGCGGATCGCCCGAGCGTCGCGCGGCGCGGGCCGCGAAGGCCGCCGCGAACGCGGCTTCGTCGCCGCCGCCCGCCACGAGCAGGCCATCGCGGTCGTTGGCGAGCAGGCGCACCTCGTAGAGGCGACCGTTGGTGGCCGGATCGCTGCCGTCGCTGGCGGCGAAGTAGACGCCGCGCTCCCAGACGCTGTAGCGCCCGCCGCCGAGCCGCCGGATGTCGTCGTGCAGCGCGTCCGCGAACGGCAAGGGCTGGCCGTCCTCGAACAGCACCGCCCGCCGGCCATCGCCGGCCGCGGGCGGCGGCAGCCGCCGCAGCGAGGCCCACCAGCAGGCGCCGCCATCGTGGCGGAACGGCGGCCGCA
>JAHBXX010000054.1 GCA_019636245.1 Planctomycetota bacterium | reverse complement strand
TGCCCGCAGCCGCTCGGGCACCGGGTCGCAGGGCGCCAGCGCCGCCGTCGTCAGCGCCGCCGTGCGCTCGAGCGCCAGCGCCAGCCGGCCGCCGGCGGCCAGCGGCGCCGCGCCGTCGTGCGCGAACACGATGCTCTCGGCGAGCGCTTCGAGGCGGTCGTCGACCTCGCTCACGGCGCACCTCCCGGGGCCGGATCCTCGACGCCCAGCAGTTCACGCAGCCGCATCAGGCCGCGCCGCGCGTGGCTCTTCACCGTGCCGAGCGGGATGCCGATCGCGGCGGCGATCTCCTGGTGGGTGCGGCCCTGGCCGAGCGCCAGGTCGAGCACCTCGCGCTGCTCCGGGCGCAGCTGCCCCAGCGCTTCCTTGGCCCGCTGCACCTCGTCGTGCAGTTCGACCCGATCGGCGACCGCCGCCGCCGGCAGTACGGCGGCGTCCTCGAGCAGTTCCGTCGCCGGCCGGCGGCCCTGGCGGCGGGCCCGGTCGATCAGCCGCCGCCGCGCGATCGTCATCAGGAACGTGACCTCGCTGCCGAAGGCGGCGTCGAAGCGGCCGGCGCTCTTCCAGACCTCGACGAAGATCTCCTGCGTCGCGTCCTCGGCGTCCTCGGCCGAGCGGCAGAACCGCCGTGCGAGACCCCACACCATGCCGGAGTGGCGGCGTAGGAAAGTCTCCACCGCCCCCGGGTCTCCGGTGGCGATGCGCGGCAGCAGGTGGTCCGTCATGCGCGTGCGAACGGGGGCCGCGATTGAACGGCCGGACGTCGTGGCGGGCAAGGTGCTGGGGGCACTCATCGCCTGGGCCTCGGCATCCGGCTCGGCTGCCCGTCGCAGGGGACCTCAGTTGGCGGGCACGATCACGGCGTCGACCACGTGGATCACGCCGTTGCCGGCGACCACGTCGGTGGTGACGACCTTGGCGCCGCCGACGGTCAGCGTCTTGCCGTCGTACTGCAGCGCCAGCGTCGTGCCGCCGATCGTCTTCGCCTCCTTCAGCTTCACCGCCTGGTCGGCCTTGACGGCGCCGGCGACGACGTGGTGCTTCAGGATGCCGGCGAGCTTCGCCTTGTTCTCGGGCTTCAGCAGGTTGGCGACCGCGTCCTTGCCGAGCTTGTCGAAGGCGGCGTCGGTCGGCGCGAAGACCGTGAACGGTCCGTCCTTGGCCAGCGTGTCGGCGAGGCCCGCGGCGACCGCGGCCTGCAACAGCGTCTGGAAGCTGCCGGCCTTCTTCGCCACCTCGACGAGGTTCGGCGTGGCCGGCGGCAGCATCACGCGGTCGATCACGTGGATGACGCCGTTGCTGGCCGCGACGTCGGTCGTGACGACCGTGGCGCCGCCGACGGTCACCTTGCCGTCGGCCGCGACGACCTCGAGCGCCGGGCCCTGCAGCGGCTGCAGCGTCTTCGCGGCCACGACCTTGGCCGCCGGGCAGTCGGCGGCGACGACGTGGTAGCTGAGGATCGCGGCGAGCTTCGCCTTGTTCTCGGGCTTCAGCAGGTCGGCGATCGTGTCCTTGCCGAGCTTGTCGAAGGCGGCGTCGGTCGGCGCGAAGACAGTGAACGGGCCCTTGCCGCCCAGCGCGTCGGCGAGGCCGGCGGCCTTGCAGGCGGCCAGCAGGGTCTGGAACTGGCCGGCCTCGTCGGCGACCTGGACGAGGTTCTTGGTCTGCTGGGCGGTCAGGGCCGACAGCGCGGACAGCGCGGCGACGGCGAGGGGAAGGGTACGGATCATGGTCTCTCTCCTGTGGGGGGGGCGGAAGGCGGGCGAAGGCACGGTCGGCGACCGCGCGCGGGGTGCAGTTCGCGGCCGGCGCGACCGTGGATGCAGCTGGCCGTCCGCTTGAGCCGCGTGCCCTCGCGGCCTTACAACCTCGGCCGGTGTCCTCCCCGCAACGCTTCGCCGCCCACCTGCTGCGCACGGCCAGCCGCGCCTATGCCGCGGCGGCGGTCGACTGCCTGCGCCGCGAGCGACCGCAGCTGCTCGCCGACGGCCTGCCGGCCGAGTTCGCCGATCCGCTCGACGACACCCAGGTGCGCATCCTGCACCTCGCCGAGTCCGTCGCCGTCGATCGCCCGGCGCTGCTCGAGCACTCGATCGCCTGGTACAAGGTCGCGCTGCACCATCGCGGCGTGCCGGCCGACTACCTGCGCGCCAACCTCGACGCGATCGAGACCGCGCTGCGCCAGGAACTGCCCGCCGACGCGGCGGCGATCGCGCGCCGGCATCTGCTCGCCGCCCGCGCCCACGTCGAACGGGCGCCCGCATCGCTGCCGTCGCTGCTGTCGCGCCAGGCGCCGCACGGCGACCTCGCGGCCCGCTTCCTGCTGGCGGTGCTCGAGGCCCGCGGCGACGACGCGCTCGACCTGCTGCGCGGCGCGCTCGACGCCGGGACGACCATCGCGGACCTGCACGACCACGTGCTGACCGTGGCGCAGCGCGAGGCCGGCCGCATGTGGCTGATGGGCGAGATCACGATCGCCGACGAGCACTACGGCTCGGCGCTCGCCGACCGCGCGCTGTGGCTCCTGCACGAGCGGCTGCCGCGACCGCCGGCCGGCGCGCCGCGCGTGCTGACGCTCGGCGTCGGCGGCAACCTGCACGACCTCGGCCTGCGGCTGGTCGCGCAGCGGCTGCAGCTGGCGGGGTTCGCGGTGCACCACCTCGGCGGCAACATGCCGCCGGGCGAACTCGACCTGCTGCTCGCCGACCAGCGCGTCGACCTGATCGCCGTCTCGGCGACCATGGCGCTGCACCTGCACGCGCTGGCGCAGACGATCGACCACCTGCGGCAGGCGGAGGCGGGCGGCCGGCGGCGGCCGATCCTGGTCGGCGGCGAGCCGTTCCGCGTCGTGCCCGACCTGCACGCGCTGCTCGGCGCCGATGCCGCCGCCACCGACGCCGACGGCGCCGTCGCGGCGGCGCGCCGGCTGGTCGCCACCCCGGCCTGAACCGGTGAAGGCCGCGCACCTCGTGCTCTACGTCGCCGACCAGGCCCGCAGCCGGGCCTTCTACGAGCGGGCGCTGGCCATCGCGCCGCGGCTCGACGTGCCCGGCATGACCGAGTTCGAGCTGCCCGGCGGCGCCGTGCTGGGGCTGATGCCCGAGGCGTCGATCCGGCGGCTGCTCGGTCCCGTGCTGCCCGATCCGGCCGCGGCCCGCGGCGTGCCGCGGGCCGAGCTCTACCTGCTGGTCGACGACCCGCGCGCCGCCCATGCGCGCGCGCTGGCGGCCGGCGCGCGCGAACTCGGCGCGCCGGCGCCGCGCGACTGGGGGCACACCGCCGGCTACCTGCTGGACCCCGACGGCCACGTGCTGGCGTTCGCCGGCGTGCGGGGGGCCTGACCCCGCCCGGTGGGGTCGTCGCGGCGCGGTTCAGCGCCGGCGCAGCCGGTAGTGCGATACCAGCCACTCGCGGCCGCCGGCGAAGCCCCACAGCTCGGCGCAGGCGAGGAAGAACACCCGCCAGAGGTTCGCCATCGCCGCGGCGCGCGGTCCGTAGGCGGTCTCGAGCACCGGCTGCAGCGCCGCGCGGTGGCGGTCGAAGTTGGCCAGCCAGGCCTCGGCGGTGCGCGCGTAGTGGGTGCCCGACAGGCGCCAGTGCGCCTCGACGGCGAAGTGGTCCTGGCAGTGCAGCAGCTGCGCGTCGGCGGGCATCTGGCCGCCGGTGAAGAAATGGCGCGCCATCCAGTCGTCCCGGCCGTCGGTCGCGAACTCGTAGCCGACGCTGCGGTGGGTGAAGACGTGCACGAACATCCTGCCGTCCGCCGCCAGCCAGCCGGCGGCGCGCTCGAGCAGGCGCCGCCAGTTGCGCAGGTGCTCCATCATCTCGATCGAGACGATGCGATCGAACGTGCCGGGCGCCGCGAAGACGTTGGCGTCGGCGGTCAGGATCTCGACGTTGCGCAGGCCCTGCGCCGCGGCGCGGGCCAGGATGTCCTCGCGCTGGCTGGCCGAGTTGCTGACGCCGACGATGCGGCAGCGCGGGAAGCGCTCCGCCAGCCACAGCGTCATCGAGCCCCAGCCGCAGCCGAGGTCGAGCACGCGCATGCCGTCGGCGATCTGCGCGCGCTCGGCGGACAGGCTGAGCATCGCCTCGGCGGCGGCGTCGAGGTCGGGCGTGTCGGCCGTCCACAGGCAGGCGCTGTACTTGCGGCGCCGGCCCAGGATCGGCGCGTAGAAGGCGGCTGGCACCTCGTAGTGCTGGGCGTTCGCCGCCGCGGTCTCGACGGCGATCGGGCTGGCATCGCAGCGCGCGATCCACTGCCGCAGCCGCTCGGCCGACGCCTCGGGGTCGTGTGCGCCTTCCTGGTCGAGGCGCTGGCGCAGCAGCCGGCGGATGCCGATACGGACCAGCCAGTCGGGCAGCAGGCCGCGCTCGAGCGCGCGTTCGCTCCAGCCGGTCACGCCGACGGCTCCGGCCCGCGGCGCGGCCACCACGGCACGAACGCGCTCGTCTCCTGCTGGTAGCGGCGGTAGTCCTCGCCGCGGCTCTTCGCCGCCTGCAGTTCGGTGAACGGCACGCCGCTGACGTAGCGCACCAGCACGAACATCACCACCGGCTGCAGCAGCGCCCACGCGCCGGCGGCCGGCAGCGCCGTGAGGCCGATGCCGCACCACGTCAGCCACTCGAAGAAGTAGTTCGGGTGGCGGCTGTAGCGCCAGAAGCCGCGCCGGCAGGTGCGGCCGCGCTCGGCCGGGTCGGCGCGGTGCGCGGCCAGCTGGCGGTCGGCCTGGGCCTCGCCGGCCTGCGCCAGCGCCGCCAGCCCGAGGCCGGCCAACTGCACCGCGGCGAGGCCGTCGTGGCGGTGGCCGGCCAGGAACCAGAACGGCAGCGCGAACACCAGCGCCGCGACCGCCTGCCCCTGGTAGAACCAGAAGAAGTTGCGGTCGGCGCGCGGCCCCCAGTGCTCGCGCAGGGCGCGGTAGCGGCCGTCCTCGCGCACCTCGCCGAGCACCCGGTGGCGCAGCAGGTGGAAGGCGAGGCGTGCGCTCCACCCGCCGGCGAGGGCGAAGGCGAGCAGGCGCTGCACCACGCTGCCATCGCCGCCGGCGGCCGCGGCGGTGCCGAGCAGGCCGATCGCGATCGCCCAGGCGGCGTCGACCGAGGTCGCGTTCCGCGTGCGGCGCTGCCGCCACCAGAGCGCGGCGAATGCGGCGGCGATCGCGGCGGCGGTGGCGGCGAGGGTGGCCTGGGGCGGCATGGGCGCGCGGTTCGTCGGCAGGGCAAGTCCGGATGCGACAGGTGCATCCGGTCAGGGGGGCGGAGAGAATACCCGGCGATCCGAGCGCCCGATCCAGCGAACGCCGCGTGTCCTCCCCTGCCCTCCCTGCTCGCGGCGGCGCCGCTCCGGCGCCGGCTCCCGCCCGCGTGCCCGTCCCCGCCCCGACCGGCGTCCGTCCCCGCGTCCATTGGGCGACGATCTGGCCGTTCCTGACCATGCACGCAGGCTGCCTGCTGGTGCCGGTGGTCGGCTGGAGCCCGGTCGCCGTCGCCACGGCCGTGGGGCTCTACGTGGTGCGCATGTTCGGCATCACCGCCTTCTACCACCGCTACTTCTCGCACCGCAGCTTCCGCGTCGGCCGGGTCGTGCAGTTCGCCGGCGCCGTGCTCGGCGCCTCGGCGGCGCAGCGCGGCCCGCTGTGGTGGGCGTCGCACCACCGGCGCCACCACCGCCACTCCGACACCTCGGCCGACGCGCATTCGCCGCACGCCCACGGCGTGCTGTGGTCGCACATCGGCTGGATGGCGGCACCCGAGCACCAGGCCACCGACCTGCAGCAGGTGCGGGACCTGGCCGCGTTCCCCGAGCTGCGCTGGCTCGACCGCAACTACTACGTCGTGCCGCTGGCGCTGCTGCTGGCGCTGCTGGCGCTCGGCTGGCTGCTCGAACGGCACGCGCCGCAGCTGGGCACCGATGCCTGGCAGTTGGGCGTCTGGGGCTTCTGCGTGTCGACGACGGCGCTGTTCCACGTCACCTCGGCGGTGAACAGCCTCGGCCACCTGCTGGGCCGCAAGGTCTGGCCGACCCAGGACCACAGCCGCAACTCCCTGCCGCTGGCCCTGCTGACCCTCGGCGAGGGCTGGCACAACAACCACCACTGGTGCCCGGGCGCCGTGCGCCAGGGCATCCGCTGGTGGGAGATCGACCTCAGCTACTACGCGCTGCGGCTGCTCGCGCTGGGCGGGCTGGTGCACGACCTGCGCCCGCTGCCGGCGCGGGCCTTCGCCCGGGAGCGCCGGCTGCGGCGATGAGCCGGGCTGCGGCGTGGCTCGGTCCCGGGCGCAAGCGCCTGGCGATCGTCGGCACCGGCATCAGCGGTCTGGTCGCCGCCGAACGGCTCTGCCGCCGGCACGACGTCACCGTGTTCGAGGCGGAGCCGCGGCTGGGCGGCCACACCCACACGGTCGACGTCGACGGACCGGCGGGGCGGCTGGCGATCGACACCGGCTTCATCGTCTGCAACGACCGCACCTATCCCGGCTTCCTGGACCTGCTGGCGCGGCTCGGCGTGTCGCTGCGGCCGACGACGATGAGCTTCAGCGTGCGCTGCGAGCGCACCGGCCTCGAGTACAACGGCAGCACCTTGGGCCAGCTGTTCGCGCAGCGCCGCAACCTGCTGCGGCCGCGCTTCTGGGGCATGCTGCGCGACATCCTGCGCTTCCACCGCGAGGCAGAGGCCCTGCTCGGCGGCGACGCGACGCTGGCCGCCGTGCTGGCGGGCGGCCGCTACGGCCGGGCGTTCGCCGAGCACTACCTGGTGCCGATGATGGCGGCGATCTGGTCGGCGGAGCCGCAGCGGCTGCTGGCCATGCCGGCGACCTTCTTCGTCCGCTTCTTCCAGAACCACGGCATGCTGCAGGTCGCCGGCCGGCCGCAGTGGTATTCGGTGGTCGGCGGCTCGCGCAGCTACCTCGGGCCGCTGTCGGCGCCGTTCCGCGACCGCATCCGCACCGGCGCCCGGGTCGTCGCCGTGCGCCGCGCCGAGGACGGCGTATGCGTGCAGGTGGAAGGGGCCGCGGCCGAGCGGTTCGACGCCGCGGTGCTGGCGGTGCACAGCGACCAGGCGCTCGACCTGCTCGTCGACGCCGGCGACGCCGAACGCGCGGTGCTGGCGGCGATCCCGTACCAGGCCAACGACGTCGTGCTGCACACCGACGAGCGCCTGCTGCCGCGGCGGCGCCGGGCGTGGGCGGCGTGGAACTACCACCTCGGCGCCGGCAGCGAGCCGCGCGCGACGGTGACCTACTGCATGAACCTGCTGCAGGGGCTGCCCGGGCCGGTCACCTACAACGTGACGCTGAACAGCACCGCGGCGATCGATCCGGTCAAGGTGCTGCGGCGGTTCGTCTACCACCATCCGGTGTTCGACGGCCGCGGCGTGGCCGCGCAGGCCCGGGTGCCGGCGATCAACGGCCGCGGCCGCGTCTGGTTCTGCGGCGCCTGGTGCGGCTACGGCTTCCACGAGGACGGCGTGCAGGCGGCGCTGCGCGTCGCCGCCGACTTCGACGGCGAGGCCACGGGCGCGGAGCGGGTGGCATGAGCGCGGCGCCGGCGTTGCGCAGCGGGCTCTACTTCGGCACGGTGCGCCACCGCCGATTCGACGCGGTGCGCCATGCCTTCACCATCAGGCTCTATCTCGCCTTCCTCGACCTCGACGAGCTGGAGCCGGCGTTCGCGCGGCGCTGGTGGTGGTCGGCGCGCCGGCCGGCGCCGATGTGGTTCCGCCGCGCCGACTACTTCGGCCCGCCGCAGGTGCCGCTGGCCGAGGCGGTGCGCGACGCCGTGGCGGCCCGGACCGGCGAACGGCCGACGGGCGCGGTGCGCGTGCTGACCAACCTGCGCGCCTTCGGCTACGTCTTCAACCCGGTCAGCCTCTACTACTGCCACGACCGCGACGACCGCCTGGTGGCGGTGCTGGCGGAGATCACCAACACGCCGTGGGGCGAACGGCACCACTACGTCGTCGCCGCCGACGGCCGCGGCGGCCCGTTGCGGGCCACGTTCGCCAAACGTTTCCACGTCAGTCCGTTCCAGCCGATGGAGCAGGTCTACCGCTGGGCGCTGACGCCGCCGGGCGAGCGGCTGGCCGTGCACATGCAGAACGCCGCCGCCGGCGTGAAGGTGTTCGACGCGACGCTCGTGCTGCAACGTCGACCGTGGTCGACGCGCCACCTGCTGGCGGCGGCGCTGCGGCATCCGTGGATGACCGCGAAGGTGATCCTGGCGATCCACTGGCACGCGCTGCGCCTCTGGTGCAAGCGCGCGCCGTTCCACGTCCATCCCAAGAAGCGAGGTGCATGATGTCCGGCACGATCCTGGTCGCCGAGGCGCGCGCCGCCGTGCGCGCCGCCGCGACGCCGACCTGGTGGCAGCGCGCGGCCCGGGGACGCATCGTCGCCCGCCTGCGCGGCCTGCGATCCGGCGCGATCCACCTGCGCGAGGCCGGGCGGGACGAACTGCTCGGCGATCCGCACGGCGCGCTCGGCGCGATCGAGCTGCACGTGCACGATCCCGCGTTCTGGGGCACGCTGGCGCGGCGCGGCGACGTCGGCGCCGGCGAGGCGTTCGTCGCCGGCCTCTGGTCGACGCCCGATCTGGTGCGGCTGCTGCGGCTGCTGGTGCGCGATCGCGACGTGCTGCTGGGCATCGACGGCTCGCTGGCGTCGCTGCCCTTGCGGCTCTTGCGGCGGGTGGCGCACTGGCGACGGCGCAACCACCACGACGGCAGCCGCCGCAACATCGCCGACCACTACGACCTCGGCGACGAACTGTTCGCGCACTTCCTCGACCCGTCGATGACCTACTCGTCGGCGTGGTTCGCCCACCCCGGGCAGTCGCTGGCCGCGGCGCAGCAGGAGAAGCTGCGCCGCCTGTGCCGGCTGGTCGACCTCGCGCCCGGCGACCGTCTGCTCGAGATCGGCACCGGCTGGGGCAGCCTGGCGGTGTGCGCCGCCGGCGAGTTCGGCGCCCGCGTGACGACGACGACGATCTCGCAGAACCAGTTCGAGGGGGCGCGGCGGCGCGTGCAGGCGGCGGGCCTCGCCGACCGGGTCGACCTGCGCCGGCAGGACTACCGCGACCTCGACGGCACCTACGACAAGCTGCTGTCGTGCGAGATGATCGAGGCCGTGGGCGCGCAGTTCCTGCCGACCTACCTGCGCACCTGCGCCGCGCGGCTGCGGCCCGGCGGCCTGCTCGGCCTGCAGGCGATCACGATCCGCGACCAGCACTACGAGTCGGCAAGGCGCAGCGTCGACTACATCCAGCAGCACGTGTTCCCCGGCAGCTTCATCCCGTCGGTGACGGCGATCACGGCGGCGGCGACCAGGCAAACGGACCTGCGGCTCGTGCGGCTCGAGGACTTCGGCCAGCACTACGCGACGACGCTGCAGTGCTGGCGCGAGGCGATCGAGCGCGACCAGACGCCGTTCGCGGCCCGCGACCCGAGCGGCGCGCTCGTCCGCGCCTGGCAGTACTACTTCGCCTACTGCGAGAGCGGCTTCCGCGAACGCCACATCGGCGTCTGCCACCTGCGCTTCGAGCGCGCGGGCTGATGGCGGCTCAGTTGCGCGACAGTTCGCGCACCGCGGCGATGTCCAGCTCGATCTGCCGGCGCAGCTCGTCGGCGCCGGCGAATGCCCGTTCGGGGCGCAGCAGGCGGCGGAAGGTGACCTCGAGGTCGCGGCCGTAGAGATCGCCGTCGAAGTCGAGCAGGTGCACCTCCAGGAGCGGTGTGGCACCGCCGCCGAAGGTCGGCCGCGTGCCGAGGTTGGCGGCGCCGGGGCAGGCGGTGCCGTCGACGATCGCCTCGACGGCGTAGACGCCGGGCGGCGGCAGCGCGCCGGGCTGCGGCACCAGGTTGGCGGTCGGGAAGCCGAGCCGTCGCCCGCGCGCGTCGCCGTGCACGACGGTGCCGAAGGCGCCCGGGAAGCGGCCCAGGTAGCGATGCGCCAGCGCCAGGTCCCCGGCGGCGATCGCGGCGCGGATGCGGGTCGACGACACCGGCTGGCCGTCGACCTCGAACGGCGCGCCGGTGCGCACCTCGAAGCCCAACTCGGCGCCGAGTTCGCGGAAGTGCTGCGGCGTGCCGGCGCGGTCCTTGCCGAGCGCGGAGTCGTAACCGAGCAGCAGGCCGCGGCAGCGCAGGCTGCGCACCAGCACCTCGGCGGCGAACTCGCGCGGGGCCATGTTCTGCAGCCGCGGCTCGAAGGCCAGCAGCACCAGCCGCTCGACCCCGGCGCGGCGCAGCAGCCGCAGCCGGTGCGGCACGCTGACCAGGAGCGGCGGCGCGGCGCCGTGCAGCACCTGGTCGGGATGGTTGGTGAACGTCACCACCGTCGGCAGCGCCTGCAGCGCCGAGGCCATCTCCAGCAGCTGGTGCAGCAGCCGTTGGTGGCCGAGGTGCACGCCGTCGAACACCCCGACCGCCACGGCCGAACGTCCCGGCAGCGACTCGCCGTACGTGCCGGCGAGGTCGAGGGCCAGCAGCGCGTCGAGCCCTTCGATCAGCCGCATGCCGCGGTCCCGCCATCGGCGCCGCGCGCCGGCGCGGCCCCGCAGTCGTCCCGGTCGCCGGACGCGGGCCCTGGGCGGCTCATGCGCGCGCCCGGAAGCGCTCCTCGAGTTCCGCCAGCTGCGCCTTCACCCGCAGCTTGTCGACGGCGGTCAGGCGGTCGACGAACAGGACCCCCTCGAGGTGGTCGAGTTCGTGCTGCACGATGCGGGCGAGCCAGTCCTTGGCGGTCAGGACCTGCTCCTTGCCGTCGAGGTCCTGGTAGGCGACGGTGATCTCGACCCAGCGCTCGACCTCGGCCTGGATGCCGGGGAAGGACAGGCAGCCCTCCTCGCCGAACTCGCGGCCCTTCTTGCGGGTGATCCGGGGGTTGCAGAGCGCCAGCTCCCCGGCGCGGTCGCCGGCGTCCCCGGTGGGGTTCAGCACCAGGAGCTTCTGCTCGATGCCGACCTGCGGGGCGGCCAGGCCGACGCCGCCCTCCTCGTACATCGCCACCAGCATGCGGTCGGCCAGCTGGCGCAGCCCCTGGTCGAAGGTCGCGATCGGCTTGCCGCCGCGGCGCAGCACGGGGTCGGGGTAGACGAGGACTTCCATCGGGCGGGGCGCGAGCGGTTGCGGGGGCAGAGGCGGGCCGGTAGATTCTTCGCCCCTTTCCGCCGCCGTCAAGGCATCCCCCGGCCGCCGCCACCCGCATGGATCTCAGCAAGTACCTCGAGAACGCCGCCGACGCCGTCAAGCGCCGGAACTTCTCGCTGGCGGTCAAGATCTACGGGCAGGTGCTGCAGATCCAGCCGGACTTCGGCGAGGCGCGGGCCGGTCTGCGCCGGGCGCTGTTCCAGAAGGTCGCGCAGAAGCCGGCGTCCAAGGTGTCGGCCGTGCTGCTCGGCGGCGTGCACCGCCTGGCCGGCGACCTCTGCCGCCTGCTCGGGCGCCACGCGGCGGCGGCGCGCGCGTTCGAGCGCTACCTCGTGCACGATCCGCTCGCCGAGGGCGCGAACCTGAAGCTGGGGCGGGCGCTGCAGCGGGCCGGCTTCGCCCGCTCGGCGCTGGCGGTGTTCGAGGCCTACGCCGCGGCGCAGCCGCGCTGCCTCGAGGCCTGCCGGTCGGCCGGCGCCCTGTTCTACCAGCAGGGCAAGGTGCCGCAGGCGCTGGCGATGTACGAACAGGCGCTGAAGATCGACCCGCGCGACCAGGAGTCGCTGAAGGCGCGCAAGGACCTGGCCGCCGAAGGCGCGCTGCGCAGCTCGGGCATCGAGACGGCGCAGAGTTCGCGCGAGTTGATCAAGGACAAGGAGCAGCAGCGGCAGCTCGAACGGCAGGAGCGCCTGCAGATGACGCCCGAGGAGATCGAGCGGGAGCTGCAGCAGCTGGAGACGAAGCTGCAGGAGGCGCCCGACGACCAGAAGCTGCTGCGCCGCGTCGCGCGGCTGCGCGAGATGGCCCGGGACCTCGCCGGCGCGCTCGACCTGCTGGAGCGCCTGCAGCGCCTGCAGCCCGACGACGGCGAGCTGGCGGCGCTGGCCGGCGACCTGCGGATCCGGCTGCAGGAACAGATGGTGCAGAAGGCCGAGAAGCGCGGCGACGAGGCCGCGGCGCAGCGTGCGCGGTCTGCGCTGCGCGACCTGCGCGTCGCCGAGGCGCGCCGCAAGGTCGAGCGCAACCCGACCGACCTGGGCGCCCGCTTCGAGCTGGGCGCCGGGCTGCTCGAGGCCGGCGACGTCGACGCCGCCATCGCCGAGCTGCAGCAGGCGATCAAGGATCCGCGCAAGAAGAACGAGGCGCTGTTCCAGCTCGGCCGGGCCTTCCAGCTGAAGGGCCTGCCGGAGCTGGCGCTCGGCCAGTTCGACAAGGCGATGCAGGGCGCCGGTTCCGGCGTCCTGGCCAAGGAAGCCCTCTACGCGATGGGCCAGATCTGCAGCGAACTCGGCAAGCGCGACGACGCGCTGCGCCACTTCACCCGCATCCTGGAGCAGGACATCGGCTTCCGCGACGTCGCCCGCCGCGTCGAGCAGATGAAGGCCTGACGCCGCCGCACCGAAACCCCTCCGCGAGACTTCCGAGAACCGACCATGGCCCACAGCAAGCAAGCCCTGAAGCGCGCTCGCCAGAGCGAGCGCAACCGCGTCGCCAACAAGGCGAAGCTCAGCCGTCTGAAGACCAGCATGAAGGCGCTGATGGCGCTCGTCGCCGCCGGCGACAAGGCCAAGGCCGCCGCGATGCTGCCCGCCGTCTGCAAGTCGATCGACAAGGCGGCGCAGACGAAGGTGATCCACAGGAACACCGCCGCGCGCCGCAAGAGCATCGTCGCGCGCGCCGTGGCGGCGATGAAGTGACCGCCGGCGCCGGCGCCCGCGGGGCCGGCGCGGAACGGATCAGCTCTGCAGCAGCTGCAGCGCCGCCTGCGGCTGGGTGTTCGCCTGCGCCAGGATCGAGATCGCAGCCTGCTGCAGGATCGAGTTGCGCGTCAGCGCCGAGGTCTCGATCGCCACGTCGACGTCGCGGATGCGCGATTCGGCGGCGCTGAGGTTCTCGGTCTGGATCTGCAGGTTGGCGATCGTCGTCGTCAGCCGGTTCTGGGCGGCGCCGAACTGGCCGCGCACGCGGCTGACGGCGTTGATGGCGGTGTCGAGCGTGCCGATCGCCGTCGACGGGTTGCCGGCCGAGCCGATGTCGAGCGACGAAAGGCCGAGCGTCGACGCCAGTGTGTCGGAGGTGCTGAGCTGGATCGTGTCGATGCCGATCGTCGTGCCGGTGCCGACCTGGAACGTCAACGTCGAGCCGGTGCCGTCGAGCAGCCGCACGCCGTTGAACGTCGTCGACTGCGCGATGCGGTCGATCTCGTTGATCAGGTCGGTGAACTCCTGGTTCAGCGTGTCGCGGTCGGCCGAGCTGACGGTGCCGTTGGCGGCCTGGATCGACAGTTCGCGCATGCGGATCAGGATCGAGCTGACCTCGTTGAGCGCGCCCTCGCCGGTCTGCGTCAGCGAGATGCCGTCCTGGGCGTTCCGGATCGCCTGCTGGGTGCTGCGCACCTGCGCCCGGAAGCGCTCGGAGATGGCGAGGCCGGCGGCGTCGTCGGCAGCGGTGGAGATGCGCAAGCCCGTGGACAGTCGGCGGTAGTTCGCCTGCAGCCGGTCGGTCGTATTCGACAACGAGCGCTGCGCGTTCAGGGATGCGATGTTCGAATTGACCCGAAGGCCCATCTGTCCTCCTCGATTCCTTTGCCGTGGTGACGTCGGGCCAGAGCCCTCCGCCTTGCTCCCGATCCCATCGGCCGGCACTTGAGTCCCGCTTCAGGAAATCTCCCGGTGGGCCACCGGGAAGCGGCGCGTGGGCACGCGGCCGATGCCACCGAGGCCTGCGGACAAGGCACTTGCGACGGGCGCCCTGTCGGGATCCTGAGCGACGGAATTCCGGGCGATCGCGCTGCGGGCTGGCGCGGCGACCGATCGCGGTCGGGCGCCGGGCCGGTCCTACGCGCCGCGGCCCGCGATGCCGTCGGGCGCCGCGGGCCGCGGAGGCTTGCGTCGGTCGGCGGCGTCGCGCCGCCGCCCGTTCACCGCACCAGCTTGCTGTAGCGGTAGTAGGCCTCGAGCGTCAGCACCAGGATCGCGGTGCTGTAGACGCGGCCGCCGTCCTCGCCCCAGGCGTCGATCGGATCCCAGGAGCCGTAGAGGTTCTTCTTCGACTTGTCGCGGTGCTGGTTCTTGACCACGGCGGTCTCGAGCTTCTTCTGCCAATCGGTCCACTGCTTGCCGCCGACCTGGAACAGCGCGTAGGTGGCGTAGTACCAGTAGTAGTGGTCG
This sequence comes from Planctomycetota bacterium, assembly GCA_019636245.1. GTDB lineage: Bacteria > Planctomycetota > UBA1135 > UBA1135 > UBA2386 > JAEUHS01. The sequence continues at coordinate 13,493 of JAHBXX010000054.1, read as the reverse complement.
ATCGTGCCGGCCTTCTCGTCCCAGACCGGGGGCTTCTGGCTGATCAGGTTCGCGGCCGCGGCCATGATCGGCTTCTCCTTCGGGTCCTGGTTCATGAAGTAGCGGCAGAACAGGCCCACCGCCGTCATCGGCTCGACCTTGTCGGCCGGGAACTTGGTCTTGTGGTCGCCGAAGCTCTTGCGCGACGCGCCGCCGTCGCCGGCCTTCAGGTAGCCGTGCCGGCCGGTCGGGTCGCTGACCTGGTCGAGCCAGATGGCCGAGTACTTCAGCGCCTCCTTGTTGATCTGCAGGCCGAAGAACTCGCCCGACTCGTAGGCCATGATGCACCAGCCGGTGACGGAGGTGTCGTTGTCGTTGTCGCGCGGCTGGTAGCGCCAGACGCCGTACGGGTTGCGGTGCGACTCGAGGTAGTTGATGCCCTTCTGGGCGGTCGGCTTCAGCAGCTGGTAGTTCGAGAGGCCGAACGCCTCGCACATCGCATAGGCGGCGATCGCGTGGTCGTAGATGAAGTCGTGCGAGGCGTTGGTGCCGAACAGGCCCTTCTCGTCCTGCTGGCTGCGCAGCCACTGCACGCCCTTCTTGATCACGTCGCGGTAGGGGCCGGCGCGCATCGTGCTGCCGTCGCCGAGGAAGGCCAGCAGCGCCAGGCCGGTCACGCCGACGTCGTGCACGGCGTTGCCCGGACCGTCGCAAGGCTCGCCCTCGACGTCGTGCTTCATGAAGCCGTCGCAGTCCCACTTGCCGTCCTCGTCCTGGTGGTTCTTCAGCCACTGCAGGCCGGCGTCGATCGACTCGATCAGGGCCTTGCCGCCGCCCTTGCCCTTGCCGCCGCCGCCACGGCCGCCGTAGCGGCCGCCGGCGCCGCCGCCCAGGCCCACCGCCGAGTTCCACTGGTTGCTGTCGAAGGCCGACTCCTTCGAAGTGACCTCGCTGTCGACGTTGTCGAACGCCTGCTCGGTCTCGGTCACCGTCGTCTCGGTCACCTCGACCGGATCGACGACCTCCTCGGGCTTCGTCTCCGGCGGCGGCGGGGGGGGCGGTTCCTCGACCTGCTCCTGCTCGTTGTTCGCCATCTCGACCTTCTTCGCCGGGGGCTTGTCCTCCTTGGCGGGGACCAGGACCCAGAGCAGCAGCAGCACGACGACGTGCAGCGCCGCCGAGAGGATCAGCCAGGGGGCGTGGCGGAGCTGCTCCGCCATCATGTCCTGGAAGGTGACTTCGGTCTCCCAGATCGGGACCGCGTGGGATTCGACTTTGATCTTGGTCGGGTCGAGGTGGGCCATGACGGCTCCTTGCGGGGATCGAGCGATGGGCACCCGGCGGTCGCCACGTGGGCGTGGGGCGAGAGCCCGGTCGGGTGGTGCCGGGGGGAACGGCGCCGGGCCCGGGAGGGTTCAGGAGAGGGGGGCGGAGAGTAGAGCCGCCGCCTGCACGGGCGGCAATCGCCGGCGCCCGAAACCGGCCCGGCGGCCCGGGCCCTGCCGGCGGGCCGGGGGCGTCACCGAGGCGACTGCGCCTGCCAGACCTCGGTCCGCTGGCTGGCCCGTTCGAGCGCCTGCTTGCGGAACTCGTCGACGACGCCGCGCTGGCAGATCCCGCGCAGCTCCTCCTGCACGTCGAGGTCCTCGAACCGCCCGTTGCGGGCCGGCACGTAGGCGGCGACCTTCGCCAGCTGCACGGCGTCGCCGCGCCGGATCGGCGCCGACACGTTGTGCAGCGGCCCGGCCAGGGCCCACTGCGACAGGTCGGCGATCAGCGACGTCGCCACCGCGTCGTCCTGCGCCGTGGCGCCGGGGAACCGCTGGGCCAGCTGCCGGCTGCCGATCTCCTCGCGGCGCCAGGTCTCGGCGGCGGCCGCGGCCGTCGTCGCCGCGTCCGGGCCCTGGAACACCACCAGGGACACCAGCGCCTGCGGCGGCCGCACGAACCGGCCGAGCTCGCGTTCGTAGGTCTCGCGCAGCATGCGCGGCGTCAGGAACAGGTTCGACTGGCGCTGCAGGCGCATGTCGACGGCGAACTGCTCGGCGTAGCTGGCCAGCTTGTCGACGCGCTGCTCGCTGACGTAGGTCTGCCAGGTGCGGCCCTGGTTCTGCAGCGCCTGGCTGAACGCCTGGTGGCTGCCGAGGTCGCGGATCTGCTCCTGCTCCTCGCGCTCGAGGTCGCGGCGGAAGAACGTCTCGACCTGCTCCGGCGTGAACACCCCGAACGTCTTCGCCGCCTGGGCCATCGTGTTGCGGTCGATCAGGGCATCGAGTTCCTCGCGGTAGATGCGCTCGATGTCCTCGGGCCGCACGCGGCCGAAGCGCGCCTCGGCGGCGCGCAGGCGGCCGTAGGCGTTGGTGTTCAGCGCGCTCCACATGATCGCGCTGTCGTTGACGGTGGCGACGACCGTGTCGACCAGGATCGGCCGCGGCGCCTGCGGGGCGTGGCGCGCCGCCAGCGGCGCGGCAAGGCCTAGAACGCACAGCAGGAGGGGTCGCACGCCGGGATGATGCGGCAAGCAGCCGGTGCGGGCAACCGCCCGCGGGCGGCGTTGCTTTCCCCGTGCCCGCGGCTTCTCCTTGCCGCCATGGCACCTCGCTCCGGCACCTGCATCGTCGTCGGCGCCTCCTCGGGCATCGGCCTCGCCATCGCCCGGCGGCTGGCGCTCGAGGGGCGCAAGGTCGCGCTGCTGGCGCGCCGCGAGGGGGAGCTGCGGGCGATGGCGGCTGCGATCGACGATGCGCTCGGCCGCCAGGCGGCGTTCCCCTACCCGCACGATGCCGCCGACCTGGATGCCGCCGAGCCGCTGTTCGCCCGCATCGAGCAGGAGCTGGGCCCGGTCGACGAACTGCACTACGTCGCCGGCGTGATGCCCGCCGTCGCGCTCGACGAGTTCGACCTGGCGAAGGACCGGCTGCAGGTGCAGGTCAACATGCTCGGCTGCATCGCCTGGGGCAACGCCGCGGCCCGCCGCTTCCTGGCCCGCAAGGGGGGCTGCATCGTCGGGGTCTCGTCGGTCGCGCAGGACCGTGGGCGCATCGGCCGGCCGGTCTACAACGCCAGCAAGGCCGGCATGGACACCTACCTGGAGGCGCTGCGCAACCGGCTGTGGCGGCACGGCGTCCAGGTGACCACGATCCGGCCCGGCTTCGTCGAGACGCCGATGACGGCCGGTCTGCCGCTGCGCGGGGCGATCGCCGCCGATGCCGCCGCCGAACGCATCCTGCGGGCGCGCGATCGCCGCCGGGCGATCGCCTACGTGCCGGGCAAGTGGCGGCTGATCCTGTTCGCGATCCGCAACATCCCTTCGTTCGTGTTCCGCCGGCTGTCGATCTGAGCAGGGCATGACGACGAGCGACGGGTTGGCCTGGCGCGACGAGGACGTGCGCGGCTTCGGCATGGCGATCGGCGGGCCGGCGCGCGTGCTGCGGCCGACGGACGCCGAACAGATCGCCGCCGCGTTCGCCGCGGTGCGGGCGCAGGGCGGCTCGATCGCCCTGCGCGGCGCGGGGTGCAGCTACGGGGATGCGGCGACCAGCAAGGGCGGGCACGTCGTCGACCTGTCGGCGATGAACCGCATCCTCGACTTCGACCCGGCGACGGGCACGGCCACGGTCGAGCCGGGCGTGACGGTGCGCGACCTGTGGCGGCGGTCGATCGCCTACGGCTTCTGGCCCAGAGTGGTCAGCGGCACGATGGCGGTGACGATGGGCGGCGCCGCGGCGATGAACATCCACGGCAAGAACAACTACGCGCTCGGCTCGTTCGGCGAGTGCGTCGAGTCGTTCGAGCTGCTGACGCCGCGCGGGGACCTGGTGCACTGCACGCGCGAGTCCGATCCGGAGCTGTTCCACGCCGCGATCTCCGGTTTCGGCATGCTGGGCTGCTTCACGAGGCTCACGGTGCGGACCAAGCGCGTGCACTCCGGCCGGCTGCGGGTCTGGGGCATCGTCGCCCGCGACCTCGCGCACAACCTGCAGCTGCTCGAGGACCTGCGCGGCAAGGCCGACTACCTGGTGTCGTGGCTCGATCTGCACGGGACCGGCGTGGCGCTCGGCCGCGGCCTGATGCACCGCGCCGACCAGCTGCAGCCCGGCGAGGACCCGCCGGGCGTGTGCTGGTTCGATCCGGCGATGCAGGACGTGCCGACCACGCTGCTCGGCGTCGTGCCCAAGGGCTGGCTGTGGCCCGGCATGTGGACGGCGGTCCATCTGCGCCAGGTCGCGCTGGTCAACTGGTTGAAGTTCCAGGCCGGCCACCGCGAGGAACGGCAGTCGCCCTACCTGCAGTCGCACGGCGCCTTCCACTTCCTGCTCGACTACGTGCCGCGCTGGCAGTGGATGACCAGGCCCGGCGGGCTGATCCAGTTCCAGCCGTTCGTGCCGTTCCAGCATGGCGAACGCGTGCTGCGCACGCTGATCGAACGCTGCCAGGCCGCCGGGCAGGTGCCCTACCTGGGCGTGCTGAAGCGCCATCGTCCCGACCCGTTCCTGATGACGCACGCCGTCGACGGCTACTCGCTGGCGATGGACTTCGCGGTCGGCGCGGGGCGGCGCCGTCGCGAGGCGCTGTGGCGGCTGTGCCAGGAGCTGGCCGACGTCGTGCTCGACGCCGGCGGGCGCTTCTACTACGCCAAGGACGCCGTGCTGCTGCAGTCGTCGTTCGCGCGCGTGCACGGCGACGAGGCCGTGGCGCGCTTCCGCGCACAGAAGGCGAAGTGGGATCCCGACCGGTTGCTGCAGACCGACCTGTCGCGCCGCCTGGGCGTCTGAGGCCCCTGCCGGGCGGCGTCGAACCGGCCATGGCAGCGGGCGCACGGCGTAGCCTCCAGGCGGCCGTCGGCCGGCGACGATGTGGCTCCGGATGAAGGGCGTCGTGTTCAGCGAACTGCTCGACTGGATCGAGCGGAGCCAGGGCCTGGAGGTGCTCGACGAGGTCCTGCTCGACGCCGGCCTGGCGCACGGCGGCGCCTACACCTCGGCCGGCACCTACGACTGGCGCGAGCTCGTCGCCATCGTCGACTCGCTGTCGCGCCGGACCGGAGCCACGGGCCCCGAACTGCTGCGCCGCTACGGCCAGAGCCTGTTCCCGGCCTTCGCCGAGCGCTTCGCCGAACTGGTCGGCGCCGCGGCCGGACCGTTCGAACTGCTGGCCGGCATCGGCGCGCACATCGAGCGCGAGGTCAGCAAGCTCTACGCCGACCCGGAGGTGCCGACCTTCCGCGTCGAGCCCGTGCCCGGCGGCGTCGTCGTCGACTACGAATCGGCGCGCCCGTTGGCCGACCTCGCGCTCGGCATGATCGAGGGCTGCTGTGCGCACTACGGCATGCCCGTCGACATAGTCGCCAGCGGATCGGCGCGCCGGCGCCGGTTCGAGGTCCTGGCGCAGCCGGAGGCCACGTGACCGGCTCGCTGGCGGCGTGGCAGCGCAAGGCGGCGCGCGAACGGCGGGCCCGTCGACAGGCCGAGCACCTGCTGGAGCAAAAGAGCCGCGCGCTCTACGCCGCCGACCGCCGTCTCGCCGAGGCGAACGCCGAACTGGAGCGACGGGTCGCCGAGCGCACGCGCGAGCTGCTGGCGGCCAAGGAGCAGGCCGAGGAGCAGAACCGCCGCAAGAGCCAGTTCCTCGCCAGCCTGAGCCACGAGATCCGCACGCCGTTGAGCGGCGCCGTCGGCTCGCTCGAGCTGCTGCGCGGCAGCGGCCTCGATGCGGCGCAGACGGAGCTCGTCGACACCATCCTGCTGTGCACCGACGCGCTGCTGGACCTGATCCAGTCGGTGCTGGACACGGCGAAGATCGAGGCCGGCCATCTCGAGCTGGCGTGCGAGCCCTGCGACCTGCGGCGCCTGGTCGACGAGGCGGCGAGCATCTTCGCCGCGCGCGCCGCCCAGCATGGGGTGCGGCTCGAGGTGTCCTCCGGCGGCAACGCGGTGCCGGTCGTGCTCGGCGATCCGGTGCGCATCCGCCAGATCCTGCACAATCTGGTCGGCAACGCGGTGAAGTTCACGCCGATGGGTCGCATCGCCATCCAGCTGGCGACCGAGACGATGCCGGACGAACGCACCGCGGTGACGCTGCAGGTCAGCGACACCGGCATCGGCATCGCCTCGGCCGACCAGGAGCGGGTGTTCGGCGAGTTCGAGCAGATCCGGTCGCAGCAGGGTCGTGGCGCCGGCCTCGGCCTCAGCATCTCCCGACGCCTCGCCAGGCTGATGGGCGGCGACATCACCCTGGACAGTTCGCCGGGGCAGGGATCCACCTTCACCTTCGCCGTGCTGGCGCTCGCCGCCCACACGCCGACGGTCGTCGACGACACGCACGCCGATTTCGCCAGCCTGCAGGGGCTGCGGGTGCTGGTGGTCGACGACAACGTGCAGAACCGGCTCGTCGCCAGCCGCATGCTGGCCCGCGCCGGCTGCCTGGTCACGAGCGCCGATGGCGGCGAGATGGCGCTGGCCCTGCTCGAACAGCAGGATTTCGACGCCGTGCTGCTCGACGGCCAGATGCCGGGGCTCGGCGGCGAGCAGGTCGCGCGGCGGATCCGGGCGCCGCGTTCGCCGGTGCGCGACCGCGAAGTGCCGATCCTGGGTCTCACCGCCGACGTGGTGCGCGAGCGCATCGAGGCCTATCGCCGCGCTGGCATGGACCGGGTGCTGGCCAAGCCCTACCGCATGCAGCGGCTGCTGGCGGCCCTGGTCGAGGTGATCGCGGTGCGGCGGCAGGCCTGACCGGGGCGACCGGCGCCCAGCGGCTTGCGGTCGGGACGCCATCGGGTAGCCTTTCGGCCCGGAAGGACGCCGATGGTCGCGCAAGACCCCGGCGCAGCCTGGCCAAGGCCGGTTCCGGCCGGCGGGCTCGTCTCAAGTCGAGGCGCTCCTTCGCCGATGCAGCGGCGGGTCGTGCAGGCGCACGACAGTCGCTGCGGCGCCGCTCCGGCGGCGCCGTTCCCCGAACATGCTTCGCGTCCGCCGGGCTGGTCCCAGGGCGCATTCGAGATCGCCTACGTGAGTTTCCGTTCCCTTGGGCTCAAGGAGCCCATCCTACGCGGCGTGCTGGCAGCCGGTTACGAGACGCCGACCGACATCCAGGCCAAGGCCATTCCCAAGATCCTCGCCGGCGTCGAACTGATCGGCCTCGGCCAGACCGGCAGCGGCAAGACCGCCGCGTTCGGTCTGCCGATGCTCGACCGCCTCTGCGGCGGCGAACCCGGCCTGCGCGGCCTGATCGTCGTGCCGACGCGCGAGCTGTGCGTGCAGGTGGCCGAGAACCTGCGCACCTACGCATCGCACGCCGGCCTGCACGTCTGCACGGCCTTCGGCGGGGTCGACATGTCGATCCAGGAGTCGGCGTTCAAGCGCGGGCTCGACGTGCTGGTGGCCTGCCCCGGGCGGCTGATCGACCACCTCGAACGGCGCAACCTGACGCTCGAGCGGGTGCAGATGGTCGTGCTCGACGAGGCCGACCGCATGCTCGACATGGGCTTCATGCCGCAGATCCGCCGCATCTTCGTGCGCCTGCCGCAGGAGCGGCAGAACCTGCTGTTCTCGGCGACGATGCCGAAGGAGGTCGAAGGCCTCGTGCACGACTTCCTGCCCCACGCGGAGCGGGTGCAGATCGGCACCCGCAGCGAGTCGGCGAAGACGATCACCCACCGTTTCGCCGCCGTCAACGCGCACGACAAGCAGCACGTTCTGGAGCGGGTGCTCGCCCGGGAGCCGGGGCGGGTGCTGGTGTTCGTCAACAAGAAGATCGGCTGCGAGAAGCTCGGCAACGCGCTGAAGCGCCACGGCCTGCCGGCCGACGCGATCCACGGCGACAAGAGCGCCGAGGCCCGCCACGCCTGCCTGCAGGCGTTCGCGCGCGGCAAGACGCGCTTCCTGGTCGCGACCGACGTCGCCGCGCGCGGCATCGACGTCGACGACATCGAGCTGGTCGTGAACTACGACTTCCCGCTGGCGCTCGAGGACTACGTGCACCGCACCGGTCGCACCGGCCGCGCCGGCAAGACCGGCCGCGCGCTGTCGCTGGTGGCGCCGAGCGAGCAGCGCCTGTTCGCGGTGGTGCAGGCGCATTTGCAGGGCAAGGAGGTGCCGGCGGCGCCGCGGGTGCCCGGACGCGGCTACGGCATGCCCAAGCGCGGCGACGCCGGCGGTCGCCGGCGCGGCCGCGGCCGCAGCGGCGGCGAACGGCGCAACGCCGCGACCGCCGCGGGCTGAGGCGGCCGGATCCCTCAGCCGAGGATCGCGCGGGCGGCGACCATCGGGTCGCTGGCCTTGACCAGCGAGCGGAACACCGCGTCGAGGTGGGTCGCGGCGCCGGCGCCGACCTGCCGGCGCAGGTCCGCCGCGGTGCCGCAGGCGAGCAGCACGCCCCGGTCGAGCACGGCGATGCGGTCGGCGGTGGTCTCGACGACGTCGAGCAGGTGGCTGCAGTGCAGCACCGCGCCGCCGCGGCGCGCGAACTCGCGCATCAGTTCCTTCACCACCTGGGTCGTGGTGACGTCGAGGCCGGTCAGCGGTTCGTCGAACACCAGCAGGCGCGGCTCGGTCAGCAGCGCTGCGGCGATCGACACCTTCTGCAGCATGCCCTTGCTGAAGCCGACCATCGGTTCGTCGCTGCGTTCCAGCAGGCCGAAGCCGCCGAGCAGGCGCGTGCCGGTCGTCCGGATGCGGTCGTCGTCGAGGTCGAACAGCCGTCCCTTCAGCAGCAGGTACTCCCACGGCGTCAGCACCTCGTAGAGCCTGGCGACCTCGGGCAGGTAGCCGATGCGGCGGCGGGCGCGGGCGGGCTCCCGGAGGGCATCGACGCCGTCGACCACCACGCTGCCGGCGTCCGGCTGCAGCAGGCCGACGAGGCACTTCACCGTCGTCGACTTGCCGGCGCCGTTCGGACCGAGCAGGGCCAGGATCTCGCCGGCGCCGATCTCCAGGTCGAGTCCGTGCAGGGCCACGAAGTTGCCGTAGTTCTTGCGCAGGCCCTGCAGGCGGAGCATCGGCGCATCTTGGCCGGCGAACGCGATCGGAGCCAGACCGCGTCGCGCGGGGTCCGGGGTCGTGAACCCGCGGCGGCGCGGTATCGTTGCCCGGCCCGCATGCGCCCCACCTGGATCTGCCTGTCGCTGCTCGCCCACGCCGCTGGCGTCGGCGTCACGCTGGGCCTGGCCCTCGGCGGCGGCGCGCCGGCGACCCGGCCGCCGCGGGTCGAGGTGCTGCCGACGATGGCCAGCATGCCGGCGCGGCCGGCGGCCCAGCCGCTGCCGCCGATCGAAGCGGAGCCGCCGCCCGAGGAGCCGCTGCCGAGCGAACCGGCCGTCGCGCGACCGATCGAGCCGCCGCCCGCCCCGCCGCCGGAGCGCGCGGCGAAGCGCGTCAGCGAGGCCGCCACGCTGCAGCGGGTCGTGGCGGCGGTGCCGGAGCCCGTCGTGGCGGCGAGCGCGGCCCTTGCCGCCGACCCGTCGGCGGACGTGGACGCGCAGCGCTGCGCCGACAACGAGCCGCCGCAGTACCCCGAGCACGACCGGCGGCTCGGCCACGAGGGCGAGGTGGTGCTGCGGGTTTCGGTCGACGCCGAGGGCCGCGTCGACCGGGTCGACCTGGCGTCGCCGTCGCGGCACCCCGGCCTGAACCGCGAGGCGCTGCGGGCCGTGCGCGGCTGGCGCTTCACGCCGGCGCGCCGAGCCGGGCTCGCCGTGGCCAGCGTGACCGAGGTCGTGGTCGAGTTCCGGTTGCAGGACGCCGGGCGCTGATTGCGGCGTCTGCGCCGGCGACCGCCGTCAGTGCGGCTTCTTCGGCGCCTGGAAGATGTGCACGGCCATGCTGTGCACGGCCTCCGCCGCCTCCATCATCGCCTCGGGCAGCGTCGGGTGCGCGTGGATCGTCGAGGCGAGGTCGGACACGGAAGCGCCCATCTCGATCGCCAGCGCGGCCTCGGCCACCAGCTCGGTGACCTCCGGACCGATCATGTGCACGCCGAGCAGCTTGTCGGTCTTGGCGCAGCCAACCACCTTGACCCAGCCCTCGGTCTCGTTCAGCGACATCGCCCGGCCCGACGCTCCGAACGGGAACTTGCCCTCGACCGGTTCGAAGCCGGCGGCCTTGGCCTCGGCGACCGAGAGTCCGACCGAGGCGATCTCCGGGTCGGTGAAGATCACCGCCGGGATGCAGGCCGGGTCATAGGCCGCGCCCTTGTCGCCGGCGATCGCCGCGGCGGCGACCAGGCCCTCGTGCGAACCCTTGTGCGCCAGCATCGGCTGGCCGGCGACGTCGCCGATCGCGTAGACGCCCGGCACGTTGGTCATGCGGCGGTGGTCGACCGGCACGAAGCCCCGCTCGTCGACCCGGACGCCGATCGCCTCGAGGCCGAGGCCCTTGCCGTTAGGCCTCCGGCCGACGCACGACAGCACGACGTCGCAGGCGAACGTCTGCGGCTTGCCCTCGACCTCGGCGGTCACCTCGAGGCCGTTCTTGCCCGCCTTGAAGCCGGTGGCCTTGGTCTTCAGGTGGACGTCGATCTTCTTCTTCTTCAGCGAGCGCCCCATCTCCTTGGACAGCTCTTCCTCCATGCCCGGCAGCACGCGGTCCATGAACTCGAGCACGCGGACCTCGGTGCCGAGCTTGTGGTAGACGAGGCCCAGTTCGAGGCCGATGTAGCCGCCGCCGATCACGATCATGCGCTTGGGCAGCTGCTGCGGCGCCAGGGCATGCGTCGACGACCAGACGTGCACGCCGTCGAACGGGAACCCGGGCACCTCGATCGGGGTGCTGCCCGTGGCGATCACGAGGTTCTTCGCCTCGACGGTCCTGGCGCCGTCCTTGCCCTTGACCTCGACCTTGTTCTTCGCGACGACCTTGGCGTCGCCCGCGAAGACGTCCACCTTGTGGTTCTTCAGCAGGCCGCCGACGCCCGAGGTCAGCTTGTTGACGATGCCGGCCTTCCAGGCGACCAGCGCGGCCACGTCGAGGCCCTCGAACTTCGCCTTGATGCCCATCAGGTCGGCATGCTGGATCTTGTCGACCAGCTTGCTGGCGGCGATCAGCGCCTTGCTCGGGATGCAGCCGACGTTGAGGCAGACGCCGCCGAGGTTCTCCTTCTCGACGACCGCGGTCTTGAGGCCGAGCTGGGCGCAGCGGATGGCGCAGACGTAGCCGGCGGGGCCGGCACCGATCACGAGGACGTCGTAGGTCATGGGCGGGGCGAGCACGATACGGGCGCTGCGCGGCCTGTAAACGGTGGCTTCGCCGCCGACCGGGATCTCGCGGCTACAGCGGGAATGCGCCTTCGTTGACGCCGCGGCCGTCCAGCGCCAGCACCTCGGCGAGCTGTTCCCTCAGCTGCGGGGTCACCTCGGCGTAGACGTCGGTGACCAGCGTCTCGTCGGCCGGCGGGCCGTTCGCCTCGGCGGCGGCGATCGCGGCGTTGACGCGCTGGGCGATGTCGTCCTTGAACGCCGCCTCGCGCTGGTCGTCCCAGAGGCCCTGGCGCACCAGGTAGGCGCGGAAGCGGTCGATCGGGTCCTTCTTCTCCCACGCCTTGACCTCGGCCTCGTCGCGGTAGCGCGTCGGGTCGTCGCTGCTGCTGTGGCCGAGGCGACGGTAGGTCACGGCTTCGACGAAGGTGGGACCGTCGCCTTGCCGCGCGCGTTCGACCGCCGCCCGCGTGACCGAGTAGACCGCCAGCACGTCGTTGCCGTCGACGCGCACGTAGGGGATGCCATAGGCCTTGCCCTTCTGCGCCAGCGTCTCGGATGCGCTCTGCTTGCTGATCGGCACCGAGATCGCCCACTGGTTGTTCTGGCAGAACAGCACGCAGGGGCTGCGGTAGACCGCGGCGAAGTTCATGCCGCAGTGGAAGTCGTTGGCGCTCGTGGCGCCATCGCCCATGTAGCCGAGCACGACGATGTCGTCGCCGCGGATGCGGGCCGCCATGGCTGCGCCGACGGCATGGCTGATCTGGGTGCCGATCACCGACGACATGCCGTAGTAGTGCCCTTCCTTGAAGGTGTAGTGGCACGGCATCTGGCGGCCCTTGCAGCGGTCGGCGCCGTTGCCGATCAGCTGGTTGATCGCCTCGGTCAGCGACAGCCCGCGCATCATCGCCGCGGCGCCCTCGCGCAGGGCCGGGAAGATCCAGTCGCGCGGCTCGAGCGCCGCGACCGAGCCGACGGTGGCGGCTTCCTGGCCGAGGATCGGGCCGTAGAAGCCGATGCGGCCCTGGCGCTGCAGCATCAGCATGCGGCGGTCGAACTCGCGCACCTGCACCATCTGCTCGTACAGGAACCGCAGCACGGGCTCGGCGAGGTTCGGGTCCTTGCCGCGGGCGACCATGCCGTCGTCGTCGAGCAGGCGCACGAGGCCGGTGGGCATCGGCGTCGCCGCCCTGGCGGCCGGCGCGGGTTTCGCCGCCGCCGGCGTCGGTCTGCCGCCGGCCGCGGGCTTGCGGCCCGGCCGCGACCTCGCCGCCGGCTTGCGGCCCGGCCGCGACTTCGCCGCCGGCTTGCCCAGGCCCTTCGCCACGCGGCTCACGCCAGCAGCAGCCGGTAGGGCTGCTCGAGGTGCTCCTTGACCACGTTCATCCAGCGGGCGCCGGTGGCGCCGTCGACGAGGCGGTGGTCGATCGACACCGAGAGGTACATCTTCTTGCCGACGACGATCTGGCCGTTCTTGACCACCGGCGTGTCCTTGATGGCGTGCACGCCGAGGATGGCGACCTCGGGGAAGTTGATGACCGGCGTCGCGAAGAGGCCGCCGATGTTGCCGGCGTTGGTGATCGTGAAGGTCCCGCCGGTCAGGTCGTCGACCGTGACCTTGCCTTCGCGCGTGCGCGCCGCGAGGTCCTGGATGTCCCGCGCCAGCTCGCCGACCGACTTGCGGTCGACGTCCTTGACCACCGGCACGATCAGGCCGTTGTCGGTGTCGGTGGCGATGCCGAAGTTGTAGTACTTCTTGATCACCAGCTCGTTGCTCACCTCGTCCAGCGAGCTGTTCATGGCCGGGAACTGGCGCATCGCCTGCACGATGGCCTTCATGATGAACGGCAGGTAGGTGACGTTGACGCCCTGCTCGGCGAACGCCTTCTTGGCCTCGCCGCGGATCTGCGCCAGCTCGGTGACGTCGATGTCGTCGACGTAGGTGAAGTGGGTCGCGGTGTACTTCGACCGCGTCATCGCCTCCGCGATCTTGCGCCGCAGGCCGCGGAAGGGCACCCGCTCCTCGACGCGGCCCGCCGGCGCCGGCGGGATCGCGATCGGCGCGAAGCGGGCCGCGCCGCCGCCGCCGGCCGCTGCCGGCGTGGCGCGGCCGGGCGGCACCGTGGTGAGGTCGTCGTTGGTGATGCGGCCGCGCGGGCCGGTCGGCGTCACCGTGGCGAGGTCGATGCCGAGTTCGCGCGCGCGCCGGCGCGTCGCCGGCGCCGCGAGCACCTTGCCCGGGCTGGCCTGCACGAAGGCCTTCGCCGCGGGGGGCGCGGCCACGGCGGGGGCGGGAGCGGGAGCGGCCACCGGCGCGGCGGGCGGG
>JAHBXX010000053.1 GCA_019636245.1 Planctomycetota bacterium | reverse complement strand
GCGGTGGCACGCCGACGGTGGCGCCGGCGACGTTCCAGTTCCAGGTGAACATGACGACCGGCGACGTGCTGGTGGCGTGGACCTCGTTCTCGGCCAGCAACTCGACCGCTGACGTGCTGGTCGGCTGCACGCTCGCCGGCGCAGGCCAGACGCCGGTGTCGGTGCCGCTGGCGACGTCGACGCCGTTCCAGCTGCAGCCGGACCTGACGCTGGTGCCGATGACGCTGTCGGCGGCGCCTTCGCCGGTGATCAACCCGAGCACGCTGGTCACCTACACGGCGACGAACGTGCCCGAGTTCGTGCCCGGTTCGGGCGTCTACCTCGGCACGATGTTCCTCAGCGTGAACCCGCTGCCCGGCGGCTTCGACCTGACCGGCATCCTGACCACGGTGCCGGGTTGCAATGCCTACATCGCCACGCTCGACCTCGACCTCGGCGCCGCGCTCGCCTTTGCGCCGACCCTGTCGTGGTCGTTCACCTACGACAACGTGAACTTCGCCCCGGGCAACGAGATCGCCGCCCAGGCGGTGGCGCTGTTCGACGGCGCGTTCCCGCTGCCGAACGGCGAGAGCGGCGGCTTCCTGCTCAGCAACGGCGTGCTGAGCTCGATCTGGCCGCAGTGAGCCGGGCGACCGGCTGATGCGGGCGCCGGTCCCGGTGCCGCCGAGTGGCGGTGACGGGGCTGGCGCCGGGCATCGCCGGTCGGCCCTCAGCGGGACCAGACCGATCCTGGGCGTCGTCCCGGATCGTCCGTCCCCGCGCAAGTGCGTGCGGCAGCCTTGCCCCGGAGGGCCACGCGCTTCGCTCCGACGGCTTGCACGCCGCGGGCGCGCTGGCTACCTACGCGCCATCCCGACGGCATCCCGTCGGAACCACGAAGATGCGTAGAGCAGATTGGCCCTATCTGACCCTGCCCACAGTGCTGGCGTCGGCGTTGCTGCTGCACGCTGCCTGCGGCGGCCATGCCGCGGACGATGCCCGGGGCCGCGAGATCGGCTGGACCTACGGGCCGACCACCGGCGGCGCGTCGGCGCTGCACGTGCAGGGCACCGGGACCAAACGCGGCGAACCGGTCGCCCAGGGCTGGCAGTTGCGCCTGCGCGACACCCGCCTCATGGTGGTGCCGTATCGGCTCGCCGCCAGCCATGCGCTGTTCGGCAAGGTGGCGCTGTCGATCGGTCTCTTTGACGTCGAGGGCAAGCCGATCGGTACGGTGCGTTCGCCGGCGGTGACGGCGGGGCAGGCGGATTTCGCGTTCGAACTCGAGGCGGCGGTGGCGGCGCGGCTCTGGGACGTCGTGATCTGGTACGTGGAACCCTGAGCCCGGCGGCCTCGGGCCCCGGGAGCAGACCCCCGCGACGCCTGGGATCAGCGACCCGCTGCCGCCGCGACCGAGGCCTTCAGCGCGTGCAGTTGGGCGCGCAGGGGGGCATGTTCGTCGGCGCTGCCATCGCCGAGGCCGGCGATCGCGGCTTCGAGCAAGCACCGGGCCTCGTCGTGGCGGCGTTGCTGGTGCAGCAGATGCGCGAAGTTGCGCCGGAACAGCGCCAGGTGCCAGTGGTCGGCGGGCAGGCCGGCTTCGGCGTTCGGCAGCAAGGCCCGGAACAGCTGTTCGGCTTCCTCGATCCGGCCACCTTGCTCCAGCAGGCGGGCGAGGTTGTGGTGCGTCGTCAGCGTCTTCGGGTGGTTGGCGCCGAGCAGCTCGTGCCGCTGGGCCAGCACGCGGCGTTGCAGTTCGATCGCCTCGGCGTAGCGCTGCTGGTGGCCGCGGAGCGTCGCGAGGTTGTGCAGCGTCTGCAGCACGTCCGGATGGTCGTCGCCGTAGAGGCTCCGCCGCCCGTCGAGCGCGCGCTGCAGCAAGGCCTCGCAGCGCCGAACGTCGTCGAGCTGCAGGTGCTGGAGCGCCAGGTTGTTGGCGAGGGTCAGCGTCTGCGGGTGTCCGGCGCCGAGGTGCAGTTCGGCATCGGCCAGGCAGGCCTCGTAGATCCCGGCCGACTCGACGTGCTCGCCGAGCGCGCTGGCGACCAGGCCGGCGAGCCCACGCGCCGCCAGCAGGGTGCGGTTGCCGGCCGGCAGCTCGGCGCCGAGTACGAGCGCCCGCTCGATCCGTTCGCGGGCGAGGAGCAGGCGACCGGACTCGTACGCAGCCAGCGCGTGGTGGTAGCCGCAACGGAAGCGCAGCTCCACGGGCGCATCGGCCGAGGCCGCCAGCCGGTCGCTGATGGCGGTGAACAAGGCCAATGCGGGTTCCGAACGGCCGCTGTGCAGCATGGCGACGCCGAGATCGAGCTGCAGGCCCGTCGCGTCGTCGCCAGGGCCCGCCAGCGCGAGTGCGCGTTCGATCTGCTGCGCGGCCAGTTCGTAGCGGCCGACGGCGAACAGGGCGAGGCCGAGCGCGTGGCAGGTCGCCGCCAGCGTGCCGTCGGCATCGACCAGGGTCGACGGCAGCGAGCGGGCCGCAGTCACCAGGACGTCGTCGAGGTTGGGGTTGCCGTCGCCGCCGTGCGGCGTCGCGGCCCGCAGCACCCCGGTCAGATAGTCGCTGACGGCGCGCGCACGAGCTGCGGCGCGATCGGCCTGCGCGCGGGCGGTCGCCTCCTCGATGCGGGCTCGTTCCGCCGTGCGCAGCGCCGCCACCGTGCCGGCGAGTCCGAGCAGCAGGGCCGCGAAGCTCGCGGCGATGCCGCCGACGACGGCGCGATGGTGGCGCGCGAAGCGGGCGAAGCGACGCGGCCAGGCGAGCCGCGGGGACTCGATCCGGGCGCCGGCGAGGAACCGGCGCAGGTCGCGGGCGAAGAACGCGGCGCTGGGGCAGCGGCGCGCGGCGAGCGGATCGAGCGCGTGGTGGACGATCGTCTCCAGGTCGCCGCGCAGTTCGGGCCGCAGCGCGCCGAGCGGCCATGGATCGGCCAGGGCGGCCCGTAGCTGCGCGCCCGGCCGCCGGTCGTGGTCGACCGGCAAGCGCCCGGTGAGCAGTTCATAGGTGATCGCGCCGAGCGCATACACGTCGCTGGTTGGGCGGCTGGGTGCTCCCGACGCGAGCCGCTCGGGGGCCAGGTAGCCGAGAGTGCCGCCAGCGGAGTCGGCGACGACGTCGCGCGTGCACTGGGCGACCCCGAAGTCGACGATGCGTGGCGCGCCCTTCGCCGTGATCAGCACGTTGGACGGCTTCAGGTCGTTGTGCACGACGCCGCGCTCGTGGGCGTGCTGGACGGCATCGGCGACGCAGGCCATCAGGTGCACGATCACCCGCACGGAGCAGGCCTCGCCCGACACGTATTGGGCCAGCGGCAAGCCGTCGACCAGTTCCATCGCCAGG
Organism: Planctomycetota bacterium; assembly: GCA_019636245.1. Taxonomy (GTDB): domain Bacteria; phylum Planctomycetota; class UBA1135; order UBA1135; family UBA2386; genus JAEUHS01. Next base: position 26,156 of record JAHBXX010000053.1, on the reverse strand, counting down.
TAGGCGGTCGTCTCACCGTGCAACGCGGCGAGGCCCGCGTCGTGCACCCGGGCGATCCCTGGATGGTCGAGACGGCGCAGCAGGGCGGCCTCCGCCAGCAGTCGCCGCGCCCCCTCGGGCGACAGCGCGCCGGGCCGCAACACCTTCAGGGCCACCTCGCGACCGGTCGGTTCGTGCACCGCCCGGTAGACGAGCCCCGTCGCCCCGGCGCCGAGCATCGCGCGGGCCCGATAGTCGCCGGCGCGGAAGTCGATGCCCTGGTGCACCAGGGCGGTAGCCACCGAGAAGCCGCGCCCCAGCACCGGCTCGGCGAGGAAGCCGTCGTCGTCGTTCGCCAGCAGGCTCTCGACCTCGGCGGCGAGTTCGGCGCTGCCGGCGCACTCCCTGGCCAGCAGTTCGGCGCGCTGTGCCGGCGGCGCGGCGCGCACGCGCAGGTAGATCGCCTTGATGCGGGCGAAGACCGGCTCGGTCACGGCTCCGCCTCCTGCCGCATGTGGCGGCGCAACCAGGCGCGCGCAAGGCTCCACTCGCCCTCTACGGTGCGCGTCGAGACGCCGAGCACGCGGGCGATCTCGGCGGTCGTCAGGCCGCCGAAGAAGCGCAGTTCGACGATCTGGCCCTGGCGGGGGTCCCTCTGCTCCAGGCGTTCGAGCGCCTCGCCGAGAGCCAGCAATTCGACGGCGTCGCGTGCGGGGGCCGCAAGACCACCGAGGGGCAGCGGCTCGGGCGTGTGTCCCCCGCCGCGCCGCAGGCAACGCCGTGCCAGAGCATGGTTGATCAACACCCGGCGGATGGCCCGAGCGGCGACGGCGAGCAGGTGGGTCGACCCGGCCCAGTCGTCGGGCGCCTTCGCCAGCCGCAGGAACACCTCGTGCACCAGCGCGGTCGCCTGCAGCGTGGGGGCGCCGCGCTCGCCGCGCAGGCAACGCAACGCGACGGCGTGCAGTTCGTGGTAGATGCGGCCGAACAACTCCGCCGTCTGGGGCGTGGGGCCGGCCGGGCCGTGCGTGCGCATCGGACCCCCAGTGTCTGCCGCCGGTTGGCGGCCGGCAACCCCCGGAAGCGCTGCATGCCACGGCGCCGTTGCCATCGGTTCAGCCGAGCAGCACGCCGGCGTGCAGCACGTCGCCGGTCAGTGGGTCGATCACGAAACAATGCCTGATCGTGCGGCCGAGCACCGGGATGCCGGCGCCGACGAACACGAGGTTGGAGCCCAGCGCATGCAACTGCGGCGCGTCCCAGATCTCGCCGAACGTGGGCAGGCCGATCGGCAGCACCTGGACGAGGCTGCCCGTGGCGTCGTAGCGGCGCAGTTCGAGCGGGTTCGCGGCGTAGGGGTCGATGCGCACGCCGAAGGTTGCGTCGTGCAGCGGATGCCAGGCGATGGCCGCCGGCTCTTCGTCGGCCAGCGTCGCCAGCAGGCTCCACAGACCGCTGGCGGGGCTCCAGGCGTAGAGCGCCCCGGCGCCGCCGAAACCGCACACGAGCAGGCGATCGCCGATGGCGTCGTAGGTCATCCCGCTCAAGGGCGCGAACGGCGGCAGCGTCGGGTACGGGGGCAGCGGCTGGAACGTCAGCGAGGGCAGCAGCAGCCGCGACGGCTGGCCGAGGCGCAGGGTGAAGACGTTGCCGCCGCCGTCGATGGCGTACGCACGCACGTCGGGCAGCGGCAGCAGGGGGGCCAGCAGTTCGATCGGATTGGCGATCGCGACCGTCGGTACACCGGGCGCGCCGGTGGCCGGCACGAGCAGCGGCAGGAACAGATCGCCCTGGAACGCCGCCGCCAGCGCCTGCCGCGTCGCGACGGTGTAGACCTCGCCGGCGCGTGCCGCCGCATCGAGCACTACCTGGCGGCGCCACTCGAGGTTGCCCGGGCCGGCGGTGAACGTCGCGGCCGGCGCCGCGTAGCCGCCCGTGAACGTGGTCAGCGGCAGGCCGAGCTTCTCCACGCACCAACGCGCCGCACGGAACCTGGCGGCGGGGTCGGTGGGGTCGTCCGGTTGGCCCCAGTAGTCGCCGAAGCCGTTGCCGGCGTAGGACAGGCCGAGCTGCAAGACCCCAGCGGGCGCCGCCACGGTCTGCGCCTCGTAGGCGTACGACAGCACGGCGAGCAGACCGGTGGCCGGCGTCGCGGTCACCGTCCAGTCGATCGCCTCGTAGGCGTTCAACAGCAGGATCACCGGCGCCCCCGGTCGATCGAGCGCGACCGACGCCGTGCTGGCGGCGCCGGCGCCTTCGTAGAAGCTGACGACGTGCACCTCGACCGTCGCCGGCGCCGGCAGCGGACCACCCGCGAGGGCGGCCTGCAGGTCCGCGACGAGCCCCTGGATCGTCTGCGCCAGCGTGCTGGCGCCGAGGCCGGCCTGCAAGGCCGCCTCCGCCACCAGGTCGTCGATGCGGTCCTGCAGGCGCGTGGCGGTCGGCCGCAGGTCGAGCACGTCGGGCAGGAGCAACGTCTCCACCGTCTGCGCCGACAGGCACGAGGCGAGACTTGCGATCGCGAGCAGGCGATGGGGCTTCATGGTGACCTGCAGGGGGGCGAGAGGCGGGCGCGTGGCCCTAGAAGGTGTCGGTGCGGCTGCGCACGCCGTTGCTGACCGTCAGGCCGAACGCGTTCTCCCCGTTGGCCAGCGGGAACGCGGGATCGAACAGAGCGATCGCCTGGGCGTAGACGACGTCGCCCGGGGCGAACGACAGGTTGTCGAAGGTCAGGGTGGTCGAGGCCACCGGCGTCGCGCTGAGCGGCACGGCGAGGTTGAGGTCCAACGAGGCGATGTAGGCCTCGCAGCCCGGTGCGCCGAGGAAGCCGAGGTCGACCCCGGGCAGCGTGCCCACGCTGAAGAACAGCGTTGCCAGGTGCACGCCGCTGCCGGGCAGGAACTCGGGGATGTTCCCGATCGTGAACGTCACCGTCGTGCTGGGGGCGATGACCGGCGCCGGCGCCGCCGACAGGCTGAGCGGCAGCAGTTCGACGTCGGGCGACGTGAGCTGCGGCAGGTCCGTGGCCAGCACGATCGGGCCCGGATCGAACGAGTTGCCCTGCGCCAGGCCGACCAGCAGCGGGCGCGACGTCGGCGGCGTCACCGCGGTCATCAGCTGCCAGACGATCGTCACCTGGCCGGTGATCAGGTTGAGCTGGAACTGGAAGGTCTCGGGCGTCGTCGTGTTGTAGAGGAACACGCCGTCCCAGGTGACCACCAGCGTCGGCGCGCCGCCGATCGGGATCTCCTCGACCTTGACCTTGCCGCTGGCGGCGGGGGCGGGGTTGTAGTCGCGTTGGCTGCGGAACGAAGGCGCCGGCGCGTCGAGCAGGCGCGACACCGAACCGCCGGTGCCGTTCGGGTTGACGCCGCTCGGCGCCATGCTCACGAAGCCGTTCGAACACACCGAGAGCACGGCATAGCTGGTGCCGTTCGCGTGCGGGAACGGGATCGAGGGCGTCACGTCCTCCTGGTCGTCGTCGGACAGCGGCAGCACGACGGCGCCGAACGACGGCGGCACGAAGGAGCCGCCGCCGTTGCTGACCAGGTAGCTGCCGGGGCCGGCGATCGTGAACTGGATCGAACTGCCGGCCGGCAGCGCCGCGAACGACTGCGCGACGTTCGGGAACAGCTGGTAGAGGGCTTCGCGGGCTTCCTGGTAGGTGTAGCAGCCGGCGCCGTAGCTCGTATGCGCGGCCGGCGCGCAGGTGGCGATGGCGGTGAAGCCGCCGGTGCCATTGGGGGTGATCCCGATCCGCTTGCCGCTGAACTCCGGCTCGTCGGGATCGTTGAAGTACTCGCCGTAGAGCAACCCGAGCGTGCCCGAGTCGCCACCGCCGATCAGGTCGTCGGGGCTCTCGATGCCGGTGCCGACGCCGTTGCCGATCGCGACGCCGATGTAGCCGTACGGGTACAGGCTCGTCGTGGGGGTATAGGCGAACTCGACCTCGCCGGTCGCGAACAGCGTCGCGCTGAGCGAGAACATCGAACTGCTCGAGCCGACATCCTCAACGTTGTTCCACGTCACGCGGAACTGGCCGGGCACCGACGCGTTGGCGGTGATCGACCAGCCGGCGCCAGCCCAGAGGTCGGCCCACAGCGGCGCGATGCGAGGCGAGTCGCCGGCGTCGCCGCGGAAATCGTCGACCCCGTTCTGGGCGCCGAACAGCGGCGTGCCGACCGCGGGGCCACCGTTGGTCAGATAGAGCACGCCGTTCGCGTCGACGACGACATGCGACCAGGTGGCACTGGCGGCGCCTGCCATCGGGAAGGCGAAACCGAGCGGCAGCGGCGCCGACAGACCTTCGTCGTCGCCCGAGTACCACGGCGTCGTCGGCGTCAAACTGAGGGTGCTGCCGCCGCCGGCGACGAAACACTGACACGGTAGAGCGGATGCCAGGAGGGGTGACAACCAGGGAAGGACTCGGCGCATGGTCTGGCTTGGGCAGAGGGAAGCGGGATGGGGCGGTACGGAGCCGCCGGGCGAGGCCTCAGGCAGGGAATCGCGGCTGTGCCCGCAACGGATGCCGGAGATTCCTGGCGCCGCGGCTGCCGGCGGAGGGCGCTACCGTTGCACGGAACGCTCCTGCCAGGGACCTCGCTGCCGCGCGCCAGGGCCCGGATTCCCCCGGATGGCAGCGCCCGGCCGGTTTCCCCTGTCCGACCCCGACCTATCGCCGCATGTCCCGACCGACCCGCGAGCAGTTCGAAGCCCTCGTCCGCGACCACCACGCCGCCGTGCACCGCAGCGCCGCGCGCTGGCTGCCCGCCGACGAGGCGACCGACGTGACCCAGGACGTGTTCGTCCAGGTGCTCGAGGGCAAGGTGCGGCTCGCCGCGGCCCGGCAGCCGCGCGCCGTGCTGTGCTGGCTGGCGACGCGACTGGCCGCCAACCGGCGGCGCGGGCAGCGGCGGCGGCAGGTCCACGAGGAGAACGCCATGAGCCGATCCAGCGCCACCCGGTCCGCCGAAGGCGACCCCGCCGCGATGGCCGCCGCCGTCGACCTGCAACGCCACGTCGCCGAACTCGTCGAGGCGCTGCCCGCCGACCTGCGATTGCCGCTGCAGCTGCACGGCCAGGACCAGCTGACGTTCGCCGAGGTCGGCCTCGCGCTGCAGGTGCCGGCATCGACGGCGCACGACCGGGTGCAGCAGGCGCTGCAGCGGCTGCGCCGCGACCTGGCCGGTCGCGGCTACACGCTGGCGGCCACCGGGCTGCCGCAGGCCATCGCCGAGCTGCCACCGGCCGTGCCGGCCGGGCTCGAACGGCAGCTGCTGGCGCTCGGCGACGGCGCCGTCCTGTCGGGCACCGCCGGCGTGTCGCTCGCCGCGAAGCTGGCGCTCGGCGCGCTCGCCGTCACGGTGGGCGTCGCCATCGGCGCGTTCGCCGTCTGGGGACGTCCCGGCGGCGACACCGTGCCCGTGGCGGCTGGAGATCCGGCGGCGTACGGCGTGGCCGCCGCCGAGCGGCCGCAGGAGCCGGCCGACCTCGGGGCGCCGGCGCCGGGCGCGCAGCGCGAGCCCTTACCGGGCGCCGCCGACCGTCCGGAGGCCCCGCGCGCCGCGCTGGCCGCCGTCTTCCATGGCACCGTGCACGACGCGGCGGCGTGGCCGGTGGCGGGCGCCCGCGTCGAAGCCGTGGCCGCCGGCGGGCTGAAGCCGTTCGCGCTCGGCGCCACGACCATCGGCGCCGACGGCTCCTTCCGCCTGCAGCTGCCGCCGCACGAGTTGCAGCCGCGCGCGATCCGCCTGCGCATCCAGGAGGATGGGCGGCTGTTGCTCGAGACCGGCGAACTCGCGCTGCCGCGCGCGGAGTCGGCCGCGCCGCTGGCCCTGGTGCTGCCCGCGGCGGCGGGCCTCGCCACGTCGCGCTTCGAACTCACGGTCGCGATCACCTCGGCCGAGGGCGCGCCGGTGGCCACGGTGCCGGTCGCGCTGCTGCCCGATCGCAGCCCGGCGCCGCGGCCAGGCCAGGGAGAGCCCGAGGCCCGGGCCCAGTCGGGCGCGGACGGCCGCGTGGTGCTGCGCGGCCGGCGGCCGGGCGCGAAGTGGTTGTTCGTCGACGGCCGCGCGGCGGGCTTCGCCGCCGCGTTCGTGCCGGTCGCCATCGACCGCCCGGGCGAGCACCTGCGCCACATCACGCTGCAGCCCGGCGGCGGGCTCGAGGTGCACGTGCAGCGGCTCGACGGCGAGCCGCTCGGTTGGGCCAGCGTCTGGCTCGAGCACGAAGCCACCGGCCTGACCCACCAGGCCAAGGCGCTGGCCGGTGACCGGTTCGTGTTCGCGGCCTTGGGGGACGGCGGCCACACCTTGCACGTGTCGGGCGGTGGGGAGCTCTCGCCGGCGGCGCGCCGAGGTCTGCGTGCCGGCGGCCCCACGGTGGAGATCCGGCTGAAGCGTCGCGACGAGGAGCGCGACGCCGGCGACCACCAGGCCGAACTGCACGGCGAGCTGATCGACGCGAGGACCGGCGAGGTCGTCGAGTGGGGCGCCTTCGAGGTCGACCTGCGGCCGCTGCGCGACGGCGACTCGACGCTGCCGACCGACTGGTTGCAGCCGCGTGGTCCGGTGCAGACCATGGTCCAGGACGATCGCTTCCGCCGGTTCCATCTCGTGGGTCTGGACGCCGGCCGCTGCGGCCTGGTCGTGCGGGTGCCGGGCTACGCGACCACGGTGGTCGGCTTCGACCTGCGCGAGGGCGAGGTGCGCACCGACCTCCGCGTGGCCTTGCACCGCGGCGGCACGCTGCGCGGTCGCGTCGTCGACGAGCGGGGCCAGCCGGTGGCCGGGTGCCGGGTGTTCCCGGTCGGCCTCGGCGAGCTCGGCGACCGCATCGTCGAAGGCCACCGCGCGGCTTTGGCCGGCGACGGCGAGCGGGCGGCAGAGCCCTCGGAGCCGGCGGCCCGGGGCCGCACCGATGCGGGCGGCCGCTTCGAACTGGTCGATGTGCCGGTCGACGTCGAGCTGCGCCTCCTGGCGCACCGCCGGTCGGGGGGCGTCGGCATCGGCCCGGCCTTGGTGCTGCGACCGGGCGAGGTCCGCGACGGTCTCGAGCTCGTGTTGGCGGGGCGCTGAGCAGGGCCTGGGGCTCGGCCTCGACGCCGCGCCAGGGCGGCGTCAGGCCGGCTTGCTCGCGCCGGTCCGGCCCGCGGTCGCGGTCGCCGGCGGCTCGTCCGCCGCCCTGCCGGCCGCCGCCTCGGCGAGCTTGCCGAAGTAGGTCGGCATCTCGACGCCGCCGATGTCGCGCATCATCTGCATCATCGGCGGCAGGCTGCCGGCAAGGCCGTGCAGGAAGCCCGCCGTCGCGCCCTTGCCGTCGGCGCCCTTGCCGGCGTCCCAGACGACGATCTTGTCGAACTTGACGTTGGCGATCGCCTTCGCCGCGGTCTCGGCCATCTGCGGCAGGTGTTCGAGCAGCAGCAGCTGGAACGCCTGCTGCGCGCCGCCGCAGCCCTCGACGATGCGCTGCAGACCCTCGGCCTTCTTGGCCAGGATCTCGTACTCGCCGCGCGCCTGCGCCTCGAGCCGGGCGAACGTCGCCGCCGCCTCGGCCTGGGCGCGCAGCCGCACCTGCTCCGCCTCGGCCTCGGCGTCGACGATCAGCTTCGCCTTCTGCGCCTTCGCCGTCGCCTCGAGCTCGGCCCGCTGCTCGCTCTCGATCTTGGTCGCCATCGCCTCGGCGGCGCGCGCCTCGGCCAGATACTGCGCCTCGCGCACCTTCGCCTCGGCCTCGCGCCGCCGGGTCTCGGCCAGCTGGTAGGCCTCCGCCTGCTTGACCTTGAGCGTCGCCTCGGCGTCGACGACCTTGGCGCGGGCGAGGTTCTCGCCGGTGACGGCGGTCGCCTCGGCGTCGGCGACGCGGATGCGCATCTGCCGCTCCTGGTCCTTGACCGCGCTCTGCTGCTCGAGCTGCGCCTGGCTCTGGCCGATGCCGGTCTCCTTCGCCAGCTCGGCGAGCCGCACCAGCTTCTCGCGCTCGGCGTCCTTGGTGCCGATCTCGCGCACCTTCTCGGCGTTGGCGACCATCACGTCCTGCTCGCGCCGCGCCTCGGCGACGCCGATCGAGCCGCGCTTCTGCTGCTGGGCGACGTCGATCTCGGCCGACTGGATCGCCTCGGAGGCGGCCTTGCGGCCCATCGCCTCGATGTAGCCCGACTCGTCGGTGATGTCGGTGATGTTGACGTTGATCAGCACGAGGCCGATCTTCTCGAGCTCGGGGGTCAGCGAGTTCTGCACGCTGTCGAGGAACTTGTCGCGGTTGCGGTTGATGTCCTCGATCGTCATCGACGCGATCACCTGGCGCAGCTGGCCGAGGATGATGTCCTCGGCCTGCTTCATCACCTGGCGCGAATCGAGACCCAGCAGGCGGATCGCCGCGGTCTGCATCACCGCGGGCTCGGTGCCGACGGCGACCGTGAACACCGACGGCACGTTGACGCGGATGTTCTCCGCCGACAGCGCTCCGCGCAGCGGGATCTCGATCTGCATCGGATCGAGCGACAGGAACGCGTAGTCCTGGATCAGCGGCCACACGAACGCGCCGCCGCCGTGCAGGCAGCGCGCCGACTGGCCCTTCGCGACCTTGCCGAAGATCACCAGGATCTTGTTGCTCGGGCAGCGCTTGTAGCGCTTGACCACGAGGATCACGAAGCCGAACAGGATCAGCGCCGTCGCGGCGACGAGCAGCAGCAGGACCGGATCCGGGGGGGCGTCGGCGGGCAGGTACGCGGGCATCGGGGTCTCCTTCGGGTGGAGTGGCGGGTGGACGGAAGGGTGGGGGCGGACGTCGGTCAGGCGACGGGCTCGACGACCAGCACGTCGTCGTCGGTGTGCGCGACGACGCGCACCTGCGCGCCGGTCGGGATCTCCTGCGAGCGGCTGATCGCCCGGCATTCGACGGTGCGCCCCTGCACGTTCAGCAGCACGCGACCATGGCCCTGCCCCGGCGCCGGCACGCGCAGGTAGACGCTGGCGAGGTGCCCGACCGCGTTGGCGAGATCGACGTTGCCCTGCGAGTGCAGCGCCGCCAGGCCGCGCATGGCCTTCGCCACCAGCACCAACGCGATCGTCCCGGCGGCGCTGGCGGCCAGCACCACGGAGAGCGTCGACCAGCCCGCCCGTTCGGTCGCCATTCCGACCAGGCCGAAGAAGGTCGCGAAGGTGGTCAGCGCCTGCAGCGAGAACAGCTTCAGGAACGCGCCCTGATCGTGACCGACGTCGCCGGTCTCGGTGTCGCCACCGAGGCCGAACAGCAGCAGCAGGAACTGCCCGACCAGGATCGTGCCGCCGATCGCGGCGCAGTAGAGGAAGACGTGGCTCATGGGCGACGGGGCTGTCCGTGGTCTGGGACGTTCGTGGACACAGCAGGGCGCGACCGGTCGTCGCCGCGGGCGGTTTCGCTCGCCGTGAGGAAGCGGCGCAGCCGCCGTCGCCGTTCGGCGCTGGCCGCGGGCAGATCCGTCGCGGACGGCCGCGCCGTCAGCGCCTTGCCGCCGTCACTTGCAGCAGCACTCGCAGGCGCCGCCGAGACCGGCTTCGACCGCCTTGGCGATCGTGGTCGCCTTGGCGATGGCCTGCTCCTTCGTCATCCCGGCGCCCTTCAGGGTGACGCCGCAGGCGGAGTGGAACTTGCCGTCCGCCTGGTGGATCGGCACCGTGACGTCGTAGGCGCCGGCCTCGTCGAGCACGACGGGCTGGCCGGTCTGCATCGCCTTCAGGTCCTCGGGGTCGGACGGCTTGCCGATCCGGGCGGCATCGGTGCTGGCACAGAACTTGGCCGCACCGCCGGCCGCGGCGCAGTGCACGGACAGGCGCGTGCAGTCAGGGTTCTGTTTGGCGACCGAGTCGACGACCGACTGGACCTTGGAGCAGCCGGCGCAGCAGGAAGGCGTCGACTGGCACGCGGCGGCGAACAGGGCGGCAAAGAGGGCGAGCGAGGCTACGAGGGTGCGCATGGGTCTCCCGAGGGTTGAGCCCCGGACGCTACCCGGTGCGCCGCATCGGGCCAAGGCTGGCCTCCCCCGCCGGGTGCGGCCGGCCGGGGCCGCAGCCACCGACCCGCCGGCCGCCGTCGGGAGAACGCCGCCACTTCGGGGCCTCGTCGGCTACCTTGGCAGTCTGCCCGGGCCGCGGGCCCGGCCTGCCCTCCCACCCTCTCCCCTCCCGACCATGCACCCACGAACTCCCCTCGTGCTCAGCCTTCTAGCCGCCGCCGTCAGCCTGCCTGCCCAGTGCGGCGAGAGCCTGTACGGCACGCCACTCACCGGTGGCGTCTACAGCGACGACGTGGTGCTGAGCATGCAGTCGCTCGGCTTCCCGTTCCCGTTCGGCGGCGTCACCTACACCGACGTGCACGTCAGCACGAACGGGTTCCTCTACCTGTCCAATTCCGGCGCGCCCGCGCCTGGTGGCTCGGGGTGCTGCTCCGGTTCGACCTCCCTGCTGGTCGCCGGTTCCCCGATCATCGCACCGATGTGGGACGACCTCGTCAGCGATCCCGTCTACGGCGGCGAGGTCTTCTTCAACGCGTTGCCCGGGCGCGGCGTCGTCACGTGGCGCAACATCCGCGAATACGGCGATGCCACTCCCCGGACCTTCCAGGTCCAGCTGCTGGCGACCGGCGAGATCTACTTCACCTACGACGACCGCTGCAACCTGTACACCGCCGGCAACTGCCTGGTGGGCATGTCGCCGGGCGGTGGCGCCGCGTTGCCGGCGGCGAGCGACTTCGCGACGGCCGGGTTCGCGGCGACGGACACCAACTACGAACTGTTCGCCGCCGTCGGCTCGTTCGACCTCGCGGGGCAGGCAGTGCAGTTCATCCCGACGGCGCCGGGCTACGCCTGGCTCCCGCAGGCGTGCCCGAACGGCAGCCACCAGGCCTTCGGCCGCGGCTGCTACTCGCAGGGCAACTCCTTCTACCAGCTGATCACGTCGCCGCCCGCGGCTGCCGCTGCGCTGAGCAACACGGCGATCACGCTGTTGCCGGCGGGCTCGGAGTACGTGGTGATCAACGGCGGCGCCTATGTGCCGCCGACCGGCGCCGCCACGCCATTGTCCCTGATCGACGATTCGCAGACGACCACGCCGACGCTGACGACGCCGTTCCCGTATCCGGGCGGCACCCTGAACTCGTTCGTCGTCTGCTCGAACGGTTCGGTCTGGGCGGCGACCGGCAACAGCATTGGCTACGCGCCCGACGTCAACGTCATGTTGAACGCCAACGCGCAGACCGGCTGGTACGCCTGGCACGACTACAACCCGGGCGCGCCCGGCAGCGGCCAGGTCAAGTTCGAGGAGATCGCCGGCGTCGTCTACATCACCTGGGACGGCGTCTACAACTACAGCGGCACCTCGCCGGCCGACGCCACGCAGCTGCAGTTCCAGTTCGACACCGCGACCGGCCAGGTCGTGATCGCGTTCGGCACCGTGTCGCCGAACCTGCACACCGGCTTCCAGACCGGCCAGCCGCACCTCGTCGGCTACTCGCCGGGCGGTCCGTCGCTCGACACCGGCTCGTTGTCGTTCGCGAGCGACCTGCCGATCACGACCTCGGCCATCGAGTTCGCGGCGATGCAGCTGGCGGGCGGCGTCGCGCCGGCTCTGGGCGCGACGACGACCTACAACCTGAGCGGCATGCCCGAGTACATCCCGGGCAGCAGCGTGCACCTGGGGACGCTGTTCCTGAGCGTGCTGCCGCTGCCGGGCGGCTTCGACCTGGGCGTGATCGGCGCACCCGGCTGCAAGACCTACCTCCTGGCGCTGGACGTCGACCTCGGCGGCCAGGTGTCGCTGACGCCGTCGATGTCGTGGAACGTGTCGCTGCCCGCCGGCACGTTCGCGGTCGGCAACACCTTCGCCGCGCAGGCGGTGGCCCTGGTGGTGCCCAATTCGCTGCCGAACGGCCAGAACGCCTTCGGCCTGACGGTCAGCAACGGCCTGCTGACGACGGTCGGCGGCTGGTGAGCGGTCGCCGGGCCTGACCGGAGCGCGCCCGGCGGGCCGTCTGGCCGCCGGGTGCGCGGCGGCATGGCAACCCATGCTTGCATCGAGCCGCCGCCGCTGCATCCTCTGCCGGCTACGAACCACGCACGTCCAGCACGGGGCAGCGACCGTCGCCCGACCGCTGCCGGTGGCGTCTCGCGGCCCGGCCTTGCACCGGGATGGGTCTTCTTCGCGCTGGCGCTGGCTGCGGTGGCCAAGGTGCTGCTCGCGGTGCTGCTGCCCGCGACCTCCGACGAGAGCTACCACTGGCTGCAGGGGCAGCACCTTGCGTGGGGCTTCACCGACCACCCGCCTGGCACCGCGGCGCTGAACTGGCTGGCGACCGAGCTGCTGGGCGCGTCCCGGCCCGGCCTGCGTCTCGTCCCCATCGTCGGCATGCTGCTGTGTTCGTGGCTCGCCTGGGCGATGCTGCGCGAACTCGGCGCCGATCGCCGGCGCGCCGGCGCTGCCGCCGTGGCGGTGCAGCTCGTGCCGATGGTGGGCTTCGGCGTGCTGATGGTGCCGTCGGTGCCGCACGCGCCGATCGTGTTCGCCGCCGAGTTCGCGTTGCTGCGCGCCCTGCGGCGCGGCCGGGCGCGCGACCACGTGCTCTGGGGGCTGCTGCTGGGGGCGGCGATGCTGACCTACTACCTGGCGGCGGCCGCGGTCGTGGCCGCGTTCGCCTTCCTGGCGCTCGACCGCCAGCGCCGGAGCGTGTTGCGCGACCCGCGGCTGTGGCTCGGCGGTCTGGCCGCGCTCGCCGTCTTCGCGCCCAACCTGCTCTGGAACCTCGCCCGCGGCGACGGCGGCGCCGTGCACTTCCAGGCCGTCGAGCGGCATGGCAAGGGCTTCACGCCGGTGTACTTCGTCGCCTTCGGGGCGCTCGCCGTGGCGCTCGCCGGGCCCCTGCTGCTGCCGGCGCTGGGGCGCGCGGTCCGCTCCCTGCGCCGCGGCCCGGTCGCCGCCGACGACTGGCGGCCGTGGTTCGCCAGCTTCGTGCTGGTCGTGCTCGGCCTGTTCGCGGTGCTGGCGCTGACCACGCGGGTCGGCGCACACTGGGCGGTGCTCGCCTACCTCAACGTGCCGCTGCTGCTGCTCGCGCCGCATGCCGAACCGCTGGGCCGCGGCTGGTGGCGCGCCGCGGTGGCGACCAGCGTCGTGCTCGCGGCCGGCGGCATCGGCCTCGCCGCCGCCGGCGTCGACCGCATCCAGGCCTGGCTGCCGACCTCGTCGCTCGTCGGCCGTGAGCGCTCGCTGCACACCGACCGGGCTGCGGCCGCCGCGCTGCGGTGGGCCGACGAGGTGGCGGCCTCTGGGCGGCCCGTCCTGCTCGCCAGCGACCGCTGGTCGTTCTCGTCGCTGCTGTCGTTCCATGCCTTCGGCCGCGGCGAGTTCACGGTGCTGCCGCCGCCGGCGCGCCACGGGCGCGATTTCCGCTCCTGGGGCGAACGCGCCGCGACGCCGCTCGAGCTGATCTACGTCTCGACGACGCCCGAGGTCGCCGCCGAGGTGCGCGCCGCGTGCGCCTCGGTGCAGTTGCTCGACGCCGTCGCGCACGGCACCGAGTTCGCGTGGATCCACCGCGGCTCCGGCTTCGTCTGGCCGGCGGCGTGGCGTTGACAGATCAGTGGACCACGAAGGCCTGGAAGGTCGACGTCAGCAGTCCGGCCGGCAGGGGCGTCGTGCCCAGCGCCTGCAGGCCGATGCGCTGGCCGATCTGCTGCGGGTCGTTCGGCAGCACGTAGGCGAAGTCGGCGGAGCCGTTCGGGGCGACCAGGCCGAGTCCGAACGGCGCGTGCTGCAGGGGATCGAGCCAGACGTCGCCGAACGGCGGCCACGCGAACGGCGCCGGCAGCGGGGCGCCGAAGTAGAGGGCGACGATCTGCCCCGGCGTCCACTGCGCGGAGATGACGCCGGCGGCGCCGATCACGAACCGGGCGGCATCGTCCTGGACGACCACCACCGGCAAGGCCCGGTCGGGCTCGTAGTCGCTGCGGTCGGGCAGGCCATCGCCGTCGCTGTCGCCGAGGTACTCCACGACCGCCATCATGCCGTTCATCATGTGCATCATGTGATGGCAGTGCAGCAGCCAGCGGCCCGGGTTGTCCATGTGCATCTGCACGGTGGCCGTGCTGCCGGCCTGGCCGAGCGGTCGGATCAGGATCGTGTCCTTGCGCGGCGGGGCCAGCGTGCCGCCGGCGGTCCCGAGGAGGCGGAAGAAGTGGCCGTGCACGTGCATCGGGTGGTACTGCCCGTTGCCCATCAGGGTGTTGGTGAACGTCATCTGCACGTCGTCGCCGAGCGCGACCTGCATGGGCGTCACGTTCGGCCACGCCTCGCCGTTGATCGTGTTGAGCGCGCCGCCGGGGCCCATCTGCATGCCCAGCGCGGCGGGCAGGGTGCGGTCCGGCGCCGGCGTGATCGGCCGCACCGGGAAGTAGGACGCGAGCTGCGCGTAGCCGAGCAGCGAACCGGTGGCGAGGTTCGCCGGCACGAGGCCTGGGGCCGGCGGCGGCTGCGCCTGTCCCACGTAGCGCACGATGCCGCGCACCAAGGTCGCGTTGCGGTTGGTGATCGAGGCCGCCGCCAGGCTCCACACGCCCGGGTTGTTGCAGTCGACGATCACGTCGTAGCGCTCGCCGATGCCGAGCGGGACCGCCTGCACGGCGACGGGCTGCACTCGACCGCCGTCGGCGTGGGTCACGGTCATCGGGTGGCCGTCCAGGGCGACGACGTAGTTCGTGACCGCGGCGACGTTGATCAGCCGCAGCCGCAGGCGCTGCCCGGCCTGCACGTCGATCGGCACCTGCCCATTGCTGCTGCGGCCGTTCAGCAGGTGCCCGGTCCAACCGCCGCCCAGCGGGTCGTTCCAGTCGTCGAGCAACACGGTGTGCTCGACGTCGAAGGGGGGGTCGTCGGTGGGGTTCGCCGGGTCGACGATCAGGGCGCTGGCGAGGCCGACGTCGAGTTGCGCCTCGTGGCCGTGCGGGTGGAACCAGTAGGTGCCGGGCTCGAGGTGGGTCAGTTCGTAGAGGAACTCCTGGCCGGGCGCGACCGAAGGGCGCGAGATGTCGGGCACGCCGTCCATGCCGAGCGGGACGGGCTGGCCGTGCCAGTGGATCATCGTCGCTTCCGGCAGCTGGTTGCGGAAGCGGACCCGGAGCGTCTGGCCCTGGGTGACCCGCAGCGGCGTGCCCGGCAGCAGGCCGTCGTAGAGCCAGGCGTTCACGGTCACGCCCGGCTCGACGGTGGCGGTGCCGGGCGCTGCCGTGACGGTGACGTCGACGGCCTGGGCCGCCACGGAGCCGGCGGCGAGGAGCAGGCAGGGAAGGAAGCGATGCATGCCGCGAAGCTAGCCCACGGCGCGGAGTGCGGACATTCGCACCCTGGCGGAGGGGCGCCCCGGGCTCGGCACGCCGACGGCACCGACCGTCAGCGCAGGGCGCCGTCCCGGGCCCGCTGCCACCAGCGCTGCTCGAGCGCGCGCACCCGCGCCGGCGTCAGGGGCTCGGAGCGGCGCCGCACCGTGAACTGCCCATCGGCGACGACGACGTTCGGCGCGAAGTCCTCGACGTAGCCGGGCGGCGGGCTGCGTTCGTGCGCCATCATGCGCGGCTGCAGCAGCCGGAGCGTCAGGTCCTCGACCACGGAGCGCGGCACGCCGTCGGGCGGCGCCGCGGCGGCCAGGGTCAGGATGCGCTGGGCGAACGTGGCGCCGAGCGCGGTCGAGGCGGCGCCGGGGACGACCTGCTCGAGCGCGGCCGCCAGCTCGCCGGCGCCGAGCCTGCCGTCGGCGTCGGCGTCGGCCGCGGCCAGGGCAGCGCGCAGGCGGATCCGGTCGGGCGGCGCGGGCGGCGCGGGCGGCGTGCGGGCGACGACGAAGTCGTTGAGGCCGTGCAGGTCGAGCAGCGCACAGTCCGGCAGGCGCCAGCCGAGCAGGCCGACGCTCTTCGCCGTCACGACCGGCACGTCGTCGGGATCGGGCGCGAAGCGGGTGCGCGGCGGCAGACCGGCGCCGATCTCCTGCAGGCGGAACGCATGCTGGTTGCACCGCAGCCCGATCAGGTGCAACTGCAGCCATGCCTGGTCGGCGTCGTGCAGGCGCACGAGCGGCCGCAGCAGCGCGGGCGCGTGCGGCGCCAGGGGCCGGTGGTCGATCGACGTCACCGGCGACGTCCGCGCGAGGTGCCACCAGCCGGGCGTCGAGGCGAGCCACAGCAGCGCGACGGTCGCGGCCGGTACGGCGCCGCGGTCGCTGCAGCGCGCCGCCATCGCCAGCGCCGCCAGCAGGCACAGCGGCACGAGGTGCGCGAGCACCCGGTACTCGAAGTGGTCGCCGCCGGTGACGAAGGTGTAGTAGCCGGCGTGGAAGAGCAGCACGGCCACCGCCGCCGCCGGCGCCGCCTGTGACCCGACCAGGGTGGCGGGGCGCAGGCCGCCGCGCCGGTGGAGGCACGTGAGCCATGCGACCACGACGATCGGCCACGCCCACAGGCCGTGTTCGAGCACGAAGCAGCGCGCGTAGCGCAGTCCGGCCTCCGGCCAGGGCGCCGCCACCTTGGCGTGGTAGGTGTTGGTCAGCCAGGTCCCGTAGACGGCGCGGTGCCAGACGAACTGGGCCAGGACGGCGAACATCGGCGACAGCGACGGCAGCACGGCGATCGGCCGCCGGCGGCGCAGGGCGAGTTCGTGCACCGCCACGGCGGTGGTGGCGGCGGCACAGAGCAGGCCCTCGGGGCGGGCGAGCGCGGCGAGGGCCGCGAACGCCGACCACAGCGCGACCCAGCGGGCCGGGCGTCGCTCGTGCGGCTCGAACGCGACCAGCGCCCAGCCGACGAACGCCAGCACGAACAGCGAGGTGCCGAGGCCGCCGCTGAGCCACTGCAGGAACGTCCGGTTGCCGACGATCGCGGCGAGGGTCAGCAGCGCGGCGCCGGTCGCGACCCGGCCGCCGTCGCGTCGCCGCAGCCGCAGCGCCGTCCAGGCGAGCAAGGCGAACAACGGCACGCCGGTCGCGATCGACAGCACGTTGGCACCGGCCGGCGGTTCGACGCCGAACCAGCTCCACGCCGCCCACAGCTGCAGCGTCCACAGCAGGCTGGTGAAGCCCTCGACCGGCCGGAACGGCGGCGGGTTCCAGCACAGCCCGTGCCCGTCGATGGCGTTCGACACGTAGCGGAAGGTGATGAAGGCGTCGTCGCACAGGAACGCCAGCTCGGCCGCGCCCCACAGCATGGCGCCGAGCAGGCCGGCGAGCGCCGCCGCGACGGCGATCCGCCGCCGGCGCCAGGTCGCGGCGTCAGCGCCCATGTTCCACCGACAGCGCCGGCAGGGAGAACGGCAGCGTCGCCGCGGCATCGACGGCGCAGACGAGCTGCACCTCGCGGCCGCCGTCCGCGACGACCCGCCAGCCGTCGCCGCTGCGCGGCAGCTCCCCGCCGTCGGCCGCGCAGAGCACGAGTTGCACGCCGGCCGGCAGAGCGGGGGCCACGATCCGGTGGGTGCCCGGCGGCAGGTGGAACGCGGGCGTGGCGTGACGGCCGGCGCGGCGCAACTCCGCCACGACCACGCCGGCGTCGCGATCGAGGCGCCCGACCACCGGGGGCGAGTGCCACCAGTCGTAGGCCGCCCGGAAATCGCGGCGCCACGCGTCGGCGGCCGGGCTGGCGTCGCCAGGCGGATCGTAGGCGCGGAACGCGTAGGGCTGCCGGTAGCACCCGAGCCAGAACGCCGGCACCTGCACGGCGCCGGTGCGGCGGCGCGGGCCCAGCACGCCGCGCGTGTGCAGCCAGGCCGAGATGCGGAGTTCCGTCGGTCCGGCGCCGCGCACCGGCATGGCGCCGGTCTCCATCACGACCAGGCGGTAGTCGCGGACGAAGCGCGGGTCCAGTTCCATCTGCCGGCCGCTGGTCCAGGTCGGCTGCGGCAGTCCGGTCGGATAGCCGAACAGGATCAGGTCGGGCGCGCGGTCGAGCACGTAGGGACCGTCGCCGCGGTTGTGGCCGGCCCAGAAGCCGGGCAGCTGGTCCGGCCGCGAGCGGGCGATCGTGCGATCGCACAGCCCCAGCATGTCGAGGCAGGGCAGGCGGCTGAAGAAGGGCACGCCGCCGGCGGCATCGACCGCGACCAGGGGGCGTTCGCGGGCGAAGGCCTGCCGCAGCCACGTGCCGGCCGGTTCGCCGAGCCATTCCCAGGTCGGCACTTCCTGCCGCGGATCGCCGTGGCGGTCGACCACGTCCCAGCGGGCCAGCACCACGGCACCGAGCGCCAGCAGCCACGCCAGCCCGCGGCGCAGCCGGCCGCCGCGGTGCAGTTCGGCGAGGCCGTGCGCCGCCAGCACGACGAGGGGAGCGAACAGCGGCAACAGCATGCGGTTGCGGGGGAAGTGGTCGCCGCCGATCGGCACCAGGTAGGCGCCCCAGACGAGCGTCGCCAGCAGGGCGAAGTGCAGCGCCGGCGACCGCGGGCGGCGGCCTGCGGCGAAGGCCACGCCGAGCGCCGCCGGCACCAGGAGGGCGCGCAGCGACAGGCCGGCCGACCACAGGTAGTGCCAGCCGGCCAGCACGCTCGCGCGGCTGGCGGACGCCTTCGCCTGCGCCGTGTTCGGCAGCCACTCCCCGTAGTAGGCGAGGCGGAAGCCGGTCTGCACCAGGACGGCGAGGGCGACGGGCGCCAGCAGCAGCGCCAGGCCACGGCAGCGCGCGCCGGGCGGCAGGTGCCAGACGGCGACGGCGCCGGCCACGGCGGCGAACAGCGGCGCATCGGGCCGAGTCCACGCCAGGAGTCCGAGCGCGACGCCGCAGCCGACCAGCCATCGCCGCGCGGCCGCGGTCGTGGAGCCGGCGAGCGCCGCGGCCAGCGCCGACATGGCCGCGGCGACCAGCAGCATCGCCAGCGGTCCCTCGAGCCCGCCGATCGCCCAGAGGCTGGTCGAGTGCAGCGCCCCGAGCGCCACCACGACGAGCGCCGCCGGCAGTCCGGTCGGCACGGTGCGGCCGCCCGCCAGCAGCGCCAGCGTGGCGAGGGTGCAGCCGATGCCGAGCGCGCGCGCGGCCAGCACCAGGTCGCCGAGCGGCGCGCCGAGGCCGGCGACCAGCAGCACCCAGAGCAGGTTGCTGTAGCCCTCGACGCGCTCGCCGTCCGTCCACGTCAGGCCTTCGCCCTGCAGCAGCCGGTCGGCGTAGCGCAGCGAGATGAAGGCGTCGTCCGCCATGTAGGGCCACGCATCGGCGGCGATGCCGAACGCGAGCGCGGCGCCGGCGGCGAGGAAGACGGGGATGCCCCGGGCGGGTCCTGCGCACTGCATCGGCGCGGGGACTATACCCCTGGGGACGGCCGCTGCCGTGCGTCGCTGGCCGCGTTGGCGACCGATTCGAGCCGTGCCGCGGCCCGATCGCACCGGCGGCGGCGCCATGGCGCCTTCGTCGCCGGGTCCCCGCCGGCGACCGTGCGCCGCTATCCTGCACCGATGCGCATCCTCTGGCAGGGAACGGTGGGCTGCGGGCTCCTGCTCGCGGCCTGCCATGCGGTGCCCGCGCGGCATGCGGAGCAGGAGTTCACGTTGGTCTACCTGCGCACGGGTCCGACGCAGGGGCTGGATGCCGAGGCGCAGAAGGAGGCGTTCGCGGGGCACTTCGCCAACATGAGCCGCCTCGCGCGCGAGGGGCACCTGCTGCTCGCCGGACCGTTCGGCCGCCAGCGCAGCAGCCCCGACCTGCGCGGCGTGTTCGTGCTGGCGACCGGCGACCGTGCCGAAGCCGAGCGGCTGGCCGGCTCGGACCCCTGCGTCCGGCAGGGCATCTTCCGGCTCGAGTGCCACTCCCTGCGCACCGAGGCCCGCCTGCGCGAGTTCCTGGCGGCGGAACTGGCGGCGGAGGATGCGATCCGGGCCACGGGTCGCACGCCGGCGCCCGGCGAGTCCGGGCGCGGGTTCGCGCTGCTGACCTGCGACGATGGCGCCGCGGCAGAGGCCGTGCTGCGCGGACACCAAAGCGTGGTGCTGTTCGCCCGGCTGGACGGCGAGGGGGCGTGGTGCGTCGTCGACGCCGCGGACGGGGCGGAGGCGCGCGAACGGCTCGCGCCGCTGGCGGCGCAGATCGGCGCACACCGCTACGACGACTGGTTCGCCAGCCGGCGCCTCGCCGAGCGGATGGACCGCTAGTCGCGACGCCCAGCGGAGATGGGGACGCGGATCGCGGCTCCGGGTGGCATCGTCATCGACGGGGTCGGCGCCGTGCGCCTCGATCCTGCGGTCGGAGCCGTGCTCGTGGGGGCTGGCGTCGCAGCGACCACCATGGCGATGCCCCACCTCACCAACGCCGGCGGCAGCCTCGGCGCCACGGCGAGCGCGGTGCTGAACGGCCCCGCCGGCGATGTCGGCCTGACCGCGCTCGGCCTGCCCGATGCGTCCGTCCAGGTCCCGGGGTGGATGGACCCGCTGTGGATCGGCAACCTCATCCTCATGGGACTTCGCGATCCTCGGCGCCCCATTCGAGGTCATCGTGGCAGTGCCGTTCGACCCGACCCTCGTGGGCCAGTGCCGCCTGGCAGGGCCTGTCGATCGACGCGAACTCAGCCTTCCAGGTGAGCAACCCGGCCTGGTTCGTCGTGCGGCAGCAACGGCATCGCGCGGCCGCGTGATCACGAACGGGCGCGATCCGGTGACGGCGCGGCACGTCGAGGTCGAGCGTCAGTAGCGCCCGATCGTCAGCACCAGCGCGTTCGTGGCCCGGAAGCACGGGAAGCCGGCGCCGCCGAGCCCGACGACCTGGTACTGCACGTCGAGGCCGACCAGCAGGTCCAGGTCGGGCACGTCGAACGCCACCGGGAAGCCGTCGACGCCGTCCTGGTCGACGGGTGCACCGACGAAGTCCGGCCACGGCCAGAGCACGCAGGGCGCGCACCCAGGGCCTGGCAGCGTGATGCCGCTGGTGCCGAAACCGAGCACCTGCACCGTCGGCTGGCCGAGGGCGATCGGCCAGCCGGTGACGAGACCTCGGTAGCGGCCGCCGACCCAGGCCAGCTGGCGCGTCGCCACGGTCGGGCTGCCCGGCGCGCAGGCGGGGACCGCCAACTCGCCGGCGGGCTGCGGCGTGCCGAGCATCGCCAGCCCGTTCGCCGCCACGCCGCCGATGCCGAGGAACGACCCCGCGACGAGCAGGCAGCCCTCGCGCAGCCACCTGGCCTCGTGCACCGTCGCCGTCGGCGGCGTGATCGTCGTCGCCAGCGCGTGCCACTGCGCACCGTCGTAGCGCGCGAGGCCGCGGGTCGGCACGCCGTCCACGGCGGTGAACGGCCCGGCGAGCACGACGTCGCCGTCGGGCAGTTCCAGCACATCGTGCACCTCGCCGTCGATGGCCGCCGCGAGCACGCTCCAGCCTGCGTTCGGCTGCCAGAGTTCGAGCCGCTGCACCAGGCCGGTCGGACCGCGCCCGACCACGAGCACGCCGCCGTCCCGGGTCGCGAGCAGGTGGGTGACGGCGTCGGTGGAGCGATTGCCGGCGATCGGCGCCCAGCCGTCGAGGCCGTTCCACAGCGCGAGGTTGGAGGCGCCACCGACGGTGAAGTCGCCGCCGACGACGAAGCCGAGGCCGGTGCGGGCCACGGCCGCGACGACGGGGGCAGTGCCGGATCCGGTCGGCATCGGCGGGAAGGTCCAGGTCGAGCCGTTCCAGCGGGCGAGGCCGGTGAGCGCGCCGCCTCCCGCAGGGCCGACGACGCCGGCCACGACGACCGTGCCATCGTCCTCCCACAGCCGCAGCGCGGCGCCGATGCCGCTGCCGAGGACCGTCCACGCCGGGGTCGCGCCGGTTGCGCGCGGACACCGCGCCAGCACCCAGCCGGGGCCGCCGGGACCGACCGCGAGCAGATCGCCGGCGGCGGTGACCGTCATGCTCGAGACCTCGGCAAGCGGACTGTTGGCGAGCAGCGTCCACTGCACGCCATCGCAGCGGTGGACCTCGGTGCCGTTCGTGGTCGTGCTGGCCACGGCCATCGCCGTGGCGCAGTCGCCGGCGATCGCGCCGGCGGGATGCGCGCCGGCGACCGGCTGCCACTGCGCGGCGGCGAGGACCGGCAGCAGCAGCGCGGCGGCGGTCGTGGTGGGGAACGTGACAGCACGAAGGGGCGTGTCCATGCGACTCTCCTCACGGGCGTCCCGACGCGATCGTCGGTGGTGCGGGCGCCGCGCTCAGGGAGTTCGATGGTCGCTTCGTGGCCGGCGTGACGGTCGGCGGACGCTTTCCGCGCCGCCGCTCACCCCGCTCGGCTCCTCCATCACTCTCGCGCCGCCTACTGGCCGAGCCGCATCCACAGGCCGTTGCTCAGCGCGAAGTCGCCGAGTAGCGGCCCGTTCGGGTCCAGCACCACGTACTGCCCGAACCAGGACACCCCCTGCTGCGAAGGGTCGGTGGGGATCGGCAGCGGCGTGCGGCCGGAGCCGGTGCCGTCGGTGAGGATGGTCGGCAGGAACACCCAGGGCACGCCGATCAGGATCCGGCAACCGTCCAGCGTGAAGGCGGAGGGCGACAGGCTGGCGGCCAGGAACGCGAACGAGTTCGGCAGGGCCTGGCGCACGTCCACCGCGAACCCCGCGTTGCCGAGCCGCGGCAGGCCGAAGGCCTGGATCTGCGGCGTCGTGTTGCCGCTGCCCGGGCACTGGCTGGCGCCGTAGCTCTGCACGAACGCGCCGCCCGCCTCGGCGAGAGTGAACACCCACAGCTCCTCGCCGAGCACGCCGTCGTCGGCCAGGAAGAACAGGCGGTCGCCGACGGTGGTCAGCGAGTGCAGCGTCGCGGCGCCGGCGCCGGAACCGGCGGCGCCGCCGAGACGGCCGAGCTGCAGGGTGCCAATGGCGGTGCCGTCCGACACCCACAGCTGCAGGCCGTCGACGCCATCGGTGCCGGCGAAGGCCACCAGGCCGGTGGTGCCGATCGCGTGCAACGAACCCGCCATCACCCCGTGGGCGAAGCCCGGGTCGAGGTCGTGCACGAGGCGGGTGCCGGCGGCGGTGCCGTCCGAGCACCAGAGTTCGCGACCGTGCTGGCGGTCGTCGGCGACGAAGAACAGGGTGCTGCCGACCGCGACCATGTCGAGGATCTCGGCCGACAGGGTGCCCGGCAGGTCGAGCACGGCGCGGGTGCCGGCGACGGTGCCGTCGGTGACCCACAGTCCGGTCTCGAGCCCGCTGACATAGGCGCGGAAGAACAGGCGCGGGCCGGCGGTGACGAAGCCGTTCGGTCGCGCGCCGGCGCTGCCGGGCGCCAGATCGGCGAACAGCCCGGTGCCGGCCGGGGTGCCGTCGGTGCGGCACAGTTCGATGCCGGCGCCGGGCAGGTTGGCGGCGAAGTAGGCGTGGTTGCCGAGCACCGCGAAGCCGTCGAAGAAGCCGCTCGATGCGCCGGCCTGGAAGTCGGCGAGCAGGCCGGTGCCGCCCGGCGTGCCGTCGCTCGCCCAGACCTCCTGGCCGTGCAGCGACGTGCTCGCGGCGAACACGACCCGACCGCCGAGGGCGACCAGCCGGTCGGGATTGCTGCCGTTGTTGCCGGGCTGCAGGTCGAACGCCGTCGTGCCGGCCGCCGTGCCGTCGGTCACGGCCAGTTCCACGCCGCCGGCGATCGTGGCGGTGAAGAACAGCCGGTTGCCGGCCGGCGTCAGCTTGCGGGCGCCGGAGCTGCTGGCGCCGGGGTTGACGTCGACGCCGAGCCGCGTGCCGACGGCGGTGCCGTCGGTGCGGACCAGTTCGATGCCGGCGCCCGGCCAGAAGCCGCCGAACCAGACCTCCTGGTTCCAGATCACCGCGTCGGCAGGCGACGAGCTGCCGCCCTGCGGGTTGATGTCGACCAGCACGTTCGTGCCGGCCGTCGTGCCGTCGCTGACCCACGGCTCGGTGCCGAGCGCCGCGGTCGATGCCCGGAAGAACAGGCGGCCGCCGAACGGCAGCAGCTCGGCGATCGGCGTGTCGCCGCGGTCGCTGGACAGGTCGCCGAGCAGGCGGGTGCCGGCGGTCGTGCCGTCGCTGACGAACAGCTCGGCGCCGAAGTTCGACGCGGTGGCCTGGAACACGACCAGGTTGCCGAGCGCGGTGAACGCCGCGGCGTTGGTGCTCGGCGGGTTCGTCGGCAGCTCGCGGGTGCCGGCCGAGGTGCCGTCGCTGCGCCAGAGCTGCAGCGTGCCGCCGGCCTCGCGGCCGCCGAACACGACGCCGCCGAGCGCGGCCGTGGGCTGCAGCAGCTGCGCGAACGGGCCGCGCACGACCGTCGTGCCGGCGGCGGCGCCGTCGGTGCGCACGAGCTGGAACACGCCGGAGCTGCCGACGCCGACATACGCGGTCGTTCCCACGACGGCGAAGTCCATCGCCGCGCTGCTGCCCGTGCCCGGCGTGCCGTCGATCAGGCGGCCGGTGCCCGCGAGCGTGCCGTCCGAGGCCCAGGGCTCGAGGCCCGAGACGCCGTCGTTGGCCCAGAACAGCACGCGGTTGCCGAACGCGGTCGGTCGTTCGATCTGCGCGCTCGCGCTGCCGGTGGCGATGTCGCGCACGTTGCGGGTGCCGGCGGGGGTGCCGTCGGTGCGCCAGAGCTCGCGGCCGAGGCCGCTCTGCTGGGCGGTGAAGAACAGCTGGCCGCCGGCGCCGCACAGGTCGGTGGGCAGCAGCGAGGCGCTGCCGGCGGCGAGCTCGAACACCACCGGTGCTCCGCCGGGGGCAGGCAGCCGCCACAGCTCGCGGCCGGTGCCGCTGCTGGTGGCGACGAACCAGAGCTGGCCGTTCCAGACCACGAGCTGGTCGGGGTCGGAGGAACTGGTGCCAGGCGCAAGGTCCGCGACCAGCTGCGTGCCGGCGGCCGTGCCGTCGCTCGTCCACAGTTCCCTGCCCGTGCCGGGCATCGTCGCGGCGAAGTAGAGGCGGCCCGCGAACGCCACCGGCGAGCCGATCTCAGGGCTGGCGTCGGGGGCGGCGTGCAGGTCGGTGACCAGCCGGGTGCCGGCGGTGCTGCCATCGGTGACCCAGAGCTCGCGGCCGATGCCGTCGCGCCGCGCGACGAAGAACAGCCGGTTGCCGACCGGAATCAGGTCGGACGGATCGGCGCTGGCGGCGCCCGGATTGACGTCGCGCAGGCGGAAGGTGCCGGCCTCCTGGCCGTCGGTTCGCCACAGTTCGCGGCCGTACGGGTCGGTCGCGGCGAAGAAGGCGAGGCCGTTGGCGACGACGGCGCGGCCCGGGTTGCTGCCGACCGAGGAGGCGGTGGCCGGCGTCAGGTCGCGCACGAGGCTCTGCGCCGGCAGGGCAGGCGCCAGGGCGAAGGGGATGGCGAGCAGGGATGTGGGGACGCGGATGGAGACCATGCGGGGTGCGGTGGGGGAGCCCCTTCCAGGATCCGCGGGCGCATTTCGTCACACCGCCGGCGCACGATTCCGCCGCCAGCGCGTCTGGCCGGCGTCAGCGGGCTCGGCTCGACCGTGAAGGCATCGCAAGTCTCCTGCAGCGCCCATTCGGCGGCGGCAGGTGCGCACCGAGCGGTCCGGTCCGCTGCTTCTCTCGCTTGCGCATCGCAGCCGAGGGAGCCTGCGGCTACACCTTCGAGTTTCCGCTTCGACGGCCATGCCAGCTCGCGACCACCCGAGCGAGTGCCACTGCGCTGATTCGCACCATCGCCGGAGCGAAGTCGGCGTCGCGGCTACTCTCGCAATCGTCGCAAGGAGCGTGCGCATTGGTCGGGGCCATCGAGGCGATTCCCACTCCGTCACGTCATGACCTGCACCCGCGCCTTGCTGTCCCTGGCCGCCGCGCTCCTCCCACTCGCCGCGTGTCGCGGGCCGGAAGCCATGCCAGTTTCGATCACGAGCGATCTTGCGTCAGAAGCGCGCCTGCAAAGGGTGCTGGCGTCCCTCGCCCCGAAGGCACGCTGGTCGGGCTCGCCGATGCAGATGGCCGAGCGGCACGCTGACTCAGCCGGGCTGCTCGTGAAGGGCAGGTTCGTCCACGGCCTGACCGGGACACTGCGCTCCACCGTAGACATCGCGGCACTGCACGCCGCGATCCTGGCCGATGCGGAGGAGGCGCTTTCGGCCGCCGGGGCTTCCTCGCATGAGAGTGCCTCGTCACCCGTGTTCTCCGGTCAGCCGATGGCGAGCCCTGCACTCGCATGCACGACGGTGATCGTCTACCCGCGAAGCGGCTTCCAAGGCCAGTGGACC
>JAHBXX010000052.1 GCA_019636245.1 Planctomycetota bacterium | reverse complement strand
CGCGCCCCCGGGTCCGGCCGATCGGGGTCGGTGAGCTGATGCAGCCCGATTCCCTGGACTTGCGCAGCCCTGGCAACACCGGCGTCGAGGTCGCCCGGCCCGGCGAGTTCGCGCCGCTGCGCCTCGCCGACCTGCGCGTCGACCCGCCGGTCGTGCTGGCGCCGATGGCCGGCATCACCAACGCGCCTTTCCGCAGCCTGTGCCGGCGCTTCTCCGGCGGTCGCTGCCTCTACGTCAGCGAGATGATCACCGCGCGCGCCTTCGTCGAAGGGCACGCGCGCACCCTGAAGCTGGCCTCGTTCGGCGCCGACGAGACCGAGCGGCGCAGCATCCAGCTCTACGGCACCCACCCCGAGACCCTGGCCGAGGCGACGCGCATCCTGGTCGGCGAATGGGGCGTGCACCACATCGACATGAACTTCGGCTGCCCGGTGCGCAAGGTCACCGCGGCCGGCGGCGGCGCGGCGATCCCGGCGCGGCCGCGGCTCTTGCAGCGCATCGTGCGCACCGTCGTGCGCAGCGCCGGCGCGGTGCCGGTGACGATCAAGTTCCGCAAGGGCATCGACGACACGCTGTCGACCTTCCTCGACGCCGGCCGGATCGGCGAGGGCGAAGGCGCGCGCGCCGTCGCCCTGCACGCGCGCACGGCCGCCCAGCTCTACTCGGGCGCCGCCGACTGGAACGCGATCGCCGAGCTGAAGCAGCAGGTGCGCACGATCCCGGTGCTCGGCAACGGCGACGTGTTCGAGTGCTGGGACGCCCTGCGCATGCTGCGGCAGACCGGCTGCGACGGCGTCGTCATCGGCCGCGGCTGCCTCGGCCGGCCGTGGCTGTTCGCCGAACTGTGCGCGGTGCTGACCGGAGCCCCGCCGCCGCCGCCGCCCGACCTCGGCGCCGTCGTCGACACGATGCGCGAGCACGCGCGGCTCCTGGCCGACTTCTTCGGCGAGCGCGAAGGCCTGCTGCAGATGCGCAAGTTCACCGGCTGGTACCTGAAGGGCTTCCCGGGCACCAAGCGGCTCCTGCCCGCCCTGCACCTCGTGCACACGCTGGCCGGGCTCGACCAGCTGCTGGCGCCGCTGCCGCGCGAGGTGCCCTACCCGGTGGCGGCGCTGCGCGCGCGCCGGTGCAAGGACGGCCGCACGCAGCAGGTGGCCCTGCCGGCGGGCTTCCTGACCGCGCGCGACGAGGACCTGCAGGTCGAGGATCCGGCCGAAATGGACGGCGGCTGACCGGCGGCCACCAGGGTTCCCGCTGCCAGCTCAGGACGGCCGCGCGGCCAGCGCGGCGAGGCGGCGCGCGTACTCGGCGAGCACCGCCGCCACCACCTCGCGGCCGCCGCCGTCATCGCCGGAGAGCAGTTCGAGCGCTTCGGCGGCTCCGGCCTGCAGCGCCCGGTCGAGGGCCCGGCGCACCCGGCGGACCGACCACTGGCCGGCGCGGCGGGCCGCGAGCTGGTTCTGGGCCGACAGCAGGCGGCCGAGGAATGCCGCCACCGGCTCGCCCGCGGCGACCTCCGCGAACTCGGGCCCGCCGGCGCTGGCGTCGAGATCGAGCAGGCGGCGGGTCGCCGCCAGGACCCGTTCGCGCAGCAGTTGCGTGGCCACCGCAGCGCCCAGGTGGATGCTGGCACGGTCGACCGCACGGGCGCCCTCGTCCGGACGCGTTGCCCGCCGCCGCGGCAGGTCGGCCGGCGACCGGCCGGCAAACCCGCCCAGCGGCCCCACCGGACCGGGGCTGCGCACCACGTCGTCGGCCATCGCCACCTCCATTCTCATTCTCGGACGGGCAGGCCGTCGCTTGAGCCTGCGCTGGCGCAGCCCTCTACGCCGGCCCGCAGCCACGGTAGGCTACGCCGCACCTCGCTCCCCCCGGTCGAACCCTCCACCAGGAACCACCATGCTTGCCCGTCGAGTCCTCACCGCCCTCGCCCCGTTCGCGGCTGCTGCCGCCCTCGCCGCCCAGAACGACTACGTGCTCGAGAAGATCACCTCGGGCCGGCTCGGCGGCCCGCTGCAGCTCCTGGCCGCCGGCGCGCCCGGAAACCAGATCATCGTCTTCGTGCCATCGTTCACCGGCGGCCCGACGCCGCTGTTCCCGCTCGACGGCGTCGACACCCGCTTCATGCAGGTCGGCATCGACCTGATCGACGTGATGGGCGTCTCGGTGACCGGCCCGACCGGCTCGGCGGTGCACACGCTGTTCACGCCGAACGACGCCTCGTGGCACGGGCTCAAGGTGCACTGGCAGAGCGCGATGCTGCCGTTCAGCGGCCCGACCTTCTTCGGCCAGATCAGCAACGACGTCGTCAACCAGTTCGGCCTGCCGGACACCGGCGCGCTGGCGCCGGCGAACCTCGCCACCGCGCGGGCGTTCGCGCAGAGCTTCGTCGACGCGAACAACAACGCCGGCGCCGGCGACATCGTCATCGCCGGCGGCGGCACCGGCAGCCTGACGGCCGCCACCGGCCTCGCCTCGAGCGAGCTGTGGGACTTCCGCCGCATGCGGGTGCTGCCCGGTCCGACGATGGGCAGCTCGCGCGCGCTGCACGTCGCGGTGCGGCTCGCCGACGATCGCGTGCTGGTCATCGGCGGCGCCAACGCCGCCAGCGTGATCGTGCCCAGCTGCGAGATCTACGATCCGACCACGAACAGCTTCACGCCGACGGGCAGCATGGCGACCGGACGCATCCTGCACGCCGCCTGCCGGCTCGCCGACGGGCGGGTCATGGTCGCGGGCGGCGCCTCGGCGATCGACATCGCCAACCTGACGGTGACGGCGCTCAGTTCGGTCGAGATCTGGAACCCCGCGACGGGCACCTGGTCGGCGGGCAATGCGATCGGCGGCGCGCGCATCGCGCCGGCGCTGACGCTGCTGTCCAACAACCAGGTGATGGTCAGCGGCGGCGTGCAGATCGCCTACTTCCTGGGCCTGCCGATCAGCGCCACGACGCAGACGGCGGTGCAGCGCTGGAACCCGGGCACCGGCACCTGGACCAGCGGGCCGAACATGAGCCAGGCGCGGTCGTTCCACCACGGCAACCAGGTCACGCTCGCCGACGGGCGCGTGCTGATGACCGGCGGCACCTTCGTGCCGGGCCTGACCCAGGTCGGCAGCGCCTACCCGATCAACGGCGCCGAGATCTACAACCCGGTCAGCAACTCGTGGACGACGGCGAACATGGCCTCGGCGCGCGGGCTGCACACCGCGACCAGGCTGTCCGACGGTCGGGTGGTCGTCTGCGGCGGCGCCCAGGGCACGCTCGACGTGCCGGTGTCGATCGCCAACGTCGAGGTGTTCCAGCCGGCGACCAACACCTGGTCGCCCGCGCCGCCGCTGACCTCGCCGCGCGCCGGCCACAGCGGCCACCTGCTGCCCGACGGCACGCTGGTGCTGTTCGGCGGCCAGGGTGCCGCCGGCACCACGAACACGATCGAGACGTTGCGGTTCTGATCGTGCCTTGATCGTGCCCGCGGCGCGGGTGGCAGGCGATCGCCCGCCACCCACGCTGCGGCCGGACGCCCGTCGGCGGTAGACTCCCGCCCACCTTGGACCTCGCCCGGCTCGTCGACCTCGAAGTCCAGCTCCAGCGCGACGACCGGGCGCTGGCCGAGGGCAGGGCCAACGAGCTGGAAGCGCGCGATGCGGCGATCGGCGGCGCGCTCCTCGCGCAGGGCGGGCGCCTCGACGCCGCCACCGCCATGGGCCGCCAGCAGCTCGCCGCCGCCTGGCTCGACGCGCTCGGCGAGACCGGCCCGCGGCTCGGCCACCGCGCGACGCACGCCCTCCGCGTGGCGGCGTGGCTCCTCGGCCTCGCCGCCGGCCTGGTCGGCATCGGCGCGGCGCGGGCCACGCTCGCCTACGACGGCCAGCAGCCGGTCAACGTGTTCGGCTTCCTGGCCGTGCTCATCGGCCTGCAGATGGTGCTGCTCGCGGCGATGGTCGTGGCCCTCTTGCGCGGCGGCGACAGCGTGGCGGCCCGGCTCGTGGCGTGGGCCGCCCGGCGCTGGCCGGGCGGCCACGCCGCCCTCGGCGCCGGCCAGATCGCCGGGCGCCTGCAGCTGCACGCCGCCGCGGAGCGCTGGCACCTGTTCGCACTGAACCAGCGCGCGGCGATCGCCTTCAACCTCGGCGCGCTCGCCACCTGCCTCTACCTGGTGGTGTTCACCGACCTCGCGTTCGGCTGGAGCACGACGCTCGAACTCGGCGCCGAGCAGATGCACCGTCTGTGCGGTTCGATCGCCGCCCCCTGGCGACAGGCCTGGCCGGACGCCGTGCCGAGCCTCGAGCTGGTGCGCGACAGCCAGTGGACGCGCATGCCGGGCCGGTTCACGACCGGCGCGGCGCTGCCGACCGCGGTGCAGCAGTCGGGGCGCTGGTGGTCGTTCCTGGTCGCCGCGCTGCTGGTCTGGGGGCTCCTGCCGCGGCTGCTGGCCTGGGCCTTCGCCGCGCACCGGGCGCGCCGCACGCTGGCGAACCTGCCGCTCGACGACCGCCGCTGCGCGGCGCTGTTCGCCCGCCTGCTCCCGCCGGCTGCGGCCTGGAGCGGCCCCGCCCCCGAAGCCATCGGCCTGCCGGCGGCGGCCCGGCTCGGCAACGACCGCGCGCGGCCGGTCCCCGCCGTGGCCCACGTCGCCACGTGGCTCTTGTGCTGGGGCCGCCTGCAGCCGCGGCAGGACGCCGTGCGCGACCTGGTCGCCCGCAGCACCGGCACCGACCCGGTCGGCGTCGGCGCCGTCGGCGGCAGCGCCCTCGCCGACGACGCCGCCGCCGTGGCCAGGCTCGCGGCCGCGCAGGTGCAGCGCGTGCTGCTCGTGCTGAGCGCCGGCACCCAGCCGACCAAGGACGTGCTCGAACTGCTGGCCACGCTGCGCCAGCGGCTCGGGCCGCGGGCCCACCTCGGCGTGGCCCTGCTGGCCGATGCGAACGGCCAGCTCGCGCCGGCCGACGCCGCCGAACTGCGCCCGTGGCAGGCCCGTCTCGACCGCCTCGGCGATGCGAACCTCGGCGTCGAACGGCTGGAGGTCCCGGGGCATGCCTGACGCCGGCAGCGTCGAGCCGCCGACCTTCGTCGTGGTCGGCAACGTCAACCAGGGCAAGTCGTCGATCGTCGCCGCGCTGACCGAGGACGCGTCGATCCCGATCGACGCCATGCCGGGCACCACCCAGCGCGCCGCCGAGTATGCGTTCCGCAGCGGCGACGAGGTCGTCTTCCGCGTCGTCGACACCCCGGGCTTCCAGCGGGCGCGGCACGCGCTGGCCTGGCTGCAGCGGCACTCGCGCTCGGTCGCCGACCGGCGGCAGACCCTGGTCGAGTTCGTGCGCGTGCACGCCGAGGATCCCGCGTTCGTCGACGAGGTCCGCCTGCTGCGGCCGATCCTCGCCGGCGGCAGCCACATCTACGTCGTCGACGCCTCGGCGCCGTTCGAACCGACGGCGGAGGCCGAGATGGAGATCCTGCGCTGGACGGGCCAGAGCGGCATGGCGGTGCTGAACCGCACCCGCGAACGCGACCACGGCCGCGAGTGGCGGCCGATCCTGACCCAGTTCTTCCACCTGGTGCGCGACTTCGACGCCCACGCGGCGACGTTCGCCGACCGCCTCGACCTGCTGCGGGCGTTCCGCGAGGTGCGCGACGAGTGGCGGGCGCCGATGCAGCGCGCGGTGGCGGTGATGGAGCGCGAATGGCACGAGCGCACCCACCGCGCCGCCGCCGCGATCGGCGGTCTGATGGTGCAGGCGCTCGCCCACGTCGAGAAGCGGCCGTTGGCCGCTGCCGCCGATGCCGGCGCCGAAGCGGCCGCGCGCGCGGCGCTGGCGACCGCGTTCGCCGCGGCGCTGCGCGCCATGGAGCAGGCGGCGAGGCGCGAGGTCGAACGCCTCCACGGCCACCGCGGCCTCGAGGCCGTCGAGGACCAGCTGGCGTTGCTCGACGCGGACCTGCTCGGGGCGGCGAGCTTCGAGGCGTTCGGCCTCACGCGCCCCCAGCTGCTGCGGCGCGGCCTGCTGTGGGGCGCCGCCACCGGCCTGGCGGTCGACGCCATGGCCGGGGGCACGTCCCTGGGGCTCGGCGCGGCGATCGGGGCCGGCATCGGCGGTGCGGCGGCGTGGTTCGGCACGCCGCGCCTCGCCGACGTGTGGGACGAACGGGGCCCGCTGGCCAAGGTGCTGCTGCCGGGCGCCGTCGGCCGCTTCGTCGCCGCCGGGCCCTTGGCCGATCCGCGCCTGCCGTGGGTGCTGCTCGACCGCGCCCTGGTGCACGCCCGCGCCGTGCGCCGGCGCAGCCACGCCCGCCGCGACGCGCTCGACCTGCAGGGCAGCCGGCAGGGCCTCGTCGCGACCATGCCCAAGGCCTGGCGGGACGATGTCGACGCGGAGCTGCGCGCGCTCGTCCGGGCCGCGCGCACCGGCAAGGTGGCCGCGTCGCCCCCGACGCGGCTGGTCGAACGGCTCCAGCAGGCGCTCGCGGCGCCGTAGGCCTCACGCCGGCGGCGGTTCCTTGGCGACCGGGTTGCGCAGCACGCCCAGGCGCTCGATCTCGACCTCCATCCGGTCGCCGGGCACGACCGGACCGACGCCCTCGGGCGTGCCCATCAGCACCAGGTCGCCCGGCCGCAGCGTCGTGCAGCGCGCCATCGCCGCCAGCGCCGCGGCGATCGGGAACACCATGTCGCGCGTGCGGGCCGCCTGCCGCACGGCGCCGTTGACGCGCATCGCCAGCTGCAGGTCGGCGGCGTCGAGCGCGTCCGCCGGCACCACCCACGGCCCCACCGGGCAGAAGGTGTCCAGCGACTTGCTGCGCAGCCACGGGTACTTCTGCTCGCGGTCGAGACCCTGCAGCTTGCGGGCGGTGACGTCGTTGGCGAGCGTGTAGCCGGCGACCAGCGCCAGCGCCCGCTCGCCTTCGACGTACTTCGCCCCGCGCGCCGTCGGGTCGGCGAACCCGAGCACGAGCGCCAGTTCCGCCTCGTGGTCGACGCGGGTGTCCAGCCAGTGCGGGATCACCACCGGCTCGCCGTGGCCGACCAGCGTGTCCGGCAGCTTGGCGAAGAAGATCGGCTCGGCCGGCGCCTCGGCGCCGAACTCGCGCGCATGGGCGACGTAGTTCTTCGCCAGGCAGAGGATCTTGCCCGGCCGCGGCACCGGCGGCAGCCACCGCGTCGGCGCCGGCATCGGCTGCCCGCCGCGCAGCCGCTCGGCGAGGTCCTCGCGGCGCAGCGCGCCGCGTGCCAGCAGGGCCTGCACGTCGAGCGGGCCGAGGTCGACCCAGCGCGGCCCGTCGGGATCGACGGCCCCGAGCCTGGCCACGCCGTCGTGCACGAACCGGAACCACGCCGGCGCCGCCGGCAGCACCAGCGGTTCCGGCGCGCTCATCGGCACGGCTCGAGCGCCACCAGCGCGTAGCAGGTGCAGAGCAGCGGCACGCCTTCCATCCAGCGCGGGTTGCGGCCGTTGACCCACGAGCCGTCCGCCTGCTGCATGCCCTCGAGCTGCGTGCGCAGCGCCTGGCGCCAGTCGACCGCCACCGTGCCCTTGCCGTCGGGCGCCGCGGCCTGCACCTGCTGCACGCCCGCCAGCTCGAGCGCCTGCGCCAACACCATGTAGTAGTAGAAGAGGCCCTGGAAGCGGACCTTCTCGCCGAGCGCCGGATCGCTGCCGGGGTTCACTGCCAGCGTCCAGTGGTCCTGGATCCAGCGCACCGCCGCCTGCACCCGCGGATCGTCGCCCGGCAGGCCGGCGAGCGTGTAGGCCTTCAGCAGCGCGTAGGTCATCGACCCGTAGCTGCGCGGCACGCTCCTGCCGTCGGGCTGCACGAGGTAGCCGGCGGCGCTGTTGCCGGGGTAGTAGGCGGCGCCGCCGTCGTCGCCCGAGGTGGCGTCCAGGATCACGCCGTCGCGGTCGGGGTCGGGCACCTTGCCGGCGAAGTCGTTGACGGACTTCAGGTTCTGGGTCCGCTGCAGGAACACCAGCGCCTTGGTGAACGCCTCGTGGTCGGCCGGCAGCCCGGTGGCCCGCAGCGCCTCGAGCGAGAAGTGCAGGTTGCTGAGGTCGCCGCGCTGGCTGTTGCCGTAGCCGATCGAGCCGTAGTCGCGGTCGGTGCGCTCGTAGCCGCTGCTCTCGACGTTCTGGAAGCCGAGCAGCGCGCGCTGCGCCTTGGCCAGCGCCGGTTTCACCGCCGCGTCGTCCCAGCGCGACAGCGCCGCCACGGCGACGCAGGTGACGTAGTTCGGCAGCTGCTCGCTGAAGGTGCCGTCGTCGCGCTGCTGCTGCAGCAGCCAGCGCAGGCCGCGCTCGATCGTCGCCTGCTCGGCCTGCGTGCGCTGCGGCCGCGGCTTGGTCTGCAGCGCGGTCAGGCCCAGCCCGGTGAGGCCGGGATCCGCCACCGCCTTGTCGCCCATGCGCATCGCGAACACGCCGTCCTGTTGCTGGCGCAGCAGCCAGTCGAACGCCTTCTGCTGCATCGGCGACCACGCCACGGCGCCGCCGTGTGGATCCTGGATCCGGTCGAGGGCCCTGTTCGCGGCCTGGCAGGCGACGAGCTGCACCAGCGCGTCGACGGCCGACTCGCGCGGCAGCGGCGACGCGGCGGCGGCGAGCCAGGCGCGGGCCTGGGCGGCGGCCTCCTGGCCGAGGTGCTGCGGGAAGACGTCGGCGCGCACCCGGTCGAGCACCGCCGCGGTGGCTGCCGCGAACGGCAGCGGGCCGCCGTCGTGGCGCTGCAGCCACTGCCGGGCGTCCGCCACCTCGTCGCGATAGGCCTCGGCGTCGAGCACCTGCAGCGCCTCGACCACCCAGGCCGTGGCGACGGCATCGCCGAAGCTGCCGTCGCCCTTGCGGTTGGCGATCAGGAACTGCAGCGACGGCCGCACCACCGGACCGTCGCTGCTGTGGTAGCGACGGTGGCAGTGCCCCATCGCGGTCAGCAGCCGGGCGGTGGCCAGCACCGAGGTGCCGCCGAGCGCCGGCAGCTGCTCGGCCCGGGCCGCGTCCCGCAGCCGACCGATCAGGCCATCGACCTCGTCCTTGAAGATCGTCCCGTGCGCCCGGCCCGGGGCCGATGCGCCGCCGTCCTGCCCGGGCAGCGCGGCCGGAACGAGGGCGGACAGGGCGAGAACGCCGCAGAGGAAGCTGTTCATGGGCTCGAACCTGCAGGGTAGAACCGGTCGCGTGGGCGACCAAACGGAAAGGCGCGGCGACGGTTCGCCGCGCGGCCCGGCGCTGGCGATCCTGGCCACCGCACCACGCCCTGGGCTGGTGCTGGGCGAGACCTGCCCGCCGTTGCGGCCTGCCGAGGCGGCGGCGCTGCAGACGGCGTGGCTGAAGCAGATCGCCCAGGAGTGGCCGGGCGCCACGGTGCACCTGTGCGGCGGTCCGATCGACGCCCTGCCCATGCTGCGCTACTTCGCCGGCCCGGGCGTGGAACTGCGCCCCTGGGCCGATGCCGAGGGCACCCCGCCCGGGTTCGCGGCGATGGCCCGCGTGGTCGCCGAACTGGCGGCCGAGGGCTACGGCCCGGTGCTGGCGCGCTCGGCGGACACGCCGGATGCCAGCCGATCGGGCATCGAGGCCAGCCTCGCCGCCGCCGCCGCCGGCCACACGGTGCTCGGCCGCGACCAGCGCGGCGAACCGTGGCTCTGCGCCGCACCCGACGGCACCGCCGTGGCCGCGCCGGCCGGGCGCGGCCCGTGGGCGCGCCGCGTGCAGAACGGCGACGACCTGGCGCTGTGGCTGCACGAACGCGACCCCGACCGGGCCACGCCGCCGACCTTGCCGGTGCGCGACCTGCAGGCGTCGCTGCGCTTCTACGAACTGGTGTTCGGCACCGACCTCGAGGCCCGCGACGAACGCACGGCGACGCTCGCGTGCCGCTGGTTCCGGTTGCGCCTGACCGAGCGCGGCCCGGCGTTCGCCCCCAATGGCCTGCGGCTCCGCTGCGGCGACCCCGCGGCGCTCGGCGCCGTGCTGGCGGCACACGCTGCCGTGCGCCCCGGCGATGAGATCGCGGCGTGGGTCGGCGGTGGCACCGGACTCACCGCGACCGACGACAACGGCAACCGCCTTACGTTCCTCGATGCGGGAATCGTGCCGTAGCGCCGCCAGGGCGCGCGGTATCCTTCTGCCCCCGCATGTTCCGCGACCGGACCGTCTCGCTGGTGATCCCGGCCTACAACGAGGAGCAGACGATCCGTCAGGTGGTCGAGGAGTTCCGTCGCGAGCCGCACCTCGACGAGATCGTGGTGGTCGACAACAACTGCCGCGACCGCACCGCCGAACTCGCCGCCGCCGCCGGCGCGCGCGTGGTCCAGGAGACCCGGCCGGGCTATGGCGCCGCGCTGATGGCCGGCATGGCCGCGGCGACCGGCGACATCCTGGTGCTGGTCGAGGCCGACGGCAGCTTCCGCGCCCGCGACGTGATCAAGCTGCTGGTCTACCTCGACGACGCCGGCATGGTCATGGGCACGCGCACCACGCGGCAGATGGTCGAACAGGGCGCCAACATGCGTTTCCTGCTGCGTTGGGGCAACGTCTTCATGGCCAAGTTCCTGCAGCTGTGCTGGCTCCGGCCGGCCGAGCCGCGCTTCACCGACGTCGGTTGCACCTACCGGGCGCTGTCGCGCGCGACCTTCGACCGCATCCGACCGCGGCTGCGCGAGACCGGCCCGGCGTTCTCGCCGGAGATGATGTGCGCCGCGCTGCAGGAACGCTGCCGGATCATCGAGATCCCGGTCACCTACAGCGAACGCCTCGGCGGCGAGTCGAAGCACTCCGACACCTTCGCACGCCAGGCGCGCACCGCCTGGAAGATGTTCAGGACCATCTGCCGCAAGCGGTTCCTCGAGCGCGGCGCCCCGATCGCCAGCCGAGGCTGAGCCATGCAGCACCCGAACCAGGCCCATCCGGTCGCGCCACCGGCGGACGCGCTCGCCGGCGCGGTGGCCGTCGACCACTGCCAGCTGTGCGGCAGCACGGCGCGCGACCGCCGGTTCCAGGACGGGCCGTTCGAGGTGATGACCTGCCGCGACTGTGGCCTCGTCTACGTCACGCCCCGGCTGCACGGCCAGGCGCTGCTCGACGTCTACGGCGAGGGCTACTGGAAGAGCGACAACCCCAAGCAGCGCGGCTACGCCGACTACGCCCGCGAGTCGGCGCTCTACCTGCGCACGTTCGAGAAGCGCATGGCGCTGGTGCAGCGCTGGCTGCCGGCCAACGCACGGGTGCTCGACGTCGGCTGCGCCGCCGGCTACTTCCTGCGCGTCGCGCAGCGGCACGGCCACGACGTGCACGGCGTCGAACTGTCGCCGGCGATCGCGCACGAGGCCATCGCCGCGCTGGGCGCCGACCGCATCCACGTCGGCACGCTCGACGCCGCCATCCCGGCGATGAACTACGCGCCGGCATCGTTCGACCTGATCACGTTGTGGGACGTGATCGAGCACGTGCCCGACCCGCAGGCCGTGCTGCGCCGCATCCGCGAGCTGCTGCGGCCCCACGGCCATCTGCTGCTGGAGACGCAGAACGTGGCCTCGCGCTGGGCCCGCCTGCTCGGCCGGCGCTGGCACCACTACAAGCACGCCGAGCACCTCTACCACTTCACGCCGGCGACGATCCGCCGGCTGCTCGCCGACTGCGGCTTCCGCACGGTCGAGGTCGGCTCGGCCTACGCCGGCAAGTACGTGTCGTTCGCGTTCCTGGCCGAGCGCGCCGGCCGCCTCGGCCCGGTGGCCGGGCTCCTGGCCCGGCCGCTGCGGCTGTTCGCCCGCCACAGCCTCTACGTCAACCCGCACGACGAGCTGATCGTCGTCGCCGCGCCCGCCTGAGCCAGGGGCGCCACGCGCTGCACGCCGCAGGCGTCGTCAGAGCTCGCGGGAGAGTGCTGCCGAAAGCTCTGCGCGGCCGCGCAGGCGGCCGCCAACTGGCATTCCGAGAGCCCGCATCATGCGTTCTCGGGCTCTCAGCGCTGCGGCGCGTCCATCTGCTGGTCGCCGACCGGCCGCTGCAGGTCGTAGCGCTTCTCCAACGCCTCGGTGGTGAAGGCCTGCTGGTAGGCGATGTAGGCCTGCTGCGTGGCGTAGCTGGCGAAGCCATCGCCGGTGCGCAGGCTCTCGAACTCGCGCCGCGTGACGTCGGCCGGCGTCAGCGGCTCGACCTTGTCGGCCACCGCGCACAGCCAGCGGCGGTTGGTCGCGTCCTGCACCACTCCGGTCGAGGCTCCCGCCTCGAGTTCGGCGTGGCTGCGGAACAGGAACACCGTCGTCGGATCGTAGGCCTTGTCGAAGCGCGGCCGGCGCGACAGGTCGCGCGGCTGCGGACCGACCGTCGTCACCGTGAAGCCCGCCTCGGCGGCCGCCGCCTCGAGCACGGCGGCGTGGTGCTTCTTGGCCTCGACCGCGATCTCGTCGTCGACGGCCTTGCCGACCTCGGTCTCGATCTCGGCGCGCTTCTCGTCCCGCTTGGCGAACTCGTCCTGCAGGCGGTCGAGCTTCTTCTGCCAGGCGACCTGCGCCTGCGTGCCGGCGCTGAGGCGCTGCAGCCAGCCCTGCGCCTCGGCGATCGCGGCCTGGGTCGTGCGCTCCCACTCGGCGAAGCGCTCGTCCCGCCGCGTCGTGCGCGTGGCCTCGAGTTCGGCCACCTTGTCGGGCATCTGCCCCTTGGCCAGGCGCAGCAGCGCCGCCTCGAACTGGGCCTTCTTGGCCTCGCCCTCGGCCTTGGCCTTCTCGGTGTACCAGGCGCCCTCGAGCAGCGGCTTCAGCTTGTCCCAAGGCTTCAGCGGCCGCACCTCGACGTCGGTCGTCTGGTAGAGCACGATCGCCTTGCTGGCCCGGCCGGGGCTGAAGCACAGATCGCCCTTCTGCAGCAGGCCGCGCGCCTGCGCCGAGCCTGGCCACTGGCCGAAATCGACGCCGGCGGCGTCGAGATCGCGCAGCTCCTCGAAGTTGCGGCGGCCGGTCGTCGCCCGCTGCACGAAGCCCGCCTTGTCGCGGGTCAGCTCCGCGAACGCGGCCGGGAAGTCCCAGTCCGCGCGCATGGTCTTGACCGCGGTCGACGCCTCGTCGACGGCGGCCTGCTTCGCCGGCAGCACCTCCTTGGCGAGACGGATCTGCTCCTCGAGCGCCGCGGCCTCGCCGGGGTTCTCGGCCAGCTTGCGCTGCAGCTCCTCGAGCGCCTGGTTGGCGGCGTCGAGTTCGGTCTGGCAGCGCTGCAGGTCCTCGTTCGGCACCTTCAGCGCCTCGTCGATCCGCTTGCGCAGTTCGCCGAGCAGGTGCTGCATCACCTGTTCGGCCTGCGCCGTGCGCAGCACGTCGGCCTGCACCTCCTCGAACGGCCGCCACTGCGCGTCACCGTCGAGCTTGTAGCGCTGGTCCTTCTCCTGCTCGTAGATCCGCCGCAGTTGGTCCTCGGGCGGCTGGAAGTCCTTGAGCACGTCCTGCCACTGCGCCGGATCGAACTGTCCCTCGGCGAGCAGCAGCCCGCCGAAGCGCAACTCGAGGCGGTTGGAGTCGAACGCCTGCAGACGGTTCTTCTCGGCATCGGTCTTGCCGTCGAGCCAGGCGCGCAGGTCGTCGTCGGACACCGTGGTCGAGGCCTTCAGCTGCTCCTCGACCGCCTTCTCGTCGAACACCGCGACGCGGAACGTGATCTTCTCCCGGTCGGCCAGCAGGCGCTCGAGCACCTTGGCGTCCGAGCAGTCGAGTGCCAGCGTCTGCAGACGCACGTAGGTGCCGATGCGCATCGCCTCGCGAACCACCTCGCGGAACTGCGCCAGCGAGCCGAAGCCGCGGTAGCCGGCCAGCCGCGCCGCGCTCTCGACCTTCGACTGCTCGCGCAGCGCCTCGATGGCGCGGTCCACCTCGACCATCGACACGTCGACGCCCTCGGCGATCGCCGCGCGGCGCAGGATCGCCAGCATGTTCGGCAGATCGTTCGACCCGGCCTCGCCGGTTCCCAGCGGCGGCATCACCGGCGGCAGCGCCTGCAGGTTGCGCGCCACGATCTGGCCGTACTGGTAGTCGAGCGGGTCGAGCTTCACGCGCGCGCCGCCGACCAGGATCGACGGCAGTTCCTGCCGCCGGCCGAACAGCGAGTCGACCGCCTCGAGCATCGGCCCGGTGACCGAGAAGGTCAGCAGCGTGAACAGACCGGCGGTGTAGAGCAGCTTCTTCTGGTGGCGACGGAAGAAGCCGTAGACGCCGGTGTGCTCCTCGGCGTGCGGCGCGGGCGAGGTCGGGACGGGCGGAGAGGCAGGATTCGTCGCCATGGGCGGGAACTACGGAAGATACTCGGCACGGAGGCGGCGCCGCAGCGCCGGGACGGAGCGGAGCCGGAAAACCCGGGGGGTTGTCGTCAGCGCGTTCACGGGTGCCCGGGAAGCGGGATCGCCTCGCCGGTCAGCAGGATGGGGATGTCGTCCTGGATCGGATAGAGCGCCGCGCCGCTCTGCGGCACGAGGCCGGCCGTCACGGGGGCCGAAACCTGGGCCCCGCTACGGTTGCGCACGCCGCCGGCGGCAATCGCGGCGTTGAGGGCGGCGAGTTCGGCGGCCGTCGCCTCGCGCAGCGGTTCCCGCGTGCTGGGGCAGACGAGCAGGCGCAAGAATGCGGGTTCGATCATCGCAAGACGCCGTCGCCGGGCGCGGGCTCAGGAGGATGGTGAGGGCGGCAGGGATCGAACCTGCGACCTACGGCTTAAAAGGCCGCTGCTCTACCGGCTGAGCTACGCCCCCGGATTCGCGGGGGCAGGGATGAAACCGGTTCGGACGGCGCGGCGCAAGGGTCAGGGCCGCCGGGTTCGAGTGGCCGGTCGCCGCTAGCCCCGGCCCTGCTGCGCAGGGCCGTTGCCGACGCGACCCTGGTCGAGATGCCCGGGCGCCTGCCAACCCCGCCCGCGAGCCGACCTACCAATGGCCGATGACGCCTTCCGCGGCATCGCTGGCCACCGCCCCGAAGCCGTTGCCCGCCCCGACGTCGAGCACGAGCGCCTGGTTGCAGAAGCGTGCGCCCACCCAGATCGGGTCGTTGGGGATCGGCAGGCGCCACTTCGCCGTGCCGTTCTGACCGAGCAGCGGCACCAGCGCATCGAGCGCGACGTGCAGGGCGCAGCCGGGCATGCCATGGACGCCGAGGTCGACCGGCGCCGGCAAGCGCTGCCAGCCGAACGCCAGCACCGCCAGGTCCTGCGGCAGATCGAACAGGGTCACTTCCAGGGTCTGGCCGATCCGCGGCGTGTCGCGCGGCACCAGCCGCGTCGCCGGCCGCGAGCCGGCGCAGCCGTGGCCGAAGGACACGTAGGTGCTGGTCGGGCCGACGCGCGCCACCATCGTGATGTTGCCACCGCCGAGTTGCACGTAGGAGGTGCCCGGATCCAGCCGCGGCACCTCACGGCCTGGCGGCAGTACGAGGCCTGTCGTCACGACCTGACCATCGGAGCGGCGCAGGCTCACGTAGTGCACGGAACCACGCAACTCGACGTAGGCGACCCCCCAGGGCGGCGGCACGTAGGGCTGCCACATCGAGAAGGTCGGCGGATACAGGCTGCCCCAGAAGTCCACCTCCCCGTCCGACCGCAGGGCCGCCGAGTGGTTGTAGCAGGCCGCCACCTGCACGTAGTCCACTCCCGGTGGCGGCGATGGCGGCGTCCAGTGCGCATCGCGCCCCACCTGCACGATCTGCCCATCCGAGCGCAGCAGCAGCGTGCGGCCGTACTTCGCGTCGGCGTGCACGTAGCGCAGCCCCGGCGGCAGCGCCGGAATCTGGGCGGCACCGAAGAAGTCGTAGCCGAACGACACCGCCGCACCGTCCGAGCGCAGCGCCACCGTGTGGTCGGCGACAGCCGCGAAGTCGGTGTAGACCACGCCCGGCGGCAGCGGCGGCACCAGGTTGCGCACGATCCATGGGTCCGCCCAGGCGAACAGCTGGCCGTCCTCGCGCAGCACGACGCTGTGCACGTAGGCCGCCCCGGCCTTCACGTAGCGCCCGCCGCGCAGCCACGTCGGCAGCTCCGCCTGGCCGAGCAGATTCCAGCCCCAGCCGACCACATCGCCGTCCTGCAGCACCGCCAGCGTGTGCGCCCAACCGCTGCTCGTATGCACGAAGCGCTGCCGGTGCCGGCGCTGCGGCAGTTCGCTGAAGTCCCATCCACCCGGCCAACGCACGACACGGCCGTCGTCGAGCAGCATCGCCACCCAGCCGCCACCCGCGAGGATCTGCCGCACCCGGCGGCCTGCGGGCACGGTCGGCACGCTGCCGAGGTAGTACTGGAAGTTGGTCCCGAAGGGCACCAGCACCTGATCCGAACGCAGCGCGAGGCTCTCGTCGAACCCCGCGCTGACCATGGTGTACCACGTGCCGGGCGGCAGCGCCGGCACGTTGCACTGGCCGCGCGAGTTGTCGCCCCACGCGATCACCAAGCCGTCCGAGCGCAGCCCCAGGCCATGGCCGATGCCCAGCGCAAGGGACACATAGCGGGTCCCCGCAGGCGCCAGCGGCACGCCGAGCTGGCCGTACGTGTTGAGTCCCCAACCCACGACGGTGCCGTCTTCGAGCAGCACCAGATTGGAGCCTCCCTGGACGCAAACCTGCTGCACACGTATCCCCGCCGGTAGCGCGGGCACGTTGCACTGCCCTTCGAGGTTGCGGCCCCAGGCCACCAGCTCACCATCCGAACGCAGCGCCACGGTGTGAGCAGCGCCGCAGGCCACCCGGGTGTACGTGGTCCCCGGCGGCAGCGATGGAACCTGAGGAACGGGCACCGAGGGCGGTGGCGCCGCGTAGCCATACTGGAACCCCCATTGGACGATGGTGCCGTCCGACAGCAGGCCCACCACGTACTTCTCGCTGACGCCGATCTCGACGTACCGGGTGCCCGCCGGCGCCGGCGGCACCGTGCACATGCCGTCGTACCCGTTGCCTTCGACGAACACCTTGCCGTCGCCGCGCAGCATCCCGAACTGCAAGTCGTGGCCGGACAACTGCACGATGCCGCCCTCGCGCGACTCGGTGTCGAACCACTCGTCGGCCCAGCCGCGCACCGAGCTCTGGCCCCGCAGCGACGGCGCCGACAACGACGCCACGCCGACCAGCAGCGCAACCCGGATCCAACCTGCACGGCCTACGGTTTCGGCCCGAGCAGGCACCGGCGTTCCAGCCGCCACCCGCACCTCCGCTACGACCCGGAGAGCGGAGAGCGGACTGAGCAGCCTCATCGTTCCTGCCTTCCTCGCCACCGCGCTTTCCATCCGCAGGTCCGCTCGAAGGTCGAGCTGGCACCCGGACTCGATATCCCGACGCGGCGTGTGAGTAACCCAAAGCCTGCCGGGGGGCCGACCGGACGTCAATCCCCGCCGCAGGACCGCGCCCGAGGCCTCTTCCCGCCGACGGCCCCGGCGGACTCGGCCAGGCCTCAGGACCGAGCGAGCAACACGTGGGCCAGCAGCCCTCCTCGCACCCAGCTGGCGGAACGCCCCTCCGGGCCGGAGCCGCGCCCCGGACCCGTCATTCCTCCAGGATCTCGCGCGTCTTCGCCTTCAGCATCTCCTCGAGCTTGGCCTCGACCGCCTTCAGTTCCTTGTCGACGGCCTCGTGCGCCTTCTTGCACTGGTCCTCGGTCAGTTTGCCGTCCTTCTTCATCTGGTCGGCGGCCTTGTTGGCGTCGCGGCGCTCGTTGCGCAACGCCACCCGGTTCTGCTCGACCAGGTCCTTGACCCTGCCGACCAGCTTCTGGCGCTGCTCCCCGGACAGGGGCGGCATGACCAGCCGCAGCACCTTGCCGTCCGACTGCGGGTTCAGGCCGAGGTCGGACTTCTGGATCGCC
The DNA here is from genome assembly GCA_019636245.1 of Planctomycetota bacterium. GTDB lineage: Bacteria > Planctomycetota > UBA1135 > UBA1135 > UBA2386 > JAEUHS01. Next base: position 11,943 of record JAHBXX010000052.1, on the reverse strand, counting down.
CGCTCGATCTCCTTGATGACCGGCGGCGAGCCGTCGAACGGCTTGATCAGCAGCTGCCGCGGCTCCGGCACCGAGATGTGCGCCACCTGCTGCAGCGGCGTCGAGGTGCCGTAGTAGTCGACGCGGATCGTGTCGACCAGCGTCGGCGAGGCGCGCCCGGTGCGGATGCTGCCGAGCTGCTCCTTCAGGTGCTTCAGCGTCTTGTCGGTCTTCTGGTGGAGGTCGTTGAGGATCGGGGCGTGAGGGTCCATGCGTTCACCGGGCGGGCGCCGTCGGCCGCTGCCAGGGCACTGTAGCGCGCAGCCGAGCAGGACCCCAGCACCGACTGCCGGCAACCCTGGCGGGACGCTCCGGACCGCGCTCCCGCCTCAGCCGACCCAGGTGCCGATCTGCTCGCCGCGCACGGCGCGCTCCATGTTGCCGTCGACGAACATGTCGAACACCATGATCGGCATCTTGTTCTCCATGCACAGCGTGAACGCGGTGCGGTCCATCACCCGCAGGTCGCGGGCGAGGGCCTCCTCGAAGCCGATGTGGGTGAAGCGCGTCGCCGTCGGATCCTTGGCCGGGTCGGCCGTGTAGACGCCGTCGACCTTGGTGGCCTTGAAGATCGCGTCGACGCCGAGTTCGGTCGCGCGCAGCGCGGCGGCGGTGTCGGTGGTGAAGTACGGATTGCCCGTGCCGCCGGCCAGGATCACCACCCGCGCCTTCTCGAGATGGCGGATCACCCGCCGCCGGATGTAGGGCTCCATCATCGTCTTCATCTCGACGGCGCACGCGGCGCGCGTCTCGATGCCGGCGCGCTCGAGCGCGTCCTGCAGCGCCAGGGCGTTGATCGCGGTGGCCAGCATGCCCATGTGGTCGGCCGTCGCGCGGTTGGTACCGAGCCGGGCGAACTCGGCCCCGCGCAGCAGGTTGCCGCCGCCGACCACGACCGCGACCTCGACGCCGAGGCCGTGCACGCGCGCGATCTGCCCGGCGACCCTGGCCACCACGGCGGGCGCCACGCCGGCGCCGTCCTCGCCGAGGCTCTCGCCGCTGATCTTCAGCAGGATGCGCCGCAGGCGCGAAGACGGCACCGCGGAACCGGCGGGAGGTCGGGGCATGGTGGTCGCCGGCGATCAGCCGCCGAGTTCCATGCGCACGAAGCGGCGCACCTGGATGTTCTCGCCGATCTTGCCGACCAGCTCGGTGCGCACCTGCTCGACGGTCTTGCTGTCGTCGGGCACGTACTGCTTCTCCATCAGGCACTTCTCGGCGAAGAACTTGTCCATGCGGCCTTCGACGGCCTTCTCGATCACCTGCGCCGGTTTGCCCTTCATGCTCTCGGCGGTCATCTCGAGCACGATCGTGCGCTCCTTCTCGAGGTCCGCCGCCGGCACCGTCTCGCGGTTCAGGTAGGCGGGCGAATAGGCGGTGATCGTCAGCGCGACGCCGCGGCAGAACGCCTTGAAGTCCTCGTTGCGGGCCACGAAGTCGGTCTCGCAGACGACCTCGACGAGCACGCCGACCTTGCCGTTGTGGTGCGTGTAGGAGTAGACCAGCCCCTCCTTGACCTCGCGGCCGGCGGCCTTGTCGGCGACCTGCTTGCCCTTCTTGCGCAGCACGTCCTTGGCCTTGTCGACGTCGCCGGCGGTCTCCTTCAGCGCGGCCTTGCAGTCCATCATCGGCGCGCCGGTCATCTCGCGCAGGCGCATCACGGTCTTCGCATCGATCTCGGTCATGTCAGGTCCTGTTCGGGAGGGCGAGCCGCTTCGGCGCGCCCGGCAGCTGCGGCCGCCGGCGCATGGGCGCGCGGCAGCCAGGAAGGGGGATGGGGCGCGTCGGCGACCGCCGCCGCGGCGCGCCCGCGCGCCGCTACTGCGGCGCGGCCTCGCCCGGCGGCGCGGGCTCGGCGGCCGGCGCTTCGGCCTCGGTGCGGTCCGAACCGATCGACACCGAGCCGGCGTGGCGCCGCCGCCGGTGGTGAGCGTGGGCCGCCGCTGCCCAACCGCTGCGCTGCCGCCGCCCGGACCGCCGTCGCGGCCTTCGCTGCGGCGCCCCGGCGCCTGCCGGTTGCGCACGTCCTCGGCCGCGGTGCGCTGCGCGTCGCGCAGGGTGCCCTCGTCGCACTGCTGGCGCCCTTCGAGGATCGCGTCGGCGAGCTTGCTGAGCACGAGCTGCACCGAGCTCATCGCGTCGTCGTTGGCCGGGATCACGATGTCGGCCAGCGACGGGTCGCAGTCGGTATCGAGCACGCACACGACCGGCACGTTCATGCGCTTGGCCTCGCGCATCGCGTTGTCCTCGCGGCGCGGATCGACCACGACCAGGGCGCCCGGCAGGCCGTGCAGATCGCGCACGCCCTCGAGGTTGCGGCGGATGCGCTTCATCTCGCGGCGCATCGTCGACTGGTCCTTCTTCTTGTACTTCTCGATCGCCCCGGTCGCCTCGAGCTGCTCGAGCTCGAGCAGGCGCGCCAGCCGTTCGCGCACGGTGGCGAAGTTGGTCAGCGTGCCGCCGATCCAGCGCTCGGTCACCGGCGGCATCGAACAGCGCCGCGCCTCGGCCTCGACGACCGGCCGGATCTGCTTCTTCGTGCCGAGGAACATGATCTGCGCGCCGGTCGCCGCCAGGTGGCGCAGGAAGTGCGTCGCGCGGTAGAGCCCGCGGATCGTCTCCTCCAGGTTGATCACGTGGATCTTGTGCCGCTTGCCGTGGATGTACGGCTTCATCTTCGGGTTCCACCGGCTGGCCTGGTGGCCATAGTGGACTCCCGCGTCGATCAGTTCCTGGGCGGTTACTAGCGGCACGTGCGAACGGCTCCTTGCCTCGAGTTGCGGTGTCGTGGAAACGTCTGCGGCGGAATCAGGGGCGGAGGAGTCTAGGGACGCACCCGTACGGGTCAAGGCCGATCTGGCAGCCGGCACCGCCCCGGCCTCTTCCGCGGCCGCCGGAACGAGGTAGACTGCTGCCGCCAAGCGGTGGCGACGCGGCCCGCGCGGGCGGCGGCGGCCCTCGCTGGTGCACCCGAGCCTTGCAGCCGTGACGACCGAGCAACCCGTGGAGAGCCCGCAGCGCCCATCGACGAACCCAGCCGGCGGGCCGGCCCCGGCGCCGCCTCCAGGCCCGCCGACGGTGCTGGTGATGAACCACAACCGGGATCCTCTGCTCGAGTTGTGCGCGGCCCTCGCCCGCAGCGGCTACGCCGTCGAGGTCGCCGACTCGCTGGCCCAAAGCCATCGGCTGGCCACCGAGCGACGCCCCGACGTCGTGGTGCTGAACCCGCTGGTCCTGTGCGCTGGCGGCGTCGAACTGGAACTGCTCGAGACACTGCAGCGCCAGGACGACCCGGTGCCGGTGATCCTGCTGGTCGACGACCTGCAGGCGCTCGCCGAGGCCCGGCAGGCGCAGGTGCCCTTCCGCGACTTCGTGCTCAAGCCGGCGTCGCCCACCGAGTGCCTGCACCGCATCGAACTCGCGCTGCAGACCCGGTCGCGGCTGCGCAGCCTGCAGGCCCGGGCCCAGCGGCTGGAGAGCCAGGTCAGCACGGACTTCAAGACCGGCCTCTTGTCCGAGCTGCACATCAAGCGCGTGCTCGCCACCGAGTGGAAGCGCGCGCAGCGGCATCAGAACCCGCTGTCGCTGCTGCTGATCGACGTCGACGACTTCAAGAGCGTCAACGACACCACCGAGTACAGCTTCGGCGACGAGGTCCTGCGCCGGGTCGCCGAGGCGCTGCGGGCCAACGTGCGCGAAACCGACTTCGCCGCCCGCTTCGGCGGCGACGAGTTCTGCGTGCTGCTGCCGCAGACCAGCCCCGCCGAGGCGGTGCAGACGGCGCTGCGCATCCGCCAGCGCATCGCCGGCATGGTGGTGCAGAACGGCACGTTCCAGCGCCAGGTCACGGTGTCGATCGGCGTCGATTGCTACGACGGCCGCTCCGCCGGCACCACCGAGCACCTGCGTCGCAACGCCAACCGCGCGCTGCACGAAGCCAAGCGGCGCGGCAAGAACCAGGTCTGGCTGCACTCCGGCCGCGAGGCGGAGGCCTAGGGACCGAGCCCCGGGCGGCCCGCGAGCGGGCCGGGGGGCGCGCCCCTCATGCCCGCGCCGGCAGCGTGATGCGCACGCGGAAACCCTGGCCGGGCCGGCTGTCGACGCCGATCTGGCCGCCGTGGTTCTGCACGATCGCGTAGCAGATGAACAGGCCCAGGCCGCTGGCGTCGGGGCGCGCCTTCCTGGTGAAGAACGGATCGAACACCCTGACCAGGTCCTCGGCGGCCATGCCGGGGCCGTCGTCCTCGACCTCGATCACGACCTCGCCTGCCTGGCGCCGGGCGCGCACGCCGATGCGGCCGCCGGTGCCCAGGCCGCGCTCGGCCAGCGCGTCGAGCGCGTTCAGCAGCAGGTTCAGCACCACCTGCTGGATCTCGTGCTGGTCGCCGTGCACCGCCGGCAGGTCGGCGGCCACGTCGACCTCCAGCCGCACCTGCTGCGCCTGCACCCGGTGCTCGACCAGCGCCCGCGCCCCGTCGACGGCCGCGGCGATCGACAGCGCACCGGCCACCGGCGTGCGCGGCGAGAAGTCGAGCAGGCGCCGGGCCGTGCGGCCGATGCGCTGCAGCCCGTCCTGCACCAGCTGCAGGTAGGTGCGCTGCCGGTCGTCGAGATCGGGCGCCTGCAGCAGCCGGTGCACGGCGTTCTGCATGCCGCCGATCGGGTTGTTGATCTCGTGCGCGACGCCGGCCGCCAGCGTGCCGATGCTGGCCAACCGGGAACTCTGCACCAGCGCGCGCTCCTGCTGCTTGGCCTGCTCGACGGCGCGGCGCACCGCCTGTTCGAGCACGGCCGTGTTCTCGCCCACCTGCGACGCCATGCGGTTGAAGGTCGCCACGACGGGCGCCAGTTCGGCGATGCCCTGCCGCTCCGGCAGCCGCACGTCGTAGCGGCCGGTGGCGACCGCGGCGGCGGCGGCGGAGATCGCCTGCAACGGCCGGCCGACGGCGCGGCGCATGTGCCAGGTCAGCAGGCCGGCGAACAACAGCGTGCCGACCGCCAGCGCCGCCAGCGCGGTCAGCAGCAGCGGCAGGGTCGGCGAGGCCTCCGGGTGGCGCGGCACGAACCAGACGTAGCCGGCCACCGACTCGCCCTGGCGCACGCAGTAGCAGTAGCCGCCGGCGACCGGCAGCAGGCCGTAGACGTCGCGCGAGCGCTCCATGCCGGCCAGGATCTCGGCCCGCGGGAACCGGTCGGGGTCACGGTGCACGGCGCCGCGCGGATTCAGGTGGATCGCGCCCTCGTACGGCGGCCGACCGCTGGTGAGGATCACGTCGTCGTAGACCTCGCGCAGGGCGGAGTTCAGCACCAGCGGCCGCACCTGGCTGGCGTCGCCGAGGCGGCCGGGCGCGTAGACGCGCTCCAGCACCGCCAGCGACTCCAGCACCGACTCGAGCATGGAGTTGCGCTGGTCGCGGAACCATTCCTGCTGCGACAGGTAGACGACCACCTGCACGCTGCCGATCGTCAGGACGTTGAGCAGCAGCGAGACGAGCAGGATGCGCCAGACCAGCGACACGGTCACCTGCGGCTGATCTGCTGCATCATCGTCAGGAGCGGCATGAACAGCGCGAAGACGATGAAGCCGACCACCACGGCCATCACCACCAGCAGGATCGGCTCGATCGCCTTGAACGTGGTCTCGACCGTCTGGTCGACCTCGGTCTCGTAGCGATCGGCGACCTTGGCCAGCATGCGGTCGAGTTCGCCGGTCTGCTCGCCGACGTCGACCATGTTGACGACGATGTCGTCGAACATGTGGCTCTCGCCCATCGGCACCGCGAAGCCGGCGCCCTCCTTGATCGAGGACTGCACCATGCCGACGGCGCCCTTCATGTGCACGTTGTGCGTCGACGCCTGCAGGATGTCGAGCGCATCGAGATGCGGCACGCCGCTCTGGATCAGCGTGCCGAAGGTGCGTGCGAAGCGCGCCACCAGGCTCTTGTGCACCAGCGGCCCGAACAGCGGCATGCGCAGCGCCACGCGGTGCATCAGGCGACGGTAGCCCATGACCTTCTGCATCAGCAGGCGGTGCACCGCCAGCACCAGCACGACCGCCAGCAGGTAGGCCCACCACCACACCTTCATGTGCTCGCCGACGCCCATGACCACCTGGGTGGTCCAGTGCAGTTCGCCGCGCCCCATGGTCTCGAACACCTGCTTGAAGCGCGGGATCACGAACGCGAACACCAGCAGCAGCACCAGCAGCGCGACGATCATGATCGCCACCGGGTAGGCCAGGGCGCCCTTGACCCGCGACTTGATGCGTTCGGCCTGCACCAGGAAGCCGCTGAGCCGGTTCAGGATCTCCTCCTGCACGCCGCCCGCCTCGCCGGCGCGCACCATGTTGGTGTAGAGCGCGTCGAACACGAGGTCGTGCTTCTGCATCGCCTCGGACAGCGCGGTGCCGCCCTCGACGTCCTCGACCAGCGCGGCGGCGATGCGCTTCATCGGCCCGGGCTGCAGCTGGCCCTCGAGGATGCGCAGGCTCTTGGTGATCGGGATGCCGGCGTTCAGCAGCACCGCGAGCTGGCTGGTGAACTCGGCCAGCACGCGGGGCGTGACCCGATTGCGGCCCAGGGCGAGACCGAGGCCGGAGCCGCGATCGGCCGAAGCGCCGCCGCCCTGGGGCACCAGCGCCGCAGGCTGCTTCGGGACGGGGAGTTTGCGCTGCAGCTTCTTCGGCATCGGGGTCGGCGGGGGCGGCGGCATCGTTGCGCAACCCGGGCCGGCAGGCAACGGGTGAGGCCGGCCGGTTCGCCCGGCCGGGCGCCGCCGCGCCCTGGCTCAGCCCACCCGGTGCGTGAACCACTGCCAGGCGTCGACGCCCCACGCCCACCGGGATGCAGCGGCCGCCAGCACCACCAGCGCCGCCGCCCAGAGCAGCCACGGCCACAGCGCCGGCCGCAGCGACCCGGGGCGTGGCCAGCGCTCGCGGCCCGACGGCCGCTCGTCGCGCGGCAGATCGACCTCGTGCACGCCGGCGGCCGCCGGATCCCGCACGTCGACGACCACCGCGGTCGCGTTGTCGGGACCGCCGGCGCGCAGCGCCGCCGTCACCAGCGCCTCGGCCGCGGCCTGCGCGCTGCCGCGGGCGACCAGGCGCGCGAGGTCGGCGGCCGGGACCACCGACCAGACGCCGTCGCTGACCAGCACGAAGCGATCGCCCGCCTGCACGTCGATGCGCGCGTGGTCGACGTCGCTGTGGTCCTTGCCGCCGCCGATGCAGCGCAGCAGCACGTTCTCGGGCTCGCGCGCCGCGTGGTCGACGGTCAGGCACTCGCAGGCATTGCGACGACAGCGGTAGGCGCGCGTGTCGCCGACGTGGCCCAGGTGCACGGTGTCGCCGGCGAAGCACAGGGCCGTCAGCGTCGTGCCCATGTCGCGCAGCGCCGACACGGTGCTCGCCTCGGCGAACACCCGGGCGCTGGCGGCGCGGAAACCGTCGCGGAACCGGGCCTCGATGGCGCCCGACGCCTGGCCGTCGAGCAACGTCGCCCCCAGGGCGCGCAACGCCAGCCGGCTGGCCTCGGCGCCGCCGGCGACGCCGCCCATGCCATCGGCGACCGCGCACAGCAGCAGGCCGGCGGCCGGCTGCGGCAGCGTGCCCACGAAGTAGTCGTCCTCGTTCTGGGCCCGCACCAGGCCGGTGTGCGTGGCCGCACCGACCTCGATGCCGCGAGGCAGCCTCACGGCCGGGTCCCCGGCGCGAACGTCGCCGACGCCACGCCACCGCGGATCGTGCCGACCAGGACCTGCAGCAGGCCCCCGCGCAGCTCCCGGGGCAGCGTCGCCTCGTGGCGGAAGCGCTCGCCGTCCCAGCGCCGGGACGCGAGCAGTTCGCGTTCGAACGCCGCCACCTGCTCGGGCGGCAGGTGCCGCTCGGCGCGCAGCCGCACGACGCCGAGGCTCTCGGCCGAGTCCACGGCGATGCGCAGCGGCTCGCCGTCGTCGAGCAGCACGATGCGCGCCGCGCTGCGTTCGCGCAGCCGCTGGCGCACGGACTCGCTCTTCAGGTCGCGCGCCAGCGACAGCAGGAGGCGCCGCTCCGTCGTCGCGCGCACGGCCGCACCGACGCGGTCGGCGTCGTCGTGGATCCAGAACGGCGGCACCACGATCGACAGCAGGAGCCCGAGCACGTCGGTGCGCTCGGTCAACGCCAGTTCCACCGGACCGGCGACCAGCAGCGGGTCGTGCAGCACACGGCCGGTCTGCAGGTCGCGCAGCGTCACGCGCAGCGTCGCGCGCGACTCGAAGGTCTGGTCGGGGATCACCATGCCGAGTCCGACCAGGATCCAGGTGACGAACGTGATCGGCCAGCGGCCGTTGGTGCCCTGGGCGTCGATCGGTCCGTCCTGCAGCTCCTCGACCACCAGCAGCACGTCGAACCCGTCGTCGCGCGCCCGCTGCAGGAACGCCTGCGCCGCGGCGCCGGCGGCGCCATCGCGCAGCAGGTCGCGCACCGCCCGCCGCCGCTCGGCGTCGTCGTCGAGCGCGACCCGGTGGAAGACCCGGCTCTGCCGCAGGCCATCGACGAACTGCTCGATCGCGATCGTCTCCGGCGACGCCTGTTGCCGCGCCTCGATCCCGCGCGCGAAGGTCCCGGCCTCGCCGCCGGCCGCGGCCAGGAAGGCGCCGCCGGTGACCAGCACGGCGCAGTCGAGCGGCGGCAGGTCGGCAAGACGGCCGGCATCGCCGGCGGCCGACTGGCAGGCCGCGAAGGCGAGCACCAGCAGCAGCGCCGCGCGCCTCATCGCCACCCCCGCAACCGCACCAGCCCGGCGGCCGCGGCGGCGACCCGGAAGCCGATGCGCTGCAGGCGCGGGTCGCGCTGCGGCGCCGCCAGGTCGCGCCCGTCGCGCGCCAGCTGCTCGGTGCGCAGCACGCCGGGCACCGAGTCCGGCACGACCTGCAATCGCGCGGCGTCGAGCCGTGCGCCGCTCGGGGCGACGATGCCGTCGAGCTCGCCGAGCGCCAGGCCGCGCACGACGCCGAGCGAACGCAGCGGCGCCGCCAGGTCGGGCGGCGGTTGCGCCGCGCCGGCGGCGAACGCCGACACCCGCGCGAGATGCACCGCGTGGTCGCCGATCCACTCGCGCAGCAGGAGTTCGGCGCCCGGCACGTACGGCAGGTCGCCGACCCACTCGCGCACGCCGAAGTCGAGCCCGACGAAGCTGCCGTCGGGCGCCGGCACCACGTCGCCGGCCTGCCGCGACATCGCCACGGTCGCGGCCGTGCCGCGCTCCAGCCGCCCGGCCGCGGCGACGAACGCCGCCATCGCCACCGCGCCGCCGTGGGCGGCCACGCCGTGGCAGGCCGGCCGTCGGGCCGCGGTGTAGGCCGCCAGTTCGAGCTCGCAGCCGAGCGGCAGGCGGAACAGGTCGGGATCGCCCCGGACCGCGAGCCCGAGCAGGCGCGCCAGCGTGAAGGCCTGGTAGAAATCGACGCCGACCAGCGGCTGGTCGGCGTCGGCCGCGGCGGTGCCGGGCGGCAGCAGCGCCTGCAGGCGCGCGCGGCCCAGCGGATCGTCGTGGTGCACCAGCCGCCGCGGCTCGACGCCCGCGGTCCAGCGCGGCGCCGCCGCGACCAGCGCCCGCGCCTCGCCGCAGGTGAACTCCCGCTCCTGCAGCAGGAAGTCGGCCAGGTTGCGCACGGCGACGGCCGGCTGCGGGCGGAAGGACGACCGCGGCGGCGCCGCGGTCGGCACCGGCTCCGCGAACGGCGCTTCGGGCGCCAGCACCGGCAGCATGCGGATCGCACCGAGCGCCGGCGGCAGATCGCCGAGCTCGGCCAGCTCGAGCGGTCGCAGCGTGCTGCGGGTCGTGCGCAGCCGCAGCGACAGCGCCTGGCGGCCGGCCGGCGTGGCGACGTAGGCCTCCAGCCGCCGTTCGAGCTGTTCGGCGAACTCCTCGCGCGTGCGGCCGGCCAGCCGCGCCGCCACGCTCCAGACCTCGAACGGCAGCTCGAACGACACCACCGCCGCGGCCGGGCCGGTGACGACGCGGGCGGCGGCGATCTCGCTCTGGGCGATGCCGAGCAGCAGTTCGCCGCGTTCGTCGTCGCGGAACGGCAGCGGCAGGCGCAGCTGCAGCCGGGCGGGCTGGCCGTACTCCACCAGCAGCTGCTCGCCGATCGGCTCCGGCGGGCCTTCGTGCCACCAGAAGTCGGCGATGACGTCGAGGTCGCGCTCGCCCACGCGCCGCCGCGCCGAACCACCGTCGCCGAGCACGACCCGCACCGGCCGGTCGAGCACGTCGCGCAGGTCGAGCGCCAGCAGGTTGTGGCCGGGCACCGGCACCACTTCGGGCAACAGCGGGTCCGCGGGCGCGCCGTGTTCGGGCAGCGGCAGCGGCACCAGGTCGCCGGTGCCGACCCACAGCGTGCCGCGCACGTAGGGGCGCAACGCCGGGTCGAGCCGCCAGCCCGGGCCCTCGCCGTAGCCGCGCGCTCGCCGGGCCAGGAGACCTGCCTGCAGCAGGCCCGGCAGGTAGCGCGACCGCGTGGCCGGCAGGCGCAGTTCGATGGCCGGTGGCAGGACGCGCAGCGGCAGCCGGTGCACCGACCGCTCGGCGCCGACGCCAGGGCCATCCTCGACGTCGAGGCGCAGGTCGTGGCGGCCGGGCGGCAGCGCGGCGAAGCGGCACCGGACACGCTCCTCGCCGTCCGGTCCGACCTGCACCAGCGGGACGGGCTCGATCGCGTCGACGCCGCGCGCCACCTCGACCGCCGCCCGCACGATGCGGAACGGCGCCGCGGTCGCGAGCACCGCTTCGGCGCCGGTGTCGACCAGCACCAGTTCGCCACCGGTCCACAGCGCTCCCGGCCCCCGCCCGGCCACCGCGAGCTGGAGGTCGCGGCGGCGCAGCACGAGCGGGAACTGCTGCTGCGTGCGGTTGCCGGCCGGATCCTCCACCACGAACCACAGCGGTCCACCGGCGATCGCGCCGCCGCTGCCCTGCAGCGGCAGGTCGAACACGTGCGTGGCCCCGGGCTCCACCAGCGGCAGGCGCGCCAGCTCGACCTGGTCGAGCCCCAGCAGGCGCAGCGTGCAGCCCGCCTCCGGCGCCGACAGGCGGAGGCGCAGGCGCGCCGCCTCGCCGGTCACCGGCACGTAGGGTTCGCCCTGGGGTCCCGTGACCTCCTCCACCACCGGCGCCGCCAGGTCGGCGGCGGCGAACTCCGCCGGGGCGCCCGTGGCGCGGTTGCCGGCCAGGTCGATGGCCACCAGGGTCACCTCGCCGGCGCCGTGCGCGCCCGTGCCGGGCAGGTGGACGGCGAGCGCCGCGCCGAGGTCGAGTTCGCCGCGGCTGCCGGCCAGCGGCAGCTCGACGCGGCGCCCGTCGCGGAACGACACCTCGGCCGCCACGCGGGCGATGCCGACGCCGTCGACGCCGTGCCAGACGAGCCGCGCGCCCGTGCACAGCAGGCCGGACTCGCCGAGTTCGAGCCAACCCTCGATCTGCGGCGGCTCGTCGTCCAGCCGGAGCCGCGCGCTGCCGAGCGACGCCAGGCCCGGGGCGACGAACGCGACGTCGACCGGTCCCTCGCGGCTGCTGCGCAGCAGGGCATCGAGCAGGTCGCGCCAGCCGGCCTGGGCCGTGGCAAGGGCCAGCACGCCGCCGGCGCGATCGACCTCCGGCTGCAGCGGGCAGCGCAACAGCACGACGCCGTCGCGGGCCACGTCGACGCGCAGACGGTCGGGACGGAAACCGCCGAAGTCGAAGCCGAGCTGCGCCAGGCGCGAACTCGGCAGGTGCTGCACCATGGCGGCCGCGGGCGAACCCGGATCCGCGAGCACCAGCGCGCTGCCCGCCCCCGGCCGCAGGAACGGCGCCGTCGTGCCGACCGCGCCCGCGAGCAGCGCCGCCGCCGCCACGGCGGCGGCGGCCACCGCGCTGCGCGCGA
>JAHBXX010000051.1 GCA_019636245.1 Planctomycetota bacterium | reverse complement strand
CTCAGCCTCGCCTTCGCGGCGACGGCGCGCCACGAGTTCCGCCTGCCGTAGGGGGAATGCGGTCGCAGCGGTCGCAGGGGCCCCTGGTGCTCGTGGGCGTCGGCGGCCGACGCCCATGCCCCGCCCCGGCCTGGAATCCGCCGCCGCGTACCCGATCATGCTCCGCCCTCGAACCCGCCCGGCGGCGCCGCGGCGGTTTCGCCCCTCGCCCGGCCACCTGGGGCCGCCCGGCGCCGACCGTCCCATCCGGCATGAAACGCACCCACCTCGTCCTGCTGCTGCTCGCCCTGGGCACGGCCGGCGGCATCGCCTGGCTGGCCCTGAAGCCGGTGCCGCCGAAGAAGATCGTGACCGCGCGCGCCGAGACCGTGGGCCGCCTGCGGCACCTCGTCACCGCGACGGGCGAGATCCGCGCCAAGGAGTTCGTCGAGATCCAGGCCGAGGTCACCGGGCTGATCGTCGACCTGCGCGTGCGCGAGGGCGACCAGGTGGAGCAGGGCGACGTGCTGCTGCGGCTCGAGGACCTGCAGTTCCGGGCCGAGGTGGACGCGGCGCAGGCCCAGGTCGGCGCCGCCGAGGCGGAGGCCAAGAACGCCGAGGTCGGCGTCGCCACCGCCGAGGCGCAGCTGGCCGCCGAGCACACGGCGATGGCGAACGTCGAGGTCGAACTCGAGCAGGCGTTGGTCTCGCACGAGCGCGCCGAGTCGTCGTTCCGCCGCAAGCAGGAGCTGTTCCAGGCCAACCTGCTGGGCAGCGAGGAGTACGAGGTGGCGGAGGCGGAGGCGCGGCTGGCGCAGCGGCGGCTCGACCTGCAGCGGGCGCGCATCCGCCAGGCCGAGGCCGGCCTGCGGGTCGTCGCCACGCGCGTCGACGCCGCGAAGGCGCAGCGCGACGCCGCCTGCAGCCGGCTCGACGCGGCGCGGGCGCAGCTGGCGCGCGCCAACGACGTGCTCGGCAAGACCGTGCTGCGGGCGCCGCTGTCGGGGCGCGTCACCCGCCTCAACGTCGAGAAGGGCGAACGCGCCGTGCCCGGCATCCAGAGCAATCCGGTGGCGACGCTGATGGTGATCGCCGACCTGTCGGTGATCGAGGCCGAGATCCGCGTCGACGAAGCCGACATCGTCGACGTCGTGCTCGGCGCGCCGGCCGAGGTCGAGGTCGATGCGATGCGCGACGTGAAGTTCGCCGGCACCGTCACCGAGATCGGCCAGAGCCCGATCCAGGCCAGCACGACGTCGAGCGGCCAGGCGAGCCAGGAGGGACGCGACTTCAAGGTCGTCGTTCGGCTCGAGGAGCCGGCGCCGCAGCTGCGGCCGGGCTTCACCGCCACCGCCTCGATCGTCACCGCGGTGCGCACCGACTGCCTCGTGGTGCCGCTGCAGGCGCTGACCGCACGCGAGGTCGAGTTCGATGCCGGCGGGCGTTACGTCGCCCCGCCCGAGCCGCGCGGCGACGGCCCCGAACCGCTGTCGGCCGAGCGGCGTCAGCGCCTGCGCGAGGTCGAGGGCGTGTTCCTCCTGGTCGACGGCCGGGCCCGCTTCCGACCGGTCGAGAGCGGCATCACCGGCGACATGGACATCGAGATCACGGGCGGACTCGCGCCCGGCGACGTGGTGGTCAGCGGTCCCTACCAGGTGCTGCGCGCGCTGAAGGAATGGGACCGTCTCGCCGTCGACCGCGAGCGGCAGGCCGATCTCGAGGGCCGCACGCGGCGCAACCGCTGACCGGAGCCGCCGTGCACGCCGCGCCCGCCCCCGACGAGGTGATCCGCACGCGCGGGCTCGTGCGTTCGTTCGCGATGGGCAGCGCGACGGTGCACGCGCTGCGCGGCGTCGACCTGGTGATCCGCCGCGGCGAGTACGTCGCGATCATGGGGCCGTCCGGCTCGGGCAAGTCGACGCTGATGAACCTGATCGGCTGCCTCGACACGCCGACGGCCGGCGAGTACTGGCTCGAAGGGCAGCCGATCGCCAGCCTCGGCGAGGCCGAGCTGGCGCGGATCCGCAACCGCGAGATCGGCTTCGTGTTCCAGACCTTCAACCTGCTGCCGCGCGCGTCGGCGCTGCGCAACGTCGAGCTGCCGCTGGTCTACGCGCAGATGCCGCCGGCCGAACGGCGGCGCCGCGCCACCGAGGCGCTGCAGAAGGTCGGCCTCGGCGACCGCCTCGACCACCGGCCGAACGAGCTCTCCGGCGGCCAGCGGCAGCGGGTGAGCATCGCGCGGGCGCTGGTGACCAACCCGGCGCTGCTGCTCGCCGACGAACCGACCGGCAACCTCGATTCGAAGACCTCGCACGAGATCATGCTGCTGTTCGAGGCGCTGCACCGCGAAGGACACACGATCGTCGTCGTCACGCACGAGCGCGACATCGCCGAGCACGCCGAGCGCGTGGTGACGATCCGCGACGGCGCGATCGCCAGCGACGAACGGCAGCCGCGCCCGGTGCGGCCGTGAGGATCGTCGAGGCCGGCAAGCTGGCGCTGGAGTCGATCTGGGCCAACCGGCTGCGGTCGTTCCTGACCCTGCTCGGCGTGATCATCGGCATCGCCGCCATCGTCGCCACCGCCGCCGTGATCCACGGCCTGAACCGCTACGTCGCCGAGAAGCTGTCGAACCTCGGCAAGGGCGTGTTCGTCGTGCAGCGGTTCGGCATCATCACCAACCGCCAGGAGTTCCTCGACGCGGCGCGGCGCAACAAGCGCCTGCTGCCCGCCGACGCGCGGGCGATCGCCGAGCGCGTGCCCGGCGCCGAGATCGTCGGCTGGGAGGTGCACGCGACCGCCGACCTCGAGCGCGGCGAGCACGTGATCCGCGACACCGACATCGGCGGCGTGACGCCGGCGATCCTCGAGATCGAGCCCTACGAGGTCGCCGAGGGCCGGCTGCTGCTGCAGCACGAGGAGGACCATGCCGCGGCGGTCGCGTTCCTCGGCCACGAGGTGGCTCAGCGCCTGTTCCCGAACGTGGATCCGATCGGCAAGGAGCTGCGCATCGGCGGCGCGCGGCTCACGGTGGTGGGCACGGCGGCGCAGAAGGGCTCGTTCCTCGGCTTCTCGCAGGACAACTACGTCAAGATCCCGTTCAGCCTGCACCAGAAGCTCTACGGCACGCTGGGATCGGTGAACATCAGCGTCAAGGCGCGCGAGCCGGCGCGGCTCGAGGAGACGATCGACGAGGTGCGGGCCGTGGTGCGCGCGCGGCACCACCTGCGGCCGGGGGCGCCCGACGACTTCGGCATCCTCACCGCCGAGGGCATCAACGACCTGTGGCGCAACCTGACGCAGACGATCTTCCGCGTCGCGCTGTTCGTGGTCGGCATCTCGCTGGTCGTCGGCGGCATCGTCATCATGAACATCATGCTGGTCGCGGTCGTCGAGCGGACGCGCGAGATCGGCGTGCGCAAGGCCGTCGGCGCCAGCCAGCGCGACATCGTGCAGCAGTTCCTGGTCGAGGCCGTGCTGCTGTCGTGCCTGGGCGGCGCGATCGGCATCGCCATCGCCTACGCGGCCGCCACGCTGCTGGCGGCGAACACGCCGCTACCGGCCGAGTTCCCGCCCTGGGCGCCGCCGGTCGCGTTCGCCGTCTGCACGGCGATCGGCGTGTTCTTCGGCATCCACCCGGCGCGGCGCGCCGCCCACCTGGACCCGATCGAGGCCCTGCGCTCGGAGTGACATGCGCCGCCGCCTGCTGATGCTGCGCGAGAACGTGGTGCTGGCGTGGGACACGCTGGTCGCGCACCGGTTCCGGTCGTTCCTGACCGTGCTCGGCATCTTCATCGGCGTGGTGCTGGTGGTCGCTGTCGCCTCGGTGCTGAACGGCTTCCGGCAGACGGTCGTCGACCAGGTCGAGCAGTTCGGCACCAACAACGTCTACGTCTACCGCATGCCGCTGGTGAACCTCGGCCGGCTGTCGCGCGAGATGCGGCTGCGCAAGCCGCTGCGGCTCGAGGACGCCTGGGCGATCCGCGACCAGTGCCCGTCGGTCGAACTGGTCACCGCGGGCATCAGCGCGCCGGGCTTCCTGACCCGCGCCGTGCACGGCAAGGAGGAGGTCGACTCGCCGCGCCTGCGCGGCGTGTTCCCCGACAACGTCGAGGTCGCCAACCGCGTGCTCGCCAGCGGCCGGTTCTTCACCGACCAGGAGAACGAGCACCGCGCGCCGGTGGTGGTGCTCGGGCACGCGGTCGCCGAGGCGCTGTTCCCGCACGGCGACCCGGTCGGCAAGCAGATCCTGCTCGCGGGGCGCAAGTACACCGTGATCGGCACGCTGGAGAAGCGCAAGGAGGGGCCGTTCGGCGCCCAGAACGAGGAGGACACGCTCTTCCTGGCGCCCTACTACACGGTGCGGCGCTTCTATCCCGGGCTCGAGGACCACTTCCTGGCCGCGCGCGCCCGGTCCGGCCGGCTCGAGCAGGCGATCGACGAGATCGTGCAGGTGCTGCGGCGGCAGCGCCGCGTGCGCTGGAACGAGGACGACAACTTCGAGGTCGGCACCGCCAACACCCTGATCGCCGCCTTCGACGACATCGTCTTCGCGGCGCTGGCGGTGATGTTCCTGCTGTCGACGGTCGGCTTCCTGGTCGGCGGCGTCGGCGTGATGAACATCATGCTGGTGTCGGTGCGCGAACGCACCCGCGAGATCGGCCTGCGCAAGGCGCTCGGCGCCCGGCCGAGCGACATCCTGGGCCAGTTCCTGATCGAGGCGGTGGTGCTGTGCGCGATCGGCGGCGGCCTCGGCCTGTTGTGCGCCGAGGGCCTGCTGCTGCTGGTCGGCGCGTTGCTGCCCGATCTCGCCGCGGTGACGCCGTGGTGGGCGCGCGGGTTCGCGTTCGCCGGCTCGGCCGGGGTCGGCCTGTTCTTCGGTTTGTGGCCGGCCTGGAAGGCGGCCCGGCTCGATCCGGTCGAGGCGCTGCGCTACGAGTGAGGCGGCTGCCGGCAGGCCCGGTTCTCCAGCGCGGCGACGTCGGCGCGATCGTCGCGGAAGTCCGGGTTCAGGGAGTCCAGGTGGGTCACGAGTCGGGATCCCCGAGCCGGCGGACGCGGATGGGCCACTGGTCGCGCGCGAGGTCGTGGATCGGCAGGCCGGCGATCGCCCAGGCCTGCACGACCAGTTCCCACATCATGGCCAGCCGCTGCGCTGCCGTGGTCGGGTCGGCGGGCGGTTCGTCCAGGAGACGCAGGCGCCGGATCGGCCAATCGGCGCGTGCCGCCCGGCGGGCCTCGGCATCGTCCTGCATGGCGACATGCTACGGCGGGAGGGCGGTCGTGCCAGGATGCTGCGGTCGTGGGGTCTGGGCCTGGAGGTAGCATTCCGGGCGCGACGCGTCATGCCTTCACCGCCCCGCGCCAACGCCACATCGCTCGCGCCAGCAGCACCGGACGGGTCCGGGGTCCGCGGCGCCGGGAGTCTCCGGCGCTGGCGGCGCCGCCTGCTGTGGGGCGCTGCTTTGCTGGTCGCCGCCGCCGTCGCGGCCTGGGGTGTCGGCCGATGGCGCTGGCGGGCGCGGCTGCTGGACCTGCACGGTGCCCTGGCGACCAGCCGCCTCGACCGGACGCCGGCGGTCTACTCCGACGCGGATCTCGCCCTGGTGCCGCCGACGGTGGCGCGCTTCTTCGCCGCGGTACTGCGCCCCGGCCAGCGCCTCGTCGCCGCGGCGCGCCTCCGCCATCGCGGCACGATGGACCTCGGCCCGGACACACCGGCCTGGGTGCCGTTCACCTCGACGCAGCAGGTGGTCACGCGGCGGCCGGCATTCGTCTGGGATGCGACCGTGACCGTCGGCGGCCTCGTGCCGGTGCGCGTCGTCGACGCCTACGTCGGCGGCGAAGGGGTGACGGTGGCGGCGCTGGGCGGCCTCGTGCCGGTCGCCGAGCAGCGCGGGCGCGGGGCCGCGGCCACGGCGCAGCTGCTGCGCTTCCTCGCCGAGGCGGCCTGGTACCCGACCGCGTTGTTGCCGAGCCAGGGCGTGCGCTGGCGCGAGGTCGACGGCGGCGCCGAGGCCACGCTGCAGGACGGCGAGGCGAGCGCGGTGCTGGCGGTCGCCTTCGACGACGAGGGGCGCATCGCCCGCGTGCGGGCCGCTGCCCGCGGCCGCCGCGTCGCCGGCGAACTGGTGCCGACGCCGTGGGTGGGCCGCTTCGGGGACTACGCCGAGCAGGACGGCATGCAGGTGCCGCGGCAGGGCGAGGTGGCGTGGGAACTGCCGGACGGCGAACGACCCTACTGGCGCGGTCGGCTCGAGTCGGTCGAGTACGAGTGGGCGCCGTGACCGCGGCCCGAGCGCCGTCGCGCCGACCTTGCCCCGCTGCGGCAGCCGGGTGCACCGCCGGCCCCATGAGCCTCCTGGCGACGCTACCGTGGCTGGTCGTGCCGTTGGCCGGGCAGACCCTCGACGACCTGCGCGAATCGGTGCGCGCTGCTGCGCGCAGCAGCCATTACGCCGCGTTCCTGGCCGGCTTCCTCGGCCTCACCGGCGAGGCGGAGCTGTCCAGCGCGCGGCTGCAGGTCGACGACGACGTCGGCACGGAGATCGGCATCGTGACCTACCCGCTGCAGCGCGAGGTGCCGCTCGCCGAGGGCGGCCTGCGGTTGCGGCTCGAGGGCGACTTCGGCTACGCGAAGGCGCGCTTCACCATCGACGATGCCTACGCGGGGCAGCTGCCGGGGCTCGAGACGCGCGTGAAGAGCCGCTTCGAGGCGCTGGGCGGGTTCCTCGGCGCCGGGCTCGTGGTGCCGCTCGGCCCCGTCTCGGTGACGCCGCTGCTCGCCGCCGGCATCGCGCACGTCGAGAACGAGACCTACTACCAGGGCCCCGGCGCCGGCGTCACGGCGGCTCTGTTCGACGGCATCGTGTTCAACTGGGACTCGACGTACGCGGTCTATGGCGGCGGCCTGCGGCTGCAGCACTGCGACCTCGACTGGGGCGGGGTGCGGGTGCGGCCGGTGCTGCGCTACGACCTGCGCCGCACCGACCCGCTGTCGGCCGACGACCCGATCCAGGACGACGCCACGACCTACCAGTGGCTCGTGGCCCGTTGCGACTTCGACGGCGACACCGGCTGGCAGGTCGGCGGCCGCAGCGTGCGCTGGACCGGCGAACTGGGCTACAAGCGGTTCCTCGACGAGGTCGGCGAGCTGCTGGGTTTCGACGACTACTTCGAGTTCGGCCTGGGCCTGCGCTGGAACTGCGGCGCCGTGCTGCCGGTGCTCGGCGAGTGCGGCCTCGGCGGCAGCGTGATCGTCGGCGAGGACGTGCGCGGGTGGACGTTCGGCATGTCGGCGAGCTTCTGAACCGCGCTGCCCGGCGTCTGGTTTTCGCTCGCGCCGGCGCGCGTCGCCGCCGAGCATCGCCGCCCGCATGGACCCGACCCGGCGGCGAACGACCCCGTCCTGGCCTGTCGCGGCGCTCGCGCTCGCGCTTGCCGCACCCGCCGCCGCCCAGACCGACGACGACGGCGGGCTGTGGGCGGTGTTCCTCGGCCAGGGCAGCCTGCGGGCGGTCGACCCCGCGCTCGAACACTGGCGCTGGTGGCTCGACGTGCAGGTGCGCCAGCGCGACGAGGGCGAGCACCTGGAGCAGTTCCTGTTCCGGCCCGGCCTCGGCTACATGCTCGACGACCGGTTCGGCGTCTGGGCCGGCTACGGCCTGATCGCCACCGATCCGGTCGGCGGCGACGAGTGGGTCGAGCACCGCGCCTGGCAGCAGACCACGTGGCGTCTGCCGGTCGAAGGGGTCTCGCTCGCCTGGCGGAACCGCCTCGAGCAGCGGTTCTTCGAGATCGATGCCGACACCGGCTGGCGGCTGCGCGAACTGCTGCGGCTCACCGTGCCGCTGTCCGCCGACGGCGCGCTCTACGCCGCCGCCTGGAACGAGGTGTTCTTCGACCTCAACGACACCAACCGGGTGCAGCGCGCCGGCTGCCGGCAGAACCGCGCGTTCGTCGGCCTCGGCTACCACCTCGACGCGGCGCGCCACTCGGCGGTGGAGGTCGGCTACCTGAACCAGTGGATCGACCAGGCCGAGCCGCGACCGGACCGGATGAACCACATCCTGTCGGTGAGCTTCCTGCTGAACCTGTGAGGGGCGGCGGTCAGCCGCCGAGCGCCCGGGCGTGGTCGGGGTGGTTCTGGGCGATGCCCTGGTAGGTGGCGGCGAGTTCCAGCGCCGTCGCCTCGTCGGCGTGCCAGCTGCGGTAGGCGGCGCGCTTGGTCAGCTGCAGCGCCGTGGCCGGCAGAGCGGCGAGCTGTTGGGCGAGTTCGTCGGCGCGGGCGAGCAGGCGGTCGTCGGGCACGACCTCGTGCACGAGGCCCAGGCGCAGGGCCTCGTCGGCGCCGACGACCCGGCCGGTCAGCATCAGCTCGAGGGCCCGCGGGAAGCCGATCGTGCGGGCGAGGTAGAAGGCGCCGCCGTCGCCGGGCACGAGGCCGACCTTGACGAAGGTGGAGCCGAACTGGGCGGACGCGGCGGCGAGGCGCAGGTCGCACATGCAGGCGAGGTCGAGTCCGGCGCCGATCGCGGCGCCGTGCACGGCGGCGATCAAGGGCTTCCGGAACGCGGCGATGCGGCGCGGGATCGCCTGGATGCCCTGCTGGTAGCGCTGGCGCAGTTCGGCAGGGTCGCCGGCGAACATGCCGGAGCGGGCCTGCATCGCCTTCCGGTCACCGCCGGCGTGGAAGCCGGGGCCGGCGCCGCAGAGGATCGCGGCGCGGATCGCCGGGTCGTGGTCGGCCTGGTCGAGCGCGGCGAGCAGCTGGTCGAGCATTGGCTCGCTGTAGGCGTTGCGCGCTTCGGGCCGGTCGAGGGTGATGGTGGCGACGGGGCCGTTCGTGGTGGAGCGGACGTGCTGGGGGAGCAGAGGCATCGACATCGACGGACCTGGATGATTAGGCCTGGGGGAACCTCGACTCGTACAGCTTGGCGGCCCGCCGGATCATGCTCTCGTAGTGCAGCACATCCCCGACATCTACGGCTGGCTTGGCGTTGACGATTTCGAATGGCGACCCGTCGTTTCGGCACTTAACCACGACAACTCCGAGGGCGTCGAAGCCTGATTCGTTCGTGGTGCCACGCCTGGGAATCTCGCGGATCTTATCGATCACGGAGACGGCGTCATCAGGCTGCTTGTGCTTGGTAACGGCTGGGGGATGATCACGCAGAGACCACCGGTTGCGGTCGGTGCTGATGAAAGCGTCACTTAGGTTGACCATGACGAAACCGGCGGCTATGGCGTTCGCGGCGCTGCCATGAATCGTCTGGTGACTGGACGACAACTCGTCGTAAAGCCGGGGACGCGCCTTGCGATGGGCGGTCATGCAGGCCTTCGCTTCCAGGGCGATGTGAACCTCCCCAACATCGGCTTGGATCACCGGTGGCATCTGCGCAAGCAACTCGGTCTCTGCGTCATCCAGCACGACTCCGTACGACTTCGCCAGACCGGTGAGGTCTACTTGGCGTCGTGATTGACTGCGCGCAGTTCCTGGCGTGCAAACTACGAGATCTAGGTTCTTCCTGCGTCCGGTCCTGAAATCGCGCATCTCGTGATTGATGCCGAACGCAACGCGGGCGGTCTGGAAGTGCTCGCTCAGCACGCGGCTGGTGAGGAGCAGGTCGAAGAGGATGCCCCAACACGCTACCTTCGAATGGCGATCGCTACGGGAATGATACTGCCAGACATTGTTGAACTGCTTATCGAGAAACGCTTGACGAGTTAGCGTTCGCGCTAGAATCGTGGTTCCGTGCATTGTCATACTCCCACGTCCTGCCTGTCAGTTGCGGGTGTTGGCCGACGTCTGGAGTCGAAGTCGCAGAGCCTCCCTAAACTCCTCGGGTGCTCGAAGTGAACTCGAAACCAGCCTGCGAGCGAAGCCGCTGATCGCCCTTAGGGAGAGTTCTCTCGCAGGATAGAGCAGGAACTCCTGGATGGGCTGCGCCCTTCGAGAAACGGGCCACGCACCGGCATCCACTGCGAACCGGCCCGAAGCAGAGCCAAAGGCGGCACGCGGCCATGAGTCCCCTATGGGGCCAACGATCGGCACGCGGATGGTCTCGTGCGATTGCTTCGCCAGGCGTTGGCCGATCCACTCCACGACATCGACGGTGACGGCATTCCCTACCAACTTCCACCTGTGCCCAGGGCGTGCCGCGGTTTCCGCAGGATGCGTCCAGTTTGCACGAAAGCCCTGCATCCGCTCTGCATCCCGAATGTCGGGAGTTACGAATCGACCGTCTGGCATCCATAGTGCCGGAGGGGAAGGAATGCCGATGGTCGACCCGCCCTTCAATGTGGGTACCGCATCGACTGCCCAGCCAAGCCCGCGTATTCCCTCTGTCCAATAGAATCCGCATGGACGGCCACGGTGGTCGAGATTCTCCGTGGGTGCGCGGCCGCGAGTCAGGAGCCTAGCCGAGGGATCCTCTGCCAGCGACGCAAGGATGAACACCCTTTCTCGGCGCTGAGGCAGCCCGAAAGCTCTCGTGTCGATCACCCGGTAGGCCCAGCGGTAGCCCAGGTCCTCAAGGCGGGAGGTGATGTAGTTCATCGCCGCGCCCCGACCGAGACGGAGCATGAAGGGTACGTTCTCGATCAAGACCCACGGAACTCTCTGGCTCGCGAGGAGTCGAAAGACGTGGGCGATCAAGCCCGAGCGGTCCCCCGCGATACCTCGGGTCGACCCAGCTTGCGAGAGATCCTGGCAGGGGAATCCAGCAGCAAGAAGGTCGGTGCCTCTCGGCAACGCATCGAGCGTCCGGACGTCCGTTGCGCGTTCGACCTCGGGGAAGTGCACGTCGAGCACGGCGTTTGCTCCCGGGTCGTTCTCGCAGAGCAAGGTCGAGGTGTGGCCTGCCTTTGCCAGGCCCAGCTCGATGCCGCCGATTCCAGCGAAGAGGCCTGCTACCCGAAGCGATACTCCGCTCTGCCTGCGAGGTGCAACCATTTCGCTCATCTTCAAGCCCCTGAAGCGCAGGTCAAGAGAACGCCTGCGGGGCGTCCTTGGCAGGCGACCGTGCGATCATGGGGCGGAACGCCGTCGTACAGCGGCACGGATTCGGTGGGCAGCCTCGTGGGGCGGTTGGTGTTCCCATACCCGGATGACCAACCACCCTGCTGCCCGAAGCGCCTGATCGGTGTCGCGATCCCGCCTGACGTTCCCAAGGAGCTTGCGGCGCCACCAAAGGGCATTCGCCTTGGGCCATGAGGCGTGCTTCGGGCAGCAGTGCCAGAAACACCCGTCGACGAACACTGCCACGCGGGCTCGAGCGAAGACGATGTCGGCGCGCCTGCGGCTGGCTTCTAGGACCCTGCAGTCGACCCGGTAGCGCAGGCCGGACCGGTGGAGGAGCCGGCGAATCGCGGCCTCCGGCGCGGTGTCGCGACGGTGGGTCGCCTTCATGCGCCGCAACGCAGGGATTGATGATGGGGATGGGCGAATAGGGGGGATGGGCATGATGCAGGAGGGGACTGCCGATCGGTCGATGCGGAAGTCGGCGGAACCGCCCGCCAGGGGCTCCCCAAACTTCGTGGACCGCGATCGCAACGCCTCTTCTACTTCCCCCCGCGGCCTACTGCTCCTTCACCCTCAGCTTCGCCAGCTGCGCCGCGAGCGGATTGCCCGTCGCCCCCGGCGGCGGCCCGAACTCCCGCTTCGGCGGTCCCGCCGGCCGCCCACCCGGCCGTCCGCCGCCCGCCGCAACCCCGCCACCGCGCCCCGCCCCGCCCTCGACCTTGGCCTGCAGCTTCATCGTCAACGCGACCCGCTGCCGCGCCAGATCGACGCCGACCACCTTCACCTTCACCACCTGCCCGGCCTTCACCACCTCGCGTGGATCCTCGACGAAGCGATCGCTGAGCTGGCTGATGTGCACGAGCCCGTCCTGGTGCACGCCGATGTCGACGAACGCGCCGAACGCGGTCACGTTCGTCACCACGCCCTCGAGCACCATGCCCTCCTGCAGGTCCTTCAGCTCCTGCACGCCCTCCTGGAACGCCGCCGTCCGGAACTCCGGTCGCGGATCGCGACCTGGCTTCTCCAGCTCGGCGAGGATGTCGACGACCGTCGGCACCCCGAAGCGCGCGTCGGTGAACTCCTGCGGCCGCAGCGAGCGCAGCAGCGCGGCGTCGCCCATCACCGCCTGCACGTCCTTGCCGGTCCGGGCTAGGATGCGCTCGACGACCGGATACGCCTCGGGGTGCACGGCGCTGGCGTCGAGCGGGTTGGCGCCGCCGGGCACGCGCAGGAAGCCGGCGCACTGCTCGAACGCCTTCGGCCCGAGCCGGCTGACCTGCAGCAGATCCTTGCGGGTCAGGAACGGCCCGTTCGCGTCGCGGTGTGCGACGATGTTCTTCGCCAGCGCAGGCGTGAGCCCGGCGACGCGCTGCAGCAGCGCCTCGCTGGCGGTGTTGAGGTCGACGCCGACCCTGTTGACGCAATCCTCGACCACGGCGTCGAGCGTGCGCGCGAGCCGGCCCTGGTCGACGTCGTGCTGGTACTGGCCGACCCCGATCGCCTTCGGCTCGATCTTCACCAGCTCGGCGAGCGGATCCTGCAGCCGTCGGGCGATCGACACCGCGCCGCGCAGCGTCACGTCGAGTTCCGGGAACTCCCGCGCCGCCAGCTCGCTGGCCGAGTAGACCGAGGCGCCGGCTTCGCTGACGACGAGCTTCTGCAGGCCCAGCTCCGGGTGGCGGCGCATCAGCTCGGCCGCCAGCTTGTCGGTCTCGCGCGACGCCGTGCCGTTGCCGATCGCGACCAGCGCGACCGCGAACTGCCGGCACAGCGCCGCCAGCACGCGCAGCGAACCCTCCCAGTCGTCGCGCGGCGCGTGGGGGTGGATCGTGTGGGCCGCCAGCAGCTTGCCGGTGCGGTCGACGACGGCGACCTTGCAGCCGGTGCGCAGGCCGGGATCGAGGCCGAGGATCGCCTTCGGCCCGGCCGGCGCCGCCAGCAGCAGGTCGCGCAGGTTGGCGGCGAACACCGTGATGGCGTCGGCCTCGGCGCGCTCGCGCAGCGCCCCGATCAGGTCGGTCTCGACGTGCAGCGCGAGCTTCGCCTTCCAGCACAGGCGCGCCGTCGTCGCCAGCCAGGCGTCGGCCGGGCGGCCCCGCTCGGCGAGGCCGAAGCGCGCCATCACGAACTGCGGCCCGCGCCCGGCGTCGCCGATCGCGACCGGTTCTTCGCCGGCGTCGTCACGGCAACCGAGGAACGCCTCGACGTAGCCTTCCTTGCGCGCGCGCAGGATCGCCAGCGCGCGGTGGCTGGGCATGCCGGACAGCGGCTCGTCGTGGCGGAAGTAGTCGCGGTAACGCTGCGCCTCGGGGTCGTTCTCCTTGTCCTTCGCGACCCTGGTCACGACCACGGCCTGCTGCTGCAGCCACGTGCGCACCTGGCCGAGCAGCGGCGCGTCCTCGGCGAACTGCTCGAGCAGGATGAAGCGCGCGCCTTCCAGCGCCTGGTCGACGTCGGCGACGTTCCGGTCCGCGGCGACGAACGCCGTCGCCGCCGCGCGCGGGTCGAGCGTCGGGTCGGCGAGCAGCTGGTCGGCCAGCGGCTGCAGCCCCGCCTCGCGCGCCAGCATCGCCTTGGTGCGGCGCTTGGGCCGGTAGGGCAGGTACAGGTCCTCGAGCGCCTGCTTGGTGTCGGCGGCCAGGATCGCGCCGCGCAGCGCCTCGGTGAGCTTGCCCTGCTCGTCGATGCTGGCGAGCACGGCGCCGCGCCGCTCCTCGAGTTCGCGCAGGTAGACGAGCCGCTGCTCCAGCGTGCGCAGCTGCGTGTCGTCGAGGCCCGCGGTTGCCTCCTTGCGGTAGCGGGCGACGAACGGCACGGTGGCGCCCTCGTCGAGCAGCGCCACCGCGGCGGCGACCTGCTCGGGACGCACGTTCAGCTCCCTGGCGATACGGACGGCGATCGGATCGGTCATGGCCCCCTCCGGGCATCGGCGCCGCCTGACCGCGGCGCGGACGGCGCAGGCTAGCGCCGGTGCGCGCCGCTTCCAGGGGGCGCTGCCGGCAGGTAGGGCAGCGTCGGCGGCCGCGGCCGGGCGTCGTCGCCGGCGAGGTCGAGGAACAGGAGGCCGAGCACGAAGTCGGCGAACTCGACCACGTTGAAGCCGAGGTGCAGCCCGGTCGCGACCGGCACCACGCCGACCTCGACGCCGCAGGCGTCGACGAACCGCTGCCAGGGCGACAGCGCGAACGGCAGGCCATCGTCGAGGTCGAACACGTCGCCGAGGCCGAGCCAGGCGCGCACGTCCTCGAACGCGTCCGGCGCCCCCGGGTGGTTGCCGTCGGCGCTGGTCGCCAGCAGATGCGCGATCGGCCGGCCGTAGACGAACGGCCCGAGCGTCGTGAGCGGCAGGCCGGTGCCGTGGTTGGTCAGCACGTGGCCGGGCGTCTGCCACCAGGTGTCCTTGCCCCAGCCGTAGTCGGCGTACCAGCCGCCGACCGCGGCCTCGAGCGGACCGAGCTTGGCGACCGCCGCGACGCCGAGCGCCGTCTCGTGCCAGCGGTAGAGCACGCAGTCGTGCAGGTCGGCGCCGCGCTGCTCGAGCCAAGTGCAGGCCGAGCCGAGCAGCAACGCCGCCGCGGCGGCGCGCCGGCCCAGGGTCGTCAGCGCAGCGGCCACCACAGCGGCAGCACCAGGGTGGTGACCAGCCAGGTCAGGACCGCGAACGGCGCCCCGAGCACGACGTAGTCGCGGAAGCGGTAGCGGCCGGGGCCCATGACCAGGATCGTCGATTCGTGCGCGACCGGCGTCACGAAGCCGGCCGAGACGCAGATCGCGACGCCGAGCAGGAACGGCGCCGGGTCGCAGCCGCCGGCGCGCGCCACCTCGTAGGCCAGCGGCGCCAGCACCGCCGCCACCGCCGCGTTCTCGATCACCTGCGTCAGCAGCACCGCGAACGCGAGCAGCACCGCCAGCAGCAGCTGCGGCGAGCTGCCGGCGAACGTCGCCGTGACGATCTCGGCCAGGGCCTTGGCGGTGCCGGTCTGCTGCAGCGCGTCGCCGAACGGGATCATCGCGCCGACGATCACCAGCGCCTGCAGGTCGATCTTCTCGTAGGCGGTCGTCATGCCGACGCAACCGGTCAGCACGGCCGCCATCGCCGCAGCCGGGATCGCCGTCGCCGGCGGCAGCAGGCCGGTGGCGCTGGCCAGCACCATCAGCGCCATCAGCACCAGCACCAGCACCGCCTTGTCGCGGCCGGCGCTCGGCAGCGGCCGCGACTCCAGCAGCAGCAGGTTGGGGTTCAGCCGCAGGCGCTGCAGCTCGGCCTCGTGACCGACGAGCAGCAGCGAGTCGCCGCTCTTCAGCGGCTCGGCCAGCGGCCGCTCGCGGATCGACCGGCCGGCGCGGCTGATCGCCAGCGGGCTGACGCCGTAGCGGTGGTGGAAGTCGAGGTCGCGCAGGCTGCGGCCGAGCAGTTCGCTGTCCGGCGGCAGGATCGCCTCGACCATGCGCAGGTCGGCCGAGCGCAGCGTCTTGTCGTCGACGCGCAGCTCCTCCTTGACCTTGAGGCCCTGGTTCAGCGCCTCGGTGATCGCCGTGATGCGGCCCTGGATCACCAGCACGTCGTGCGCCTGGATCCGCAGCCACGGACTCGGCGGCAGGAACTCGTCGCCGCGGATCACCTGCAGCACGGTGACGTCCTTGCCGGGCAGGTCGAGTTCTCCGAGCGTGCGGCCGACGAAGTGCGAACCCGGCTCGGCCATGGTCTCGGTCAGGAACTCGGCGACCTCGTAGCGGCCCTCGAGGGTGGCGCGGCTGGCGGCGCGCGGCAGCAGGCGGCGGCCGAAGGCCAGGAACCACGCGGCGCAGGCGGCGAACACGCACAGCGCCACCGGCGTGAAGGCGAAGAAGGCGAGGCCCTCGCCGGTGCGGGTGCGCAGGTAATCGGACAGGATCACGTTGCTGCGGGTGCCGATCAGCGTCCACTGGCCGCCGAGCAGCGAGCCGAACGCCAGCAGCATCAGCACGCGCGACGGCGCGTAGCCGCGTTCGCGGCAGATCGCCATCACCGGCGGCATCCACACCAGCACGGTGGTGGTGTCGTTGACGACGGCGCTGAAGGCGGTGACGAGGCACAGCACGGTGAGCTGGAAGCGCCACTCGTTGCCGGCGCCGGCGGCCAGCAGGCGGCCGCCGAGCAGCTGTGCTGCGCCGGTGCGCACCATCGCCGCCGACAGCACGAACATCGACGCGACCATCAGCAGGGCCGGGCTGCCGAAGCCGTGGAAGGCCTCCTTGGGCTGCAGGATCGGCTGCAGGCCGGCGGCGGTCGGCCGCCACGGCAGCAGCAGCGACAGCAGCACGAGCAGCGCGGTGACGTCTGGCCGCAGGCGCTGCAGCCAGAACGACAGCAGCGCCAGCGCGAGCACGACGGCGAGGTAGAGCGACTCGGCGGTCATCGGGGCGGCGACAGCCTAGGCGGCGCGAGGCGGCGCGCGCACGACTTCTCCGCGGCGGTGGGGAGCGAGGCTCGGCCGGGCGGGGGGCGGTGGGGTCGGGGCGGGAGGGCTTCCAGGCGTGGGCGGCTCCGGTCGGCGGCACGCACCGCTTGCCAGCCCAGCCGCCATCTGGCCCAATGGCGCGCCGATGGACGCCAACGCGACGATCCGCGCGCTGCGCCAGGCCCTCGCGGCGAGCCCCGACAACGTGCCGTTGCGCCAGCACCTCGCCGACACGCTGTTCGCCTTTGGCCACCATGCCGACGCGGAGCAGGAGCTGCTGGCGCTGCTGAAGCTCGCGCCCGACGACGCCGCGGCGATGCTGCTGCTGGCGCGCTGCTACCGGGCGCAGGGCAAGGGCTCGGCCGCGGCGGTCGTGCTCGAGCGCCTGGCGGCGCGCGGCGACGCCCGTGGGGCCGTCGAGCTGGCGAAACTGCTGGCGGCCGAAGGCGACGTCGATGCTGCGCTGCGCGGCTACCGCCGCGCCGTCGCCGCGGACCCGACGGTGCGCGACGCCGAGTTCGAACAGCGGTTCGGCATCGTCGGCGCCGACGCCGATCGGGACGCCGGTGCGGCGGAGGTCGTCGATGGCCGGGTGCGGGCGGCCGGCGCGTCCGCGCCCGACGGCGTCGACGAGCTGCGCCCCGTGCGCAGCGACGTGAAGTTCGCCCACGTCGGCGGCATGGCCGAGCTCAAGCAGGAGATCCGCAAGAAGATCGTGCTGCCGCTGCAGCGTGCCGATCTCTACCAAGCGTACGGCAAGAAGGTCGGCGGCGGCATCCTGATGTACGGCCCGCCGGGCTGCGGCAAGACGTTCCTCGCCCGGGCGACGGCCGGCGAGATCGACGCGACATTCCTCAGCGTCGGCATCCACGACGTGCTCGAGATGTGGCTCGGCCAGAGCGAACGCAACCTGCACGGCGTGTTCGCGACCGCGCGCCGCCACGCGCCGTGCGTGCTGTTCTTCGACGAGGTCGACGCGCTCGGCGCGAGCCGCGGCGACATGAAGCACAGCGCCGGCCGGCAGACGATCAACCAGTTCCTCGCCGAGCTTGACGGCCTCGGCAGCGACAACGACGGTCTGCTGGTGCTCGCGGCGACCAACGCGCCGTGGCACATGGACAGCGCGTTCCGCCGGCCCGGCCGGTTCGACCGCGTGATCTTCGTGCCGCCGCCCGACCTCGAGGCGCGCGGTGACATCCTGCGCCTGCTGCTGGCCGGCAAGCCGCAGGACGACGTCGACTTCGCCGCGGTGGCGAAGCGGACCGAACGCTTCAGCGGCGCCGACCTGAAGGCGCTGGTCGACCGGGCGATCGAGGCCAGGCTCGACGACGCGGTGCGCCGGGGCCTGCCCGAACCGCTGCGCACCCGCGACCTGCTGGCGGCGGCGAAGCTGCAGAAGCCGACCACCAGCGAGTGGTTCGCGGCGGCGAAGAACTACGTGCTCTACGCCAACGACGCCGGGCTCTACGACGACCTCAAGGAGTACCTGCGGCTGTGAGCGGGGATCGGCGATACCGGGCCGGCTGCGGTGCGAGCGCGCAGGCCCCTGGACGGTGCCCCGGCGGGCGCGATCGGCCCCGCCGCCGGCACGGCTGACGCCCCGATGTCGACCGAGGCGAACTGGCAGCGCGCCGTGCTGCTGTGCCAACAGGCCCGCTGGGACCTCGCGGTCCGCGAACTGCGCGGCCTGCTCGCGCTCGATGCCGACCATGCCCACGCGCATGCGCTGCTGGCGATGGCGCTCGCCCAGACCGGCGATCTGACGGGCGCCGACGAGGAGTCGCGCCTGGCGGTCGGGCTCGCGCCGGAGTCGCCGTTCGTGCACCGCGCCCTGGCCGTGGTGCACTTCGAGGCGCGGCGCGACGAGCCGGCCGCGGCTGCGGTCGGGCAGGCGATCGCGCTCGCGCCCGGCGACGCCGAACTGCACGGGCTGCTGGCGCAGATCCGCTGCCGCCAGCGGCGCTGGCCCGAGGCTCTCGCCGCCGCCGACGCCGGCCTCGCGCTCGACCCGCACGACGTCGACTGCCTGAACCTGCGCTCGGTCGCGCTGGCGAAGCTCGGCCGTGGGGCCGAGGCGACCGATACCCTCGACGCGGCGCTGGCGAAGGACCCGGACAACCCCTACACGCACCAGGCGCGCGGCTGGGCGCTGCTCCACCGCGGCGAGGCGGAGGGGGCGATGCACCACTTCCAGGAGGCGCTGCGCCGCGCCCCGTCGCTGCCCGACGCGCGCGCTGGACTCGTCGAGGCACTGAAGGCGAGGAACCCGGTCTACCGCCTCGTGCTGGGGTGGTTCCTGTGGCTCGACGGCAAGTCGCACGGCCACCAGCTGGCGATCCTGATCGGCGCCTGGCTCGCGGCGCGGTTCGGCAGCCGGGCCCTC
Source organism: Planctomycetota bacterium (assembly GCA_019636245.1). Classification (GTDB taxonomy): domain Bacteria; phylum Planctomycetota; class UBA1135; order UBA1135; family UBA2386; genus JAEUHS01. Next base: position 11,484 of record JAHBXX010000051.1, on the reverse strand, counting down.
CACGATGCCGGCCACGAGACCGCGGCGAACGCCGTCGGGCTGAGCTGGTTCGCTGTCGTGCTGCTGACCGCCTGCGCCGTGCCGATCTTCAACCTGCTGCTGCTGGCGAACCCGCTGGGCCGCCATGCGCTCGAACCCAGGGCACGCCGCGACGCGCTGTGGCTCGGCGCCACGGTGGTGATCGGCCTTGGCGTCGCCGCCTGGGCGTGGCTCGGCGACAGCTGGTGGGCGCTGCGCGGCGTCTGGTTCTGGCTCGTGTTCCTGCTGCCGGTCGCGGGCATCGGCTTGTTCGAGCCGGGCTGGGGCCGGCGCGTGCTGCAGGCCTTCTGCGTCGCGGCGGTCGCCTTCTGGCTGTGGTGGTGCTGGCGCACCGCCGGGCTGCAGGCCGAAGGCGCCGCCCTCGACCTCGCTCCCGACACGACGAGCGCCGACGAGGAGGCGTTCCTGGCCGGGGTGCGGGCGCACAGCACGTTGCACACGTGGCTGATCACGGCCTGCGCCTTCAGCACCTGGTTCATGCTGCTGGCGCCGAAGGGGAGATCTCCGAGCCGCTGCGCCTGACGCCGGGCGCCGCCGGCGCCGTGAAGTCGGCAGCGGGCGCGCCCTGCCCCGCCGTCAGCCGACCTCGACCTCGAGCGCGTTGCCCCACGGATCGACCAGCCGCCGCACCGCCATGCCGTCGTCCCGCGAACGGGTCGGCCCGGCCGCCACGAGGCCGCGGTGGCCGATGGTCAGGCTCGGCGGTTCGAGCCCGTCGCGGACGAGGTGCAGCTCGACGGCGCCGAGCGCCAGCACCGCGCGCCGGGCGTCCTGCCGCCGCACCGGGCAGCCGAACACGTCGGCATACCAGGCCGCCGCGGCGGCCACGTCGCCGACCACCAGCGTCACGCGCCGCAGTTCGCCGGGCGCCGGCGCGGCGGCCGCGGGCAGGTGGCAGGCGAAGTCGGGGTTCTGCACCTGCTGCGCCACCAGCTGCCGCAGACGCTGCGCCAGCGCCGGGTCCTCGGCGGCCAGGCGGGCGTAGAGGTCCTCGCGGGCCGCCGGCGGCAGGTCCAGCGCATACTCGAACAGGTCGTCGATGCCGTCCATGGCGCCATCTTCGCCGGACGGGCGCCGCCGGAGGCGCGGCTTGACCGGGTGCCGGGGCAGGTCGACGATCGCCGCGTGGACTGGCGGCCCGCGCTCCTCGGTTCGTTCCTCTGCGCCGCCGGCGTCGTGCGGGCGCAGGAGCCGGTCGCCGCGCAGATCGACGAGCTGCTGCGCCACAAGGACGACGCCCCGGTCGAACTGGTCGACCGGATCGCCGCCAGCCGTACGCGCGAGGCCGCGCTCGGCCTGGCGAAGGCCCTCGACGGCGTCGGCAGCCTGCGCCTGCGGCGGGAGATCGTGCGCGCGCTGGGGCAGTTCGCCACCGTGCCCGAGGCCGAGCAGCCGGCGCTGCAGAAGCTGGCCGACGTCGCCGGCACCGAGGAGGAGGAGGAACTGCGCCTCGAGGCGCTGGCGGGGCTCGGCCGGTCGGCGACCATCGGCAAGGCCCTGCTGCAGAAGCTCGTCGACGCCGAGCTGCCCGACGTCGTGCGCGAACCGGCGCTCGCGCGCCACGTCGAGCTGGCATCCCAGGCCGACGCCGAGTGGTACCGGCGCATCTGGAACCTCGAGCAGCAGCAGCGCAAGGACGCCAAGGGCAACCTGCAGGCGCCGGAGCTGAACTCGATCCGCCTGCTGGCGTTCCGCGGTCTCCTGCCCTGGCTCGGCGAGGACGAACTGGTGGCGACCCTGAAGCGCGAGATCCAGCCGAAGATCCGCCGCCTGGCGCTGCTGCGCCTGCACCAGCAGGCGATGCCCAGGGCCACCGAGATGGCGGCATGGGTGCTCGACCGCGTCGACTTCCCCGGCGCCGACCGCGCCGAGGCGGCGCGCATCCTGGTCGACCGCACCGGCGCCAAGGTGGTGCCGACCTTCCTCGACCTGATGCGCAAGCGCGACGTCACGCCCGACGACCTGCGCGAGGCGATGGCGCGCCTGCTGGCCGAACTGGGCGACGAGGCGACCGACAAGCGACTGGCGAAGCTGATCGGCCGCGGCAAGCCGCACGAGCAGGTGTTCGTGCTGCTGGCGACCGCCCGCAACCAGGACCCGAAGTTCCTGGCGGCCGTGCGCAAGGGCCTCGTCGACGAGGCGAAGGAGGTGCGCCGGGCGACCGCCGCGGTGCTGGGCGAGCGCCGCGACCGCGAGGCGCTGCCCGAGCTGCGGGCGATGCTGCAGAAGCCGCGCGACCCCGAGGACGTACGGCTGGCGCTCGAGGCGATCACCGCGATCGAGGGCTTCAGCAGCGCCTGGCTGCGCGAACTCGGCGGCTACGCGGGGCACGCCGACCGCGACGTGCGCAACACCGCCATCGAGGCGATCGGCCGCGCCCGGGACCGCCGCCAGCTCGACGTGCTGGTGGCGGCGTTGGCGCACGCCGACTGGTCGACGCGCCTGTCGGCGGTCGAGGCGCTGCAGTCGCTGCAGCACAAGGACGGAGTCGCGGCCCTGGTCGGGCGGCTGGGCGCCGAGAACGGTCGGCTGCGGCGCCGCATCGCCGAGGCGCTGTGGCGGCTCACGGCGCAGCCGTTCGGCGAGGATCCGGCGGCCTGGCTGGCGTGGTGGGAGGCGGCGGGGTCGTCGTTCCAGGTGGCGAGCGAGAAGGAGCTCGACCGGGCCGAGCGCGAACGCGAACGCCGGCGGCTCGACGCGCGCACGGCGGCTTCGCCGAAGTTCTTCGGCCTGCGCGTCGAGTCGCGGCGCGTGGTGTTCGTCGTCGACGTCTCCGGTTCGATGCTCGAGTCGATGTACGGTCGCTACGTCGGCAGGCGCGGCGCCACGCGCATCGACGTCGCCAGGCAGGAACTGCGCCGCGCGATCGAACGGCTCGAGCCGGGCACCCTGTTCAACGTGATGGCGTTCGCCAGCAGCGTCGCCTGCTGGCGCAAGGAGGGCGTCGCCGTCTGCGACGCGGCGACCCGGGCGTCGGCCCTGGAATGGGTCGACCGCCTGGGCGCCGCCGGCGCGACCAACCTGTTCGACTCGCTGCAGCTGGCCTTCGCCGATCCCGACGTGGACACGATCTACGTCATGTCCGACGGCGAGCCGACCAACGGCGCGATCGTCGACCCGCACCGCATCCGGCGCGAGGTGGCGTCCTGGAACAAGCACCGCAAGATCGTGCTGCACGCGATCGCGATCGGCGGCAACCTCGAGGTGCTCGAGTGGCTGGCGAAGGACGCCGGCGGCACCTACGTGCAGATGCGCTGAGCGCGCGGTCGGCCGCGCGGCGGCGCCGCGGCCGCTGCGGGTGCGCGCGGGGCGACCGCGGCGTCCTGCCCGAGCGCCGGTTCCGGAGTTTTCGCCCCCGCCGGTTCGTGCGGGCGGTCGCCGGCCTCCGTAGACTGCCCGCCCCGGCCAACGCGCCACGGACCCCGCCCGATGACCCCGATGACCTGCCTCGTTCGTTCCCTGTGCCTCCTCGCGGCCGTGCTCGCCGCCCGTCCGGCCCGCGCGCAGGACGCGTTCGCCAAGGAGGAGGCGGACCTGGTGCGCCAGTGCATCAGCGCGCTCGGCACGTTCGCCAGCGTCGCCAAGTCGAACAAGGTCGGACAGCGCGCCAAGCAGGCGTTCGATCTGATCCTGCAGTACGACCCGGACAACAGCACGGCGCGCAGCGAACTCGGCTTCCGCAAGGAGAAGGGCACCTGGGTCGAGCAGCCGCCGGAGAAGCGGAAGAAGTGGGCCGACAAGGCGAACTTCGAGGGCCGCTTCAAGGTCATGGACCAGTGGGCGCGCACGGCGATCAAGCTCGGCGAGCTGCACCGCAAGCTCGGCCTGAAGCTGAAGGAGGCCGGCGCCGAGCGGGCCCGCTACCACCTCGAGAAGGCCGTCTACTACAACGCCATGGACCGCGAGGCGAACCTCGCGCTCGGCTACAAGGAGGGTCCCGGCTTCTTCGGCACCGAGGCGCAGATCGCGATGGCGAAGCGCATGAAGGAGATCGAGATGAAGGCGGTCGAGTTCGCGCGCCGCGAGTACGAGGTGCAGGAGCTGACGCGGGAACAGATGCCGGTCGAGCTGCAGAACCTCGCCGACAACGCGCCCGACTGGATGCGCAAGCCGAACTTCGACATCCACGGCGCCCGCACGAAGCACTTCACCGTCTGGGTCCGCGGCTCGCAGAACCACGCCAACACGTCGGCCAAGTGGGCCGAGCGCGCGCTCGACTTCGGCGTCTGGCTGCTCGGGCCGGAGCAGGCGAAGCAGCTCCGGTTCGTCGAGCGGGCGTCGGGCGCGTTCGCCTGGTACGGCTTCCTGGCGACGCAGCGCGAGCGCGAGGAGCTGCTGAAGGCCAACCCGAACATCTGGCAGCGCGAAGGCAGCATCGAGCGCGCCAAGGACTTCGCCAACAACATCTGGCGGGCCAAGGAGGGCGGCGCCGTGGCGATGGTGCGCTCGTCGCCGCGCGAGGTGCAGGACTCGCTGGTCGGCTACGTGTTCATGCAGGGCCTCGTGCAGAGCGGCAACGAGGGCTTCGGCCAGGGCATCATCCACGCCGCGACCTGGTACATGAAGTCGACGGCGATCGTGCGCTGGGGCGCGCGGCCCGAAGGCACCGGCACCGACGATTCGCTCGATCTGCCCGAGGGGGCGAACTGGTGGATGCGCGCCGTGCGCGACCAGGCGGTGTCGAACCAGGACTGGCCGGCGGCGCAGGTGCCGCGCGAGAAGCTGTCCCGGTTCCGCAACGACTGCCGGCTCAAGGCCTGGAGCTTCACCACCTGGGTGTGGGCGGCCTACCCCGACAAGTGGCTCGAGTTCTACCTGAAGCTGCCCGACGAGAAGATCCCGACGCTCGAGCAGGTCGACGAAGTGGCGAAGGCCGCGTTCGGCAAGTCGATGGACGAACTCGACACCGAGTGGCGGGAGTGGGCGCGCGGCGACTCGGGCGTGGCGTTCGCGACCGGCTACGGGCCGCCGCTGCTGCCGGAGCGGCCGAGCACGATCGAGCTCGCGGCGCTCGAGCAGATCAACCTGATCCGCGCGCAGCCGATCGGCTACACCTGGGAGTCCGGCAAGGGCATCACCGACGGCACCTGGGTGCCGCTCGGCGAGTGCGAGATGGACGCCGAGACCTCGATCGGCTGCAGGCTGCACGCCGCCTACGTCGCCAACCACCCGGAACTGGTCGAGGATCCGACGCTCGGCATCCACGAGCAGAACCCGGCCCACCCGGACTTCACCCGCCAGGGCCAGCAGGCCGGGTCGGGCAACATCGTCACCAGCACCGGCCGCGCGACCGAGCGCTTCGCGCGCGATTCGGTCGACGGCTGGATGAGCGCGCCGTACCACCGCTTCCCGATGCTCGGCCACAACATCAAGCGGCTCGGCTACGCGCACGTCGACAACAACTCGCTGTCGGTGTCGGTGCTGGACATGGGCTCGTTGATGGAGCCGTACGATCCGTCGACGGCGCCGCGCCTCGTCGCCTGGCCGGCGCCGAACATGAACAACGTGCCGACCCACTTCGGCGACCCGGAATGGCCCAATCCGCTGCAGCACCAGCCCGAGGGCCAGCAGGACGTCACCAAGTGCGGCTACGTCGTCAGCCTGCAGCTGCAGAACGAGATCGCGAAGACGCTCGCCGAGTCGGGCATCGAGCTGTGGGAGGCGAGGAAGGGCGGGCGCCAGCCGGCGAAGAACTTCGTCGCCCCGGGCGGCGCCGACTTCCGCGCCTGGGCCGAGCGCGCCAAGAAGCAGGTCGACTGCTTCGTGCACACGCCGCAGGTGCCGCTGAACAAGGAGCGCGACCAGCGCGACGTCCTGTTCTGCATCCCGAAGCAGCCGCTCGAGGCCAACAAGACCTACCAGGTGCGCTGCCTGCTGCACATCGGCAGCGCCGACCCGCACGTCTTCATCTGGGAGTTCTCGACCGGGGCGCAGCGCGAGGGCCTGAAGCTGAAGTGAGGCCGCGGGGAGGGCCCGGCCGCGGTCGCCGCGGCGGCCCGAACGGGCGCTGGCAACGGTCCGCCGGCCCCGGCGCGCCTCGCGCTTGCATCGGCCCGGGCGGGCACCACAATCGCCGGCCCCTTCTTCCCGCTGACCGGTAGCCCGGCAGCCCCGAGAGCCATGAGCAAGCGCGTCGACGAGATCCTCAGCTGGTACGAATCCGACCACCCAGGCGTCCTGAAGAACCTGCGCTGGATGATGGACACCGGCGCCCTGGCGGGCACCGGCAAGTTCGTGATCCTGCCGGTCGACCAGGGCTTCGAGCACGGGCCGGCGCGGTCGTTCGCGAAGAACGCGCCCGGCTACGACCCGCACTACCACTTCGAGCTGGCGATCGAGGCCGGCTGCAACGCCTACGCGGCGCCGCTGGGCTTCCTCGAGGCGGGCGCGCGCAAGTACGCCGGCCGCATCCCGCTGATCCTGAAGCTCAACAACAGCGACTCGCTGTACAGCTCGCCCGACCCCAAGCCGGCGGTGACCGGCTCGGTCGACGACGCGCTGCGGCTGGGCTGCGCGGCGATCGGCTTCACGATCTATCCGGGCAGCAGCCAGCGCGACGCGATGTACATGGAGCTGCGCGCGATCGCCGAGGAGGCGAAGGCGAAGGGGCTGGCGGTCGTGGTCTGGAGCTACCCGCGCGGCAGCACGCTGTCGAAGAAGGGTGAGACGGCGATCGACGTCTGCGCCTACGCCGCGCAGATCGCCGCCCAGCTCGGCGCGCACGTCATCAAGGTCAAGCCGCCGACCGAGCACCTCGAGCAGGACGCGGCGCGCAAGGTTTACGAGGCGGAGAAGATCCCGGTCGCCACGCTGGCCGAACGCACCCGCCACGTGGTGCAGGCCGCCTTCGGCGGTCGCCGCATCGTCATCTTCTCCGGCGGCGAGGCGAAGGGCACCGAGGACGTGCTGGCCGAGATCAAGGGCCTCGCCGACGGCGGCTCGTTCGGCTCGATCATGGGCCGCAACGCGTTCCAGCGGCCGAAGGCCGAGGCGCTGAAGCTGCTGAAGGCCGTGCAGGACGTCTACCGCGCGGCGAAGTAGCGGCGGCCGGCGGCGCGGCGCGCGCTCCTGCGCCTGGCGCCGTTCGCCGTTCCCGGGTTGGCACGGGGCGGCGGCGCGGGCACAGTCTGCGCCATGCGCGCCTTCCTGCTGTCGATCCTGGGTTGCCTCGTGCTGCTGGCCGGGCCGCGGGCCCAAGGGCCGGCGGGCGGCGCGGCGCCGGCAGCGCCGGCCACCCGATCGCTGACCGGGCGCATCGAGGAGCATGCCGGCCTGCGGGTCCTGCACCTGTCGGGCTCCCCGGCCGAGCGCGGCTACGCGCATGGCTTCCTGGTCGGACGGCAGATCGCCGCCGTGGCGATCGCCGAGTTCACGGCGCGGTTCGCGCGGCAGCGGCCGCTGCTGCAGCAGATCCGTCAGGCGCTGCCCCGGCTGATCGACTATCCGGCCGACGTGCGGGCGGAGATCGAGGCCGTGTTCGCCGGCATGGTCGACGCCGGCGCCGACCTGCAGATGCCCGAGCTGGAGCGCGACTTCGACCTGAGCGACCTGCTGCTCGCCAACGCGCTCGACGTGTTCGGCCTGCTCGGGTGCAGCGGCTTCACCGTCTGGGACGACGAGGTCGAGGGCGGCGGCGTGCTGACGGCGCGCAACTTCGACTGGCCGCTGACGGGGCCGCACCTGCTGGACGCGACGCTGCTGGTCGTGCACCACGAACCCGGTGGCGGCGCCGTTGCGGCGGTGACCTGGCCTGGCTACCTCGGCGTCGTGACCGGCATCAACCGCGACGGTCTGGCGGCGTTCCTGCACGTGGGCTCGGCGCAGGTCACCTTCACGCCCGAGCCCGGTGCGTGGCCGTCGGCGCTGGCGCTGCGGCGCCTCCTGGAGCAGGGGCGGGCGGCGGACGGCGCTGCGGCCTTCGACCGGGCGAAGGACCTGCTGGCGAACACCAGTCCGCCGGCCGGCTACCTGACGCACCTGGTGCTGCCGCGGTCCCTGGCCGGCGCCGGGCCGGCGGCGGTGTTCGAGACCGATTCCGGGTCCAGCGTGCGCGCCGAGCTGCCGCCGGGCGCCTGCGTGCTGACCAACCACTTCCGCACCCGCGCCGACGGCCGGCCGGCCAGCAAGGACAGCCTCGACCGGGAACGGCGCATCCTGGCCGGCCTCGAACGGCGCCTCGCCGCCGACGACCGCCGGGTGTCGATCGACGAGGCCTGGGAGGTGCTGGCTTCGGTCCAGCGGGGCGGCAGCCATGCGTTCGGCACGCTGCACGCGCTGGTCTTCCGCCACGAGCCGTGGCACTTCGAGCTGCGCGTCGGCGTGCGCGACGGCGACGGCAAGGTCGTGGCGGCGCCGCAGAGTCCGCGCCGCCATCGGCTCGACCGGTCGGCGGTCTTCGGCGAGCCGGCCGCCGCCAAGTGAGCGTCACTTCGCGGCGGGCTCGTCCCTGGCCGGCGCGCCGGTGCCGATGTATCCCGTCGCCACGACGAGGTCGTCGAACCAGGCGGTGTTGTCGCGCCTGGCCGCGTGCACGTAGGTCAGCAGGCCGATGCGCTTGATCCGCACGTCGGCACTGCTGCGCCAACGGAAGCCGCGGTAGTGCAGGTAGAGGTCGCCGTCGAGCCAGACGGCGAGTTCGCCATCGGCCTCGCCAGGGGTGTTCACGGCGACGCGCAGTTCGACGCACTGCCAGGCGCCGCGCCGCGGCACGCGCCGTTCGCCGGCCTCGGGGCCGAGCAGGTTGCCCCAGTAGTTGCCGTCGCGGTCGCGGCGCATGTCCATCCAGTAGGAGTAGGTGAGCAGGTAGCCGGGAGGGTCGTGGCGCCGCCAGTCGCGCCATCCCTCGACGCGCGTGCTGAAGTGGTCGTCGCCGCGCGGCCGCTGGCCGGCGCCGCCCATGCCGCTCCACTTGCCGGCGCCGGCGACGCCGGCGATCGAGCCGCCGGTGTGGTGCAGGTCGCCCTGGTCGTAGTCGGGCGCGTAGCGGATCCAGTAGCGCAGGTGCACCACGTCGTGGCCGGCGTCGCCGAGCCACAGCTGGGCGCTGCTGCCCGAGGCCTGGCCGTCGTTGGCCGGTGCCGTGAGCCGCAGCGAACCCGTGCCGGCGCGCACGGCGGCCGGTCCGGTGGCGATGGCGGCGTTTCCCTCGGCGCGGCCGCGGATCTCGAAGTAGGCCGCCAGCGAGTCCTCGGCGTCGAAGCCGTCCGCGAACAGCACCTGGCCGGGTCGGGCCAGGCGGGCCAGCGCGTCGGCGTCGGCGCGCGTCGCGGCGGTGCAGAGCTGGGGATAGGGCGTCGGCGGCGGCGTCGCCTGGGCCGGCAGCAGCGGCAGGACGGTGAACAGCAGCAGGCAGCGCGGGACGGGCGGCGTGGGCATGGCGGGTGGCGGCCGCGCGCCACGATACGCCGGGCGCGCGGGTGGTGCCTGCCCCGGCCAAAAGGCTCGATCGCCGCGCCGGGCCCGCTAACCTGTCCGCCCGCATGACGCATCGCGGCGGCAACCCGCACCGCGGCCTCGGCTGGGGCCCGTTCCTGCTCGGCTTCGTGCCGGGTCTGCTGCAGTGGCAGCTCGGCCAGAAGCCGCGCGCCGTGCTGGCCTTCGCCAGCTGCACCGTCGTGTTCTTCGTCGGCTGGGTGCTCGTCCGGGAGCGCCTGTTCTACTGGGCCCTGCTGACGCCGGACGCCGCCGGCTCGGGTCTGTTGCGCACGCTGGCCGGCTGCGGGCTGCCGATCACCCTGCCCGAACTGCTGAACCTGCCCGCGAACGCGCTCGGCGCCCTGTTGTGCTGGGATGGCAGCCCGACCGGCGAACGGCTGTGGCGCCTGCCGCGCGACCTCGAGCACCTCGGCGGCTTCCTGACCGGGGCGTCGGGCATGCTGGCTGCGTTCTGGTCGGCCGCGGCGCACTGGCAGCTGCGCCGGCGCCGCGACGGCGGCGCGGACCTGCCGCCGCCGGTCGCCGACCCCGCCCTGTGCGCCGGCCTGTCGTGGCTCGTGCCCGGGCTCGGCCACGCGCGCGCCGGGCAGCGGGACAAGGGGGTGCTGCTCGGCGTCGCGGTGGCGGCGGTGTTCGCGCTCGGGCTGCTGTTCTCGCACGGCCATGCCGTCGACCGCGCCACCTACTCGGTGTGGTGGATCGCCCAGAACCTGTTCGGCGGCGGCTCGCTGTTCGCGGCGCTGGTCACCGGGCCGATGCGCATGGTCGGCGAGCCCCCTGACCTGCAGCTCGGCGTCGTGCTGTGCACCGTCGCGGGCCTGATGAACCTGGTCGTCATGGTCGACGCCTACACGGTCGCCGAACGGTCGGTGTTCCCGCTGCGCCCCCAGGAGGCCGTCGCATGAACCTCGTGCTGCGCATCGCCGTCTACGTGCCGGTGCTGTTCCTGATCGCGGTCGTCATCACGGGCCAGCACCATGCGACGGCGGCGGCGACGCTGCGGGCGGCGGTCGGCCGCACCGGCCGGTGGCTGTGGTGGTCGCTGCTGCTGGTCGGCGGCATGCTCGCGCTCGAACTGGCGTTCATCGGCTGGTAGCCGAGGGCGCGCCGCCGCTGCGGCACCAGAGGTCGCCGGGCAGCCGGCGCACGCGCCGCTGCGTCTCCAGCGCGAACAGGGCGCGCAGGAAGGCGCCGCGTTCGAGCCCGCATTCCCGCTGCAGCAGGTCGCCAGGCCGCGGTCCGGGGCCCAGGGCGCGCACGATCGCCGCGGCGTCGGCCGAGCCGGCGATCGCCAACGCTTCTGGCGGCGTCGTGCCGCGGGCGAGACCCAGCGCCCGCAGCAGCGACTCCGGATCCTCGACGATGCCAGCGCCCTCGGCGAGCAGGCGGTGGCAGCCCTGGCTGCGTTCGCTCGTCCAGGGGCCCGGCACCGCGAACACGTCCGTCGCCGCGTCGGCGGCCGCGCGCGCCGTGTGCAGGGCGCCGGAGGCGAGGCTCGCCTCGACGACCACGACCGCCTGGCTGCCGATCGCCAGCCAGCGGTTGCGGCGCGGGAAGTGGCCGCGCCGGGCGCGGCGGCCGGGCGGCAGTTCGCCGACCAGGCAGCCGCCGCCGGCGACGAGGCGCCTGGCCAGATCGTGGTGTTCGGGCGGGTAGATCGTGTCGAGGCCCCCGGCCAGCACGGCGACCGTCGGCGTGCCGGCGGCGATCGCGGCCTCGTGGGCGATGGCGTCGATGCCGCGCGCGAGTCCGCTCCAGAGCACCGCGCCGGCGGCGGCGAGGGTCGCTGCGAGCTCGCTGGCGGCGGCGACGCCATACGGGGTCGGAGTACGGCTGCCGACGACCGCGAGGCTGGGGGCGCGTGCGAGCGCCGCCGGATCGCCGCGCACGAACAGCACGAGCGGCCGCAACGGCGCCTCGGCGAGCCGCGGCGGCCAGGCCGGATCGGCCGGCGTCAGCAGGGTGAGGCCGTGCCGCGCCGCCGCGGCGCGCACGGCCGCGGCGCGTTCG
>JAHBXX010000050.1 GCA_019636245.1 Planctomycetota bacterium | reverse complement strand
GTGCGACCGCTGAGGCTCTGGGTGCCCGGTGTGATGCTGACGACCGTGACCGGGCCGACGACCCACCAGTCACCGTTGCAGAACTGGCCGACCTGGTAGTCGTGGTCGAACGTCCAGGTGATGCCCCACTGCGTGATCGACGAACTCAGCTGGCCGCCGGCGGCGTTGCCGAACGTCGCCACCAGGCCGTTGGTGCCGCCGACCTCGGCCGGGTTGAGTCCCGGCTGCTCGAAGAAGGCCTGCGCCCAGGCGCTGCTGCCGAGCAGCATCTGCGACGGCGGCAGGGGGATGTTCCAGTTCACCGTGCCATTGCCGGTCGTGAACGGGAACGTGACCTCCCAGCGCGGGTAGAGCTCGCAGCCCGGCATGCCATAGGGCGCCAGCGAGGCGGGAGCCGGTTGGCCGCCGGCCGTGGTGTTGCCGCCCCAGGCGACGAGCAACGAGCCGAGCGCCTGCGGCGGCAGGTTGTCGATCCGCAACTGCAGCGTGGTGCCCGGTACCGGCAGCGACCGGTGGCTGAAGGTGGCCGGGCCACCGTTGCCGCCACAGGCGGTGCCGACGCTCTGCACGGAGGGTTGCTGCGCGACGGGTGTTCCGGTCGGCCAGATACCGACCGCCAACGCCGCCCAGAAGGCGATGCCATGGGGTTTCGCAATCATGAATGGCGGCCCCTACGAATCTCGGCCCAGGCGGTGGCCGGGGTTTCTTCGGTGGCATCGAAATCACGCGCGCAGCGGGAAGGCGGTGTGGACAAGTTGGGTAGAACCCGCGCTCGCAGAGGGGGCTTCTCCACAAAGGCCGCACTCCTTGTGCGCAACGCGCACGGTGGAGCGTGCAGCAGTGCTGGGTCGGGGCGGAGCAGTCCGGCCCCCGTGCCCTGGCCGCTGGCTTCCAGCCGTGCCCTGGCCGCTGGCTTCCGGCCGCCGTGCCCTGGCCGCTGGCTTCGCGCCTCCGTGCCCTGGCCGCTGGGTCCCGGCCGCTCGCTCGGAGCCAACGATCGCCCTTGATCTGTGGCCTTCGCCCTGTCGATACTCTCGCGCCACTTTCACGGCACGAGGCGCCTACTCGCATGTGTGGTATCGCGGGCTTGCTCCGCCCGCAGAACGCAACCGTCGACGATCGCGAGGTCCGGGCGATGCTCGACCACATCGCCCACCGCGGGCCGGACGGGCGCGGCACCTGCGTCGATCGCGAAGTCGGCCTCGGGCACGTGCGGCTGTCGATCCTCGACCTGTCGACGGCGGCGGCCCAGCCGATGGCGTCGCACGACGACCGCTTCGTGCTGACCTACAACGGCGAGGTGTTCAACTTCCGCAAGTTGCGGCAGCGCCTGGAGGAACGCGGCATGGCGTTCCGCTCGACGGGCGACACCGAGGTGCTGCTCGAACTGCTGGCGGCGTTCGGTCCGGCGGATGTGCTGCCGCAGATCGAGGGCTTCTTCGCCTTCGGTCTGTGGGACCGGCGCGAGCGCACCCTGCTGCTGGCGCGGGACCGCTACGGCATCAAGCCGCTCTACTACCGCTGCGACCCGGACGGGTCGGTCCGCTTCGCCTCGGAGATGCGGCCGCTGCTGGATGCCGGCACCCCCGCCGACCCCGTGGGCGTCACCGGGGCGTTGCTCGGCCATGGCCTCGTCGCCGGCGAGCAGACCGTGTTCCGCGGCGTGCGCAGCCTCCTGCCGGGCCAGTGGATCCTGTTCGGGCCCGGCGGCGCGCGAACGACCGGCCGGTTCTTCGACGTCCTCGACTACGTCGACCCGGCCCTGCATGCGGAGCTGGCGGCGGCGCCCGAAGCCGAGGTCACCGCCCGGCTCGATGCGGCGATGACCGAGAGCATCGACTACCGGCTGGTCAGCGACGCGCCGGTGGCCTGCCTGGTCAGCGGCGGCATCGACTCCAGCCTGATCGCCAAGCTGGCGGCGGCCCGCAGCCAGAACCTCGGCTTGTTCCACGCCGACGTCGAGCACAACAGCGAGCGGCCGTGGGCGGAGGCGCTGGCGCGCGCCGTGGGGCTGCCGTTGCAGACGGTGACGATGTCCAACCAGGACTTCCTCGACCACCTGCCGATCACGACGCGGCACGCCGAGATCCCGCTGATCTACCACGCCAACTCGGTGCCGTTCCTGCTGGTGAGCCGTCGGGTCGGCGAACAGGGCTTCAAGGTCGTGCTCACCGGCGAGGGCAGCGACGAGTTCTTCCTCGGCTATCCGATGCTGGCGATCCGCCGCTACCTGCGCTGGCTCGGCGGCATCGGCAGCGGCCTGCAGCGCGGCCTGCACGCGCTGTTCCCACGCGGCGGTCGGCTGCTGTGGCCGAAGCAGACCGACGCCGCCGAGGCGCAGCTGATGCAGCTCGTCGACCGCTTCGCCACGCAGACGAACGACGCCGAGTTCACGGCGCGCACGGCCCACCTGCGCGGTGCGCGCGACCGCGAGCTCACGATCGCATCGCTGCACCTTCTGCGCGGGCACCTCACCACGCTGCTGCACCGCAACGACCGCCTCGGCATGGCGGCGAGCATCGAGTCGCGCTTCCCGTTCCTCGGCCGCACGCTGGCGCGGCTCGCCGTCAACCTGCCGGCGCGCTACAAGATCCGCCTCGTGCCGCGCTTCTACAACGTGCGGCACCCCTTCCACATGGACAAGTGGGCGGTGCGCTGGCTGGCCGGCAAGCACCTCGAGCCGGCGCTCGTCCGCCGGCCGAAGAAGGGCTTTCCGATCGCCCTGGCCCGGCGGGTCGCGATCGCCGCGGGCCTGTTCGACGGCGGCTGGACGGCCGACTGGTTCGATCTGCCGCGCGCGGTGGTGCAGGACCTGCCGCGGCAGGTCGACCGCGGCTTCCTGTTCTCGCTGCTGCTGCTCGAGGTCTGGGGGCGGGTGATGTGCCGGCAGGAGCCGCCCGACCAGGTGCGCGAGTTGCTGCGGCAGCACGTCAGGCTCGCCTGAGGCGCGGGCATGGCGAGCGTCCTGATCCCGGCGCACGACGAGGAGCGGGTTCTCGCCGCGACCCTGACCGCCGTGCTCGATGGTCTGGGCGAGGAGGTCGAGGTGCTGGTCGCGTGCAACGGCTGCCGCGACCGCACGGCCGATGTCGCGCGCCGCTTCGCGCCGCGGGTGCAGGTCCTGGAGATCGCGACCGCCTCGAAGGTGGCGGCGCTGAACGCCGCCGAGGCGCGTTCGCCGTCGTTCCCGCGCATCTACCTCGATGCCGACATCCCGATCCGCGGCGCCGACCTGATGCGCCTGTGCGGCGCGCTGGCGGCGCCGGGCGCGCTGGCCGCCGAGCCGCGGCCGCGCTTCGATCTCGCCGGTGCCAGTGCGTTGGTGCGGGCGTGGTACGCGGTCTGGCTGGCGCTGCACGGCGACCAGGCCGGCGACGTCGGGGGCGGCGTCTACGCGCTCGCGGCGGCGGGCCGCGCCCGGTTCGGCGCGTTCCCGGACGTGATCGCCGACGACGGCTATGCGCGCGCGCACTTCGCCCCCGACGAGATCCGGCGGGTGGCCGACGCCCACAGCCTGGTGCGCGCGCCGCGCACTCTGGCCGACCTCGTGCGGGTCAAGTCCCGCTCTCGGCTCGGCGCACTCGAACTGGCGCGCCGGTTCCCGGAGCTGTGGGCCCGAAAGCGCGCCGTCACACCGCGGCTGCGCGCGAAGCTGCGCGGCCTGCCGTTGCGCCTGTGGCCGTTGGTGCCGGTCTATGCCGCGATCCAGACGTGGACCCGGCGGCGGGCGCGGCGCCTCGACCGCCAGCGCGGGGCCTACCGGTGGGAGCGCGACGAATCGACCCGGTGACGCCGTGCCGCGCGTGATCTGCCGCCGGCAGGGACTCGTTGGCGGCGTTGGCGATCGCGTCGACGTCGAGCGGGGCGGTGCCGCCGACGACCGCTTCCATCGTCTGGGTCGCCACGGGTTCGCCGCGCGGCCCGAGCCCGCGAACGGCCGCGCCGACCTTCAGCGCAGGCCGGCCAGGTAGTCGACCAGGGCGTCGAGGTCCTGGTCGTCGGCGAACGCCGACTTCATGCGCACGATGCCGGCGGGCAGGCGCTCCTTCGCCGGCCCGGTGCCGATCGTCCAGTGCCGCAGCGCCGCCTTGTCGTGCTTCTTGCCGACGCCGTCGAGCGGCGAGTTGGTGTTGCCCTGCCCACCGATGGAGTGGCACAGGCTGCAGCGCAGCCGCTCGTAGGCGAGCTTGCCGCGCTCGTCGGCGACCGCCGGCGGGGAGGTCGTCGGCCCAGCCGCGGGCGGCCTGGCGTCGGCCGTCGGGGCGGCGTCGGTCACGGACGGCGTCGCCGGGGCCGCGGGCTGGGAGGCGGGGGCCTGGCTCGGCGTCGCTTCGCGCATGCAGGCGAACAGCGTCGACAGTGCGACCACCGAGCCCACGGTGAGGCATGCCAGGGCGAGCGAACGGGTCTTGCGGATCATGGTGGATGCGGGAGCGGGGACGGAGCTGGAGAGTGTCGCGGGTGCGGGAGTGGGCCGCCAGCGGTTCCGGCGTGGTCGCGGCCGATCGCGGCCACGGCGGATCGTGCGGCCCTAGACCCAGTCGAACAGTTCGGCATGGATGCGCGTCGCGGGCACGCCGAGTCCGGCCAGGGCCCGCTCCGCGGCCTCGACCATCGGCGTCGGCCCGCAGACGAAGCAGACCCAGCCGGCCAGCTCCTTCGGCAGGTGCCCGGCCAGCACCTCCGGCCGCAGCCGGCCGGTCTCGCCGTCCCATCCGGGGGGTGGTTCCTCGAGCAGGTGGACGACGCGCAGCCGCAGGCGCGTGGCGAGCTGCGCCAGATCGGCGCGGAACACCGTGCGATCGAGCGCGCGGTTGGCGTGGAACAGCACGGCCGGCCGCCGGTCGCCGCGATCGGCCATGGTGCGCAGCATGCCGAGCATCGGCGCGATGCCGATGCCGCCGGCGAGGAACACGAAACCCGCCGCCCCCGGCTGGTGGTCGATGCCGAAGTTGCCGTACGGGCCATCGACGTAGGCGGTGGCGCCCACGGCGACGTGCTTGATCGTCGCCGTGAAGTCGCCGAGTTCCTTGATGCTGAGTTCGATCGCATCGCGGCGCTCGGCGCTGGAGGCGATCGAGAACGGGTGCTCGCGCATCGCGAACGGCGAGCTGCCGAGCGTGAGCCAGACGAACTGCCCCGGCGCGAAGGCGAGTGCCCGGCCGGCGACGGGCGCCAGCGTCAGCGTCCACACGTCGCCGCCCTCGTCCCGCAGCGCCGTGACCCGGTAGGGCCGCTGCCGCAGCCGCCATGGCCGCCACAGGCGCACGTAGCCCAGGATGAGGAGCCAGATCGCGCCGTAGCCGTACCACAGCGACTGCTTCCACGGCGTGTCGAGGTAGCGGCCGGAGCCGAACACGTGCCACAGCGCGAGCGCGAAGGCGGCCGTCGACAGCAGCGAGTGGGTGAGGCGCCACCGGTCGTAGTCGAGGCGCAGGGCCCGCCGCAGCAGCGACAGCAGCACGACGGCGGCGAACAGCAGCAGCGACAGCCGGCCGGCGGTCATGTGCGCCGGCGCCTGCCCTGGCCACGCGCTGCCGAGCACCGCCGGCACGTCGACGCGCAGGATCGCGTAGTGCGCGACGGCGATCCCGAGCGCGCCGATCGCCAGGTAGCGGTGGAAGTGGTAGACGATGTCGATGCCGAACGGCGCCGTGGCGCGGCGGAAACGCGCGGTCAGCACGAACTGGATGCCGAGCATCGCCAGGCCGGCGTAGCCGAGCGCCATCGCCAGGTCCCAGGCGAAGCCGAAGCCGGGTCCGTGCGCCTCGACCAGCAGCGCGAACAGCGGCGCGTCGACCGCCAGCAGGTAGGCGAGCAGCCAGAACGCCGCCGCCCACGAGGTACGGGGACGGCGGTGGGCCGGTTGCGCCGCGGGCGCCTGGGTCGGATCCGTCGGGGACATGCTCGGATGGGAGCCCGGCGGCGCGGCGCGCGCAATCGCGCGCAGGCCGGCTGCCGCGGACACCGCGAGCGCCGCGGGCCAGGCGCCGACCTGGGGTCAGCCCGCCGTCACTGACCGACCACCATGCGCACGCCGTTCGACGCGACCAGGCCGGCCGGATTGATCCCGTCGAGGAACGCGGCGGTCTGGGCATGCAGCACCAGTCCCTGCAGGCTGAGGTCGTTCGGCAGCCACAGGCCGTGCACCGACTGGCCGCCGACGGGCAACACCGGATCCACGAGGTCGAGGCCGGTGAACAGCCGGCAGTCCGGCATGCCGATGGCAGCGAGGTCGACGCCGGGATCGAAGCCCGTGAAGCCCACGATCTGCACGCCGAGCGGGGCGGCGGCCGGAACCTGCGTCGTCGTCAGCAGCACGCTCGAGCCGAGGCGCGGCAAGGTGCTGCTCAGCGCCATCGGCGGGGCGTTCTCGGTGTGGGTCTGGAACCCGCCGGGCAGCGTCGCCGACAGGTCGCGGCTGCCCAGGTCGCGATTCGGGCCCTGGGCGGCGAAGCCGACCAGCCACGCGTTGCCCGAACTCACGATCGTGGGCCAGCAGAACGTGACGGTGCCGTTGGCGCGATCGAACTGCAGCTGCCAGGTGTTGGCGTCCGTGGTGCCGTAGCTGTAGACGCCGTGCCAGGTCACGAACGAGCGGCTGCCGTTCTCGTGGAACTTGACCTTGCCGCTGCCGGTGGCCGCCGGGTTGAAGTCGTGCCACGTGCCCCAGCGGGCCTGGGCGCTGCCGAGCCAGGACGACACCGAAGGCAGGGCGGAGTTGCCGTTGCCGCTGGCCACCGACACGAAGCCGTTGGAGCAGACGACCATCGAGCTGGTGGTGCCGCCGGGGTAGGGCAGCGCGCTGGCGAGGTTGACGGTGACCGAAGCGTCGTCGGCCAGGGCGAGTTCGGTCGCGCTGGCGGGCGGCACCATGTAGATGCCCCCGTGCCGCGCCACGTAGCGGCCATTGCGCAGTTCGAGCTGCATGGGCAGCACGAAGCTGCCGCCGAGGTCGAAACCCGTCGCGGGGAACAACTCGTAGAAGGCGCGCGACATCTCGTAGCAGCCGCCGCCGTACGCCGTCGTCGCCGCCTCGACGCCGGCGGGCCCGTCGACGTGCAGGCGGAACGATCCGGTCGCCGAGTTGACGCCGCCGACCCGGATGTAGCAGACGCCCGGCGTCACCGGCACCGTCAGCGACGACTGCAGGCCGCAGGCGTTGTCGTTGCAGCCGAGGCTCGTCAGCGCGCCGCAGGTGCCGTGGAAGGCCTGCAGCGCGGTATTGAACGCCGCTTCGCCGCAGGTCGACACCGTCAGCGTGCCGGGCGCCCCGACCAGGTAGCGGAACCAGACGTCGGCGCCCGCCGTGGCGCACGGCCAGGCCGGCGCCGAGGCCAGGGCGCTGGCGGAGCTGAACGGGCCGTTCATCCCGTTGGCGACCGGGATCGCATCGAGGCACTCGTCGTTGGCGGGGATCTGCGGGCCGGGGTGCGGCAGGGAGTGCTGGTTGCAGGCCCACACCAGCGACGCGAAGTTCGGCGTGCCGTTGGCGAGGTTGCCGTCGTCGTCGTCGGCCAGGAACACCTCGAGCACCGCGGCCTGCTGGTTGGCGGCGTTGGCGGCGATGGTGCCGATGACGATCTCGTTGCTGCGGGCGATCGCCGCCGCTCGGCTGCCGAGGGTCTGGGTCAGCCGTTCGCGCAGCTTCCAGGCGAACCCCATCCAGGACTCGCCGCGCTGGTGCACGCTGCTGCCGGTCGGATACTGGCGGTCGTTGTTGCCGGTGCGGATGCCGACGTTCGGCGTGATCATGCCGATGCCGATGCGCGGGTCGTCGACGAGGTACATCGCCACGATGTCCGCCCAGCCCTCGCTGAGGCCCTCGGTCTGCGAGATGCCGCCGTAGCGGTCGTCCAGGCCGTGGCCCCACTCGTGGGCGATGATGGTGGCCGTGGCCGTGTTCGTGCAGCCGTCACCGGCCGTCAGGAAGCGCACCGTGTTGTTGGTGTAGAACGCGTTGCAGCTGCCGCCGGCGTTCACCGTCGGCACGATGCCGTCGAGCAGCGCCAGCTGCGGCGAGTTGCCGAGGATCGTGCGGTGGTGCTCGTTGGCGCGCGTGAGCCACCAGTGCGCCGTCGAGTGCGCGACCTGCGTGTCGGTCGCCGACGCGGGCAGCACCAGCAGGGTCGTGGGCACGCCTGGACTGACGAGGATCGAGGCGTTGGGCTGGTCGGTGCCGAGGATCTCGGCGTGGCGCAGGCCGTCGATGCGGCCGACGCTCACCGTCCTCGGCGAGGAGATGTTGATCGTGATCTCGCCGTTGGCGTTGGTGACCGCCGTGCCGGACGTGCCGACGGTGACCTCGACGCCCGCCAGGGCCACCAGCGAGAGCGGCGCGTTGGCATCCAGGCCGGTGCGCGCCCAGGTGCGGACCCGGACCAGCGTGTTGACCGGCACGGGGGCGGTGGCCGGTGCGTTGGCGGACGCCTCGGCGAGGGCGCCGGCCGCGGCGTCGCCGCCGGCCTCGGCCGGGTGGCCGAGCGTGCAGCCGGCGAGGCCGCACTGGTGGAGGTCGTTGGTGTAGTGCAGGATCGCGCCGCCATGGGCGTCGACGTAGTAGCGGCCGACCGGGCCGTTGCCGTCGTGGTCGAGGTTCTGGATCGCCACCTCCCACGCGAGGTGGAACGGCGCCAGCTGCGGTGCATCGGCATCGCCCCAGATCACCAGCCGCGGCGGCACCGGCGCCGCCGGCTGCGGCGCCCCGGTCGGAGCCTGGCCGAGCGCCAGCCAGGCGGCGGCCGTGGCGACCTCCGGGCCGATGCGCGGCGCCGGGTCGAAGTCGGCCGGAATCGGCCACGCCGTGCTGCCGAGCATCGCGATCCGGCCGGCCATGCTGACGCGCACGTCGGCGCGCCCGCCCAGCACCGGCAGCCCGCGGAAGTACTGCTCGTAGACGAACGACCACTGGCGGCCGATGCGCGCGCCGAGGCTCTCGCGGAACGTCGAGGTGCCGAGGCCGAGCAGGTCGGCGTGCTCGCGCAGCACGCGGTCGGCGTGGACGCGCGCCGCCTCCAGCGAGTTCTCGCGCCAATCGGGGATCGGCAGCCCGGGGCCGAAGATCGCCCGCGGCGTGCCGGTGGCCGGGTGCACGTGGCGCTGCCAGCCATCGCCGTGGCGATCCTGGAAGGCGTGCCACGCCGCGGCCAGCGGCGGCGGGGTGTCGCCGGGGCGCGGCCTCTGCGCCGCGGGCCCGTGGCCGAGGACCAGTGTGGCGAGCAGGAGGAGGATCGGGCGGGGGGCGGACATCGGCGGCGCTGGGCAGGAGATGGGGGACGGAGGCGGAGCGCCGGGCGGCAGGCCACCCCCTGCGGGTAGCGGACGCGTGGGCCGCGGCGTTTGCCGAGGCTGCCCTTCTTCGCCCGTTTGCGGTCGGCCGGACTCCGCGCCTCCCTGGCCGGGCCGCGCGCCGTGGTCCGGCGGGCGCGCCGCCCGCTGCCCGGCCGATCCTAGCCGCCGTAGACGTAGCTGCTGCCGGGACCGAGCGGCAGGCCGACCCCCCAGAACAGCAGCAGGAACACCGTCCAGCAGCAGAAGAAGCCCAGCGAGTAGGGCAGCATCACGGCGATCAGGGTGCCGATGCCGGTGCCGCGGTGGTACTTCTGCGTGAACGTGACGATCAGCGGGAAGTACGGCATCAGCGGCGTGATGATGTTGGTCGTCGAGTCGCCGATGCGGTAGGCCGCCTGCGTCAGCTCCGGCGAGATGCCGAGCTGCATCAGCATCGGCACGAAGATCGGCGCCAGCAGCGTCCACTTCGCCGACGACGAGCCCATCACGAGGTTGACGGCGCCGCAGACCACGATCAGGCCGACGATCGTCACGCCGCTCGGCAGACCCATCGCCTGCAGGCCGTTGGCGCCGCTGACGGCGATCAGCCGGCCGAGGTTGCTGGTGTTGAACGCGTAGATGAACATCGCCGCGCAGAACGCCATCACCATGTAGTAGCCCATGGTGTTCATCGTCTTGGCCATCGCCTGCACGACGTCGCGGTGGTTCTTGAAGGTGCCGGCGCGGTAGCCGAACACGATGCCGGGCAGCAGGAACACGATCAGGATGATCGGCACGATCGAGGCCATCAGCGGGGCGCCGCGCGACGTCAGGCCGCCGTCCTCGCCGCGGAACGGCGAGGCCGACGGGATGCAGGCCACGGCCACGGCCGCCAGCACGGTCGCCATCGTCGCCAGCGCCAGCACCAGCGCCCGGTCCTCGGCGGGCGTCAGCGTCTGCATCTTCGGCATGTCGGCGGGATCGCCGTCGACCGGCAGCCGCTGCAGGCGCGGCTCGACCACCTTGTCGGTCAGGAACCAGCCGACGCCGACGATCAGGAACGACGAGGCGATGGTGAAGACGATGTTGCAGAGCGGGTTGACCTCGATCTTCGGATCGACGATGCGGGCGCCGGTCTGGGTCAGGCCGGCGAGGATGGTGTCGAGCGCGGTCGGCACGTAGTTGGCGCAGAAGCCGCCGGACACGGCGGCGAACGCGGCGGCGATGCCGGCGATCGGGTGGCGGCCGGCAGCCGAGAAGATGACGCCGCCGAGCGGGATCACGAGCACGTAGCCGGCGTCGACGGCGACCAGGCTGGCGAGGCCGACGGCGATCGTGACGGGCGTCAGCAGCGCCTTCGGCGTGAAGCCGAGCAGCTTCTTCAGCACCGCGTTGATGAAGCCCGACTTGTCGGCGACGCCGAGGCCGAGCATGGCGACCAGCACGGTGCCGAGCGGGGCGAAGTTCACGAACTCGCGCACCATGCCGGTCAACCACGCGACGAGCGCCTTGCCGCCGAGCTGGTTCTGCACCTGCAGGGTGCTGGTGCCGCCGCCGGCGGTCGGCACCACGACCTCGGTTCCTTCGAGCCACATCGACAGCAGCAGGGTCGCGACCAGCGCCAGCACGAACAGCACGGCCGGGTCGGGCAGCTTGTTGCCGACGCGTTCGATGACGTCGAGCAGGCGGTCGAAGAGGCGCTTGCGGGGCGGGGTGGTCGTGGAGCTCATGGCGGGCGAGGGCGGGTGGGGCGCGGCACGGTAGCCGGCGTGCGGGGGCGGTGCACGCGGGGGCGGTGGGGAGGGCGGCCTCCTGGCCGCGGGCGGCGCTCAGTGCCGCAGCTCGCAGGCCTCGTAGACGGGCCCTTCGATGCAGGTCCGCGAGTAGGGCCAGCCCTTGAAGCGTTCGCCCTGCACCTCGACGGTGCAGCCGTTGCAGACGCCGTAGCCGCAGGCCATGTAGGTCTCGAGGCTGAGGAAGCAGCGCAGCCCGCGCCGCGCGCACAGCGCCGCCACCGCGTGCATCATCGGCTCCGGCCCGCAGCAGAACACCGTCTCGCCGGGCCGCACCTCGCTGCGCTGCAGCAGGTCCTCGAGCAGCGCGGTGACCTGGCCGGCGAAGCCATGGCTGCCGTCGTCGGTCGACGTCCAGACCCGGGCCAGGCCGTCGAAGTCGTCGAGACCCGCGAGCGCCTCGCAGGTGCGACCGCCGAACAGGACGCGCAGCGTCCGGCCCTGCGCCCGCCGGGCGCGCGCCAGCAGCAGGAACGGCGCCAGGCCCACGCCGCCGGCCACGCACACCGGGTCGGCGATCTCGCGCGGGAACGGCCGGCCGAGCGGGCCCGTCAGCACGAGGCCCTCGCCCGGCCGCAGCGCGCACAGCGCGCGCGTGCCTTCGCCGACCGGCTTGACCAGGAAGCTGCCCCAGGCGCCGTCGTCGGCGCGGTCGTAGAGCGAGAACGGCCGCGGCAGCAGCACCGGCCAGCGCGACTCCGTGCGCAGCATGTAGAACTGGCCGGGCTCCGTCGCGGCGATCGGCCCCTCGACCTCGACGGCGAACGAACCGCCGCCCAGGTCGCGGCAGCGGCGCAAGGCGTGGACGCGGGTCGGCATGCGGGGCGCGGAGCATAGCGGGCGCCATGGCGCCGGTCGCCCACGGGCCCGCTTGTGCGGCCGGCGGGAGCTGCCTACGGTGCCGGTCGCCACGCGCGGCGCCAAGGCCGCCGGTGGTCGCACGATGCCCAGATCCCCGGAGTCGGCAGACAGCCCAAGGCGGCCGTCCTGGAAGGGGCTGGCCCTGCTCGGGGTCGCGCTGGCAGCGACCGGCCTCGGCCTGTGGTGGGGCGGCGCGTTCGGCCCTGGTGCCGAGGCGACGTCGGCCGACGTGCCGCCGCCGTTCCGGCCGACGCTGGCGAATGCGGCGCCGCCGCCCGGCCCGCCGCCACCGGGCATGGTGTGGATCCCCGGCGGCGAGTTCTCGCTGGGCAGCGACCTCGCCAGCGACTCGCTGTGCGCCCTGCCGGGCACCGTGCGCGATGCGCAGCCGATCGTGCGTGTGCACGTCGACGGCTTCTGGATGGACCGCACCGAGGTGACGAACGCGCAGTTCGCCGCCTTCGTTCGGGCCACCGGCTACCGCACCGTCGCCGAGACCGCGCCGCGGCCCGAGGACTTCCCCGGCGTGCCACCCGCGGACCTGGTCCCCGGCTCGACGGTGTTCACGCCGCCGGCGGCGCCGGTCGACCTCGGCGACTGCCTGGGCTGGTGGCGCTACCAGCCCGGGGCGAACTGGCGCCAGCCCGAGGGCCCGGGCAGCGACCTGCGCGGCCGGGAGCAGTACCCGGTGGTGCACGTCGCCTACGCCGACGCCGTCGCCTACGCGACCTGGGCGGAGAAGCGTCTGCCGACCGAGGCCGAGTGGGAGTTCGCCGCCCGCGGCGGCCTCGCCGGCAGGCTCTACCCGTGGGGCGACGAACTGCGGCCGGGGGGGCGGCCGATGGCGAACCTCTACGACGGCGCGTTCCCGTGGCGCGATGACGCGGCGGACGGCCATGCCGGCGTGGCGCCCGTCGGCTGCTTCCCGGCCAACGGCTACGGCCTGCACGACATGGCCGGCAACGTCTGGGAGTGGTGCGGCGACTGGTACCGCGCCGATGCCTACTCGTTGCTCGCGCGCGCGGGCGGCGTGGCGCGCAACCCGCCGGGGCCGGCCGTCTCGTTCGATCCGGCCGAGCCGGGGACGAAGAAGCGCGTGCAGCGCGGCGGGTCGTTCCTGTGCACCGACCAGTACTGCACGCGCTACCTCGTCGGCTCGCGCGGCAAGGGCGAGGAGAGCACCGCCAGCAACCACGTCGGGTTCCGCTGCGTCCGGCCGGTCGGGCCGCCCGCCGGGCGCTGAGGCGCGGCACGGCGCCGCCGCCCCGACGGGACGAAAGGACCGCCGCGAAAATCCGCGGATCGTCGACAGCGTTCCGGCCGCCGCATCGCTGCTCCTGCGGCGGCGCCGCGCATGTTCGAACAGCACCACGATTTCACCTTCAACCCCGACGGCAGCGGGCGCGTGCGCGTGCGCTGGCTCGGCCCGGCCGGCGCCGACGCGCCGCCCGCCGAGGACCTCGTGCGCAGCGAACTCGAGCAGGCCGAGGGCGTCGATGCCTGGGCGGACGTGCGCTGCGAGGTCGAGGGCGACCGGCTGTCGTTCGAGGCGGTGGCGTGGTTCCGGGATCCCGCCCGGCTGCGCTTCCACGGCCAGGGATGCCGCATCCCCCTGCTCGACTTCGTCGCCGAGCCGCTGGCCGATGGCGGCCTGCGCCTGGCCACGCGCGAGCAGCCGCCGGCGGGCGACGAGCCGCCGCCGGTGCCGGCCGATGCCGCGGCGCCGGCGGCGCTGCTGGCGGCGGAACGCGCCAGGCTGGGCATGGCGCGCGCGGCGCTCGACGCGGTGTTCGGCGGGCTGCGCTGCAGCGCGGTCGTGCGGGCGCCCGGACCGCTGGTCGGCCCCGTGGTCGGCGAACGGGTCGACGAGCGCACCGTGCGCATGGCCATCGACGGCCGCCAGCTGGTCGCGGCGCTCGATCGCCTGCAGGCCGACGACGACCTGCTGCTCCGCCTCGTCGAACGGGGCGGGCTGACGCCGCAGTCGGCGCTGGCGCTGTTCGGCGTGCAGGGGCCGGTCGAGTGCCGCATCGCGCCGGGGGCCGAGCCGCAGTTCGACTACGAGCGGGAAGTCGCTGCGGCACGGGCGGCGCTCCCGCCGTGGCTCGCCGCGCTGCATGCGGCGCCGCCGGCCGCGGTGCCGACGCGGCCGGCGGCGAACGTGCGGGTCGTCGCCAGCCGCATCGTGTGGGAGGCCGATCCGGAGCGCGACCTGTGCCCGCAGGGTCACGCCCAGCCCGGCCTCGAACTGACGCTGGCCTTCGACGTCGACGGCCGGGTGGTGGCGCTCGACGACGCCGGTTTCGACCAGCTGCGCGCCCGCGACGGCACCGACCTGCTGCCGCCCGACGAGTGGGACCGCCGCTGCCACTTCCCGAAGGCCACCAGGGACGGCCGCACCGTCTGCTTGGACTTCCGCCTGCCGGTGCCCGCGGGCGATGCGTTCGCCGTGCTCGCCGGGCAGGTGACGGCCACGGTGAGCGACGGCACAGCCGCGGTCGACCTCGGCCTGCCGGAGCTCGCCGCGGGCGCCGAGGGCCAGGCGTTCGGCGCCCGCGTGCTCCGGGTCGAGCCCGACGACGACGGCAGCGTCGTGCTCGAGGTGCAGCTGGACGTCGCGCGCGAACGCGTGCTGGCGGCGGCGATCCACGGCGCCGAGGGCGAACGGCCGCTCGAGCCGATCGGCCATTCGTCGTGGAACGACCGGTGCGAACTGACCTGGCGCGTGCCGGGGCCGCTGCCGGCCGACGGCCGCCTCGTCCTGACCTGTCCTGCCAACCTGCAGCGCGTGCCGATCGGCTTCGTGCTCTGCGACTTCGACCTGCTCGGCCGACCCCTACCGCCCGCATGATGAGCTCCCTTCGCGTTCGCCTTCCCCTGCTCCTCGTCGCCGGTCTCGGCCTGTCGGCGCCCGGCCGGGCGCAGCTCGATCTCGGCGGCCTCGGCCGCGCTCGCGCCGAGGCGGAGGCCGCGGTCGCCGCGGCGCTGGCCGAGGCGACGGCCGGGACCGCCGCCGTGCGCGCCGCGTTGGCCGACGCCAACCACAAGCTGCAGGGCAGCTGCGACGAGATCCACAACGCGCTGCGCGGCGGCGCGTTCGAGCCGGCGCTCGGCGTCGTGCCGATCGCCCTCGAGCACCTGCCGGACTACGTCGCCGAGGAGCGCCAGGAAGCCGTGCGCCGGGCGTTGCTGGCGCTGCGCGAACAGCTGGCCGCCGGCCACCTCTGGCTGCAGCGCTGCGAGTCGCTGCAGGAGCTCGAGGCCCGCGGCCGTCAGCTCGCGGCCCTCGATCGGGGCGACGATGCGACCGGGCTGCTGCAGGACCTCGCCGCCTCGGCGCGGCGGGCCGGTCGCACGCAGGCGCTGTCGCGCGAGGCGATGGCCCGCCTGCAGCAGCACCTCGCGCGCGAACACGAACGGGCGCGGGCCCGGACCGCGGCGGAGCTGCGGCCGCAGGTGCAGGCGGAGCTGGCCCAGCTGCAGACCGACTTCGCGTCGATGCGCGCCGAGATGGCGAGCGGCGACGCCGGCGAACGGGACCGCGGCTTCGCCCGCTTCGACGAGGCGGCGCGCAGCCTGCGCACGATGCTGGCCCGGCTGGGGGTCGAGGATCGCGACGGAGCACGGCCGCGGCTGGAGCCGATGCAGGCGGAGGCGGACGCCCTCTACGCCCAGGCCTGCGGGGCGGCGACGGCGCAGCGGCTGCAGGAGAACTGGGCCTTCACCGCCGACGAGTTCGCCGGCTGGGAGGACGAGACCGCCGAGATCAGCGCCTGGGGCTACGTGAACTTCGAGCCGTCCGGGGTCGACCAGTTCCTGGTGCCGCGCACGGTGGCCCTGCGCCAGCGCGCGAACGTCTGGTTGGCGTTCGCCGGCGCCGATGCCGACGTGCGCCGCAACCGTCGTGTGCCCGAGGTGGCCGCGCTGCTGGAATCGATCGTCGCCCTGCGCCAGCGGGCCGCCGACAAGCTGTTGCCGCTCGTGCGCACGGTGGTCGCCGGTCTCGCCGAGGTGGCGATCGAGGACGAGCGGGTGCGCGGTCGCCTGCAGACGCTGGCCGACTGGGACCTGCCGCTGGCGTTGCAGCATCATCCGGAGCTGGCGGCGCTGCGCGCTGACGTGCACGCCCGGCTCGACGCGCACGACCGCGCCACGCTCGGCGAGGCCGCGGCGGCGCGCATCGCCGCCGAGGCGGCGGCCGCCGCCGAGGCGCTCTGGCCGCGCGCGCAGCAGTGGCTGCCCGTCGAGGGCGGCTTCGAGGCCGCCACCGCGGAACTGTTCGTCGGGAGGCTGGTGCGGCTCGAAGACGTGTGGTTGCGCACCGACGAGTTCGACCTCGGCGGCGCCGACCTCGCGTTCGACCTCGGCGGCTACGTGTTCCTCGGCGAACTGGCGCCGGCGGTGCGCGACCAGCTGGCGGCCGCCCAGCGGCGGCTCGGACTCGCGGGCGGCGACCTGTTGTCCCGCGACGCGCCCTGCGAACTGCTGGCCGTGGTCGAGGGCGAGGCGCAGGTCCGTCTGCTCGGCCCGGCCGGCGCCAGCGACGCGATCGCCGTGCCGGCGCGGCGGCTGCGCGTGCTCGGCGTGCGGCAAGAGGCGCGCTGCGCGATCGCGCCGGAGTGAGCGGCGGCGCATCCGCGGCGGGTGCGGATTTTTCTCGCCTTCCCCATGCGGTTCGCGGCCGGCGCATCGCTGCTCCGGCTGGAGGCAATGCGTGAGCGACTGGAATCGACGTGACGTGTTCCGAGCGGCGGCCGCTGGCGCCGCCCTGGCCGGCGGAGCCGGCGTAGGGCTGGGCCAGGCGCCGCTCGCCCGCCATCGGACCATGGCCCTGGCCGCGGCGCTCGCCCGTTTCCGCGGCGTCGCCGGGGCGGGCGCGCCCGAACTGGCGACGGTGACGGCGTGCCGGTCGTGGGATGGCCGCGTGCACCTGCAGCTGGCCGATGGCCGCAGCGGGCTGTGCGTGCCCGAGCCGCGCGGCTTCGCGCTGGCGGCGGCCGCGCAGGCCGCCGGTCGGCCGGTGCACGTGCGCTGCTGGGGTCACGATGCCGCCGCCGAGGGCGGCGTTGGCTGCTTCGCCGGCGCGCTGCTGGCGTTGGACCCTGCCGATCTCGCGACCGACGACGACCGGACGAACGAGGTGCAGCCATGACCCTGCCGGCGATCCTGAAGCTGGTCGGCAACAAGGTCGGCGCCGTGCGCGGCTCGGCGCGCCGGCGTGACGACAAGGACCGTTCGCGCGAGGGCCTGATCGTCGTGCTGGCCTACGAGCACCTGGTCGCCGCCGAGCGCGAGGAGAAGACCGGGCCGCTGGCGCGCACCGGCTGGCCGAGCGCGCGGCGCAACCACGGCCACCTGGTGATCACCAAGCCGCTCGACCGCGCCACGCCGATCCTGCACAAGGCCCACGACGAGGGCGACGTGTTCTCGCAGTTCGTGCTGCAGTGCTACCGCGTGCCGCCGGCCGGCGGCGGGCCGGCGGGCGTGCTGGAGGAGGCGCACTGGACGATCCAGCTGACCGGCGCCCGCATCGCCTCGATCCGCACCTGGATGCGCAACGTGCGCGTGCCGGCCAACAGCGCGATGCCGGAGTGCGAGGAGGTGGCCTTCACCTACGACGCGATCGCCTGCGTCTGGGAGGCGCTGACCGGCAACCCGCAGTCGGCCGGCCAGGTCGCGCGCGCCGAGTCGCCGGCGCTCGTCGGCGACTTCTCGCGGTCGGACGGCAACATGATCGCCAAGCGCCTGACCGACCGCTTCGCCCGCGACATCGGCACCGCGGTCGGCCGCCAGCTCGGCGACTTCGTCAAGGCCGAAGGCAAGCAGCTGTTCCTCGATGCCCTGAAGGAGAAGTGAGCGATGGCCCTGACCGCGTACCTGACCCTGCAGATCGGCGGCGCCAAGGTCGTCGGCAGCTCCCGCTTCCGCGACCGCGAGGGACAGATCCTGGTGATCGGCGTCGCGCACGAGGTCGGCGCCGGCACCGGCGCCGACGGCCAGCCGACCAAGGGCCGCAAGCACCGGGCGCTGGTGGTGCAGAAGGACATCGACCGCAGTTCGCCGGCCCTGTGGCAGGCGTTCAAGGACCACGTGAAGTTCGACTTCGGCTTCCTCGAGTTCACGCGCTTCCCGCCCGGCGGCGGCCAGCAGGAGATCCACGCGACGATCAACTTCAAGGACGCCCGCATCGTCTCGATCCGCAGCGTGATGCCCAACGCCCGCGTCGGCGACAACAGCGCCATCCCCGAGTACGAGGAGATCGCCTTCAGCTACGACGCGATCAACTGGGAGTGGCGCGGCAAGGACATCGAGGGCCCGAACACGAGCTTCACCGAGACCGGCTGCGACTTCAGCGCCTACGAGGGCAGCTGGGCGGACGCGCTCGACGCGCGGCTCGAACGGGGTCTCGCCGAGCACGCCGCCAACGCCGGCAAGGCGGCGATCGACGCGCTGAAGGGCGTGCTGCGGGGTGGCCTGCAGGACGCCCCGCCCGACGAGCCGCGCTGAGCGCGGCGGTCGGGCGGTCAGAACGTGATGGTGGTGAAGACGGCGTTCGAGACCGTGAAGCCGAAGCCGTTGACGCCCGGATCGAAGCACAGCGCCTGGCCGTAGAAGCTGTCGCCGATCAGGCCGGCCACCGACGGCCAGCTCCAGCTCGCCGTGCTGCCGGGACCGAGGAAGTCAACCAACACGTCCGGGGTCGCGAACGCGAAGCAGCCGGGCATGTCGAGCACGAAGGTCAGGTCGAGGTTCGGCAGCCGGCTGAAGCCGAGCGCGATCACGCCGAGGCTGATGGCCGGGTTGAGGTTGGTGAGGTCGAGCGTCCACGGCTGGGCGAGCCGCGCCGGGCCGGTGGCGACCATCGCCGGCACGCCGTTGCTGCCCGGGCAGCCGTAGCCATAGATGCCGGTGCCGAACTCCCAGGTCTGGTCGGAGAGCGTGTTCGGCGCCGCCGTGAAGCCGCCGAACTTCACGACCTGGCGCCCGATCGGGTCGAACGCCATCGCGTGGTCGCGCACCGGCTGGGTCGGGAACGGCTGCTGCTGCCACTTCGTGCCGTCGAAGGTCCAGGTGTCGGCCAGCGGACCGGTCGCGTCCTGGCCGCCCATCAGCACGCAGACGTCGCGCTCCTCGTCGTAGACCATGCTGGCGGCGTTGCGCGGCGACGGCTTGCTGCCGGTGACCGACGCCTGGGTCCAGGTCGAGCCGTCGTAGAACCAGGTCGAGTCGGTCAGGTTGGTGCCGTCGAAGCCGCCGAACATCACCGTGCGGTTCTGGCCGAAGTGGTAGCACATCGCCGGGCGGTTGCGCGGACCGGGGTTGCCCGTCGTCGTCACCTGGGTCCAGGTCACGCCGTCGTACTCCCAGGTCTGGTTGCTGGGCGGGATCAGCAGCTGGCTGGTCGCGCCGCCGTAGATCACCGTGCGTTGGCGCACGAGGTCGTAGCAGGCGCCGTACTGGTAACGCGGGCCGGCGTTCGCCGTGGGCGCGGCCTGCGTCCACGTCACTCCGTCCCACTCCCAGGTGTCGCTGTTGGGCGGCGGCACGCTGATGTTGGTGGCGAGTCCGCCGTAGAGCACCATGACGCCGCGGGCGACGTCGTGGACGAGCTGGGCGCCGAAGCGGGCCGTCGGCGCCGCCGCCGGGGCGAGCAAGGTCCAGGCGGTGCCGTCGTAGGCCCAGGTCTGGTTGCTGACCAAGGGCGCCGAGCCGCCGAACAGGATCAGGCCGGCGGAGTTCGGGTCGAAGGCCATCGCGGCGCCGGTGCGCGCCGTGGGAGCGCTCGCCGGGGTGCGCTGGATCCACTGGGCCAGGGCGAGGGAAGACGACGCGAGCAGGACGGCGGCAGCGCGGCTGGCGAGGGGGACGAGCATGGGGGGGGCGCGGAGAAGTGGGGGGGAGGGTAGCTCCAAGGCGCTGTTCCGGGCGGGAAGGCCAAGCCGGCTGCCGGTTTCTGCCGGCCGAAGGCCGCGACGGACCCAGGGGTGGATCGGCTTGGCAGCCGACGGACGCCGCTTGCGCCCGTCCGGATTGCGGGTGGCGCGTGCCTCGTGCCGGTCACAGCGGCCGGCCGCCGCCGATTGCCCTTCCCGCATGCACGCCTTCCCTCGCGCCTTGTTCCTCGTCCCCGCATTCGCCAGCGCAGTCCTCGCCCAGAGCTGGACCTTCCCGATGAGTCCCCGGGCGACCTACCTGCGCACCAACCAGGACTCGCCGCTGCCGCCCGTCGTCGTCGATCTGGCAGCCCTCGGCCTCGCCCCCGGGCAGTGGCTGCGCATCGGCTCGACCGGCGCGTTCCGTCACATCACCGGCGGCCAGGACAACTCCCGCGCGCTGTCGGCGGTGTTCAGCGGCAGCGCGGCGCTGTTGCCGGCGAACGTGCAGCAGCGCGTCGTCGACGCCATCGCGGCCGGCCCCGATTTCCTGAGCGGACCGACCTACCACGGCAGCCTGCCGACGGACGTGCCGCAGGACTTCTTCTGCAGCCGGACCGGCTGGGACGACCGCATCGACGTGCAGGTGCCTGCCGGGGCCACGCACCTGTTCCTGGGCACGCACGACTCGCTGTTCAACGACAACGTCGATCCGAACGGCGACTGGGGCGCCGTGGTGACGCTGTTGCCGCCGCCCTTGCTGCCGGGCACGGGCGAGCACCTGGTCCTGCGCTCGGCCGTCGACGGCGTGCCGGCGGCGGCGCCCGTCGTGCACGTCGCTCCGCCCGGTTCGACCCTGCTGGTCGAACTCGGCTACCCGCTCGGCCTGCTCGACGGCGAGATCTACGCGCTGATCGCCGACGTCGCGCCGACGGGCGGGCCGCTGCCGAACCCGCTGCCGGGGCTCTGGAGCTGGAACCTCATCCTGCTGCAGGCCGGCATCCTGCCGCCCATCCCGGGCTGGACGGATTCCTGGTCGATGGTGGCGACCGCGGACTTTCCGGGCACGACGGTGATCGTGCAGGGGGCAGCGCTGTCGGCGCGGGCGCGCAACGGCGTGTTCGTCAGCACGGCGGCGCACGCCTTCCTCTTCCCGTAGCGCCGCGGCGGCCGACCGGCGCGGTCAGCGCGGCGTCTGCGGGAACTTCAGGTAGGGCAGGCGCACGCCGTCGAAGCTGAAGTTGTCGATGCGCAGCTCCGGCGGCGGCTCGAAGCCGCGGCCGCCCTCGAAGGCGATCAGGTCGTTCTGCTCGACGCCGTCGCCGGACACGCCGAGCGCGCCGACCAGTTCGCCGTTCTTGTAGAGCGGCACCGAGCCGGGGAAGAACGTCAGGCCGTTCTGGTAGCCCGGATCGGGCGGCGCGTTGCCCCAGCGATCGACCTGGGCCGGCAGCTGGTTCTGCTGCGCCAGCGCGAACAGCGGCCCGGGCGGGTTCTCGTCGATGCCGGGCGGGTAGAACGGCTGCGACAGGAAGCCGAGCGTGCGCGTGGTCAGCGCGATGCCGCGCAGGTCGGCGGTCGGGAAGCCCGGCCAGGTGTCGCCGTTGGCGAACGCGCTCTGCGGCAGGTCGCTGGGCAGGCAGTAGTAGACGACGCTGCGCGCCTTGGCCGGCACGACGTCGACGGCGTCGCAGAGCGTGTCCTCCATGCGGAAGTGCGCCAGGATCAGCCCGCGCGTGTCGACCACGGTGGCGATCACCTTGGCGCCGCTGCCGAGCGGCAGGCGCACCTGCGCGCGGGTGATGTTCGCGCTGGCGACCACCTGGTCGATGATCTGCTCGACGTCGGCCTGCGTCAGCGCGGCGACGCCGGGCAGCGCCGCACTGGCGCCGCGGGCGCCGGATTGGGCGGCGCGCGGGCCGATCAGGAACCCGAACGGGTCGGCGCGGCCGTCGATGGTCGTGCTGACGAAGTTCGGCACCGCCGGGCCGGGGCCGAAGCCGGCCGGCCGCGTGGCCTGGCGCACGTAGGGCAGCAGGATGCCGACGATGGTGATCGCGCCCTCGAGCGGGATCGCGTCGAAGAAGAAGTTCTCGTCGCCGGGGGCGCCGCTGCCGCGCGCGCCGGAGATGGCGGCGAACTCGCCGGCGTCGACGTCGGGGTCGGCGGTCGCGTCCTGCCGCACGAAGGCGCCGATGCCGCCGACCAGCCGCGGCACGCCGCTGCTGTTCGGCTTGTAGAGCGGGACGGCGCCGGGCAGCAGGGTGATGCCGGGGCTCGGGAACGACACCCCGGGGGCCGCCGGGAACAACGTGTTGCCGTTCAGGTTGCGCGACGGCCGGAACTCGAAGCCCGGGTTGAAGAGCGTCGGCGGCGTGGTCAGGTTGGTGGCGATGTCGGCGCCGCGGTTGGTGGCGTTGATCTGCCACAGCGGGCCCTGCGGCACGCCGGCGATGCCCTTGGTGGTGCGCGTCGGCGCGATCACCGTGTTGTCGTTCTGGGCCGGCAGGCCGCCCGGGCCGGCGGCGCTCTGCGGCACCGCCGACGGCACGAACGGCGGCGAGAACACCGGCGGGAAGTGGAACGTGCCCAGCGTCTCGACGGTGCGCGACGACAGCGGCGCCTGGCTGTTGGAGAAGTAGGCCGTCGTGCGGGCCAGGCTGACGGCGATGTTGTCCTCGTCCTGGATCAGGTTGCTGGCGGTGCTGGCGACGCCGAGGATCTCGCCGGTGCGGTCGACGACGGCGACGTGCAGGAAGGGGCTGTCGATCGAGGCGAGGGCGCGGTCGAGGATCAGCGCCACGTCGGCCGCGCTCAGCGGCACGACGTCGCCGAACACGGGCAGCACCGGCAGGGACGTGCCCTTGGCGCTGCCGCACGCGGCGAGGCCGAGCCCCGCGATGGCCGACAGGCCGACGAACAGGCCGAGCGGGGAGCAGCGGTGGATGGAGGGCATGGGCGCTACCAGGTCAGCAGGATGTTCGTGAACACGTTGTAGCGGATGTCGTCCGAGTCGTAGACGCGCGTGAAACCGTCGTCGGGCAGCAGCATCCCGCCGCCGAACTGGAGGATCACGTTGTTGGTCAGGAACGGGCGGTACTGGGTGCCGATGAACAGCTCGGTGCCGATCGACTTGCTGATGTTCGCCGCCTGCAGCAGGTACTCGAGCGTCGCCGTGCGGTCGAAGCGCAGGTAGGTGAAGCCCACCTGCGCCCGCCACTTCGGCGTCAGCTCGGCGTCGACGGCCGCGCCGATCAGCAGCACGCCCGGATTGACGAAGTTGGACTGCCCCTGCGTCTTCGACGTGCGCAGGTCGGCGAGCGGGCTGCCGGGCGTCGTCAGGTTGGTGCCGACGAACTTCAGCGCCTGCGAGTTCCAGAACGAGAAGCCGGCGCCGCCGAAGGCCGGGTTGTCGACGATGGCGCTGAAGCCCTCCGCCTTGCCGTCGCGCGGGTCGCTGTCGCCCGAGGCCCACAGCGCGAACACGCGCGGCCGCCACCAGTCGATGTCGTACGACAGTTCGCCGGCCAGCAGCTGCGCGTTGACGTCGGTGGCGCGGGCGGCGATCGCGTTCTGCGACTCGCTGCCGAACACCTGGTAGAAGGCGTGGGTGATGTTCCAGCGGCCGAGGTGGCCTTCGCCGGTCCAGCCGAGGTAGTAGGCGTCGAGCTTGTTGCTGGTGAAGTTGCCGACCGGGGCGGGCGCCAGCAGGAAGCCGTTGTCGTCGAACTCGAGGCCGCGCCGGTCGCGGTTGTAGTGGAACGACAGCGACGTGGTGTAGCCGACCACCGGCCAGTCCTGGCGGTAGACGTTGGCGATCAGGACGTTCTGGTTGCGGTCCTCGTAGCGGACCAGCTGCGAGTTGGTGTCCTTGTCGAGCTGGTCGAAGAAGGCCAGGTTGTACTGCCACTTGTTGTTGTCGGCGTTGCCGAAGAAGCGCACGCCCAGGTTCGTGTCCTCGAACACGAAGCCGCGGAAGTCGCTGCGGAACGGCAGCACGCCGATCTCGACGCTGGCGAAGTCGTAGCGGTCGTTCCAGTCGAACAGGTGGTACTCGAGGAACGCCTCCTGCAGGGTGACGTCGCCGCGTTCGCGCGTGGTGCCCTGCGCCGGGTCGATGACGACGACGCCGACCTCGTTGACGTCGAGCCGCGTGTAGTTGAACACCGGCGTCAGGCGCACGCGCCAGTCGACGGGCTTGAACGCCTGCTGGCCGCGGAACAGGTCGAACGAGATCGCCAGGTCGTCCTGCAGGAAGGTCTGCTTGCCGTCGCCGAAGGCGTTCGGGCTCACCGGGCCGGGGCCGGTGATGCCGGACGGCGTCGGCACGTCGCGCGCTTCCACGAACAGGCGGTTCGTCGCCGTCAGCGAGAAGAACACGTCTTCGGTGCCGGGCAGCGGGAAGTCGCCCTTCAGCAGGTTCTGGCGGTACGGATTCCACGGGCTGGCCGTGGTGTTGATCACGTACGGCGGCGGTTCCACGCCGGCGACGGCCCGCCCCGGCGCGAACCAGCGCGACGGGAAGGGTTCGAAGTCCGGCAGGCGGCTGCCGGCGGCCGGATCGGTCGCGGGCGGCGGATCCTGCGCCAGAGCCGGCGCGAGCAGCGACGCCACGGCGCCGACGGTCAGGGGGCGAACCCAGCGCGTCATGCCATCCTCATGGGCAGCGGGGGAGCGAGGAGCGAGAGGGCCGGCGCATTGGAGCGAGCCAGGCGACGACCGGAAAGCACTTTGTCCGCGGTTCTGCCGGCGCGGCGCGCCGCCTGCAGGCGGGTGGGAACGCGCGGGCGCATCGGTTCAGCCCTTCGCACGTTCGCCGCCCGGGTAGCCGGTGTTGCGGTTGCCGAACTGCTGCCGCGTCGCCGCCGACTCGGGCAGCCGCCGGAACCGCTTGTCCTCTTCCTTGCCCTGGGCGCTGTCGACGGCCGCGCGCCAGCTGCCGACGGGCTTCCAGTGGCAGCGCAGGCAATCCGCCGGTTCCTTCGGACCGCCGCCGTGCACGCTCGCCGCCTTGCCGGCGAACAGGTGGTCGGCGGCCGGCAGCAGCTGCGCGGTCAGGGTGCTGCCGTCGGCCGAGCGGTGCGCGCGGTGGCACTCGGTGCAGGCGGTGCCCAGCGGGTGGTGCTGCGGGGCCGCGAAGCCGGCGAACGCCGCCTGCTCGACCCGGTAGCGCGGGCTCGCGGCGCCGCCGTGCCCTTCGCCGGCCGGCGGCACCTTGGCGACGGCACGCTGGCCGGGCGCTGGCTTCTCGTCGTGGTGGCACCTGGCGCAGCTGCCGACCGCCTCGCCGAACAGGCCCTCCGTGGTCGGGCCGCCGTCGCGGTGGTCGTGGCACTGGCCGCACTGCAGCGCCCCGGGCTTGGTGGTCATGTCCTGTCCGGAGGCGGACGGCGCGTGGCATTCGCCGCAGGCCAGCTGCGCCTTGGTGACATGGGGCCCGTGCGGGAACGCGACCACGCGCGCGCGCGGCGGCGCCGGCTCCGGCACGGTGGTCTCGGTCACCGGCCCACCCCAGTGGCACTGCGTGCAGGCGCCGAGGTCGTAGGTGCGGAAGTCGTCGCCGCCGAGCGCGGCCGCGTCGGCGGCGGCCGCGGCGCGCGGATGGCAGACCAGGCAATCGTCCGCCTTCGGCGTGGCGGGCAGGTGCACGTCGTGGCGGAACGCCTGCTGCCGGCGCCGGGAGGGCAGTTCGGGTACGCGGGCGCGGTGGCAGTCCCGGCACTCGGTGCGCTCCGGGCGGCCGGCCTCGCCGGCGCGGATGATGCCGCGCTGCGTGATGTCCGGATGCGTGTGGGCCGGGAAATCGAAGGTGCGCTCGCGGTGGCGTTCGACCTCGACGTGCGGGCGGCGCGACGTCAGGTCGTCCTGGCCGAACTCGTGGCAGCGGGCGCAGTCCCGCCAGCCGCTGCCGGAGCCGCCGGTCGAGGCGTGCCGCGGCGCGGCGCGGCTCTCGCCGGTGGTCCAGGCGGGACCGTCGTGGCAGCCGACGCAGGCGAGGTAGGTGTGCGGCCCCCCGTCCGGGGAGAACGGGAAGTCGCGCCCACCGACCGCGGGGGCGTAGCGGTGGCACTCGGTGCAGCCGGCCTCGATCCTGGCGTAGCCCGCCGCGGTGCTGATGCCCGGCCGGCGGCCGCGCTGCTGCCAGCCGAAGTGGTCGGCGTGCGCGAACGTGCCGAGCGCAACCAGCGGGCGCTCGACGCGGCGGGGCGCGGTCGCCGGCGGCAGCGGGGTGCCGGCGGCGTCGCCGGTGTGGCAGGTGCCGCAGGCCTGCGTCGGGATGCTGCCGGTGCCGACCTGGCGCGCATCCGCCGCCGGGATGCCCTGGTGGCAGTCCGCGCAGGCCAGGCCCAGGTGGTCGCCGTGGTCGAACTCGCCGCCGGTCGGCAGCGGCACGGTGTTGAGGCCGCCGGTCGGGCCGGCGAAGACGGCGACGAGGCGGTCGGCGTAGGCCGCGCGCTGCGCCGCTTCGGGCGGTGTGAACGGTGCGAGGCCGAGTTCGGCGGCCGTCGCCAGGTCGACGGCGCCGCGGAACCAACGCAGCCGCGCGACCACCGCCGCGTCGACGCGGCCGGCTTCGTGGCAGCGCACGCAGTGGCCGGGGCCCGTGCGCACCTCGTAGTTCTCGACCTGGAAGTCGTTGTCGCGCGGCAGGTGGCACTCGCGGCACTCGAGCATGCCGTGCGTGCCGTGGCGGAAGGCCTGGCGGGTGCGCGTGCCCTGCCTGGACAGGTCGCGTTCCCAGCCGGCGGCGAAGGCGCGCTGCAGCAGGCCGGTGCCGACGTGGCAGCTGTCGCACTCGGCCTGGGGGGCGCTGACCTGGCGGTCGCCGTCGTAGCGATGGCAGCCGCGGCAGTCGCGCCAGGTCTCGGGCACGCCGGGATCGAGCCACACGCTCGGCACGTGCTCGAGGTGGCTGAAGGGTTTGTTCCCGGGCAACACAGCGCCCTCGGCGGGCGCCAGCAGCAGCGGGCCGGAGAGCCAGACGATCGTCGCCGCCCAGACGAGCTTGCCCATGCTCAGGCCTCCCCGTCGCATCGCCGCGGCGGGTTCGGGGCCGGGCTGTCGCCGCACCGGGAGGCTGTCCTGGGGTGGAAGGGCGATGGGCGCATGGCGGGCGCAGCCTCGAGGTGTGGCGGTCGGGGCGGGTCAGCGCTTCTGGGCCGGCGGCTTCCAGCCGGCCGGTGGTTCGTCCGGCACCCGGAAGGGCACGCCCTGGCGCAGGTAGAGCCGCTGCATCTCCTCGAGGGTGAACGGGCGGCCGCCGATGCGGCCGAACACGGCCACCTGGTGCCCGGACTCGTCGACGGCGCGGTCGCGTTCGAGACCCTTGGCGATCGCCAGCGCCGGCCCGCGGGTGCGGCGGCCGGC
This sequence comes from Planctomycetota bacterium, assembly GCA_019636245.1. Taxonomy (GTDB): domain Bacteria; phylum Planctomycetota; class UBA1135; order UBA1135; family UBA2386; genus JAEUHS01. Next base: position 5,804 of record JAHBXX010000050.1, on the reverse strand, counting down.
GATCCACTTCGGCCGCGGCTCGGGTGCGAAGCCGTAGGCGCTGCGGCCGCCGTCCTCGGGCGTCACCAGCTGCAGCACGTGGAAGCCCGACGTGCCGTCGGCGACCAGGCCATAGACGCTGTCGTTGACCATGCCGACCTTGACCTGGTGCACGTCGGCGAGACGGCCGTCGGCGGTGAAGGTCGTCAGCAGCTTGGGCGCCGTCGGCACCTCGACGTCGACGATCGCCATGCCGTCCTTGCCGGCGCCGACGTAGGCCCAGGTGCGGGCGACGTAGACCGAGCGCGCGTCGGCCAGCGGCACCACCGCACCCGCGACCTTCTGCATCCGGCTCGGCGTGGTGACGTCGACGACCTCGAGACCCTGGCGGCTGGTGACGAACGCGTAGCGGAACTGGACCGCGACGTGGGTCGGCGCGTCGATCGGCACGGTGGCGAGCAGGCTCGGCTCGAGCGGGTCGGTGACGTCGACGGCGACCAGGCCCTGCTTGCAGCAGACGTAGACCGTGGTGCCGGCGATCGCCAGGTGCTCGGCGCCGTCGAGCGCGCCGCCCGGATTGAACGTCACCACGCGCTTGGTGAAGTTGTTGTCCGGATCGCCGTCGGTGAGGCAGTCGATGTCGACCAGGATCAGGCCCTCGAAGCGGTCGCTGACGTAGGCGTAGCGGTAGGTCTCGTGCAGGTTCTGGTCGCGGCCGCGATAGCGGTAGTTCTGCTCGCGGTTGTCGGCGATCCACGGCCGCCCCAGGCTGATCGACATGTTGGTCGGCAGCGCCACCGCGGTGGCGAACTTCGTGCGCACGTGGGTGTCCTGGCCGAGCGGCGAGACCGGCGCGGTGACGATGCGTTCGCTGAAGTTCTTGTTGGCGACGTTGGCGATGTCGTAGACGCGGAAGCCGTCGGTGCCCGAGGCGGTGTACAGGTACTCCCCGCGCACCTCGAGGCTGCGCACCGCGCCGCCGTGGTGCTCGGCCTCGGCGAGCTGCCGGCCGGCGCGCTCGTGGGCCTCGTACTCGTCCGGGAACGCCAGCCGGTGCAGGTTCGACCCGATCACCGCCTGCGGCTCCGGCCACTCCGTGATCTTGATCGCCTCGAGGCCCTTCTCGCCCTCGCCGACGTAGGCATACATGCCGAAGAAGTTCACGTAGTTGGTGCCCAGCAGGAAGGTCTGGGCCAGCCACGCGTTGTTGTCGTCCTGGGTCGAGAGGTGGCAGTCCGAGCACTTGCGGGTCTCGGTCTTGCGCACCGTGTGGGCGAAGTGGGTGTTGAAGCACTGCCCGTTCAGGCCGTTCGCGGCCACCGTCAGCTGCTGCTTGTAGGCGATCGCGCGCTGGCTGTCGGTCGACGACACCATCACCGCCGACGACGAGCGCACCACGGCGACCTTGTTGTCCTTGACGTCCGGCGAGATGCCGAGCATGAACACGTCGTCGCGCGCCACCTGCGGGTTGTAGCTGGCCCAGTTGCGCAGCTTCTTGTCCTCGAAGTGGTGCATGTCGGTGCGCATGTTGGCCTCCTGCGGCAGGTGGCAGCCGAAGCAGGAGGTCATCCACGACGTGTGGCAGGACGCGCAGTCCATCTTCTCCGGCGTGTGCGCGCAGCTGCCGTCGGCCTTCTGCGCCAGCTTGGCGTAGGCCGACTTGACGTTGTAGTCCGGGTGGTCGGGATCGCAGCTGTTCTTGACCTGCGAGATCTCCCACTCGACGTCGGGGAACAGCATCGACCGCTGGATGTAGCGGCGCCGACCGTCCACGGTCTTCACCTCGAAGCGCGCCTTGCCCCACGGCGTCTCGGTGATCGAGCGGTCCGGCCGCTGCGTCATGCTCTGCTTGCGCGCGCCCGGTTCGCCGCCCTCGGGCTTCGCCGCCGGCCCCGAGAAGCGCAGCGTCGCCAGCTCGGTGGCGGTGCCGTGGCAGTCCTGGCACTGGATCTGGATCGCCGCCTGGTACTCGGAATACAGGTGCGTGTCGCCGTGCACGTCCTGCTCGAAGTGGCAGTCGACGCAGTGCATGCCGACCTCGGCGTGGATGTCCTTCAGGTGCACCGGCTGGCCGGGCTTCGGCACGAAGCAGGAGCGGTCGACCGGGAACTGGCCCAGCGGCGGGATCGTGCCGGCGAACTTGTCCGGCTTGTCGTACGGCACGATCTTGCCGTCCTTGTCGAGCAGGTTGCCCTTGCGGTCGGTCTTGTAGACGGCGCGGAAGATCCAGCCGTGGCCGTGGTAGTCGGCGAACTGCGTGTGCTGCAGCTTCGGATTGACGTCGCTGGCGACCGCGGCGAGGAAGGCGCGGTCGGCCCACTTGCCGCGCACCACGGCGCCCTCGGGATTACGGTCCCAGATCTGCCGTTCCTCGGCGTGCGAGCGCGGTCGCTGGCGGTCGGGGAACATGGCGTCGCCGTCGGTCTCGTACGACCACATCTGGAAGCCGTAGTAGGTGTTCAGGAAGCTGTTCGGCTGGTGCATGTGGCAGACCATGCACGTGCTCGACGGGATCGCGCGCGTGAAGCGGTGCGCGATCGGATGGCCGCTGCGATCCTGGGGGATGTTCGGGTCCGGCGTCGCCTCGCGGGCGAAGCCCGGGCGCTGCAGGAAGGCGGCGGCGTCGCCGACGTTGCCGGTGCCGGTGTTGCCGAACCGCGCGTACAGGGCGCTGTGCACCGGATCGCGGTCGTTGGCGTAGACGACGTGGCAGCCGGTGCAGCCGCTGCCGCGGTAGTCGCCAGGCTGGTCGTTGGTGCCGAAGAACGACAGGTGCGGGTCGTTGAGCCGCGTCTTGTGCACGTTCAGCGTCGGCAGGTCGACGCGGTTCAGCGTGCCGAGGCCGCGGTCGCTGGACTTGTTGTTAGGGCGACCTGGGTCCTCGAACTTGTCGGGCAGGCCGGGGATCGGCGAGTTGAGGCCGTTCAGGCCCAGCGCCGCGGTGCCGAGGCGGCTGCCCTGCTCGAAGATGCGGAACACGTTGCCGGGCTGCGTGACCTCCCAATGCGGCAGCGGCAGCGCGATCGCCGACCAGCTGTGCCTGGCCAGCTCCTCGTCCGTCGGCAGCCGGTCGGGCTTGCCCTCCTCGCGGATCACGTGGTTGATGCGCTGCGGCGTGCCGTCGGGTCCGTACGACTCGCCGAGGATCGAGCGCTTGGTGCTGACGATGCCGTTGGCGTAGGTCGCCGTGCCCCAGAAGTGCTGCGCCGTCGTCATCAGCGACTTCATCACCCGCAGCGTCTCGTCGGGGTGGCACGGACCGCAGGTCTGGTTGGCGACGCGCAGGTCGCCGGGGTTGACGAAGCGCACCCACTCCTGCGATTCGCGCATCGTCAGCAGGTAGGGGCGCTCGGGATTGGCCGAGTCCGGCCAGCGGTTCGGGAACCGGGGCTTGGGATGCGCCTCGGCCTGCGCTTCCTTGGTCGCGTCGCCGCCATGGCAGAAGGTGCACGACGCGACGCGGCCGCCCGGATGCGGATCGGTGCAGCCCTGGTGGCAGCGCGCACAGCTGCCATCCTCGACGTAGACGCCGTCCGGCCCGGTCGCCATCGCGGCGGCGCTGATGGCCGCACCCGCGCCCGGCGCCGGTCGTTCGTACGGTTGCCAGTCCTTCGTCGAGCGGCAGCTGAACAGCTGGAAGCCCGCCAGGGCCAGCGCCGACAACCCCACGATGCGCAGGGTGTGGCGCCCGCTCACGGGCGACGGGGACGGGGAGGTGCGTTCCGAGGGCGAGAGGGACGTGGCCATGGGCGAGCGCTCCGGTTCGCGCCGGATGCTAGCTGGGTGCCGTGGCCGAGGCACGCACGCGTCCCGGAGTATGTTCGTGTTCCCTAGCCGCGCGCCGGCGCCGTCGGGGGCGCGTCGCCATGGTCGGCGGCGAGGATCCGTTCGAGGCGCTGTCGCACCGCCGCTGCGGGCACGCGGCGACCGAACGCCACGATGCGGTCGTGCTCGACGCCCGGCGGCAGGTGGCGCCGCGGCAGGCACAACAGGTAGCGTGGCTCGCGCTGCAGCAGTGCCAGTCGCGCCGGCAGCGCCAGCGGGTCGCGCAGCCCGGCGACCTCGAGCAAGCAACCGCCGGCGGCGCCGCGCGGCCTGGCCAGGAAGTCGGGAAACACGAACTGGTCGCCGTGGACCAGTGGCGCCGGTTCGCGCAGCAACTCCCAATCGGGCGCGAGGGCCGCGAAGTCGAGCGCGAAGCGGCGTTCGAGGGCGCTGTCGAACGGCCGCGGCTCCGGGCCGGGCAGGATCGCGTCGTGGTGGCTGAGCACGAAGGTGCCGACGGCGCCCGGCAGCCGGCAGCGGGCCCGCAGCTCGAATTGGCGCGTCCACGGCAGCAGCGGCACCAGTGCCGCGAGGTCGCGCGCGGCGCGGGCGCCGCGGCTGCCGCGCCGCCAGTGGAACGTCGCCGCGCCGCCCGGGCCAGGGGCGGCGACGAGGCCGAGGCCCCGCAGCCAGGCGGTCCGCAGCACCGCGCGCGCGCCGCCGACGAGGCGCAGTTCGGCGTCCTCGGCGTGGACGAGCAGGCCGGCGGCGAGGCAGCGGTTGGCGGCGAGCCGCAGCGTGCCAGGCGTCGGCGCCGGCTCCGGCCAGAGCAGCGGACGGGCGTGGGGCAGGTCGGCGAACAGGTCGGCCAGCAGGGTCGCCGGCGTGATGCCGTGCCGCGCCGCCGTGCGCGCGAGGGCCTGCCGCCGCGACTGGCCGGCGGCGGCCGCGGCGAACAGATCGCGGCGGCGGTCGGCGTGGTCGCGCGCCGCCGGCGGCGGCCGCAGCAGCGCCAACAGCGCGTGGCGCGCGGGCCACAGGCCGCGGCCGGCGCGCGGATCGGGCTCGTTGCGCCGCCAGCGGACGAGCAGTTCGGTGCGTGGCCGACCGACCAGGGCCTCGGCTTCGAACAGCAGGTCGCGCAGCCACGGCAGGTCGGCTTCGCCGAGCCACCGGGGCACGAGTTCATCCAGGGTCCGGGTCCACGGCAGCCAACGGATCGGCAGCGGCGGCAGCGAAGCGATGGGCACGGCCAACCTCGAGGGTGTCCAGGGCTTGGAGTTCGTAGACGGTGCCGTGGGCACCGACGCGGGCGAGGCGGGCCTGCCGCTGCGCCGCGCCGAAGCCGCCGCCGACCAGGATGCCGACGTCGGCCGCGCCCGCGGGCACGCCCAGGTCGATCAGGCGGGGGCCGGCCAACATGCGCAGCGTGCCGGCCGCGAATGCCGCCAGCGTCGCCTCGCGTTCGCGCGGCGGCAGTTCGGCCGTGACCGGCGCGACCAGGTGGGCGCGGGCCAGCGCGTAGGTGCTGGCGCGGTCGGGCGTGAACAGCAGCACGCGCTGGCGGCGGTGCCGCCGCAGCAGGGCGGCGCAGGCGGCGGCCTTGGCGGTGTTCCATGCCGCCGTGGCGATCGCGCGGTGCCACGCCGACAGGGCGGGGCGCCACGCCGGCTCGCGGCGCGCGGCCTGCACGAACGCGGCGAACCCGACCGGCGCCCGTCCGGCGGCGAAGGCGTCGAAGGCGCCGAGGAAGGCGTGCCAGGCCGTGTCGTAGGTCGACCGCTCGTCGGCGGTGAGCGGCAGGCGCAGCTCGGTTTGCCGCGGGCCGCTGCCCGAGCGCTCGACCGCGAGCACGCCGCCGAGGCCGGCCGCCAGTTCGCCGGCGTGCGGCAGCCCGGCCACGTCCAGGAACCCCAGCCGGTGGCGCGCGGCGCTGCCGTCGAGCACGGCGGCGCGGTCGTGGCCAGGCCACTGTTCCGGGCGGTCGGCGACCAGCAGGTCGTGCTGCGGGGCGCGCCAGGGCATCGTCCTGGCCGCGGCCGCCGCCGCGACGACGTCGA
>JAHBXX010000005.1 GCA_019636245.1 Planctomycetota bacterium | reverse complement strand
TGCTGGATCACGTTGAGGTGGTAGCTGCCGCCGGTCAGCACCTGCGTCGAGCTGAGCGTCAGGATGTTGTAGATCCAGACGCCGTTGCTGTTCGTCCACATCACGTTGCCGTTCTGCAGCTCGAACACGCCGCGCGCGCCGCTGGCCGCGAACGACGACAGGATCGCGCCGGTCGTGGCGTCGAGCTTCACCACGTTGTTGGTGGAGAAGCCGCCGCACCAGACGTTGCCGTCGGAGGCCGGGGCGAGCTGGTGGGCGAAGTTCAGGCCGGTCGAATTGTGGAACGTGCCGAGCGACGTCCCGGTCAGGGTGTAGCGGTGCACGTCGTCGTTGGCGTTCGAGGAGGCGACCAGAATGTCGCCCTGCCAGGCCAGCACCGAGAAGGGCGAGCTGGCCGTCGTGTTGGTGTCGAAGTGGAACAGGTAGTTGCCGGCGACGTCGAAGCAGATCACGCAGTTGCCGGGCGCGCCGTTCTGGGTGCCAGCGTTCGTCACGTAGACGATGCCGCCGATCAGCGCCATGCCGCGGATGTTGTCGAGACCGCCGCCGACGAAGCTCGGGCCGATCTGGCCGAGCACGTTGCCGCAGTGGTCGTAGCGCACGATGCGGTCGCCGGTCTGTTCGCTGACCCAGACCTCGTTGAACACCTCGATCGCCGACACCTGCACGGTGGCGGCGACCGGGAACACGTTGGTGCTGATCAGGCTGCCATCGACCGGGCTGAAGGCGACCAGCGTGTCGCTGGCCGTGTTCGTGGTGACGACGATCTGGGCCTGGGTGGTGGCCGCCAGGGCCAGAGCCGCGAGCAGGGAGGGGATGGAGAAGGGAGTGCGGGTCATGAGGTCAGGTTGGGCAACGGGAGTCGGACACGCCCGGTGGCGTGTCGGCCGCACGGCCGGATGCCGTGCGGGGGGGGGCCACCCTAGCGGAGGGTTGGCGGCCTGCCGAGGTGGGGGCCTGGGTGTGGCGCGGGATTTTCGCGCCGACATTCGCGCCACCGAATCGGCGCGCCTTGTCGTGAGTCGGGATACGACCGTCCCGCCCGGCGGGGGACCCGCCGGCCTTCCTCGGTCGCGATGGGCGCGGAGGTGCCCGCGTCGCTAGTCGAGCCCGAGCGCCTCGGCGCCGCGCGTCGTCAACTCGAAGCTCCAGCGCAGGCCACGCGGGCCCTCGCTGCACACGATGTTGTCGGCGAAGCACTTCGCCTTCGCGAGCTGCACGGCCCGCGCGAGTTCGTCGGCGGTCTCGAGCCCGGCCATCGGCACCTGCAGGGAGACCGAGCGGCACTCCCGGGCATGCTGCCGCAGGTACGAGGTGAGACTCGACAGCAGTTCCTGGTCTGGTTTCACGGTGGTGGGTAGGTGGCTGCGGTACCGCGGCCCCTGGGCGAAGCGGTCCCTACCCTCTAGTACGCTCGCCCCTTAATTGGAGGCCGCCCCAGGAGGGGCTCCCGATTTTCTTGGAAACCCGCAAAGTACTGCCGTTCCACGACATGCGTGCCTTCTTGGTTTTCTTCGAATTAAGGTACGAGCGTACTAGGGGGTAGGCGGTCACTCCGGTGCACAGCCCGCAGAACAGGACAGCCGCCCCGGCCATCGGCGACGCGGAGATCCTCCGCCTCCTCGTGGAGCAGGACGGGAGGGGTCTGCTCCTGCTGCTGACCCGGTTTGCCGCCCCGACCCGACATGCCCTGAAGAAGAGATTCGGCGACATGCTGCTCGACACCGACATCGACGACGTGCTCAGCGACGCGGCCTTGCGCGCCTGGCACAAGGCCAGGGGTTTCGACGCGCGCCGGGGGTCCCTGCGGGCCTGGTTCTTCGTGATCGCCAGCAACACGAGCCGCGAAGTCCTCCGCAAGCGCGGTCGCCGTGCTCCGGAGGTGCTCGGCTACGACCTGGACAAGGTGGCATCCCGGACGGAGCTCATCCCGCTGCCGGGCCCGGCGTTCCTCGACGCGCTCTACGAGTGCATCGCCGCGCTGCCGGAGCTGCAGCGCCGCATCATCGAGGCGGATCTGCGCACCGGCGAGGTCGCTCGCACCACCGACCTTGCCGCCGAGTTGCAGACCAGCACGAACACTGTCTACGTGTCCCGGCTACAGGCGCGACGTGCCTTGCGGGCGGCCTTGCGGGAACGCGGAATCGAGCCGCCGATGAAACCCACGGGAAAGGAGCCCACGGAGGAAGGATGAACACGGACGAGGATGCATTCTGGGCGGCGCTGCGCCGCGCGATTACGGAGGCGGAGGCCGCAGCCGCTGCCGAGTTGGCGGCGGCCGAGGAGTTCCTCGCCGGTTTGGACGAGGAGGCGGCGGAGCCCATGGACGAGGGCCGCGTCGAGGCCTTGGTGCATGCCGTCCAGGCGCGCGCCGAAGCCGGGCAAGGAATGGGCGGGGACGCTGCCGCGGCGAGCGGGAGTGCAGTCGGCATGGCGGCGGATGCCCGCCAGCGGGTGCAGCCTGCCGCGACGGACGCGGGCGGCGGGAGTCGTACGCCGGCGGGGTGGTCCGGCGGGGCTGGGGGTGGGGTTCGCCGGCTGCTCGCCGCCTGCATGGGGCTGCTGCTGGCGCACAAGGCGCTGGCTGCCGCCGCGATCGTCGTCGTGGCCGCCGCGTCGGCCTACGTGCTGCAGCACACGACGCAGACGCTGTCCTTCACCGGCGCGATCGGCGTGTTGCTGGACGACCAGGCCTCGACGGCCAACCGCAGCGCGGCCCAGGGCACGGTCTACCTGGACATCGTCGATGCGATCGAGGTCGTGCGGGAGCTGATGGCGGACGAGGATCCGGGCCTGGCGGCCCAGGCCCAGACCCTGCGGCAGCAGCTGCGCGACCAGTTGGTGGCGCCGCCGATGGTGCCGCTGCCGGTCGCCTCGGGATCGCCCACGCAGCTGGGGGACCTGGCGCTGGATCCGGATCTCGACGTGGCCGACCGCAGCGAGGCGCTGCAGCAACTCGGCGAGCTGATGGTCTACGGGATCGCGGCGCTGCAGTGCGTGCACGACGTCGCCGGCGAGCCCGTCTTGCTCCGCCGCGGTGGCGCGGCGCTGCAGCAGCTCGGCTTGCGGCTCGAGTGAGCGATCAGCGTACGATCGGGCAGAACACCTCGGTGGCTTCCGGCGCGTTGAACTTGGCTCCGGCCCAGTCTGGTACGGGCCAGGTCGCGCTGCCCTCGCCCTTGGCATCGAGCACGATTTCGACCACGGCCGTCTGGGGGTTCCGGCGCGAACCGTTGTCGATCAGGACGGTGATCGCCTGATTGGCGCGGCTCGGGTTCTTGTACTGGATCTTCGCCGTTTCTCCCTGGGTCAGGACGTCGGGGTTGACCGTCAGCGAGGCCGACTGGGCGAGGGCTGGGGAAGCGGCGAGCAGGGAAGCCGCGAGAGCGGCGAACAGGAAGCGCGAGCGCATGAGGAGTTGGGAGCGGGGACGAGCGCCGTTCTCCGCACGGCCCACGCGGCCGACGTGACGGCCGAGGAGTCAACCCCACGCGCGCGGACGCTGCGGCCGGCGGCGGCAGGAGGTCTCGTTCTGGGACCCGCGGCTGGCGGCCTCGGCTCTCCCAGCGGGCGTGGCGGGTTCCGGGGGACCACGTCCCTGGCCGGATGGCCTGGCCGCGGCCGGTCAGCAGCCAGCCGGCACCGGCGGCATCACCCCGCAGCGTTCTTCGCCTTGCCGCCGCGTCCCTGGGCGGCGCTGCGGCCGCTGTGCAGCGGCGGCATGACCAGCCGGCGGCCGCCTGCCGCCGCGCGGGGGCCAGCGCGCTGCCAGGCGCGTCCCGATCGGGTCACGCGCCGTCGGCGCCGCAGCCGCAGTCGAGCCAGCGGCCGCTGCCAGGCCCGATCACTTCGCCGCCGGCTTCGCCTTCTCGATGGCGACGCCGGTGGCCATGAGGTGGTAGAGCTTGCGGCCCTCGGTGATCTTCTTGGCCTCCTCGTGCTTGCCGGCGTCCTCGAGGTAGTGGCGAGTCTGCTCGACGGTCTCCTGCTTGAGGGTCATCGTTCCCTCGACGATGGCGGTGCGGCCGCTGGCGTCCTTGGGCACGAAGAAGGCGTAGTCCTTGAACTTGACCATGACGGGCGGGTTCTGGTCGCCGAGGTGCATCCAGCAGCCCTTGGTCTGGCAGACGGCGGTGATGGCGCCTTCGAGGCGCACGGTCTTGCCGGTGAACTGGTCGGGGTTCTTGAGCGCGTCGGCGAGCTTGGTGGTCTGGCCTTCGACCACGCCGGCTCCGAAGTGGTCGTAGACCTTCTCGTCGAGCTTGGCCGGGGCCTTCGGGGCCGGCTCCTGGGCCGGCAGGGCGAACAGGGAGCCGAGGAGGGGAAGGGTGAGCAGGATGCGCATCGTGGGACCTGGAATCGTGGGACCTGGGTGGGTTTGGGCAGGAGAGCGTAGCGCGCGCGGCGGGGGGGGCCATGCGCACTGGAGCGGAAGGCGGCGAAGATGCGCGCGGCGCTGACGAACTCCAGGTTGCCGGGCTGGCAGGTCGGTGGCTTGGCTGCCGCGGCTCGCGCCGAAACCGGGCGAGGCTGCTTGACAGCCTCGCCGGCGCGGGGGGATCCTGTGTCCGGACACCTCGTCCACGGCGTCGTCATGCCACTCCGGCGCCGTAGTGAAAGGGACGCAACCATGCGCTTGGACCCTGTCTTCCTCGTCGCTCCGAAGCCGCAACCGCCGACGTTGCCGACGCGGCGTGCCTTCCTCCTGGCCGGCGCGACGTTCACGCTCGGCGCCGCGGTGGGTGGTGCGTGCGGGTATTCGGTGGGTGTGACGCAGGCGAGTGTCGGGGCGGGGGCGGAAGTGGATTCGGATCTGACGCCGACCCGCGATGCCGATCTGGACGAACTGCGCCGACTGGCAGTGAAGGCGCCGATCCAGGAGCTGATCGAGAAGCGGTTGGTGTTCTTGAACTGTCTGTCCAAAGACTACCGGAACGACGAAGTCCTTTGGCGTGGGGTGGAGCGGCTCTGCCGCGCAGTACAAACGGATGCTTCGTTCCCTGATCGAAGAATCTCTGCACGCCTTCTTGCGCAGGTCATCGAGCTTGGTGATCCCCCCTTCTCTGAGGTGCATTCGGACGCCGCCAAGCAGTTGCGTGCGATTCGATGATGCAGGGCGGAGAGGGAATCCGGTCGACAGGCGTAGCCGTTCAGGGCGGCTCGGTGGAGGTTCAAGTGGGGCCGAACGACTCGACGGTCCAGATAAGTGTCATGGGTGCTCCAACCTCGACAAGCCATCCTGTTGAGCCGGACAAGAGCGCCAGCATCCCGATTCCATCGGCACCCCCTGGTGCGATCATCTCCATCACCGTCGGCAAAGGCCTCCGAGCGCGGGTCATCGTCCTCGAGGTGATTGCGCCGGGCCCCTGATTCTCCCTCTCGCATCACATCCCCCATCCCCAACCCTACCCCGAGCCAGCCATGCCCACGCTCCTCCGCGCCACTCTCCCGCTCGTCGCGCTCGCCACGGCTGCGCTCCCAGCCCAGGTTCCCCAGCACCTCGTCGTCCCCGCCGCCTACGCCACCAACGACGCGATCAGCTACCAGTGGATCGCCGGCGCGAGCCGCCCCGTGCGCCAGCAGACGCTCGTCGGCGCGAGCCACCTCACCAGTCTGGTCGGCCATGCGCTGACCGCGATCGAGCTGCGGCGGAACGCCGCCAACGAGACCTACCAGGGCGGCACGGCAAGCCTGACCGTTCGCCTGTCGACATCGCCGAACCAACCGCTCGCCTGCGCGCCGATCTTCGCCGCCAACATCGGGGCCGACGAACTGCTCGTGTTCCAGGGTGCGGTGACCCTGCCGACCTCGCCGCCGCAGCTCGGTCCCGCCGTCGCCTGGACGGGTGCCAACACGGTCCGCATCGCCCTGCAGACCCCGTTCCTCTACCTCGGTGGCACCCTCTGCGTCGACGTCCTCGGCCAGCCTGTGGCGGGGCAGAACGCGGACTGGTGGATGGCCGACGCGATGTTCGAGGACCTGCCGGCGTCGGCGTCGGACCTCGGCGGCGGCTGTGGCGCCTATGGTGGCCCGCAGGGCAAGTGGAGCCACGTCGCCACGCGCACCCTCGTGCCGGGAGGCCACGCCCTGTTCTTCGGCTACGGCGCACCGTGGACGATCGGCGTCGCCGTGTTCGGCGATCCCCTGATCGCCGGCATCCCGATGGCGGCCCTGGGGTTCCCCTCGGCGCCGGCGTGCGAACTGCATCTCGCCTCGATCGTGCTGATGTCGCCCGTCCTGTTCGTGCCCGACCCGAATCCGCTGCTGGCCCACCGCGGCGGCCGCGGGGACGTGCGCCTCGCCTTCCCCAACGACGCCTCCTTCCTGGCCCTGACCTTCGCCACCCAATGGCTCGAGATCGACCAGTGGTCGGTCAGCAATGCGATCCAATGGACCACCCCTGCCTCGGTGCCGCAGCTCGACATGGCGCTGCTCGAAGGGGACCCGACCGAGGCCGATGGCGAACTGTCGGTGCACCTCGCCCACGTGCTGCGGTTCGAGTACCTCTGACCCTTCCGTGGCACCGGTCATGCCGATCGGTCCATGGACTTGACAGATCGGCGATCCGGGGCAGACTCCCCGATGCGGAGCGCCTTCCCCCAGCGCCGCCGCACCCCGGGAACCCGCATGCACCTGGAGCCACCTTCTGGACTGGCTGGGCCGGTCGCAGCGTCTGCCTGTGGCCGGATGTCCCTCGGCGGGGCGCTGGCGCTGGCGCTGACGACCTTCGGCCTGGGGGGCGGGCTGGGTGGCGTCGGCGGGTGGTGGGTGGGCCGCGGCGCGCAGGCGACCGCGGTCGTCGAACCCGCGGCGGAGCCGCCCTGCCGATCCGAGCCGGCGGCGGACGAGGACCTGCGCGAACTGCACCGATGCGCCGGTGGCCCCCTCGAGCCACTGCTGGCCCGGCGCGCCGCGTTCCTGCGCGCCACCTACCTCGAGTATCCCGACGACCCGATCCTCTGGGCGGGTTGCGAGCGGATCGCGGTCGCCCTGCTCGATGGCCATCGGGTGCCGGACCTGCGCCTGTTTGCCACCTTCTTCGCCCAGGTGCTCGAACGCAGCACCTGCCAGCATGCCGTCAGGTTGCAGCACTACGCCCCCCGCCTGCGCCAGCTGCAGTAACCCCCGCTGCGCCCTACTGCGCCAGCAACGCCGCGTAGTCCGGCCGACCCCGCAGCACCGCGAACTCCCGCTGCTGCGCCGCCGCCGCCGTCACCTCGTCCGCCTCGATCGCCGCCCGCAGGCAGACCACGGCCCGCCTGCCGAGCTGCTCCCGCAGCACCGCATCACCGCTCTTCTCCACCCCGCGCGCGAACAGCACCGCGGCCAGGAAGTTGCCACCCCCACCGGGCCCGAGGCGCCCGAGCATGTCCTCGAGCGCGGCGGCGGCCACCTCGACCTGGCCCCGCTCCAACGCCAGCTCCGCGCGCTGGGCCCCGAGGTTGCGCAGCCGGCTGCGCGCCACGTCCTGGTGCGGCGCGCCGTCGGTCGCGCGCAGGTCGGCGGCGAGCTGCAGGGCCTCGTCGAGCACCGCGCCCTGCTCGTCGAACCGCTCCAGCTGGCCGAGCAGGTTGCCGAGCAGCAGCCGCAGGTCGAAGTCGCGCAGGCGCGACCCGGTGTGCGAATAGCCGGTTTGCTGCACGGGACGCCGCAACGCCGCCGCAAGGTCGCCTCGCGCCCCGATCGCGCCGCGCAGGTCGTCGATCAGCTGGCGCTGCCATTCCCCGTGGCGAGGGTGCGAGTCGAACCGCTCGAGCGCCTGTGCCATCAGGATGCAGCCGTTCTCGACCGCGTCCGCGCCGAGCTCGGCGTTGCGCACCAGCCCCTGCAGGTCGGCGACCGCGCCCTCGGCGTCGCCGGTCAGCATGCGCAGCGTCGCCACGCGGCTCTGCAGCATCGGCGCCAGTTCCCGCAGGGCCGGATGCCGCGCATCCAGCTCGAGCCCGCGCCGCAGGTGCGGCAGACCGGCGGCGCCCGCCGCCAGCGCCGCGTCGCGGTCGCCGAGCAGGTAGTGGGCCTGCAGCAGGTTGCTGGCCGCAATCGCCAGCTGGTAGTGCACGTCCGCATGGGTTTCGTAGACCGCGAGCTGCGCCAGCGTGGCGTCGCGAACCGCCTCGTGTTCGCGCCGGGCCTCGTCCGGCCGCCCTTGCGCGGCCGCGAACGAGCCAAGTGCCGCGTGCACCGCGCCGAACGTCAGCACCACGTCGATGTCGTCGCCGTGCCTGGCCAGCAGCGGGTCCGTCACCTGCGCCGCCCGCGCCAGGGTCGCCCCGGCCGGTCGCGCATCGCCGCCGAGGTGTTCGTAGGCGTCCAGCTGCAGGCTCGCCTGCAGCAGCAGCGAACGCGCGCAGCGCATCGCGAACCGGTGGTTCTGCGGGGCCTGCGCCAGCAGGCGCTCGCGGATCGCGACGGCGCGGCCGACCGCTTCGAGCCCGGCCGGCACGTCGGCCGCCTCTTCCTCCATCTGTGCCAGCGTGTGCCAGCCCCCGGCCTCGTCGTCGGCGTGCGACGGGACGTCGGGGTGGTCCTCGGCCAGCGCATGGTGCAACGCGATCGCCCGTAGCTGGGCAGCCTTGGCTTCGGCGCGGCGGTCGAGCCGCCGCAGCACGGCGGCCAGCTCGTGCTGCGCCATGGCTTCGGTCTCGCGGGCCCGGCTCCCCGTCGTCGCCGGCAACGCCGCCAGCCGGCGAGCGGCGTCGGCCAGCGTCGCGGCCGCTTCCTCGAGGCGGTTGGCGCGTGTCAGCGCCTTGGCGTAGGCGAGGCAGCAGCCAGCGTGCTCGAGCGCGTGCTGGGGCTCGGCGGCGGCGACCCGCGCGTGCGCCGCCAGCGCGCGCTCGAACAGCGCCAGCGCCCGCGGCGTGTCCCCTTCGCACTCGATGGCGAGGTGGCCGGCGATGCCAGCTTCGTCGCGATCGAGCGCCAGCGGCTCGGCATCCTGCTGACGCCCGGCCGCGTCCAGATGTTCGAGTGCCCGTTCGAGCTCCCGGCGGGCCTCGGCGCTGCGGCCCAGGGCGGTGAACGTCGCCGCGAGCTGGCCGTGGGCGGCCAGGGCGAGGCGCAGCGTCCGCGGGTCGTGGGGCCGTTCGGCCCGCAGCGCCTCGGCCTCGACGACGCTGTGCCGCAGCGTCGCCAGCGCATCGTCGGTCTGGCCGAGCCGGCGCTGCAGCAGGCCGATGCGCGAGGTCGCGTCGACCAGGTCGTCGCGCAGTTCGAGCGCCGCGGGATTGCGCTCGCGCAGCGCCGCGTAGAAGCCGATGGCGTCGGCCAGCATGCGGCGGCGCACCACGTCGGCCTGCGGCACGTCGGCGAGGCCGGCGTCGGCGGTGTCGACGAGGTTGCCGACCGCGTCGCGGGCGAGCCCGTAGAACACGCCCATGTCGGCGCGTGCCCGCTCGGCCGCCGCGGTCGCCCGCAGGCTCGTCACCAGCGCGACCGTCAGCGATACGAACACCGCCGCCGCGGCCGCCACGGCGAGGCGGTGGCGGCGCACGAACTTGCGCAGCCGGTAGGTGCGGCCCGGCGGCGCCGCGAGCACCGGTTCGTCGCGCAGCCAGCGCTCGAGGTCCTCGGCCAGCGCCAGCGCCGACGGGTAGCGGTCCTCGCGGCGCTTGGCGAGCGCCTTCAGCGTGATCCAGTCCAGCTCGCGGGCCAGCCGGCGTTGCGACGTCTCGCGATCGCCGCCACGCGCCGCCAGCGTCTCGGGGCTGGCGAGCGACAGGCGCTTGCTCGGCTGCGTCGGCAGCTCGTCCTCGAGGATGCGTTCCATCTCGTGCCGCGTCGCCCGCCGCAGCCGCCGCGAGTCGAACGGCAGTTCCCCGCACAGCAGCTCGTAGAGGATCACGCCGAGCGAGTAGACGTCCGTGCGGGTGTCGACGTCGAGCCCGCCGGATCGCGCCTGCTCGGGGCTCATGTACTCCGGCGTGCCCAGCACCTGACCGAGTCGGGTGCGCTGGGCGCCGCCTTCGGCCTCGGCCTCGATCGCCGCGCTGGTCGCCTTGGCGATGCCGAAGTCGATCACCTTCGGCACCAGCTGCTGCTCGTGGGTGACGACCAGCACGTTCGACGGCTTCAGGTCGCGGTGGATGAAGCCGCGGTCGTGGGCGTGCTGCACGGCGCGGCAGATCGTCGCCAGCAGGTGCACGCGCTGCGGCGTGGCGAAGCGCTGGCGGTCGCAGAACGTCGTCAGCTCGCGGCCGTCGACGTACTCCATGACGAAGTACGGTCGCCCTTCGGTGGTCGTACCGGCGTCGAACACCTGGGCGATGTTCGGGTGGCTCATCCTGGCCAGGGCCTGGCGCTCGGCGGCGAACCGCGCCAGCACTTCGCGCGTGTCCATGCCGAGCTTGACGACCTTCAGCGCCACCTGGCGGCGGACAGGCTCCGCCTGGTCGGCGAGGTAGACGGTGCCCATGCCGCCGCTCGCCAGCTCGCGCACGATGCGGTAGGGGCCGATGGCCGCCGGCAAGGGGGTCGGCGCGGGGGGCAGGAGGCCGGCCGAGGCCAGTTGCGACAGGCGTCGTTGTACGCGCGGCAGCAGGTCCGGGCGGTCGGCGCAGACCCGCGTCGCCGGGTCGCCATCCCCCTGCTCGATGGCCTCGATGCACTGGGCGACGCGGGTCTCGATCTCCGCCTTGTCGGGCGGCGAGGGCGGCGGTGTGGCGGGGTCGGGGGGCGGAGACATGGCGGCTGCGCGCGGGCGCGGGGAGAGCGACGGCCAGGGTAGCCCCGTTCGCGGGGAGGGTGGGCTCGGGGCGCCACGGATTTCCGGAGCCGCCGCGAACGGGAGCGGAGCCGCGTCGCTCGACCGGCACCGACGCGAACGCGCCGGTCCCGAGCGCCGGTGGCGCCGGGGTGACCGAACAAACCCGAAACCCGAAACCCGAACCCGAGACCCAAGCCATGTTCCTCGCCAAGATCGTCCTTCCCGCCTCCTTCGCGCTCCTGACCCTGTCGGCCGCCGCCAACGCCCAGACCCTGCTGTCGAGCCCGACGCTGGTCGCCACCATCCTGACGCCGCCGTCGCTGCCGCCCGCCGAGTCGCGCATCGGCAGCTACAGCAAGGCGATCGGCAACGACTGGCTGGGCGGCAGCGTCTACGCCTACGCCGGCACGGTGCGGCAGAAGCAGGGCACCTACGAGCTGGGCAGCGCCTCGCTGGAGTTCCGCGGCACCGCGAAGGTGCTGAAGCTGACGAAGGAGGTCGCGGAGGTCGTGGGCTCCGCGGTCAACGTGATGAACAACGGCGTGCAGAACCGCAGCGGCTACTACCGCGTCGAGGTGCTGGGCGTCACCGTGCAGAGCGGCTCGTTCCAGAACAACAGCACGTTTGCATCGCAGAGCAGCACGTTCAACCTGTTCGGCAGCAACGGCGTGTCGGCCTCGGTGCCGGTCGGCCCGGTGAGCGTGACGCTGAAGGGCAACGCCGGCTGCGGCTTCAGCCGCTCGGCGAACTGGCTCCTGCCGGCGGCGACGGCGAGCGTCGGCGCCAACGCCAGCGCCTCGGCGTATGCGTTCGCCAACGCGCAGGTCGGGGTGGGCATCCCGGGCTTCGGCCTCGGGGTCGGCATCCAGGGCAAGATCCTCGAGCAGACGCTGGGCGCGAACGTGTCGGCGAACGCGACCTGGGGCCTGTCCGGCAGCGTGACCTACACGCTGAAGGCGATCACGCTGCAGCTGTATGCGTGGGCGCAGGCGCTCTACACCTGGACCACGAACCTGTGCAGCTGGTCGGCCGGCGCCCTGACCCGCACGCTGATCTGAGCCCTGGACGCGGCGGCGACGGCCGCACCCGGCAGGCGCCGGCTCCCCGCGCGGGGGGCCGGCGCCTGCGGGCGTTTCCGGGCGGCCTGGTGACGCGACGGCCCGGGAGCGGGCGCTGCCGTCCGGTCGCTCCGGCGGCGGGGGCTGGGCGCGTCGCCGCGGCGCGGTGCCGGCGCCGGGGCCCCTCCGGCTGGTTCCGCACCAGTTTCGCCTCGCCGCAGCCGATTCCCCCTCGGAACACCCACGACAAGGGAGCATTCGATCATGCGAGCCTGGATCCTCATCGCCACCTTCCTGAGCGGACTCGCCACGGCGGCGCGCGCGCAGGACGCTCCTCCGCAGAGCTACCGGTTCGAGCTCAGCGGCAGCTGGATGCTGACCTCGACCGACAGCAGCCCCGACATCGACATCAACGAGTTCGCGGTCGGTGGCATGTACTTCCTCGCGCCGGTCTCGCTGGCGAACCACCCATGGAACGAGGCTGCGTTCCTGGAGCACGCCAAGGGCATCATGGCCGGAGTCCAATGGACGAAGTTCGAGGTCGGACCGTTCTCGGCGGACGGGCCGTCGATCGGCGCTGGATTCCTGTACGCGGACAAGGAGGAACCGATCGCGGCCCAGTTCAGCGTCCGCTATGGCACCCTCGATGGCGACATGGGCATCGACGTCGACCGCATCGGCTTGAGCGGCTGGGTCGGCTACTGGCTCCGGCAGAACGCCCTGGTGGGGTTCGCGATCGACCACGAGGAGACCGACGTGTCCGGACTGCTCGACATCAAGCAGACGCGCTATGGCGCCTTCGGCAAGACGGTCTACGACCTCGGCGGCGGCCGCGCGATCAACGCCGAGGCACGCGTCGGGCTGGCGTCGGTCGATGCCGGCGCCTCGGCCGACACCAACTTCGAGATCGGGCTCGAGGGCGACTACTACTTCACGCCCCGCTTCAGCGTCGGGGCCGCCCTGAACCTGTCGGTCGGCGACGCCGTGTCGCGCGAGGGTCTGACCTACGGCGTGCGCGGTTCGGCCTGGCTGTCGCCCCGTGTCTCCGTCGGCGTCGAGCTGTCGAGCTTCCGCGCCAGCGACAGCCAGGGCGCCGACATCGACACGGCCGGTGCGTACCTCACGGTGCGGTTGTAGGGTCGCCGCACCGGCATCCGCGACCGCGCGGACCCGGCCGCGCCAGGGTCCGATCAGGTCGCGGTGGTCCGGGCCGTTCCGGCCCATGCCTCGCGCTCGAGTTCGAACAGGGCGGTGCCGTTGCGGCCGTCGTCGGTGGTGCGCACGAGCTGCATGCCCAGCCGCCGCAGCACGCGCGCCGAGGCGCGGTTGGGCAGGTCGGTCGCGGCGGTGATCCGGTCGAAGCCGAGCTCGCGGAACGCGAAGTCGCAGATCCGCGCCGTCACCTCGGTGGCGAGTCCCTTGCCCCAGTGTGCCGGCAGGAAGCCGTAGAGCAGCTGCAACTCGGGCGGATCGAAGAACTCGCGGAAGCCGGCGAAGCCGACGATCTCGGGCTCCCCACCGAGTCGCACCGCCCACATCCCGGCGCTGCCGCGCGCGAACCGCTGCTGGCTGGCGGCGATCTCGTGCAGCACCCACTGCGGCGAGACCAGCACGTCGTCGAGCAGGAAGCCGCGCACCTCGGGTTCGCGGAACAGGTCCAGGAGCTGTTCGCCGTCGGCGAGGTCGAACTCCCTGAGGTGCGTGCGTTCGGTCCAGAGGGCGGTGGTCGAGGGGGGCATCGGAGTCGGTGGGGGTGGGCAGGCCGATCGCGGCGACTGCGACCGGCACAGGATGGCCGTGCCGCCGACGAAGCGCCCTGCGCACTGGTGCGAAGCCGCTCGGGGTCGATCGGACCGGCACCCATGCCGGAACCGATGGCAAGAGTGGATCTCCTGGGTCGCACTACCTCAGGTGGGGGTGCCGAGGTCGCCCGCCCCCCTTTCGTGGGGTGAGCTCCACGCTTGCCATCAGTCGAGGCCAGAGGCGGGCAGGAGCTTCCCTGGGCGGCGGCGCCTCGCATACTGCCGGGGCCCCTTCGCCACCCTTGCCAACGAGCACCGCCAAACTTCACGCGGCCTTCACGCTTCTTGTCGCTGGCTCCCTCGCCGCCCAGGCCCCCACGGCTCCCGCCCCGACGGCATCGACCGCCGGCCCGAAGCTGCGGCCGTCGCCCGAGGGCCCGCTCGAGAACCTCGGTCTGCTCTATCGGAGCAACACCGACCCGGTGCTCAACGAGCTGTGGTTCCTCGGCCGCTACCACGGCCAGTACCACTGGGCCGACGGCAGCAACGGCGACGACGAGGGCTACGAGACCCGCCGCTTCCGCATCGGCGGGCAGGCGCGCTTCGTCGATCGGCTCACGGTGCACGCGCAGATGGTCAGCGGCACCGACTTCGAGCCCTTCTACAACGGCTTCACCGAGCTCTGGGTCGGCTGGCGGTTCGACGACGCCGCGGTGCTCAGCGTCGGCCAGCAGAAGCACCGCTTCACCCACGACCGCAACGTCTCGAGCCGCAACCTCAACGTCATCGAGCGCAGCCAGCTGACCAACATGTTCGGCCTCGACTACACGCCGGCGGTGACGCTGTCGGGCCGCAAGGGCCCCTGGGCCTACTACGGCGGCGTGTTCTCGAACGCGACCGGCACCGACATGTGGGACGCGTTCACCGAGCTGGACTCGGGCTGGTCGGCGCTCGCCTCGGTGACCTACGACTTCGGCCGGAGCCTGGGCACCGACACCGCGTTCCTGAACGTGTCGGGCGTCTGGAGCAAGGCGAACGAGAACGCGACCAACCTCGACTACTTCGACCAGGGGTTGGCGACTGCGTTGATCCTGACCGACGGCTCGGTGTCGCTGATCACCGAACTCACCGCCGGCCTCGGCAATCCCAACGGCGACGCGATCGGCCTCAACCTGCAGCCGGGCTGGTTCCTGACCGACGAGCTGCAGCTCGTCGCGCGCTACCAGTTCGCGGCCAGCGACGGCGACAACGGGCTCCTGGCGCAGCGGCGCTACGAACGCGCCGCGGGCATGACCAGCGGCGATCGATACCAGGCGGGCTACCTGGGGCTGAACCACTACATCGCCGGCCACCGGGTCAAGGTGCTGACCGGCATCGAGTACGCGAGCCTCGGCGGCGAGGACTGCTGGACCTTCACGGTCGCGTTCCGCCTGTTCTGGGGCCCGCATGCGGTCGGACCGTTTCCGCTCTGCGATCCGTTGCCCGGCGTCTGGTGACGCCGTCCGCGCCGCTGGTTCCTCACGAACTGCACGACAGCGCCGAGCAACCCGGCTTGTCGCGCGCCCAGTCGGGGCGCTTCTGCGCCAGTTCGGCGTGCTCCGGCTGCTCGTCGAACGGCCGCTCGAGAATCGCCAGCAGCCGGTGCAGCGGCGCCAGGTCGCCGGCCTCGGCGGCGTCGATCGCCGTCTGCGCGAGCCAGTTGCGCAGCACGTACTTCGGGTTCACCCGCTGCATCGCCGCGGCGACCTCGGCGGGCGCGCGCGGTTCCTGCCGGGTGCGCGCCCACCAGCGCCGCAGCCAGTCGACGCCGGCCGCCGTGTGCGCCTCCGGCACGGCGCGGTAGAACGCCGCCTGCACCGCGTCGGGCAGCGTCGTCGGCGTGGCCGGCAACTCGGCGACCGACGCCAGCGCGCGGAAGAACAACGTCATGTCCGTCTCCTGCGCCGCGAGCCAGTCGAGCAGCTGCTGCAGCAGCGCGCCGTCGCCGCGCGCGGCTTCGAACGTGAGCCCGATCTTGGCCGCGAACCGTCCGGTCGCCGCCTCGGCATAGGCGCCGCGGTAGGCCTCGAGCGCCGCGTGCACCGGCTCTTCGTCGCCGTCGAGCAGCGGCAGCAGGGCCGCGCCGAGCCGTTCGACGTTCCAGAGACCGATGCCGGGCTGGTTGCCGTAGGCGTAGCGGCGGTGCTGCGCGTCGGTCGTGTTCGGCGTCCAGCCCGGGTCGAAGCCGTCGAGCCAGCCGTACGGCCCGTAGTCGATCGTCAGCCCGAGGATCGACAGGTTGTCGGTGTTCATCACGCCGTGCACGAAGCCGACCGCCTGCCAATGCGCGATCAGCCGGGCCGTGCGCACGGCCACCTCGTGCAGCCAGGCCGCCCACGTCGGCGCCGACGGCGGCGGCAGCTCGGCGAAGAAGTGCCGCCGCGTGAACTCGGCCAGCGTGCGCAGCAGCGCGACATCGCCGCGCGCGCTCGGCAGCTCGAAGTTGCCGAAGCGCAGGAAAGTCGGCGCCACGCGGCAGACGATCGCGCCCGGTTCCGGCTTCGGGTTGCCGTCGTAGAACATGTCGCGCACGACCACGTCGCCGGTCGCGCACAACGACAGCGCGCGCGTCGTCGGCACGCCGAGGTGGTGCATCGCCTCGCTGCACAGGAACTCGCGCAGCGACGAGCGCAGCACCGCGCGACCGTCGCCGGCGCGCGAGTAGGGCGTCGGGCCGGCCCCCTTCAGCTGCAGTTCGACCAGGGCGCCGTCGGGCCGCTCGAGTTCGCCGAGCACGATGGCGCGGCCGTCGCCGAGCTGGCCGGCCCAGTGGCCGAACTGGTGGCCGCCGTAGTTGGCGGCGAACGGCGCCATGCCGGGCCACAGCCGGTTGCCGGCCAGCACCTCGGCGGTGGCCCGGTCGGCGAACAGGGCCTCGTCGAGGCCGAGCTCGCGCGCCAGCGGGCGCGAGAACGCCAGCAACCGCGGCGCCCGCACCGGCGTCGGCGAAACCTCGGACCACAAGGCGCCGTGCACCTGCCGCGAGCGCAGCTCGGTCGAGGCATCGCCGGGCAGTTCGCCGGCGAAGCGGCGGGCGAAACGGGGCAGGTTCGCGGGCATGCGGGCCTTCATACCATGTGCCGCCGGCGTAGAGTCGGGGCGTGGCGACCGTGCACAGCTTCCCGCCGATCGCGGCGCGCCAGGCGCGCGTGCTGGTCGTCGGCAGCATGCCGGGCGAGCGCTCGCTGGCGGCTGGCGAGTACTACGCCCACCCGGCGAACGCCTTCTGGCCGATCGTCGCGCGCTTCCTCGATCTCGATCCCGCGGCCGCCTACGCCGCCCGCGTGCGCGCGCTGCGGGCGGCCGGCATCGCGCTGTGGGACGTGCTGCGCGCCTGCGAGCGCGTCGGCAGCCTGGACGCGGCGATCGTGCGCCGCAGCATGGTGGCGAACGACTTCACGGCCCTGTTCGGCCGTTGCCGGGACCTCGGCACCGTGCTGTGCAACGGCGCCGCCGCGCACGGACTGTTCCTGCGCTTCGCCGTGCCGCCGCTGGCCGCGGTTGGCCGGCGGCCGCACGTCGAACGGCTGCCGTCGACCAGCCCGGCGCACGCCGGCCTCGACCGCGCGGCGAAGCAGCGCCGCTGGCAGGCGGCGCTGGCGGCGGCGCTTCAGCGGCGTTCGATCACCTCGTCGGCCGGGTAGCGCACCTTCGGCGCCGCCGCGTACTTGTCGTCGCCGGCGCGGTAGCCGACCGCGCAGGCGCACAGGGTCGCGTAGCGGGAGCCGTGCAGGCCGAGCGCGCGGTCGTAGCCGTTGGCGTCGATGCCCTCCATCGGGCAGGTGTCGACGCCCAGCAGCGCCGCGGCGGTCATGAACTGGCCGAGCGCGAGGTAGGCCTGGCGCGCGTTCCAGCCGAACAGGTCCTTCGCCGCCCAGCCCTTCTGCAGGAAATCGACGATGACCTTGCCGTAGCCGGCCAGCTGCCCGGGCGGCGTGCCGCGCACCGCCGTCGTGCGCTGCAGGAAGCGCTCGACGTCGTGCTCGGTCGTGGTGCGCAGGGCCGTGAAGACGACGTAGCGGTCGGCGTCGGTGACCTGCGACTGGTTCCACGACTGCCGGCGCAGCTCCTGGCGCAGCGCCGGGTCGTCGACGACCAGGAACTTCCACGGTTGCAGGCCGAACGACGACGGCGCCAGGACCAACGCCTGCTCGAGCGCCTCCCAGACGGGCGCCGGGATCCTGCGGTCCTTGTCGAAGCGCTTGGTCGCGTAGCGCCACCGCAGGATCTGCAGCAGCCGTTCGGGCGTCGTCACCGGTTCCATGCCGAGTCAGTTCGCGGCCATCAGGGCCTGGATGCGGCGGCTGAACGCGGCCGGGTCGGGCGGCAGCGAGCCCTCCGCGAGCAGGGCCTGGTCGTGCAGCAGCGCGACCCAGTCGGCGAACGTCGCCTCGTCGCCGATCGCCTGCAGGCGTTTCACCACCGGATGCTCGGCGTTCAGCTCGAGGATGCGCTTCTGCGCCGGCACCGCGTGGCCGGCTTCGCGCAGGATGCGCTCCTGGTGTGCGCTCATGCCGTGCGCGTCGCTGACCAGGCACGCCGGCGAGTCGGTCAGCCGGTCGGTCACGCGCACGCTCTTGACCTGCTCGCCGAGCGCCTGCTGCACGCGTTCCAGCAGCGGCGCGAGCTGCTGCTGCAGTTCCTCCTTGCGCTGCTTGTCGGCCTCGGACTCCGGCAGGTCGAGCGCGCCCTTGGCCGCCGACACGAACGGCCTGCCGTCGAACTCGCGCAGCGCATCGACGATCCACTCGTCGATCGTGTCCGTCAGCAGCAGGACCTCGAAGCCGTGCTTGCGCAGCGCCTCGATGTGCGGACTCGACCTCGCGGTCGCCAGGCTGTCGGCGGCGACGAAGTAGATCGCCTTCTGCGCCGCCGGCATGCGGCCGACGTAGTCCTTCAGGCCGTGCCAGCCGTCGCCGTGCGAGCTGCGGAAGCGCAGCAGCGGCGCCAGCCGGTCGCGCGCCTCGAAGTCGTGGTAGACGCCCTCCTTCAGCAGGCGGCCGAACTCGGTCCAGAACGACTCGTAGCGGCGCACCTGCCGCTGCTCGCCGTCGACCTCGCGCGGGGTCTCGCCCTCGGCGGCCAGTTCCTCGAGCAGGGCCAGCGTCTTGCCGACGACCTGCTTGCGGATGAAGCGCGTCGTCGCGTCCTTCTGCAGGATCTCGCGCGACACGTTCAGCGGCAGGTCCTCGCTGTCGACGACGCCGCGCACGAAGCGCAGCCACTCCGGCACGATCTCCTGCGCGTCGTCCATGATGAAGACGCGCTTGACGAACAGCCGGACGCCGCCCTTGCGCCGCTCGGCGAGGTCGAACGGCGCCTGCGAGGGCAGGAACAGGAGCCCGGTCAGCTCGTGGGCGCCCTCGACCTTGAAGTGCGTCCAGGCGAGCGGGTCCTGCCAGTCGTGCGACAGCGACTTGTAGAACTCCTGGTACTGCGCCGGCTCGATCTCGGCCTTCGGGCGGGTCCACAGCGCGCGGGCCTGGTTCAGCGTCTGCCACTCGGTCTTCGGCTCGCCTTCCTTGCCGCGCTCGACCTGCATGCGGATCGGCCAGCGCACGTAGTCGCTGTACTTGCGCACCACCTCGCGCACCGGCCATTCCGTGGCGTACTCGCGGGCATCGTCCTTCAGGTGCAGGATGACGTCGGTGCCGCGACCCGTGCGGTGGCCGCCGCGGATCTCGAAGTCGCCCTTTGCCTGGCTCTCCCAGACCCAGGTCTCGTCGCTGCCGGCCTTCCGCGACACCACGGTCACCGCGTCGGCGACCAGGAACGCGGAGTAGAAGCCGACGCCGAACTGGCCGATCAGCGTCAGGTCCTTGCGCTGCTCGGCGCTCAGCGACTGCATCAGCCTCTTGCTGCCGCTGCGTGCGATCGTGCCGAGGTGCTCGATCAGTTCGTCGCGGCTCATGCCGACGCCGTTGTCGCGGATCGTCAGCGTGTGGGCCTTCTCGTCGCGCACCAGCTCGATGCGCAGGTCCTGGTCGTCGCCGAGCAGCGAATGGTCGGTCAGCGCGCGGAAGCTGAGCTGATCGATCGCGTCGGCGGCGTTGCTGATCAGCTCGCGCAGGAACACCTCGCGGTGCGAGTAGAGGGAGTTGACGACGAGCGAGAGGACTTCGTTGACCTCGGCCTGGAACGGGTGCTTCTCGACGGTCGTGGACATGGTGGTTCGGGGATGCGGCAGCGGGGAATCCGGGGCGGCCAGGATTGCGACGGATCCGGCTCCGCGCAAGGGCGGCGGGGGCAAGCCGGGCCCCGCGGCCGCGGTTGCCTGCTGGCCCTTCCCCGCGGCCCCGGTAGCATGCCCGGCCCCGATGAAGTCGCTCCGGACGGCAGGCATGTGGGCGCTGGCCTGGGTGGCGCTGATCTCGGTGGCGCACCCGGTCCTGAACCTGGGGCCGTGGGGCGGCAGCGCGGCCGCGGCGGAGGGCAAGTTCCGCGTCGGCTTCCTGCCCGTCACCTGCCACCTGACCTGCCCGGTCACGGACTTCATCAACAAGCAGCTGGTCGGCGAGGGCCTCTTCGAGCCGGTCCGCTTCTCGGGCTGGCCGGAGCTGAAGGAGGCGTTCCTGGCCGGCTACACGCCGGCGACGTTCCTGCTGGCGCCGATGGCGATGGCGCTGCGCGAGCAGGGCGTGCCGATCAAGATCGTCTACCTCGGCCACCGCGACGGCAGCGCGGTGATGGTGCACAAGGACTCCGGCGTCTACCGGATGCAGGATCTGCGCGGCAAGCGCGTCGCCGTGCCCAACCGCTACAGCAACCAGCGGCTGCTGATCTTCCGGGCGCTGAACGACGCCGGCATGCGCGCCGACGAGATCGAACTGGTCGAGATGCCGCCGCCGGACATGCCGGCCGCGCTCTACGCCCGGGCGGTCGACGCGATCTCGAGCGGCGAGCCGTTCATGGGCCAGACCGAGCTGGACGGCTACGGTCGGGTGCTGTGGCTGACGAAGGACGTCTGGCCCAACTTCATCTCCTGCGTGCTGGCCGTGCACGAGGACATGATCCGGAACCGCCGCGAAGTGGTGCAGCAGCTCGTCGACGGCATCGCCAAGAGCGGCAAGTGGCTCGACGCCAGCATGGACCACCGCATGGACGCGGCGCAGTTCGTCGCCGAGAAGTACTACAACCAGCACCCGCGGCTGCTCGAGTTCGTGCTCAGCAAGCCGCCCGACCGGGTCAAGTACAGCAACCTGTCGCTGCTGCGGCCGGACTTCGAGGAGATCGAGCGGCTCGGCGTGCAGGCGGGCATCCTGCAGGGCAAGGTCCGGTTCGACGACTACGCCGATCCGTCCTTCGTGCGCGACGAGGGGGCGATCGAGCCGCACGCGTGGCCAGGGTTGGGCCGTCGATGAGCGAGCAGCAACCGGGCAAGACGGCATGGTTCGACTGGCGCGCCGTGGCGCTGCCGGCGGCGACCGCGGTCGTGCTGCTGGCGGCGTGGCACTTCGGCGTCGTCGCCAGCGGCAGCGATCTGTTCCCGAAGCCGCACGAGGTGCTCGCGGGCATCGTCGAGCTGCTGCAGCGCGGCCTGCTGCTCAAGTACGTCGTCGCCTCGCTGTTCCGGGTCACCTGGGGCTTCGGCCTCGCCGTGCTGATCGGCGTGCCGCTCGGGCTCCTGCTCGGCTGGTTCCGGCCGGCGTTCCTGGCCATCAATCCGCTGATCCAGGCGCTGCGGCCGATCTCGCCGATCGCATGGATCCCGGTGGCGATCCTGTGGTTCGGCATCGCCGACACGGCGCCGGTGTTCCTGATCTTCCTCGCCAGCGTGTTCCCGATCACCACCAGCTCGATGGCCGCGGTGCAGAACATGCAGCTGGTCTACCTGCGCGCGGCGCAGAACTTCGGCGTGCGCGGCCTGCCGCTGTTCCGGCGCGTGATCTTCCCGGCCGCGCTGCCGCAGATCCTGACCGGCCTGCGCATCGCGCTGGGCGTCGCCTGGCTGGTCGTCGTCGCGGCCGAGATGATCGCCGTCAACTCCGGCCTCGGCTACCTGATCATCGACGCGCGCAACGCCGGCAAGCGCTACGACCTGGTCGTCGCCGGCATGGTGATGATCGGCCTGATCGGCCTCGTGCTGGACGGCCTGGTGCGCCGCCTGGAGCGCTGCGACGAAGTGAGGTGGGGCCATGGCCGCAACTGACGTCGTCGTCGACGTGCGCGACACCTGGATGTCGTTCGCCGGCAACCGGCCCGGCGAACCGATCCACGTGCTCGAACGCATCGGGTTCCAGGTGCGGCACGGCGAGTTCGTCTGCATCGTCGGGCCGTCCGGCTGCGGCAAGTCGACGCTGCTGAACGTGCTCGGCGGCTTCATCGAGGAGACCCGCGGTTCGGTGCTGGTCGAGGGGGCCCCGGTGAAGGGGCCCGATCCGGGCCGGATCTTCGTCTTCCAGGAGAACGGCGTGTTCCCCTGGCTGACGGTGGAGCAGAACGTCGGCTTCGGGCTGTGGCAGCGGCCAGCGGCCGAGCGGGCCGAGCGGGTGGCGCACTACGTGCGGATGGTCGGCCTGAACGGGTTCGAGCGGGCCTACCCGCGCGAACTCTCGGGCGGCATGCGCCAGCGGGTCGAGATCGCCCGCGCGCTGGCCGCCGAGGCGCGCATGCTGTTCATGGACGAGCCGTTCGGTGCGCTCGACTTCCTGACCCGTTTGAAGATGCGCGCCGACCTGGTGCGCATCTGGCAGGCCGAACGCAAGACCATCCTGTTCGTCACCCACGACATCGAGGAGGCGGTGCAGCTCGCCGACCGGGTGCTGGTGATGACGCGGCGGCCGGCGACGATCCAGGCCGAGGTCACCGTCGACCTGCCGCGGCCGCGCGACCTCGATGCGCGCGGCTATCTCGACTGCCGCGACCGCATCTTCGCGTTGATGGGCATGGATGCCCACCAGAGCGGCGTGGTCGTCAGCCGTTGACCGCCGCCGGCCGCGCGGTCCGCTTCGCGACCACGACCACCAGCACGAACGCCGCGATCGCGCCGAAGCCGGTCGCGTTCTCGCCCAGGCTGGGCGGGAACACCAGCACGTAGCCGGCGTCCTTGACCAGTGCCGCGAAGCTCGAGACGCAGAACGGCATCAGGAACAGGCGGAACGTCACCCAGGAGTCCAGTGGGCGCATGGGCCCCTGCGTCGTGCGGGTGCTGAGGATCAGGGCGGCGCCGATGATCGCCGCGAGCCCCAGCGACGTCAGCCACAGCCGCGGACTGGGGTCGAAGTGGAACGCCACGTTGACGGCATACCAGATCGCGTAGCACCACAGGATCGTGCGGCCGATGGGGAGGGCGGCGAGATAGCCGTGCAGGCGGGACATGCAGGCGACGATGCGCGGCCGGCTGGCGCCGCGCAACGTGCGGTGCCGTCTGGCGTCCGCCGCGCCCTGCTGCCCGGAGGTCACGAGCCGAGCAGTCGGCGGCCGGCGGACCGCAGCAGCTCCGCGCGCTGCGTCGCCGGCAGCAGTTCGAGTTCGCGGCCGAGGTTGGCGGCGGTGCCGACGCCGATCATCGCCCAGGCGACCAGCGCCGCCGGCGGCAGGTCGCCGTCGCCGCTGCCGCGGGCCTGCCGGTGCTCGCGCACCCGTTCCTGCAGGAAGGCGTGGAAGCTGCGGTAGGCGCGCCGCAGCGCCGCCACGATCGCCGGGTCGTCGGTCTCCGACAGGCCGGCGAACAGGATCCGGTAGAGGCCGAACTCGCCGAGGTGCACGGCCTCGTGGTCGAGCACCGCCTCGGCCGTGGTCTGCGCGCTGTCGCGGCGCGCCAGTTCACCGGCCCAGATGCGTTCGCTGTGCTCGGCGACGTAGTCGATCGACGCCGTGAACATCGCCCGCTTGTCGGCCCACAGGCGGTAGAGGATCGTCTCCTGCACGCCGCAGCGTTCGGCCAGCAGCGCCGTGGTCGCGCGCCGGTAGCCGAACTCGGCGAAGGTGGCGGCGACGATCGGCAGCAGTTCGCCGCGGCGCTGTTCGCTGAGGTTCGGGCGGCCCATCGTGGGCCGCGACTCTAGCGGGCCGGGCCGCTGGCGCCGAACGACGCCGCTCAGTCGTTCTCGAGCGGCGTCTCCAGCGCTTTCAGCAGCTTCTGCGCGCGGGCCCCGACCTTGGTCTCGCCGGTGGTCTTCAGCAGCGCCTGCAGCGCCTTGGGCGCCTGGTCGAGCTTCTTCTCGCGCAGCGACTTGACGACCTTCTCGAGCTTCTTGTCGGCGGCGATCTCGGCCTTGCCCTGTTCGGAGTCGAACTCGGCCAGGAGCGGCGTGACCTCGGCGACCCACTCGGCCTTCTGGCCCACGCTCTTCAGCAGGTCCCTGGCCGCCGCCTGCGCGTCGAGCCAGCGGCCTTGGTCCTGCAGGTTGGCGACCGCCTTCTTGGCCGACGCGTAGCGGCGATCGACCTCGGCCTGCAGTTCGGCCTTCGCGTCGCCATCCGCCATCGCCGCCACCAGCGCGGCGGCTCCGGCCAGGTCGCGCTTGCCGTACAGGGCGGCGCGCACCTTGCGCGCGTCGGCGGTGTCGCCCCAGCCCTTCTTCACCTTCTGCAGCTCCTGGTCGATCAGCTCCGCGACCTTCTTCGGCTCGGCCAGCGGGTTGCCCGCCCACAGCAGCGTGCCGTCGACGCCGATGACGCCGGCGTGCGGGATGCCGTCGGAAGGCGGCAGCGGGACCCCCGTGCTGGTGCACGAGAAGCAGCGGTTCTGCGGGAAGGTCTTCCAGAGGAAGTGCTCGAGCCTCGCGTCGTCGGCGCCCTGCACCTCGACGAGGATCGTCACCAGGCCCTTGCTGGACAACTCGGCATCATGCTTGATGGCGCTCGGCACGGAGCCGCCGACGCAAGGCCCTCAATGCGTGCCCCAGCGGTCGATCACGACCGGCTGGCCGAAGAACTCGGCCAGCGTCTGCCGGCCGTCGCCGTTCAGGAAGGTCGGGAACGTGTGGTCGGGCACCTTGCTGCCGACGGTCTGGGCGGCGAGCGGCAGCGTCAGCGCGAGCGGCAGCAGGAAGGAGCGGGCGAGCATGGGGCCTCCGGGAGCGGTGATGGGCGGGGAGCATAGCGTCGACGGCGGCCCGCCGCACTGGCCTGGTGCCTGCGGCCGGCCGGGTGAAGTCGCAGGCGCGGCCCGGATCGCCGCTGGCAACGGGGCCTGGCGGCGGCCGTCGCCGATCGCCCGCGGCGACGGCCGATAGCTCCCGGGGAGGTCTCCATGTCCACGCTCGCGCCGGTCGGCATCGCCGATGCCCACGTCCATCGTCTCTACGCCGACTACTCGGGTCTGCCCGTCGGCGTCGTCACCCAGTGCGTGCAGCACGCGGCGGCGCTGCAGCACGTCGCCTGGCAGGACTGCGGCGGTGCCGACTTCGCGGCCCGGGCCCGCGCCTTCCACGAACGGCACGAGGAGAGCGTGTTCCTGCAGCTGCAGCGCACCCCGAGCCGGACGGTGCGCCGACAGGAACACGACGGCGCCGGCGTCGCCGGCTGGCTGCCCGACGGCGCCGCGGTGCTGGACTTCGGCGGCGGTCTCGGCCTGTCGTCGGCGCTGCTGGCCGAGGCCGGCCACACGGTCACCTACGTCGACGTCGACGGCCCGGCGGCGGCGTTCGCGCGTTGGTACTTCGCCGCCTGCGGCCTCGCCGCGATCGACGTGCGCACGACGCCGGTCGATGCCTGCGAACTGCCGTCCGGCCGCCAGTTCGACCTGGTGCTCGCCGAACGCGTGCTCGAGTGCGTGCCCGATCCGGTGGCGGTGGTGGAACGCCTGGCCCGGGCGCTGCGACCCGGCGGCACGCTCTACCTGGTGCTCGACGCGGCGGCTGCCGGCCCGCTGGCCCGCCCGGTCGACCTGGGCGCGTTGCGGGCGGGGTCGCCGGCGCTGCGGCGGCTGGCGCCCGTGCTCGACGCGGGCGACGGCCGCCACGCGTTCCGCATGCCCTGAGGGCGGCCGCGCTCAGTGGAACAGCCGCACGGCGCCGAGCAGGCCGGCCCGGTTGTCGACCACCTCGACGTCGGCCGGCAGCTCGACACGGACGCGCCGGGCGTTGCCGCCGCCGAGGTAGAGGCGGTCGAAGTGGACCAGCTCGCGCAGGTTGGCGATCGCGCGCAGCACCCGGCGCTGCCACTTGCGGGCGCCGACCCGGCGGCGCGCCGCGTCGCCGAGCTGCTGGTCGTAGGTCTCGCCCTTGCGGAACGGCTGGTGCGAGATCTCCAGGTGCGGGCACAGCCGGCCGTGCTCGTAGAGGCCGGTGCCGAAGCCCGTGCCGAGCGTCACCGCCATCTCGAGGCCGTCGCCGCGGACCACGGCCAGGCCCTGCACGTCGGCGTCGTTGGCGACGCGCGCCGGCCGGCCGAGCGCCTGCTGCAGCGCCGCGGCGAGGTCGAAGCCGGCCCAGCCGGCGTGGCCGAGGTTCGGCGCCGTGTGCACGACGCCGTCGCGGACCATGCCGGGGAAGCCGACGCCGATGCGTTCGTACGGCGGCAGGTCGCGCACGAGCGCCACCAGATGCGCGACGAAGGCGATCGGCGCGGCGCCGGTCGGCGTGGCGACGCGCACGCGGTCGCACAGCATCGCGCCGGCCTCGTCGAGCACGGTGGCCTTGAGGCCGGAGCCGCCCACGTCGATCGCCAGCGTGTGGATCCCGTGCGTCGGTGCGGTCATCGTGGCTCCCGGGTCAGCGGCGTTCGCGCAGGCCGCGGCCGGTCTCATCGTCGGCCGGCGGCCGGCGGCTGAACCCGGCGCCGCCGAGTTCGAACTGCAGCAGGTCCTCGGCCAGCAGCACTTCGCCGCGGTAGCGGGCGGCCGCGGCCGCCGCCAGGTCGTGCCCGTCGCAGGCGGGGTAGAAGTGGGTCAGCAACAGGCGCCGCGCGCCGGCGCGTTCGGCGTGTTCGGCGGCGAGGCCGGGCGTCAGGTGGCCGTCGATCTTCTGGCCGTCGGGCATCGCCGAGTCGCAGACGAACAGGTCGGCGCCGCGCGCGAGATCGACCAGGCCGTCGCAGGTGTCGGCGTCGCCGGAGAAGGCGGCGCAGCCGGTCGGTGCGCGGACGCGGTAGCCGAGGCTCTGCGCGGTGTGGCGGATCGGCACCGCCGTGACCGCCGCGCCCAGCAGGTCGAAGGTGCCGGGCAGCAGTTCGCTGGTCTGCAGCTCGTAGCCGCGTGGCTCGAGCCACGGCCAGGCCTCGGTCAGGCGGGCGAGCAGACGGCGCAGGCCGGGCGCGCCGAACAGCCGGAGCGGGGCGCGGCCGGCGTACTGGGGGGCGCGCAGGGCGAACAGCAGCGCGGCGAGGTCGGCGCAGTGGTCGGTGTGGTAGTGGGTCAACAGCACCGCGTCGAGCTGCTCGAGCGGCAGGCCGATCTGGCCGAGTCGTCGCAGCGTGCCGGGACCGCAGTCCACCATGGCAGCGCCCTCGGGCAGTTCCAGCAGGTGACCGGCCGGGAAGCGGGTCGGCACCGGGATCGCCGTGCCCGAGCCGAGGATCGTGAGGCGCATGGGCGGCACGGTAGCTGGCGCCGGCCGCGGCCGCGCCACCCACCGGGTCCAACCCGGCCCCAGTCGCTCCCCTCGTCCTGCCGATGAGCCGCCCCGGGCGGCTGCCACCGCCCGCCGATCCCCGACCGAGGCAACATGCACCGAAGCCCTGCCCTGCGGACCGCGCTGTCCGCCGTCCTTCTCGCCGCCTGCGCCAGTGGTCCCACCGGCGACGACTCGCCCGTGCACGTCGAGGCGATGGTGACCTGGATCGAACGCGTGCACGTCGAGGCCGACCGTTCGCGGCTGGCCATCGCCGACTCGTTCGAACGCCTGAACCACCTCGCCGCCGGCCGGTTCGGCAAGGAACCCGCCGCCACCGCCTACGCCCGCTTCGTGCAGTCGATCGACCAGGCGCAGCAGGCGGCGAAGCGCTTCCGCGACGTCGTCGGCCCGATGCAGGCGTCGGCCAAGCCGGTGTTCGACAACTGGCGCCAGTCGCTGGCGACGATCGCCAACGAGCGTCTGCGCCAGCGCAGCGAACTGCGCTACGCGGTCAGCAAGGAGCGCTACGAGGCGATCGCCGCCGCCGCCGTGCCGGCGGCGCAGCGCTTCGACGACTACGTGCGGGCGCTGCGCGACCACGCCGCCTTCCTCGCCCACGACCTCAACCCGACCGCGATCGACGACATCCAGGACGAGGTCAAGCTGGTGGCCGGCAGCGCGCGCGACCTCGACCGGCAGATGGAGTCGACGCTGCAGGCCGCGCGCGCCTACGTCGAGCAGTCCGCGCTGCCGGCCGCGCCCGCGCGCTGAGACACCGCCCCGCGCCCGCCGATGAGCTGGATGCTGCTGGTCGGCCTGTTGGTCGCGCTGGCGCTGGCCCTGGCCGCGTCCTGGCACCGGCGCGCCGACCTGCGGCGCCAGCGGCGTGCGCTCGCCGAACGGCAGCAGCTCGCCGCGCGGCCGCCGGCGGCGGCGCCCCTGCAGCTGCCGGCGATCGACCTCGCGCGCTGCCTTGGCTGCGGCACCTGCATCCGCGCCTGTCCCGAGGACGGCGTGCTGGCGCTGGTGCACGGCCAGGCCGCCGTCGTCGACGCCAGCGCCTGCGTCGGCCATGCCCGCTGCGTCGCCGAGTGCCCCGTCGGCGCCGTGACGCTCACGCGCGGCGGCGACCGCCGCGACGACGTGCCGGCGCTCGACGAGTCGCTGCAGGCGGTCGGCGCCGCCGGCCTCTACCTGGTCGGCGAGATCACCGCCCGGTCGCTGATCCGCGGCGCCGTCGAGCAGGGCGCCGCCGGCGCGGCCGCGATCGCCGAGCGGCTCGGCCGCCACCGGCCGGCGGCCCAGGGCCTGCACGATCTCGTCATCGTCGGCGCCGGTCCGGGCGGCCTCGCCTGCGCCCTGGCCAGCAAGGCGCGCGGCCTCGACTTCGTGCTGCTCGACCAGGAGCACGCGGTCGGCGGCACCGTCGCCAAGTACCCGCGCCGCAAGCTGGTGCTGACCGCCCCGATCGACCTGCCGCTGCACGGCCGGCTCGGGCGCCGCGAGTACAGCAAGGAGGAACTGATCGCGCTGTGGGGCGGCCTCGCCGCGCGCCACCAGCTGCCCTTCCGCGGCGGCGTGCGGTTCGACCGCGCCGAACGGCAGCCCGACGGCACCTTCCTCGTGCACACCGGGGCGGGCTCCCTGCGGGCCCGTTGCGTCGTGCTCGCGGTCGGCCGCCGCGGCACGCCGCGGCGCCTCGGCGTGCCCGGCGAGGACCTGCCGCACGTCACCTACAGCCTGCTCGACGCGGCGGCCTACCACGACTGCCACGCCGTCGTCATCGGCGGCGGCGACAGCGCGGTCGAGACGGCGTTGGCGCTCGCCGAGCAGCCTGGCAACACGGTGGTGCTGGTGCACCGCCAGGACCGCTTCGCCAGCATCCGCGGCCGCAACCGCGAACGGCTCGAGGCACGCGTCGCCGAGGCGCGTCTCGAGCTGCTGCTGCAGGCCGAGGTGACGGCGATCGGCCGGGGCCACGTCGACGTGCGGCAGCGCGCCGAAGGCGGCGACGGCGGCGCCGTCGCCCTGCAGCTGCGCGCCGACGCGGTGTTCGTCATGGTCGGCGGCACGCCGCCGTTCGCGCAGCTGACGGCGAGCGGCGTGTCGTTCGACCCGGCGGACCGGCCGGCGGCCCCGCCGTCGCCCGCGGCCGAGGGACCCGGACTGCTGCCGGCGCTGGCGATCGCGTTCGGCGCCACGGCGGTCGCCACCGGCTTCGTGCTGTGGCATCTGGACTACTACGGGCTGTCGACCGCGGCCCGCGCCGCCGATCCGAAGCACGCGTTGCTGCGGCCCGACCGTGGCCTCGGCCTGTGGTTCGGCCTCCTGGCCGCCGCCGCCATCGCCGCCAACCTCGCCTACCTGCTGCGGCGGCAGCAGTGGCTCGGCGTGCGCTTCGGTTCGCTGGCCGCCTGGATGACCGCGCACGTCGGCACCGGCTTCGCCGCCGTGCTGCTGGCGCTGCTGCACGCGGCGATGGCGCCGCGGCAGACGGCCGCCGGCTGGGCCTTCTGGTCGCTGCTCGTCCTGCTCCTGACCGGCGCCGTCGGCCGCTGGTTCTACGCCTGGCTGCCGCGCAGCACGAACGGCCGCGAACTGCAGCTCGACGCGCTGCGCCGCCAGCTCGCGGCGGCCGATGGGGTCGCCGCCGGCGGCGCCTTCGGCCGCACGGCGCAGCAGGAGGTCGATGCCCTGCTCGAGCGGCGGCAATGGCGCGCGTCGTGGCCTGGCCGGGTGCTGGCGCTGGTGGGCCTGCAGTGGGACCTGTGGCGCACGCTGCGGCGGCTGCGCCGCCAGGGGGCCGCGGCCGGGGTCGCGCCGGACGCGCTGGCCGACCTGGTGGCGCGGGTGCGCACCGCGCACGGCGCCGCGGTCGCGCTGGCCCACTTCGAGGACCTGCGGGCGCTGCTCGGCGCCTGGCGCTGGCTGCACCGGTGGCTGGCGCTGTTCCTGGTGCTGATCCTGCTGGTGCACGTCGTGCCGGCGGTGCTGCGCGGCGTGCTCGCCAACGGAGGGCTGTGGTGAACCGCCTGCGCACCGGGATCCTGGTCGGCGTCGTGTCGGCGGTCGGCGTGCTGCTGCTGGCGGTCTCGGCCGCCGAACGCAAGTCGCCCGGTCGGGTGTCGACGGTGCACGGCCGCATCGCCGAGATCGCCGGCGGCGAGGCCTGTTCGGCCTGCCACGGCGGCTGGTTCGGCAGCATGCGCCGCTCCTGCACCGGTTGCCATGCGGACGTCGCCGGCCAGATCGAGCGCGCCGACGGCCTGCACGGCCGCCTGGCGGCGCCGCTCGCGGCCGACTGCACGAACTGCCACAGCGAGCACCACGGCGGCGACTTCCGGCTGGTCAACGCGCTGGCCTTCTCGCTGGCCGGCGTGCCCGACGTCGCGCAGTTCGACCATCGCCTGGTCGGCTTCGAGATGGCGGGCGTGCACCTGACCCTCGACTGCACGCGCTGCCATCCGCACGCCGAGGCGGAGCTGGTGCCCGAGGGGCAGAAGCGCTTCCTCGGCCTGAGCCGCGACTGCGCCAGCTGCCACGACGATCCGCACCAGGGCCGCATGCAGGTCGGTTGCGCGACCTGCCACGGCCAGGACTCGTTCGCCGAGCGCTCGGTGCCAGCCCACGAGGAATGGCTGTCGCTGCGCGGCGCGCATGCGGGCGCCGACTGCCGGACCTGCCATCCGGCCGACACGCCGCAGGCGCTCGAGCGTCTGCGGCCGGGCGCGCACCAGAGCGGCCGCCAGTGCGCCGACTGCCACGCGACGCCGCACTCGGAGCCGTTCGTCGCCGGCAACGCGCGCCTGGCCGGCGTGCCGCGGGCGGCGGTGTGCCGCGAGTGCCACCCGCTCGACCTGCCGCGCTTCACCGACCTGCGGGCGTCGATCACGCCGGCGCAGCATGCGCATGGCGGCTTCCCGCTGGCCGCGCCGCACGACGAAGTGGTCTGCGCCGGCTGCCATGCGCCCTGGCAGGGCTACGCGGAACGCCATCCCGGCCGGGCGCCGCGCGACTGCGCCGCCTGCCACGAGGATCCGCACGCGGGGCAGTTCGCCGGCGGCCCGTTCGCGGCTGGCTGCACGGCGTGCCACGCGGCGACCCACTTCGCGCCGCCG
This sequence comes from Planctomycetota bacterium, assembly GCA_019636245.1. GTDB lineage: Bacteria > Planctomycetota > UBA1135 > UBA1135 > UBA2386 > JAEUHS01. Next base: position 146,016 of record JAHBXX010000005.1, on the reverse strand, counting down.
CTCTTCGACCGTGGCCAGCACGAGCGCACGGCGTTGCCGCTGACCGGACGGCACACCGAGATCGACTGCCACGAGTGCCACACCGATCCGGGCGACGAGGGGGCGCGGCGGTTCCGCGGTACGCCCTCGCGCTGCGAGCAGTGCCACGCCGATGCGCACGCCGGCCGTTTCGCCCATGCGTCGACGCGGCTGGCCGCGGTGCCGCAGGGCGCCTGCGCCGCGTGCCACGGCACGACGGCGTTCGCGCACGTCGACCACCAGGCCTTCGACCACGCGGCGTGGACGGAGTTCCCGATCGACGGCGCGCACGCCCAGATCGACTGCGCCGACTGCCACCGGCCGCAACCTGCGCCCGACGCGACCGGCCGGCGCTTCGGCCGCGTGCCGCGCCATGGCGACGGCTTCGGCGGCTGCGCCACCTGCCATGGCGACCCGCACCAGGGCGCGTTCGACGGCCCGAACGCGCCGGCGAACGTCGACGGCCGCACCGGCTGCGAGCGCTGCCACGACAGCGTGTCGTTCCGCGTGCTGCCGCACGGCTTCGACCACGGCGCGTTCACCGGTTTCCCGCTCCAGGGCGCCCACGCGAAGCTCGATTGCAGCGCCTGCCATGCCCGCCTGCCGGCGGCCGACGCGGTCGGCCGCACCTGGGCCCGGGCCGCCGGCGGCGGCTGCGCCGACTGCCACAGCGACCCGCACCGCGGCCAGTTCGAGCGGCTCGGCCGGGTCGACTGCTCGCGCTGCCACAAGAGCGCCAACTCGTTCGCCACGCTGTCGTTCCGGCACAACCTCGACTCCCGTTTCCCGCTCAGCGAGGCGCACGCGAAGGTCGCCTGCTCCAGTTGCCACAAGCCGGAGCCGATCGAAGGGGTGCCCGTGGTGCGCTACCGGCCGCTGCCGACCGAGTGCGTCGACTGCCACGGCAACGAGGACGGCGGCGCCGCCGGGCGGCGGCGAAGGCAATGACCATGCGGCCAGGGCGGATCACGGCGGCGATGCTGCTCGCGGCGAGCACGGTCGTCGCGCAGGAGGACCTGTTCGAACGGGTCGAACTGCGGCTCACCTCGTCGCGGCCCGACGGCAGCGTGGTCGTCGACCGTGGGGGCCGCGACCTGCTGCAGCCCGGCGACAGGGTGGTGTTCACGCCGCGCAGCGGGCCGACCGTGCAGGGCACCGTCGTCGAGGTCGACGACCGCACGGCGCGCGTCGAACTCGCCGACCGCAACACGGTGCTGCCGATCGGCACGCGCGGCCACTTCCAGTTGCCGAAGGCCAGGCGCAGCCAGGCGCCGGCGACCGTGCCACTGCCGCCGCCGGCGGCGCCGGTCGCCCCGGTCGAGGAGGAATGGCGCCCCGGCATGCCGCTGCTCGGCACGACCCGGCCGCCGCGCCCCGCCGACCGCCGCCTGCGCGTCGACGGCCGCGTCTACGCCGCCGCCGACATCGTGCGCACGCTGGACACCTGGACGCAATCGTTCGCGCGCGGCGGCGTCGACATGGACGTCGGCAACGTCGACGGCGACGGCGGCACGCTGCGGTTCCATGGCGAGTTCGTCTGGGCCACCGAGACGTCGGCGAACACCGGCGCCGACCTGAACCTCTACGTGTTGAGCTACGAGCGCGGCGGCACGCGCGACGCGCCGCTGCACTGGCAGGTCGGCCGCTTCCTGCCGCGCGACATGCCCGAGTTCGGGCTGCTCGACGGCGTCGCCGTGGCGCTGCGCCGCGAAGGCGGCGACCGGCTCGGCGTCAGCGTCGGCTGGCTGCCCGAGCTCGACGAGGACCTCGAGTCGCTGGCCGATCTGCAGCTCGCCGCCTGGTACGTGTGGAACGACGACGTCGGCGAACGGCTGTCGTTCGCGCTCGGCTACCAGAAGTCGTGGCACCGCTGGGAGGCCGACCGCGACCTCGTGGTCGCCCGCCTGCGCTACCTGCCGGTCGACGGCTGGGACCTCGCCGGCAGCATCTGGGTCGACTTCTACAACGGTCGCGACCAGCGCAAGGACGAGACGTTCGGCATCACGCGCGCCAACCTGGTGACCAGCAGGCGCTGGGAAGGCTCGGGCGGCCTGTCGCTGGCCTACGACCACGAGGAGTATCCCGAGACGCTGCGCGACGAGCTGCAGCAGACGCTGCTGCCGGCGACGCTGGCCGAGGCGCACCAGGACCGGCTGTCGCTGTCGGCGTGGTGGCACTCGGACCCCGGCACGCGCTGGTTCACGCGCTGCACCGGCTGGGTCGACGAGGAGCGCGAGGGCGGCGCCGGCGAACTCGGCGTGCAGAAGGACGGCCTGTTCGGCCAGCGGGCCCGCACCGGTCTGGCCGGCTTCGTCGTGCAGGGCCTCGCGATGAGCCAGGTGGGCGTGCGCGTCGAGCACGGCGCGCCGTTCGCCGGCGGCCGCCTCGACGCGCTGTACGAGCTCGGCTTCGTGCACCACGAGGGCTTCCCTGCCGACCGCGACGACCTGCTGCAGCATCGGCTCGGGCTGCTGTTCGCCGGCGACGTCGGCGGCGGCTGGGACGGCCAGCTGCGCGTCGACGCGACGCTGTGGGACGAGGAGCTCTCGCTCGCCCTCGGCATCTTCCTGCAACGCCACTTCTGAGGTCCCCCCATGCCTCGATTCCCCCGGATCTGGCTCGCCTGCGCCGCCTCGCTGGCCGTGCTGGCCTGCAGCGTCGCGACGCCGCGCCGCGCCGAACTGCACCGCTGGTGGGCGGGCTTCGGGCTCGTGGTGCCGCACGAGTCGTTCCCGTCCGAGTGCAACCTCTGCCACGAAGGCGCGGCGTGGGACGACCTGGTCGACGACTTCGTCTTCGACCATGGCGTGCGCACGGGCGTGCCGCTGCACGGCGCCCACGCCGAGGCGCGCTGCCTGCGCTGCCACAACGACCGCGGTCCGGTGGCGACGTTCCGCGCCCAGGGCTGCGTCGGCTGCCACGCCGACGTGCACTACGGCGAACTCGGCCGCGACTGCGCGCGCTGCCACGACGAGACGACCTGGCTGGTGCCCAACGCCCGGGTCGCGCACGTGCACACGCGGCTGCCGCTGACGGGCGCCCACCTGCAGGTCGCCTGCCACCGCTGCCACGCCGGCGCGCGGGTGACGAACTTCCGACCGACCGACCCCGACTGCGTCAGCTGCCATCAGGGCGCCGCGGTCGCGGTCACCAACCCGCCGCACGTCGGCCTCGGCTGGGTCGACCGCTGCGACCGCTGCCACACGCCGACCCGTTGGCGGCCGGCGGTGGTGCGATGAGGCGGTCTCCCGGCGAAGCCGATGGCGTGGGGCCTTCGGCGCGCGCGTCCCGCGGCGGGACGGGCGACCACGTGCGTGACGTTCGCGTGTCGATGGAACCGACGGTCCGCGGGGCCTGGCGCGCCGCGGCAGGGAGTCGTGCCATGCAACATCCCATCCGCTACCTGGCGTTCACCGGCCTCTGCGTGCTGCTGGCGACGAACCTGCTGCAGACCGCCTGCGTCGACCAGAACGGCCGCGCGACGTCGCTGGCGACCGCCGAGTCGTGCATGAAGTGCCACAACGGCTCCCTGCACGACGACTACTCCGGCCCGGGTCTCGAGAACCCGCACCAGTTCCCCGGCGCCGAGACCCTGCGCTGCACGGAGTGCCATGGCGGCAACCCGAACGGCACCGACGCCGCGTCCAGCCACGTGCCGCCGCCGCCGCAGATCGGCGACCGGCAGTTCCAGGACCAGAACGCGCTGGCCTGGTTCAACAAGCTCACGCTGGCGGGCATGGACAAGTTCCCCGACTACACCGTCGGCGGCGTCACCTACACCGCGCTCGACTACCTGCAGTTCCTGAACCCCGGCGACCTGCGCGTCACCTCGCTCGAGCGCGGCTGCGGCGCCTGCCACCTGCCGCACGCGATCGGCACCAGCCGGTCGCCGATCGGCAGCTCGCTGGGCATCTTCTCGGGCGCCTTCTATGCGGTCGGCATGGTCAACGCGATCGCCGCGCACCAGGGTCTGTTCGAAGACACCGCCGCCGACTACGCCTGGCGCGCCGCCAGCGATCCGACGCACGTGCACGATCCGCTGCGCAACGGCCGCATCGGCCAGCTGCTCGAGGCGCCGGTCTGGAGCGTGCGCGGGCGCACGGACCCAGACCACCTGTTCAACAACCAGGCGTTCACCAAGAACAACCTCGAGGGCGACGTCAACGCCGACGGCTCGGTCGTCACCGGCTCGCGCCTGGCCAAGCTCTACCAGGAGATGGTCGCCTTCACCTGCGGCGACTGCCACCTCGGCTCGAGCGGCGCGAACAACCGCTACGGCGACTTCCGGCCCTCGGGCTGCTCGGCCTGCCACATGCCCTACAGCCTCGACGGCCGCAGCCGCAGCCGCGATCCGAACGTGCCGAAGGACGAGCCGGCGAACCCGGACCAGATCCGCGATCCGGAGCGCGCGCACGTGCGTTCGCACCGGATCCGCAACGTGGCGCGCACGCTGGCCAACGGCGTCACCGTGCAGGGCATCGACGACCACACCTGCGCCGGCTGCCACCAGGGCTCGAACCGCATGGTGATGCAGTACTGGGGCATCCGCCTCGACCAGAACCAGGACGTCGTGCGCGGCCAGCAGTACCCGGCCAACCCGGTGACGTTCCGCACCACGCGCAACGACCCGCGGCTGTTCGACCCGGTGGCGCGCAACAACACGTTCAACGGGCGCAACCACAACCAGTACCTCGTGTTCGAGGACTACGACGGCGACGGCCGCGACGACACGCCCGCGGACGTGCACTACGACGCCGGCATGGGCTGCGTCGACTGCCACGGCACCGTCGAACTGCACGGCAACGTCGCCGCGCCGAACAACGGCGACATCGTCAGCCGCATGGGCCACGCGGTCACGATCCGCTGCGAGGACTGCCACGGCAGCGCCACCGCCTACGCCGCGACCGTGGCCGGCGAGAACTACGCCGGGCAGTCGGTGGTGCTCGGACAGGACAGCGCCGGCAATCCGCTGCGCCACGTCGAACGCGATGCCAACGGCGACTACTGGCTGACCAGCAAGCTCGACGGCCGCCGGCACTACATCCGCCAGGTGCGCGACGTGATCGTCGACAGCGGCCGGACGCACCCGGTGACCGGCGCGGCGATCTACACGCCGATGGGCTCCTACGCGATGGGCCGCGACGACGGCTCGGCGGCCACCGGGCTCGGACCGCAGCAGGCCGGGCCGCACGGCGGCTTCAGCCACCTCGACAGCATGCACTGCGCCGCGTGCCACTCGTCGTGGAGCAACTCGTGCATCGGCTGCCACCTCGAGGGCGAGTACAACAACGGCAACAACTTCAGCAACATCACCGGCGAGCGCATCGTCTTCCGCCAGCGCTTCGCCGAGTTCGTCTACCAGTCGACGGTGCCGTTCTCGCTCGGCATCGGCCCCGACAACCTGATCCGGACCACGGCGACCAACACCAAGGTGTTCTTCCGCTACACGGACATCAACGGCGATCGCACGCGCGTGTTCGCGTTCACCGACCGCAACGGCGGCGGCGCCAACCCGTCGCGGCCGTACCCGTCGCTCGGCCACAACGCGCTGATGGCGCACTCGATCCGCGGTCGCGTGACCGCGACCAACGAGGGGCCGCGCTACTGCGTCGCCTGCCACCTGACCGACAACTCGGTCGCGACGCACGGCGCCGCCTACGCGCAGTTCCGCACCCGGCTCGCGGCCAACGACTTCGCCAACCTCGACTACAACCTGCTGAAGGTGCACATCGGCCGCAACCCGGGCAACCAGCTCGACAGCCCGTTCTTCGTGCACATGGTCGCGGGGCTGGGCACCGGCCTGTTCCTGTTCGACCAGAACGGCGGTGCGCAGAACCCGCTCGACGCCAACCCGAACCGCTACGGCAGCGACGGCGTGGCGCCGAAGGACCAGTTCGACCCGGCGGCCGTGCGCTACGACCTCGACCGCGTCGTCGACCCGAACGGCGTCGCCAACGGTTCGAGCAACCAGGCGATGCTGCAGCCGATCGTCGGTCCGAACCGCCGCGACGGCGCCGCCGACCCCGGCATGGCGGGTCCGCTCGGGTCGACGCTGGCCCGGCGCCTCGCCGATCCGGCGACGGGCATCGTGCTCGACAGCTGGATCGACGCCGACGGCGTGCCGCGCGGCGGCGCCGGCGCCGTGATCGGGCCGTAGCCGGCGGCGCCGTCCGCGCCGCCGCGGCGTTGCTTGTGCGCCTTCGGCGGCGATGGCAGACTGCGCCCGTGCAGCAACGCGCAGCGGCGCCGGCGGTCGCGGGTTCGGTGGCGCTGCGCCGCGCCTGGCCGGCGCTGGCCGCGGCGGCGCTGGCGGCCGCGGCCGCCTATGCGAGCCTGCTCGGCCACTGGTTCTACAGCGACGACTTCGTGCTGCTGCGGGACAACCGCGACCTCGGCCTGGGCGGCTTCCTGCGCCAGCTGCTGGCCGCCGACCACGGCGGCCGGGAATGGGTCTACTGGCGACCGGGCTGGCGGGGCCTGTGCTGGCTGGTGCACCTCGCGGCCGGCACCACGGCCTGGCCGTACTACCTGGTGGGCATCGTCCTGCACGCGGCGATGGCCGCCGTGGTGGCGGCGATCGCGTTCGCGGCGACGCAGCATCGCCCGACCGCCGCCGCGGCCGGGGTGCTGTTCGCCGTCGTGCCGTCGCACGCCGGGGCCGTCGCCTGGATCGCCGCCGCGTTCAACGTCGTGCCGGCGGCGCTCTGCCTCGCCGCCGCCGGCGCGGCGTCGTGGCGGTTCGCGCGCGCCGCGAGCCTGGCCGGCGGCATCCAGGTCGTCGCGCTGGTCGCCGTGTCACTGGCCTTCAAGGAGGCGGCCTACGCTTCGCCGCTGGTGTTCGCCGCCGCCTGCGCGACCGCCGGCCGCGCCGCCGCGGCCGCGCCGGGAGCGACCCGGGCCCGCCTGCTGGTGCTCGCCGCGCTGGCCGGGCTCGTCGTCTGGCACTACCTGGCGCGCAGCCACCGAGCACCGCCGGCCGGCGACCTGGCGGCGCTCCTGGTGACGGCGCACCATGCGGCGAACCTGCTGCGCGGGCTGCTGCCGTTCCTGCCCGCGGCCGACCTGCCCGCGGTCGGCGTGGCCGCGGTCGGCGGCGCGGCGCTGTTCGTGCTGGCGGCGCCGCGCTCGCGCTTCTTCCTGCTGTGGGCGGTCGCGGCGCTGTGGCCCTACGTGACGATGACGCACGGCGAACGGTTCGCCTACTTCTTCCACGCGCCGGCGGTGCTGTTCGCGACCTCGCTCGGCTGCGACCTCGCGCGGCGCTGGCGGCCGTGGGCGCCGCGGGTCGTGGCCGCGGCATGGCTGGCGGTGGCGGCCGCGGCCGCCCTGAGCCTGCCGGCCGCGTTGGCCGGACACCGGCAGGCCGGCGAGACCTGCCGCGCGACCTGCGCGTTCGTCGCCGAGCAGGGGCTCGCCCGCGAACCCGAACTCGTGCTCGATGGCCTGCCGCTGGCGCTCGAGAACGGCTTCGAAGCCATGCTCGAGCTGTTCTGCGGCCAGAGCCCGCGGGTGGTGCACCTGCAGGCGGTGCGGCGGCCGCCGTTCCTGCTCTACCTGAACGGCGCCTTCGACGACCTCGACGACGCGACGCCGGTGCTGCAGTTCGCCGGCGGCCTGCGCCTCTTGCCGAAGGCGGCGTTCCTCGGCGACCTGGTGCCGCTGCCGATGCTGTCCTTGGTCGGCTGCTGCCGCGTCGTCGACGACGCGGCGGTGCAGGCCGCCCTGGCGCGACCGAGCCGCGATCTCGCCACCTGCCCGCTGCTGGTCGAGCCGCCGCCGTGCACGCCGACGGTGGCCAGCGGCCACCACGTCGGCGAGGTCGCCATCGACCTGCTGGCGACGACGTTCGACGTCGACTGCGCCGCGCCCGCGCTGCTGCTGATCGCGTTCCCGGTGCCCGTCGAGCTGCGGCCGCCCGGCAGCGTGCGCATCGACGGCCAGCCGGCGTACGTGCTGCAGGCGAACGGCTGGTTCCACGCCGTCTGCATGCCGCCCGGGCGGCATCGCGTGGCGCTGGTGCCGGCGCTGGAGGCGCGATGACGAGCGCCGGGCGCGGCGGGCGCGCGCACCGGGCGCTGCTGGCCGGCCTGGCCCTGGCCGTGGCGGCGGCGGTGCTGCGGCTGGCCTGGATCAGCGACGACGCCTACATCACGCTGCGCGTGGTCGAGAACCTGCTGGCCGGCCACGGCCCGGTGTGGAACGTCGGCGAACGCGTGCAGGCCTTCACGCATCCCCTGTGGATGCTGCTGCTGGCGCTCGCGCGCGGCGCGACCGGCGAGCACTACCTCACGACGCTGGGGCTGTCGCTGGGCTGCGCCGCCTTCGCCGTGGGCCTGCTCGCCGCGACCGCGGGCCGGGGCGCGGCCGTGGTGCTGACGCTGCTGCTGGCGTCGCGCGCCTTCGGCGACTTCGCCACCTCCGGCCTGGAGACGCCGCTGGCGATGCTGCTGGTGGCGTGGTTGGCCTGGCTCGACGACCGCAGCACCGTCGCCGTGCCGCGGCCCGGGGCGGTGCTGCTGGCGCTGGCCCTGCTCGGCGCCACCCGCCTCGACCTCGTGGTGCTGGCGGCGCCGGTGGCGCTGGCGCACCTGCGCGCCGCCGGGCCCCGGCGCTGGCCGCGGGCGGCGCTGGCGCTCGCGCCGCTGCTGCTGTGGAGCGCCTTCGCCGCCGTCTACTATGGCTCGCCGTTCCCGATCACCGCCTACGCGAAGGCGTTCGCGCCCGGCGTGCCAGCCGGGGAGCTGTGGCTGCAGGGCGGGCGCTACGTCGTGCACACGCTGGCCGGCGACCCGGTGACGATGGCGACGGCGCTCGGCGGCGCGCTGCTGGCCGGTGTCCGTCCGGCGCTGCGCGGCCGCATGCTCGCGCTCGGCATCGGCCTCTACGTGCTCTACGTCGTGCGCATGGGCGGCGACTTCATGGCCGGCCGGTTCTTCGTGCCCGTGCTGGTGGCAGGCGCGGCGCTGTGGGCCCGCTGGCTGCGCGGTGCCGCGACGGCGTGGCGCATCGGCATCGCAGGCGCCGCGGCCGCCCTGGCGTTCGTGCCCGGGCCGCCGCCGTGGCTGCTGCCGGTCGCGGCCGACCTCGAGCCGGTCGCGGGCGCGCACGGCATCCTCGACGAACGGCGCTTCTACTTCGCCCGTGCCGGCCTGTGCAGTCCGCAGCGCGAGATCCCGCGCCCCGGCGACGGCAGCCGCGGCCTGCGGCTCGCCGGCCGGACGGCGCCGCTGGTCGTGAAGTGCGACGCCGTCGGGCGCGATCCGTTCGTCGCCGGCGAGGCGTTCCACTTCGTCGACCGCTGGATCGTCGACCCGCTGCTGGCGCGGCTGCCGGTCGCGCGGCCGGGCGAATGGCGCATCGGCCACTTCACGCGCGCCATCCCCGACGGCTACCTCGAGTCGCTGGCGACCGGCGAGGACCGCATCGCCCATCCCGGCCTGCGGGCGCTGTACGGCGACCTGCGGCGGGTGCTGCGCGCGCCGCTCGCCGATCGGCAGCGGCTGGCGGCGCTGTGGCGGCTGTGGACGGGCGCGCACGCCGCCGGACTCGCCGACTACGTCGCCCGCGAGTACCGGTCGCCGCCGCGCCGCGAGGTCGCTGCCGCCCGGCTGCCGCCGTCGCCGTGGGCCGAGGGGGAGTTCTGGTTCGACGAGCCGCGCGCCGTCGTCGTCGGCGACGGCGGGCTGGCCATGACCTTCCCGGGTCCGGTCGAGGCCACGCACCTGCGCCTCGCGCTCGCGCCCCTGGTGCAGTACCGGCTGCGCTTCCACCGCGGCGGCGAGGCCTGCGGCGAAGTGGCGCTGCTGGCGACGTCGACGCTCGGGCCGATGCCTGCACCCGAGGAACTGCTCGGCTACCTGCGCCGGGTGCTGGGCTTCCGGCACTACGAGGTCGCCGTGCCGGCGACCGCGCGCGGCTTCGACCGCCTCGACCTCGACGCCGTCGCCGAGCTGGCGGTGGTCCCGGCGCTCGGCGGCGTCGAGCCGCGCTGATCCCGGCGCCTTGGCGGCGGCGGGAACAGGAACCGCAGCACGCGGTCGAAGCGGCGCCCCCACGACGCCTCGTCGTGGCGGCCGCGCGCGACCTCGGCGTGGCGCAGCGTGGCCCGGTGGGCGTTGCGGTGCAGCTGCCAGCCCTTCGCCAGCAGCAGCTCCTGGGCGGCGCGCACGTGCTGGCGCAGGGCCGGCGCTTCGCGCCGACCGACGTCGAGCCACAGCCGCACGTCGGGGCGTGTGCGCAGGCCGGCGATCGCGCGCAGGAGCGCGCCGTCGGCCCACCACAGGGTCGGCGACAAGGCCGCCACGCGGCCGAACACGTCGGGCCGGGCGAGCGCCACGGCCAGGGCGAACAGGCCGCCGAGCGAAGCGCCGGCGAGGCCGGTCGCCGTGCGCTCGGGCCGGGTCCGGTAGTGCGCGTCGATCCAGGGCTTGATCGCCTCGGTCAGCAGGCGGCCGAAGGCGTCGGCGCCGCCGCCGCGACCGCGCCACGGCACCGGCGTGAAGTCGTCGGTGCGCTGCGCGCCCGCGTTGTCGACGCCGACGAGGATCAGCGGCTCGATGCGGCGCTGCGCGATCAGGCGCGCGGCGGTGGCGCCCGCGGACCAGGCGACGCCTGCGAACGCGGTGGCCGGATCGAAGACGTTCTGGCCGTCCATCAGGTAGAGCACGGGGTAGCGCCGCGTCCGGTCGTCGGCGTAGCCGGGGGGCAGCCAGACGCGCACGGCACGGCTGGCCACGCCGAAGCGGGCGCCGGAGACGGCATGGACGTGCAGGGCGGAGGCGGTGGTCGCCGGCATGGCGGCAGGTTTAGCGCGCGGCGTCGCCGGCGCGACGGTGGCCGATGGGCGGGGTGTGCGTCGGCATGCCGCCGGCCGTCAGGCCAGGGTCCGTTGGACGCGCAGCCAGCGCGCGACGGCCAGGGCGTTGCCGAGGCGCGTCGCGGCGCGGCCGCGGCAGGGCAGCGCCGTCGCCGCCAGTCCTTCGCGCGCGACGACCTGCTCGAGCAGCCCGGCGCGCCCGTGGCGCAGGTTGCAGTAGTTCGCCTTCAACGCCGTGCTCGGCATGTCCGGCGCCAGGAGCGGCGCGCCCCAGGCCAACGAGGTCGGCGTCCAGGCCGCGACGGGTGCGCCCGGACCGGCGAAGGCGAGGAAGCGGGCGCGCGCCGCGGCCGGGCTCTCGCCGGCGGCCAGGTCGTCGGCCGCGAGGCCCATGTGGGCGAGGTGGTGCGGGCTCGGCCAGGCGCCGCCGGGTCGCAGCACCGCCTCGAACACCGCGCCGCTGCCGACGTGCACCGCCGCCCACTGCAGCAGTTCGCGCGCGGCCTGGGGTTCGCCGCCGGGCAGGGACGACTCGGCGTAGACCACGACGAGCCGCGGATCGGCCAGCCACGGCGACAGCGCGCGCGGTTCGCGAAGGCGCTTGCGCTTCGCCCGGCCCTGGCGCGCCACCGTCGCCGTGTGGGCGAGCTGCTGGTCGACCATCGCGTCGAAGGCGGCGAGCAGGAGCCCGGTTCCCGGTGTGTCCGGCTCGAGGATGCGCAGCGCCGCCGTGACCGCCTCGATCGTCGACACGTAGTCGGCGCGTGGTTCGCGGCGGATCCGGTAGCGGCTCGGCGCTTCGGGATGCAGCCGTACGTGGCGCAGACGGTGCAGCCATGGGTTGTCGCGGTGCAGGCGCCGGGCGTGCGCCCAGGTGCCGTCGAGCACCACCAGCGTAGAGGGCCGTTCCGCGGCGGGCAGGGTCGCGAGATCCGCCGCGTCGCGGTGCGGGAACAGCACCGCGGCGTCCGCGGGCACGTCGGCGGTGACGCGCGGCACGCCGTCGAAGCCGCTGAAGGCGACGTGCACCTCGGCGTTCGGCATGCACAGGTCGAGCAGGCGCGCGGTGCCGAACGGATGGCGCCGCTCGTGCGGGTGCTGCAGCACGACGATGCGCGTGCGCGAAGGCACGACCGGCAGGGTGGCGCACCGGCACATCGCCCCGGGCCGCAGGCAGCGCAGGCAGCGTGCGAGGGCCAACGCCGACGAGGGCGGCGCCGTGCTCACGAGCCGCCGAGCGCCCGCCGGTAGTCCTCGGGCGTGTTGACGTTCTGCAGGAACCGCAGCGACGGATCGAACGCCCGCACCTCGGACTCCTCGAGCACACGCGCCGAAGCGCCGGCGGCGAGGCTGCGCGGCGTCACCGTGCCGGTGGCCAGCAGGCGCTCGGCGAACGGCAGCACGGCGAGCCGGTAGACGGCGCACAGCGGTTGCAGCAGGCCGCCGACGCGCGGCATCACCAGTTCGTGTTCGCCGAGCCGGGCCGCGAGCCAGCGCACGGCGTCCGCGGTCAGGAACGGCTGGTCGCAGGCGGTGACGAACGCGGCGTCGGCCGCCGCGAAGCCGGCCCGGTCGCCGAGCCAGCGCAGCGCCGTCACCAGCGCGCCGAGCGGTCCCGAGCCCGGCTGCTCGTCGTGGATGCGCGTGGCCTCCGGCGGCAGCGGCGGCAGCGCCTGCTGCGCGTCGCGCGCGACCACCAGGATCGGCGCGGCGACGCCGGTGAGGCAGGCCAGCGTGCGGCCGAGCATCGTCTCGCCGTGCAGGGGCAGCGACTCCTTGGGACGACCCATGCGTTCGCTGCGCCCGCCGGCCAGTAGGATCGCGCCGATGCGCATGCGCTGGTTGTCCGCGATCCGGCGGCCGGCCGCAAGGCGCGAGGATCCGACCGATGACGACACCGCTGCCGAAGAAGGCCGATCTGGTCACGCCGTTCCTGTTCCGCATCGAGTGGAAGGACGGCGCCGTGACCGAGCACAAGGCCCGCGACCTGCGCCTCGCCTGCCCCTGCGCCAGCTGCATCGAGGAGGGCACCGGCCGGGCGTTGCTCGATCCGCGCACGGTGAAGGACGACATCCTGCTGTTCGGCAGCGAACTCGTCGGTCGCTACGGCCTGTCGTTCTTCTGGAGCGACGGCCACAAGACCGGGATCTTCTCGTGGCCGCGGCTGCGCGCGCTGGGCGAGCTGCGGAGCGGTGCGTGACGCGCGCCGACCCCGGCTGGGGGCGCGTCGCGCAGGCGGCACGCGACGTGTTCGAACGGCTCGACTGGGGGGCGCTCGGCGAGGTCTACTGCGACTTCGGCGGCGAGCGGTTCTGGCGCGAGCGGCGAGCCGATGTCGTCACGCTCGGCCGCGAGCTCGGCAAGCGCCTGCTGCACCGCGTGCCGCGCGGCGGCGCCTCGCTGTGGGTGGGCGCGGGCCTCGGCGAACTGCCGGTGCTGCTCGGCGAGGTGCTGCTGCACGGCCGCACCGTCGTCGCCGCGAACCTGCGGGCTCGCGAGTGCGAACTGCTGAACGCCGCGCTGCGGTCGGCGCTGCCCGACGTGGCGCTGGCCTACGTCGCCGAGGACGCGCGCACGGCGGGCGGAGCGGGCGCGTTCGACCACGTCGGCTGCATCAGCGTGTTCACCGACCCCGAGACCTGGCCGGTGCTCAGCGACTTCGCCTACGGCCGGGTGCCGCCGGTGCGGCTCGACGTCGAGCGCTTCGTCGCCGAGCGCGCAGCGGCGCGCGCCCTGGCCGCCGGGCTGTTCGCGCGGCTGCGCCGGCCGGGGCTCGTCACGACGACCGCCGAGGAGGTGGCGTGGTTCCTCGAGCCGGCGGCGGCCGTCGGCGCCGCCATCGACGCCGAGGCCGAACTGGTGCCGACCGCGGTCGTCGGCGACCCGGTCGGCTTCCTGGCGGTGCGCTGAATCCGCCTACGGCAGCAGTTCCAGCTCGATCGCGTTCGTCGCCGCCTGGAACAGCTCGGTGGCACCGAGCAGCAGCGCGGCGAAGTGCGTCGTGCCGCCCATCAGGCCGGTGGCGGGCGGCAGCGCGAACGTCGCCCGGCCGAGGCCCTGGCCGTCGAACACGCCGAGGAAGCCGCCGAGCACCGGGCCGTTCAGCGCCGCGAGGCCGAGGTCGGTCAGGCCGTCGGGGTTCAGCGGCAGCAGCGCCGACGGCGACATCTGCACGCCGGGCGTCGTGCCGGCGCCGCCCCAGACGATCAGGTAGAGCGTCGCCAGCGGATCCGCGCACGGCGCCACGACCGTCGGGTGCAGCGTGCCGCCCGTGGTCACCGAGACCGCGCCGCGGTCGTGCGGGTAGAGCAGCGGATCGTCGTACTCGAGCTTGGTGACGCACGGTCCGGTCTGGCCGATCAGCACCACGACCCGGCCGTTGTCGGTTTCGTTGCTCTCGGGCACGGCGTTGGCGCGGTCGACGACGGCGTGCACGAAGTGCACCGTGGCCGGCAGCCGCCACGGCAGCTGCACCTGCTTGCTGGCGACCGTCGACTGCGCGGGGGCGAGGTCGGCCACGACCGTGCTGCCGAGATAGACGTCCTGGGGACTCCAGATCGAGGTGGTCGACAGGAAGAACTCGACCAGGAAGGGCCCGCTGGCGGCGTTGCCGTCGTTCTGCACCGTCGGCGACAGGGTCACCGTGTCGCCGCGCTGCACCCAGACGCTGCTGGCGGTGAAGGTCGGCACGCGCAGCTGCGCCAGCGGCGGCGGCTCGATCGTCACCTGCCACGTGCGCACGTCGCGCATCAGCGCCGTCGGATCGTTGCGCACGAACGTCGTCTGGTCGAGCACCTCGACCGCGAGCGTGTGCTGGCCGATGCTGGCGGCGCCGGCAGCCAGGTGGAACGACGTGCCGGTGGCGCCGGGGATCGCCGCGCCGTCGAGCTTCCAGGTGATCGCCGGGTTGTTGCCGGCGGGCACGATGTGGGTGATCGAGAACGTCTGGCCGGCGGTCGCCGGCAGCGTCACGTTCGCCGTCGCCGGCTGCGCCGACACGATCGTGTCGACGACCGAGTTCGTCACCTTGCTGACCTGCTCGCGGCAGACGGCGCACATCGAGACGCCCAGGCTGCGCATCATGCAGTTGTTGCGCGGCCGGTAGATCCCGTACAGGTGGTAGCGCGCGCCTTCGAACGCGCTGATGTTGTCGGTGCCGTGCCAGTGCGACCACTTCTGGCCCACCGGCGAGGTCGTCACGTTGACCTGGGAGGGCTCCGGGCCGGTGTAGGTCTGGTTCGGGTAGTCGTATTCGTCGGCGAGCAGGCCGAGGCTGTGGCCGAGTTCGTGCACCTGAACGGCGCTCATCTGGCTGCCGTTGTAGCTGACGGCGAACGTGCCGGCGCAACCGCCGTAGCGGCTGCTGTTGACCAGCACCAGCACGCGCCCTTCGTTGGCCGGGGCCAGCGCGGCGTCGGCGAGCGCCAGCGAGGTGTTCTGGATGTACAGGCAGCGGTCGGTGCCGCCGACGTTGTAGGTCGAGTTGTAGACCGTGTCGACGTAGATCGGCGGGTTGACGTCCGGTTGGTCGGCGCCGCTCTCGTTGCTGGCGCGGAACACCGTGTGCACGTTGAAGTAGGCCGCGAAGGTCGAGTAGGGCTGCTGCTGGAACAACGAGGTCAGGAACGTGGTGACGTTCTGGTCGAACAGCGGCTTCTCGAACGCCTGGTAACCGTCGCCGAGGATCACCATGTCGTAGCGCGACTGCGTGGTGCCGTTGCTGAGCACGGTCTGCACGATCGGCGCCTGGGCGCCGAGCGTGACGGCGGCGACGGCGGCGGCGGCGAGCGCACGGGCTGCGGAGTTCATCGTCCACCTCCCGCGAGCTCGCGCACGGCGGCGCCGGCGGTGGTGCCGAGCCAGACCTCGGCGTCGCCCTGGCGCCGCACGAAGGTGTACTCCGCGGCCGCAGCGAAACGCGGCACGTTGGCGAGCATCGCCACGCGCGGATCGCGCACGATGCAGCCGTCGACCTCGACGGCGCCGCCCTTGCGCGCCGGCGCCAGGTCGAACGCCGCGAGGTCGAGCGGCACTTCGGCCAGCAGCGAGCGGTCGGCGGCGCGGATCTGCAGGCGCCAGTCGCTCTGCAGGCCCTTCGGCACGCCGGCCCAGGGCTCGGCCTTGGCGCGCGCGTGGGTGATCGCGAGGTGGTCGCGGTCGCCCTCGACGACGAGGCTGTAGTGGCCGTCGGCCGCGGGCGGCGGCGGGGGCGGCGGGAGCAGGGGGGGCGCGGCATCGCCGGTGCCGGCGGCCGCGAGCCAGCCGAGGGCGGCGAGCAGGGCGCCGCCGACCAGCAGGTGGGTCGGTTGCATGGTGGGACGAGGGGGGAGGCGGGGCGGAGTATAGCGGCGGTGGAAACGCCGCGACGGCGCCGACACAGTGGCGGCGATGGACTTCCGCGGCCGCGTGTTCCTGGCGCCCCTGACCAAGGGCGGCAACCTGCCGTTCCGGCGCCTCTGCCTCGCCCATGGCTGCGAGGTGACGATGGGCGAGATGGCCTACGCCTACCAGGTCGTCAAGCGCAGCAAGAGCGAGCTGGCGCTGCTGCGCAAGCACCCCGACGAGACCTGTTTCGGCGCCCAGATCGCCGCCTCGCGGCCTGGCGACGCGATCGCGGCCGGGCTGGCGGCGGTCGAACGGGGCGCCAGCTGGGTCGACCTGAACTGCGGCTGCCCGATCCACGACATCGTGCGGCGGGGCATGGGTGCGGTCCTGCTGCAGCGGCCGGCGCACCTCGGCAAGCTGGTCGCCGAGATGGTGCGCGGCATCCCGGTGCCCGTGACCGTCAAGATCCGCCTCGGCTGGACGGAGCACGAGCCGAACGCGAGCGAGGTCGCGCGCGTGCTCGAGGAATCCGGCGCGGCGGCGATCTGCGTGCACGGCCGGTCGCGCGAGCAGCGCTACTCGCGCGCCGCCGACTGGGACGCGATCGCCCGCATCGCCGCGGAACGTTCGATCCCGGTGATCGGCAACGGCGACCTGCTGACCTGGTACGAGACGCGCGACCGCTGGCAGCGCAGCGGCGTCGCATCGGTGATGCTCGGCCGCGGGGCGCTGATCAAGCCGTGGCTGTTCCGCGAGATCGCCGAGCAGCGAGCGTGGGAACCCAGCGCCGAGGAACGGCTCGGCATCGCCTTCTGGCTGGCGCAGGCGATGAAGCAGCACTTCCGCGACGACGCCAAGGGCAAGGAGCGGGCGATGCGCTTCCTGCCCTGGCACCTCGGCTTCTTCTGCCGCTACCGACCGCTGTCGGGACCACGCTGGGAGGCGGCGGCGCGCGAGCACCCGCTGCTGCAGACGCGCATGCCCGACGACGAGCCCGACCTGCCGCTGCTCGAGCGGCTGCTGCGCGATCCGCGCGAAGCGCTGCACACGGCCCTCGCCGAGCAGCTCTGGATTGCGGCCGACGGCGCCGATGCCTTGCAGCGCGCGCTCGACCTGGCCGCGGCGATGCCGCCGGTTGCCGGCGACGCCGCCGAGGTGGCGACGGCGCACGGCTGACCGCGGCCGGCGGTCACTTCTTCTCGGTGACGCGGATCACGACCTTGGTGCCGCTGACCGTGTCGTGCACCGTCCAGGCGCCGGCCTTCGCCTCGGCCGGGATCGCCAGCACCGCCTTGCCGCCCTCGACGGGCAGGGCCGGCAACGCCACCGGCCGGTTGCGGTCGGTGGTGTCGGTGACCTGCAGGGCGGCGGCGCCGGAACGGACCGCGAACACCACCGCTTCGCCGGGCACGGCGCTGGTCTTGTCGGCGTCGAGGCCGATCTCGCTGTGGTGCGCCGGCACCCACTGCGGCAGCCAGCGGTGCAGCAGGTTGGTCCGGTAGAGGCCGTAGCCGACGCCGGCCAGCACCAGCAGCACGAACAGCAGCCGCGGCCAGATGCTGCGCTTGGGCGCGTAGGGGTCGGTCAGCAGCCGGTGGGCGCCGGGCGGGATCTTCGGCAGCTTGGTCAGCGAGCCGCCGAGCGGGATGTTGACCCTGGTCAGCGTGTTCACCGCCCAGCCGTTGGCGTCGAGGATCGGGCCGAGGTTGCGGGTGCGCAGCTTCAGCCAGGCGATGAACATCGACGGGCCGGAGATCGCCAGCAGGAGGCCGACGAAGCCGATCGGGATCCACGGTCCGAGGCTGAGGAAGCCGGTCAGCAGCGCGGTGAACACGCCGGTGATGCCGGCGACGGCGACGCCGAGCGCGGCGATCGTGCCGACGTCGAACTTGGGCCTGGCCGGCGCCGCCCCGGTCTTGGCCGCCTCGCCGGCCGCCTCGGCGCCGGTCGCCAGCTTGGCCGTCGCCGCCTCGTCGGCGGCCGCGGCCTTCTTCGCCACCGCCTCCTGGATGCCGCGCAACACCTTCTTGTACGGCGACCAGAACGCCTGCCGGATGCTGATCGGGTTGCTGACGATCTTGCTCACCGTCGCGTCCCAGTCGTTGCCGGCGCGGTCGTAGAAGATGCCGTTGCGGCCCTCGAACAGGTTGTCGCTGTCACCGGCCGTCAGCGCGCAGGCGACCGTCATCTTCTGGCCGCCTGGCCGCGTGCAGTCGACGTAGGCGAGGAACGCGTTCGACATCGCCGCCAGCTTCAGGTGCTTGGCCAGGTCCTGGACGTGGAAGCACATGTCGCAGGCGCGGCCGTCGAGGTAGAGCGTGCCGGCCTGGAAGATGGCGCCGTGGCCGGCGTAGAACTCGCTGAAGCTGACGTAGTTGTTCAGCAGCCGGAACAGGTCGCGGTGCAGGTGCGCGAGCTTCTCGACGCGGGCCATGGCGGCGACCTCGCCGGCCACGGCGCGGTCCTCGTCGATGGCCTGCTGCAGCACGGCCTTCGCCTTGCCGGCGAGGATCTCGCGCACGCGCGCCTTGCCGAGCGGCTCGACGGCGGCGCCCGCCTTCTTGGCCAGCCAGGCGGCGTGGGCGTCGAACCTCGCGGCGAGCGCCAGCCACTCGGCCTCGGTGAGGCTCTCCTTGTCCTTGCAGCAGGCGGCCCGGAACGCCGCCATCGCGCCGCTCCAGGCCGGGTTGACGCCGTGCTGCAGCGGCAGCGGCTGCTTCGGCTCGACGATCGCGAGCGGCAGGTGCTTCACCTCGTCGACGGTGATCGACAGGTCCTTGGCGGCGGCGGCGAGATAGGCGTCCTGCTCGCGGTTGACCGCCGTCAGCGCGCGCGGGTCGTAGGCGGCGAGGCGGCAGCGGCCGAAGTAGTCGTCGACCTTGGCCCGCACCGCGGTGAAGGCCGCGTAGGCCGCCGCCGTGCCGTCGCCGAACGGCAACAGGGTCTTCGCCTCGGCCTCGCCGGTCTTGCACCAGGCGTCGTAGTCGGCGCAGGCGGCGAAGAAGGCGTCGAGCTGGGCCTGGTCGAAGCCGACCTGGCCGGAACGGTCGGCGACGCCGCCCAGACAGCGCACGAGGTCGGCGGCGACGGCGCGGGCCTTCTCGTCGGCGATCGACTCGGGCGGCACCACGCCGTCGCCGTTCTGCTTCGCCTTGGCGAAGTACTCGGCGGTGGCGTGCGTGTCGGCGACCGTGATGGTGGCGCCGTCCTTGCCGAGGCTCTGCAGGATGCGTTGCGCCGACGCCCGCAGCGTCCGGCCTTCGTCGGTGTCCTGGCGCAGGTTCGCCAGCTCGACGCCGTCCTTGCCGGCGACCAGCGCGTCCGGGTCCTGCAGCACGTCCCGCAGCCACGCGACCGCGGCCAGGATCTCGGGCGGCCGCACGTGGCCGTCGCCGTCGCCGTCGAGCAGCGCCAGCGTGCGCGCGTCGAGTTCGAGCCCCTTGGTCGGACAGCTCAGCGCCACCCACAGCTTCTGGTCGAGCTCGTCGAGGCGCAGGAGGTCGGCGCCGGTCTTCAGGCTGACCTGGTCGACGCCGCCGGCGCGGTAGAACGACCAGCGGTGGGAGGGACGCTTGGCGGGGGCGTTGGACATGGCGGGCGAGCGCGAGGCGGCCTCGGGGAAGGCCGGCAAGGGGGGCGAGAAGTGTTCGCCGCCGCCGCTGCAGCGTCAAGGCGACAAAGGGCGCAGGGCAGGGCCGGGCCCGTGCCGGCCGCGCGGGGCGGTCGGCTGCCGGTCAGTCCTGCACGAGGGCGCCGGCGAACAGCGCCGGGTCGCCCTGCCGCACCGCCTGCTGCAAGGCCAGCGAGCGGTCGACCGCGAGTTCGCCATAACCGAATGGCAGCGTCGGTCCGTCGACCGCGAGCCAGGTCGTCGCGGCGGCGCGCCGGTCGCGTTCGCGGCGGGCCGCCCGCCGGAGTTCGGCATCGCCGCTGGCGGTGGCGAGGCCCACCAGGTTCACGGTGGCCGGCAGGTAGTCCGGGTCGAGCGCGGCCGCACGCTGCCACAGCCGCCACGCCGCCTCGCCGCCCTCGGCGCCGCGCCAGCGCAGGGTGGCCATGCCGAGCAGGTTCAGCGTGCGGGGATCGGTGGGCGCCAGGTCGTGCGCGGCCAGGGCCGCCGCGGCCAGGGTCTTGCCGTCGGCCCAGGTCGGCAGCATGGCGATCGCGCGGCCGAGCACCCGATCGGCCTCGGTGCTCGCGGGCCGGCCCTGGCCGGGCGTCGCCAGCAGGTCCGCCAGCTGGCCGAGCCGCTCGCCGAGGCGGTGCCGCTGCACGCGGGCGTGGCCGGCGCGAGCGATGCGCGTGCAGCGGTCGCGGTCGGCGAGCAGCTCCGCCACCACGGCCTCGAAGTCGTCGTCGCCGTGCAGCACGCACTCCTCGCCCGGCACGAAGAAGTCCGCGACCTCGAGGTTGCTGCGTTCCATCAGCAGCAGCGCGCCGCACGCCGGCACCTCGAATGCGCGCAGGTTCATCTCGCCGCGGATGCTGCGGTTCCAGCCGATGCGGCAGCGGTTCAGGAAGCGGCCGTAGGCCTCGCCGCGCAGACCGGTCTGCACCTCCACCCGGGTGCCGCCGACGGCCAGGCGGCGCAGCCGCTCGAGCCACGGCGCGCGTTCGCGTTGCACCGCCGGGTTCAGATTGCCGGCGAAGCCGAGGTCGACGTCCCGGGCGCCGGCATCGACGTGCAGGCGGTGGAACGGCCGCTTGTGCGCGTACTGGCACCAGTAGCGCACGTCGGCGAACGACAGCCGTCGGAACAGCCCGACGCCCGCGCGGTCGCACAGCAGGAGGTCGAAGAACGGCCACAGGCCGACGAGGTGGGGCAGCGACAGGTTGTAGTCGGAGACCACGCCCACGACCGGCACCGGGCAGTGTTCGAGCCCGGCGGGCAGCGGCTCCTGGTCGGGCCAGAACAGCAGCACGGCATCGGGTGCGAAGCCACGTGGCAGGCGCGCCGCGAGTTCGTGCCAGCTGCCTGCCGACGGGTCGAAGGCGACGTCGAACGGGTAGTGCACGCCGTCCACGACCATGCGCTGCGGCGGCCCGAACGTCACCAGCTCGACGCCGCGCATCGCCGCCCGGTCGTCGAAGCACTCGAGCGGCAGGTTGCAGAGCAGGCGCACCGGCTCGCCTCAGGCCGCCGACAGGGCCGCCAGGTTGGCGAGGGCGTCGCCGTGCCGCGGCTCGAGCATCAGCGCGCGTTCGAAGCTGCGCCTGGCGCCGGTCGTGTCGCCGGCCTGGAAGAGCACCACGCCGAGGCGGTTGTGGCCGTCGGCGGTCGGCCCGCCGAGCGCCAGGGCGGCGCGGAACGCCTGCGCCGCTCCGTGCAGGCGGCCGAGCGCGTGCAGCGCCTGTCCGCGCAGCACCTGCAGGGCCGCGTCGTCGTGGCCGCGCGCGACCAGGGCGTCGGCGGTGTGCAGCGCCCGTTCGGCGGCGCCGGCCTCCAGCCAGGCGGCGACCGCTTCGTGCAGCAGCACGGGATCGTCGCCGGCGAGGCAGGCGGCCGCCGCCAGGGCCTCGGCGGCCGCGGTGAAGTGGCCGCCGTGCCGCAGCCGCGTGCTCGCCGCGCGCAACTGCCCGCCGAGGGCCGTCAGCAGGGCCAGCGGGTCGCGCTCGCCGCCGTGGCCGTCGACGAGGCGCAGGGGCGCCTGTCCGGCTGCGCGCGCGCTGGCGGCGCAGCGTTGCAGCACCGCCTCGAGGGCGCGGCCGTGGCGGTCGGGATGGTAGTGCGCCGCCAGCGCGAGGCCGCGCTCGCGCAGCGCGGCGCGCACGTCCGCCATGCCGCCGGCGACCACCAGCGCCTCGGCCATCGCCGCGGCGTCGCCCGGCGGCACGAACAGCGCGAAGCGCTCGTCGCCGGCCACGGCGGCGTGGTCGCGGAAGCAGGGCACGTCGGTCAGGATCGTCGGCACGCCGCAGGCCATCGCCTCGACCGCGGGCAGGAAGAAGCCCTCGTCGGCGCCGTTGCTGGTGCCGAGGAACAGGTCCAGCGAGCGGTAGAACTCGCCCATGCGGGCGGGTGGCAGCTGCTGGTGCCACTCGACCGGGAACGGCGTGTCGCGCTCGGCCGGATCGGGGCCGGTGTTGGTGGCGCGCACGAGCACCAGCGCCTGGCCGGCGGCGTGCGCCAGCCGGCAGGCGGCGAAGCCCGTGGCGAGGTCCTTCCAGCGGACCTGGTAGGGGCCGACCAGGCCGATGCGCAGCGGCGAGCCGACGGGGCGCGGCGGGCCGGGATGGTGCACGCCGTGGTCGACGACGTAGGGCACCTCGTGCGCGGCGATGCCGAAGCGGTCGCGCAGCAGCCCGGTCAGGTGCGGCGCGATCGTCACGTGGTGCACGCCGGGCAGCCGGTAGGCCGCCTCGATGCGGTCGCGCAGCGCCGCGTTCTCGGTTGCGTCGCCTTCGTAGCCCTGGCAGTAGTGCACCGGCACGCCCTTGCGCGGGCCGGCGCTGGCGGCCCACGACAGCGTGGTCCAGAACGTCGCCACGACGACGTCGGCGTCGGGCAGGTGCTCGGGCCGGAAATCCTGGACCCGCTCGAACCCGCACTCGACCTGCATCCAGGCCGGTGGGCCCGAGCGGCTCAGCACGGTCACCGCGTGGCCGCGGCGCTGCAGCCAGTTCGCGTCCTCGAGCGCCACCTTGACGCCGCCCCAGAGCTGGTCGGCGTTCTCCAGCAACCACGTGATCCGCATGCGCTTCGTCCTTCCAGGGCCGTGATCGGCCCGATGGCATGGCCAGCTGGAGTCCATCCGGCGTGCGTGGCATTCGGCGGCGGCGCCGGGCATGATCCCGCCCCCGCCGTGAACCCCCTGATCCGCGTCATCCCGGCCGTCCTGGTGCGGTTCTTCGCCCGGCCCTACGTCGCCGGCGACACCCTCGAGCAGGCGCTGGCGGTCGTCCAGAAGCTGTTCCGGGAGCGCGGGTTGCTGGCGACGCTCGACCTCCTGGCCGAGGACATCCGGCGGCCCGAGCAGGCGCAGCGCAACCTCGACACCTACCTGCGCATGGTGGACGCGGCGGCGGCGTGCGGGCTGCCGGTCGAGGCGCGCCCGACGTTGTCGCTGAAGCCGTCGTCCTACACGACCGCGCCGCTGCACGAGGGCGGCGACGCCGCCGGGTCGTTCGCCGCCATCGAGGCGATCGTCGCCCGCGCCGCCGAGCGGGGGGTGGAGCTGACGCTCGACATGGAAGGGCGCCACTGGACGGACTTCACGCTCGATGCCCTGCGGCGCCTGCACGCCGCCGGGCACCGGCACGTCGGTGCGGTGCTGCAGACCAGGCTGCACCGCACCGAGGCGGACCTCGAGGCGCTGCCGCCGGGGCAGCGGGTGCGGCTGGTGATCGGCATCTACCGCGAGCCGGCCGAGATCGCCCTGGTCGACAAGGCGCCGATGAAGGAGCGCATGCTGGCGTTCGCCGAGCGGCTGCTGCAGCGCGGCCACTACGTCGAGTTCGCCACCCACGACGACGTCTACGTGCGCCGGTTCGTCGAGCAGGTGGTGCCGCGGGCGAAGGTCGGCACCGACCGCTTCGAGGTGCAGATGCTCTACGGCGTGCCCCGGGAGCGGTTCCTCGCCGACCTGACCCGCCAGGGCATCCGCGCCCGCCTCTACGTGCCGTTCGCGCTCGGATGGGACATGGCGATCCAGTACCTGCGGAGGCGGCTGGACGAGTACCCGGCAATGGTCTGGCTGGTGACCAAGAACCTGGTCGAGCGTCGCTGAGACGGCCGCGGGCGGGGCAATCGGCGGTCCACCATGGCGGCCGTTCCGGCCGCTGGTATACTGCTTGCCCCCATGGATCCACTTGCCACCATCGTCGAGCGGCTTTGCGCCTGGAAGGACGTCAATCGGGAGAAGAAGGACGGGAAGGACAGCTTCTTCGTCCGCGGCCAGGTGTTCGCCTACCT
This sequence comes from Planctomycetota bacterium, assembly GCA_019636245.1. GTDB lineage: Bacteria > Planctomycetota > UBA1135 > UBA1135 > UBA2386 > JAEUHS01. Next base: position 121,945 of record JAHBXX010000005.1, on the reverse strand, counting down.
GGGCAAGAAGGGCGTGGTGGTGAAGCTGGCGCCGCCCCAGGTGACGGAGGCGCTGAAGATCCTCGGCGCCAAGCGCATGCCGGACGATGGCGACCCGCACTCGCGCGAGTTCGTCGAGATCCCGGTCACCGGGCCGCGCGAGGTCGAGCGGGCGATGATGTGGCTGCGTCGCGCCTGCCGACTCGGCCGCACGGCCGCCGGGCCGGTCTGATCGGGTCGCGCGGCGTCGCTGTCGCCGGTCGCTACCGCCGGGTCCAAGGCACGTCGGCCCGGCCGGCGCGGTGGTTGGCGCGTCGGGCCCAGCTGAAGAACAGGTCCGACAGCCTGTTCAGGTAGATGCCGATGGCCGGCGGCACGTGCTGGCCGGGCGCGTCGGCCGCGCGCGCCAGGTGCCAGAAGCGCCGTTCGGCCCGCCGGGCGACGGTGCGCAGCACGTGCAGCAGCGCGGCCTCGCGGCAGCCGCCGGGCAGCACGAACGAGTGCAGGGGCGGCAGTTCACGTTCGGAAGCGTCGATCCAGCGCTCGAGCCGCGTGATGGCGGGCTCGATGCGCGGCAGCGACGCCGCACCGCCTTCGGTCGCGAGGTCGGCGCCGAGTTCGAACAACTCGTCCTGCACGGTCTTCAGTTCGCCGTCCCAGCCGGGTTCGAGCGGCTCGGCGCGCAGCAGCCCGATCCACGAATTCAGTTCGTCGACGGTGCCATAGGCTTCGATGCGCGTGTGGTCCTTCGGCACCCGCCGGTTGCCGAACAGGCCGGTGTCGCCCTCGTCGCCGGTGCCCGTGTAGATCGGCATGCGTGCGAGGTCGGGCGCGGGGCGGTTGGCTCGGGGAGCGCGGGAAGGAGAAAACCCGGCCGACGACCGGAGTCGTCGACCGGGTCTCTGTTCCACACCTTGGCCGAGGGGGCCCTTGCGGGCTGGAGTGACCCCGACCGGAACCGTTGGCTCACCGGCACCTGGCGAGAGGCACCGGTAGCCGCCCAGGTCGCGGTTCAGTGAGGAGCAGAGAGCTGTGCGAGAGCGCGCCGATCCCGGCGCGGCGGAGCAGTATGGCCAGGAGGCCCCCGGCGGCGCAAGCGCCGCCCGTGCGCGGCCGATTTTCGCCGTCCGGGATACCGGGTCGCTGCGCCCGCGGGCCGGATGCCGGATACTCGCGCGCAATCGGAGCCCCCATGCAACTCGCCCTGCCTCGCCTTCCCGCCGCTGTCGCTGCCGGTCTGCTCGCCCTGGCCCCCGTCCGGGCCCAGGCGCTCGAACTGGACGTGACCGGCGGCTCGATGCCGGGCGTGCTGGCCATCGACGCCCATCCCGAGGCGTGGCCGTTCGACCTGATGCTGGTGCTGCCGTCGGGCAACACCGGTCCGACGCCGCTGGCCTGGATCGATCCGTTCGATCCCCGCGTGCTCGACGTCGGCATCGACCTGCTCGACGCGATGTGGGTCGGGCTCACCGGCGTCGACGGGCACTTCCGCGTCAACCTGCCGCTCGTGCTGCTGCCGTCGCTGGTCGACACCCCGTTGTACGTCCAGGCGGTGAACGCCTACTTCGCGCCCAACCTGACCTTCCATCGGGTCAGCAACCCGAACGTCGTGCGCTTCGCGCCGGCGGCGGCGTTCCGCGACCGCCTCGTCGCCAGCATCGAGGAACGCGCCTTCGCCACCGTGCTGCGGCGCCCCGACCGGCGATGGATGGTCTGCGGCGGCGGCCGCGGCCTGTTGCTGGCGCAGGTCGCGCACCAGACGACCGAGATCTACGACCCGTGGACGGACGGCTTCACCTATGGCCCGCCGATGACGGTGCAGCGCTCGCTGCACACGATGACGCAGCTGCCCGGCGGCCGCTGGCTGCTGGCGGGCGGGGTGGGCTTCAACAACGATCCGCAGGACTCCTGCGAGATCTACGACCCGGCGCTCGACACGTTCACGGCGTGCGCGTCGATGCTGTCGCCGCGCATGGGCCACACGGCGACGCTCCTGCCGAACGGCAAGGTGCTGGTCACCGGCGGCCTGGTGGCGCTCACGGTGCAGCCGACGCAGCTGTCGGCGGTGCGCGACGCGACCAACCTGACCGAACTCTACGATCCGGCGACCGACACCTGGACGGCGGGCCCGAACCTGACGACGCCGCGCGCCGCGCACGCCGCCGTTGCGCGGCCCGACGGCAAGGTGCTGCTCGCCGGCGGCATCAGCTGGGACCCGGTGATCATCGTCGGCTGGCTGCCGGCCGTGCGGCGCTCGTGCGACCTCTACGATCCGGTCGCCAACACGATGGCCAGCGCGCCGATGATGGCGAACTCCCGGTCGATGCTCGAGCCGTTGCACCTGGGCAACGACCGTTGGCTGTTCGCCGGCGGCATCGGCGCCCTCACCCTGACCAACCTCGGCACGCCGACGGCCACCGCCGAGATCTACGACGCGGCCGCCAACACCTGGACCTCGGTCGGTTCGCTCGCCACGGCGCGCGGCAACCACCAGGCCTGGGCGCTCGGCAACGGCACGTTCCTCGTCGCGGGCGGCGCCAACGGCACGATCCTCGGCCCGACGCCGCTCGCCACCACCGAGGTGTTCTCGCCGGCCACGAACAGCTTCTCCGCGGGGCCGCCGCTGACCAACGCCCGCGCCGGCGCCGCGTCGCTGCGCACGCCACAGGGCCAGGTGCAGCTCTTCGGCGGCGCGACCGCAGGCGGATCGATCACGCGGTCGACCGAGTGGTACTACTTCTGACCCACGCGCACCCGACGTTGGCCCGGCTCGGCGCCGAGGTCCGCTCGCTGCGCAAGGCCCGGGGCTGGAGCCGGCGCGACCTCGCCGGCCACACCGGCATCAGCGAGCGGTTCCTGGCCGACGTCGAGGCGGGAACCGCCAATCCGTCGCTGCTGCGGCTCCTGGCGCTGGCCGAGGCGTTCGAGGTCGCGCTCGTCGACCTGCTCGACGGCCCGGCCGCGGCGACGCGCCCGCACGTGGCCCTGCTGGGCCTGCGCGGCGCCGGCAAGAGCACCGTCGGGCCGCTCCTGGCGCAGCGGCTCGGCCGCCGCTTCGTCGAGCTCGACACCTGCATCGAGGCCATGACCGGCCTGCGCCTCGGCGAGATCTTCCAGGTGCACGGCGAGGCCTACTACCGCGCCGCCGAGCAGAAGGCGCTGCGCCGCGAACTGGCCGGCGATCCGTGCGTGCTCGCCGTCGGCGGCGGCATCGTCACCGACGCGCAGAGCTTCGCGCTGCTGCGGCGCGGCGCCCGCACGATCTGGCTGCGCGCCGCGCCGCAGGACCACTGGCAGCGCGTCATCGACCAGGGCGATCTGCGGCCGATGGCGGACAAGAAGCAGGCGTTCGCCGACCTGCGCCGCATCCTCGCCGAACGCGAACCGCTCTACCGGCAGGCCGACGCCGTGGTCGACACCTCGGGTCGCGCCGTCGCCGCGGTCGTCGAGGCCGCCGAACGGGCGCTGGCCAACGCCCAGGGCGGCTAGGCGCCCTGCCGGCCTCGCACGCCGGCCGGGTTCAGAGATCGTTCGGCAGGCGGTCGGGCACGGCGCCGTCGACTCCGTCCGGCCGCACCAGCACCAGGATCGCGCCGTACGGCACGACCAGGAACTGCTCGTCCTCGAACGTGATCTCGATCGCCGCCTTGCGGAAGAACAGGGCGTAGTCGCCGATGCGCACCTGCATGGGCAGGAAGCGCGGCGCCCGGTAGCCCTCCTTCCACGGCTCGTGTTCATCGTGCGGCGGCGGCAGCGGCTGGCCGGGGCCGAGCGCGACGATGCTGCCGCCGCGCACCTCCTCCTTCTCCTGCACGCTCGGCGGCAGGAACAGTCCCACCTTGGTCATCGCCTCGCCCTTCTCGGGCTGCACCAGCACGCGGTCGCCGACGACGAGCAGTTGCTTGTTGCCTCGCTTCATGGAGTCGACGGGCGGAGGATACGCGAACGGCCGGGCGCCCGCATCCCCGGGCCTCCGGCCGGCGAACGCCCCCGCATGCCCGCTCCCGCCGTGCCCGACGTGCGCCTGCACGCCGCCAACGACCGACCGCTGCGGCGCGACGGCGACTGGGTCGTCTACTGGATGACCGCGGCCCGGCGGCGCCGGGCGAACTTCGCCCTGCAGCGGGCGGTCGAACTCGCGGCCAGCCTGCGGCGGCCGCTGCTGGTCGTCGAGGCGCTGCGCTGCGGCCACCGCTGGGCGAGCGATCGGCTGCACGCGTTCGTGCTGCAGGGCATGGCCGACAACGCGGTCGACTTCGCCGCGGCCGGCGTCACCTACTGGCCCTACGTCGAGCCCGCGCCCGGCGCCGGCAGGGGCATGCTCGCCGCGCTCGGCGACCGCGCCGCGGCCGTGGTGACCGACGACTTCCCGTGCTTCTTCCTGCCGCGCATGGTCGCGGCCGCCGCCGCGGCGCTGCCGGTGCGGCTCGAGGTGGTGGACGGCAACGGGCTCCTGCCGATGCGGGTCGCCGACAAGGTGTTCGGCCGCGCGTTCGACTTCCGCCGGTTCCTACAGCGGGCGCTGCCGGCGCACCTGGCGGATTTCCCCGCCGGCGATCCGCTGCGCGGCCATGCCGGCGGCGCGGCCGACCTGCCGCGTGGGTTCGCGACGCGCTGGCCGGCGGCCACGCCGGCCCTGCTCGCCGCGGCACCCGCCGCATTGGCGGCGCTGCCGATCGACCATGCGGTCGGACCGGCCGAGCTGCGCGGCGGTCCGGTCGCCGCCGGCAGCACGCTGCGCACCTTCCTCGACCGGCGGCTCGACCGCTACGGCGAGGAGCGCAGCCACCCGGACGCCGACTGCGCCAGCGGCCTGTCGCCCTACCTGCACTTCGGCCACCTGTCGGTCCACCAGGTGTTCGCCGCGCTGGCCGCACGCGAGCAGTGGCGGCCGCAGCGGATCCGCGCGGTCGCCTCGGGCCAGCGCGGCTGGTTCGGCTTCCGCGACACGACGGAGGCGTTCCTCGACGAACTGGTCACCTGGCGCGAACTCGGCTTCAACCTGTGCTGGCAGCGCGCCGACCACGACGACTACGCGTCGCTGCCCGACTGGGCCAAGGCGACGCTGGCCAGGCACGCCGCGGACCCGCGCGAGCACGTCTACTCGCAGGAGCAGTTCGCGGCGTCGGCGACGCACGACGAACTGTGGAACGCGGCGCAGCGCCAGCTGCGCACCAGCGGCACGCTGCAGAACTACCTGCGCATGCTGTGGGGCAAGAAGGTGCTGGAGTGGTCGCGCACGCCGCAGGAGGCGTTCGCGACCCTGGTCGAACTCAACAACCGCTACGCGCTCGATGGCCGCAACCCGAACTCCTACACCGGCATCGCCTGGGTGTTCGGCCGCTACGACCGGCCGTGGGCGCCGGAGCGCGACGTCTACGGCGTGATCCGCTACATGAGTTCGGCCAACACGCTGCGCAAGCTGCGGGTGAAGGAGTACCTGCGGCAGTGGGGTGGCGAGTCGGCGGCGCCGCGTTGAGTCCGTGGTCGCTGGCCGCGATGGGTGGGCATGGTCCAGGCACAGGAGTCGAAGCGAGTGCGGAGGCTGTGCCGGGTCGTGTGCCGGACGATGCCAGCTTGTGCCCAGGTGTGCCACACGTCGCGGCGCGACCTCGAGGGCTACGAGTATTCGCTGCCGATCGAGCCGGACTGAGGTGCGGCGGCGCGGCCGGAACGGTCAGTTGCCGACGATCGACCGCCAGAACTGATCCGGGTCTGCGACGCCGTTCGCCGCCCAGTAGGCCTCGGCCGCGCTGCGTGCAGTTTGCTGGCGCTCGACCGGCCAGTCGCCGCGGTTCGGCAGGATCCGCACGCTGCGCACCCCGGTCGCGCCGAGCAGCGAGCCGTCGGTGCCGAGCACGGCCATCTGCACGTGCAGCCATCGGCCGACGCACGTGGCGTCGTCGGGCAGCGGCAGCGACACCGTCAGTGGATACGTGCGGCGTGGGGGAGTCAGGTCCTTTGCTGCCATGAGCGCGCGGTCCGGAACGAGCCATGTGCGGCCCCCGCGCACCGCGAGCGGAGGCGCAGGTTCCGAAGAAGTCGCGACGAATGCCACCTTGTGGACCGAGGCTCTGTCGCACACTGGCGAGAAGTGCACCACTGTGTCGACGATCACGCTGCCGCGCTCGATTCGCACCCCGCCTTCGAAGGTGTCCACTTCCTGCAACTCGACGCCGTTCACACCCCATGCGTGCTCGACGATCGCGGCAGGGCGAAACCAGGGGCCGGCAACTTCGTGCGCTTTCAGGCGGTAACGGTGATCGATGCGCAGCTGACTCGTGAGTTCGGCGGGGATCACTCCCTGCCCCGACGGAGGTGTGGTGTCAGCAATCGGCCAAGTAGTATTAGTGCCCTCCTCTTCGAGCACGAGCGGTCCGATCACGGTCGCGACGTAACGCACTTCCGAGCCCACTCGCGCTGGCTCGGTGATCCTCAGCGTCGGCCCGCTGACCGGGAGGATGGCGCTGCCGGTCCAGTGACCTGATGGCGCTCGAACGAACGCGTGGCGCGAGCTGGGATGATCGTAGACCTCAATGCAGTCGATGCTGGTCAACTCGAGCGACGCAAGGCGGATCGTGCGCTGCAGGCCATTCGGCACCGTGCCGACGAGGACGAACTCTGGTTCGTTCGGCAGGTGCACAGGGGGGAGGCCGCTCGATCCGCTGGTCGCGATCGAAGCGGCAACGATTGTGCCGTCGGCCAGCAGCAGCGCGAGGCGATCGTCTCGCCCCGCCATCTTGATGACGTGCGAACGGCGCGGCGGCGAGCCGATGGCAACCGTCACCCAATTCCCGCTCTCCTGAGTGAGGCGGCGATACTCGCTCGTCTGGTCGGGCAGTATACCGGCGACCAGCACGTCGCTGGCCAGCGATGCTGCTGCGGTGATCGTCGAGTACGGCAAATCGATCGACCAATGCTGTTCGCGGTCGCGTACGTGCAGCGTCGATTCGCCGTCGGGCTTCCGTTCAGCGCTCACGAACACGCCGGAGGCGATGCGGCCGCCCAACATCTGCCTTGCGGTCTCGCCGACGGTTTGTTGACATCCGGCCGGGGCCGACGCGGCAGCAACTGCGTACGCCACGGCGAAGTACATGATTGCGTGTGAAACCATGTGTTTAGCAGACCCCCAGGAGATCGCAGTAGTGCAGATAGTAATCGTGCAGAATATTGTAGCGATCGAGTATGGCCTGCATCCCGCCTCCGGTGCATTGAGCGCAACCGCATGACACCATGCACTCAATTAGGCCGCGCTCGATGAGGTGGCAGAGTTTCTCGTTCTCCCAGAGTCCGCACTCGTCGTCCCACGTGCCCGTCTCAAGGTTTCGTGAGTTGACGAGCGTGATGCAGTGGACATACTCATGGGCCAGCGCTGCGCCCAAGATCGCCGACAGTGCGCAGGGATCAGCGTAATCGAAGAAGGTCGCGGTGTTGATCACGTCCCGTTATCTGGATTCGTCGACCAATGGCCATGACTGCCGCATTGAGTGTTCGGCGCCGTGTAAGCTCGCCAAGTTGCATTGCCTTGCTCCTGGTAGAGGTGTCCTTCCTCCAGCCTCTCCAGGAGCTCGTTTGCGGCCTTCTGTATGTCGTCATTGTTCGAGCACTGCCCGCAGCACATCAGCGCTAACGCAGCGCTCGTGACTGCGTCATGAAACTGAGCGTCCAACGGCGTCGGCGGCGTGAAGGACGGGCACTGCGATCTTGCTAGCCCGGAACTGAGCGCTACGACGGCGAGGCATGATGAGAGTCCAGACATTACGGTCGTGCAGATCGTCTTCAGGCCCATGGCCGCTCAACCTCCTCTTCAAGGATCATGTAGCGGAGAGTCTAGGGGGGGGGCTGGCAACATGGTCAAGCCGCCTGTTCAAGGGGACGTTCGCCAGGAATGCGATGGGGCACAGGGCCACGAGCATGCAGTTGCCGCCGCCTCGGCTGGCTGCACGCAGGTTGGCGGACAGGGCTGCGACAGACGGCAGAAGCAACAACTACGGGGCCGATCTTCCACACAGCTCGGCGGTGGGCTTGGGGTTGGGAGGCCGCCGCGACGACGGCTCGCGGGCTTCTCTCTGCTGGCACCCGACTAGCAGATCTCCGAAGGTCCGTCACCCCTGTGTCGCCGATTTCCGGCTTCTTCACGCGGCGCACGAGGAGCAGATCGCGCAACCACGGCACATCTCCTGTCGAGATGCCGGGGCGGGCGTGTTCGTCGGCTTCCGCACCGCCGCGGCCGGCTCTGTATCGTCTGTGCGCTCCCGCAGCCGCCGGGCCGCCTCGACGGAAGCTGCGGTGATGCGAACGCCGTGGAGCGCAGCCCGCGTCTTCGCATCGGCAAGGCCGACGCCGGGATCGTGCAGCAGGATGTTCAGGGCGACCAGGACCGGTTCGCGGACGTGCTTGTAGCGGCTCTTCAACTCGGCGAGCTGCCGGGTCCAGGTGTCGTCGCGGGTAGCGGGGAGGGGTTCGGTGTCGGTCATGGGGGACTCGGGGTTGTGGTCTCGCCCCGAACCCGCTGGCCCATCCAGCGAGCCGTTCGGGGACGACACGATGAGTCCTCGATTCCGGCGCGCCAGCAAGGGCAACCGCGCGAAAGGGCAGCTGCCGGCCGCCCATAGGACGCTCTCGCCGACCGTGCCCCAGCGGGCCACCAGGCCGCCCGCTGGGCGGCGCTCGAGTCTCATCGCAACAAGCTCTGGGATCGCCGGCAGGCCCGCTACAGGACGAGCCCGCGAGAAGCGGTGCCGGGTTGTGCCACGCCGTGCCAGGTCCTGCCCCCGTGTGGCCAAGCCGATTGCACACAGCATTGCACACTGCCCCCCGGCCGGACGAGAGCGCCCCGAAACCGCAGTTCCGAGGCCATCCGTGGGGGGTCTGTGTGGTACGCCCGACAGGAGTCGAACCTGTGACCCCCGCTTTAGGAAAGCGGTGCTCTATCCAACTGAGCTACGGGCGCGAATCGCGCGCTCGACTCTAGCGACGAGGCGCCGCCGGACAAGCCGAGCGCCACGACAGGAAGGCTGCCCGATCGGCCACCCCGCGCGCTCGTTCCACCCACTATCCTGACCGCATGCGCCCACCGTTCGCCGCCGTCTCCCTGCTGCCCGTCCTGTTCCTCCTGCTGCCCCCCACGCCGCTTCCCGCCCAGGAGGAGGCCACGACCGGCGAGCCGGTCGCGGCGGCGGGCAAGTCGACCAGGCAGCGCGTGCCGTTCCTGCGGCCGCAGGGCACCTATGCCGACCTGGCCGAGATGGGCTTCTCGCCGATGAGCCTGCTCGGCGGCGGCGGCGCCCCGCCGAAGCCGTTCTACCGCTTCCTCGAGTCGGTCGAGGGGCTGACCAAGGTCGCCGAGACCGAGGTGCTGCTCGACCTGTCCGGCGACGCGACCTTCCACCAGCCGCAGCTGCGCGAGCTCGAGCGGGCGCTGCGACGCGTGCGCGCGGCCGGCAAGCAGATCACCTGCTACGTCGAGAACGTCGACACCGCCACGCTGCAGATCGCGGCGCAGTGCGACCGCGTGCTGATGGCCGACATGGGGGCCTGCGACCTGCGGTCCCCGGCGATGTCGGTGATGCACCTGAAGGACGCCCTCGATCTGCTCGGCATCCAGGTCGAAGTGACGCGCGTCGGCGCGTTCAAGGGCGCGGTCGAGCCGTACATGCTGCCGGCGATGTCCGACCACCTGCGCGCCCACTACGAGGCGATGCTGCGGTCGATGAACGACGACGTCGTGCGCTGCATCGCCGAAGGTCGCAAGCTGGCGCCGGCGACCGTGCGCGCGCTGCAGGCCCAGCGCCTGCTGACCGCGAAGGAGGCGTTGGCCAACGGCCTGGTCGACCGGCTGGTGCCGTGGAGCGGCGCCCAGCGCGCGCTGGCGGTCGTGCGCGGCGACGAGGCCTTCGAGCTGCAGGACGCCGCGCCGAAGAAGAAGGCGCAGAGCCGCGACCTGATGGCGATCCTGACCAGCCTGCTGCGGCAGAAGAAGGAGGAGGAGATCGACGACCCGCAGATCGTGGTGCTGCACCTGTCCGGCCAGATCGTCGATGGCGACAAGCCGCAGCCGGGCAACATGGTCGGCGGTGTCGCCGTCAAGGAGATCGACAAGCTGGCCGGCAACGAGCTCGTCAAGGGCGTCGTCGTGCGCGTGAACTCGCCCGGCGGTTCGGCCACGGCCAGCGAGGCGATCCGCACCGCGCTGCAGCGCCTCGCGGCGAAGAAGCCGGTGGTGTTCTCGATGGGCGAACTGGCCGCGTCGGGCGGCTACTGGATCACCGCGATCGGCCAGCCGATCCTGGCCGAGATCGGCACCATCACCGGCTCGATCGGCGTGTTCGGCATGCGCTTCCAGCCGGGCGCGCTGATGCGGCGGCTCGGCGTGCACACCGAGATCGTGCGCCTCGACGAAGGGCCGCTGATGGACGCGATGGACCGGCCGTGGAGCGAGACGGCGCGCGCCCGCATGCAGGCGTTCGTCGACGAGATCTACGCCCGGTTCCTCGAGCACGTGGCCGTGTCGCGGCGCATGGACGTGGCCGCGGTCGACGCCATCGCCGGCGGCCGCGTCTGGTCCGGCCAGCAGGCGGTCGACAACCGGCTGGTCGACGCCATCGGCGGCCTCGAGGACGCGATCGGGCGCGTACGCGCCCTGGCCGCGCTGGGCCCCGACGTCGAGGTGGTGCACGCGCCCGAGCCGAAGAACTTCGCCGATTCGCTGTTCGCGTCGCTCTTCGAGGCGCAGGTGCGGGCGGGCACCGACGCGGCGCTGCTGTCGACCCTGCTCGCCGAATGCGCCCGCTTCACCGAGGTGCTCGCCGTCGTTCGCGACGCGCTGGCCGCGGCGGACACCGGAGTGCCGCGGCTCTACGCGCTGCTGCCGATGGGGCTGCGCGTGCGCTGACCGCCGCCCGTCACGACAGCCGGCCGCGCAGCATCGCCAGCACCGTCGCCGCCCACTCCGCCGGCGTGTGCTGCCAGCCGAGCACCAGGTCGGCGGTGCTGCGGGCCGGCTCGACGAACCGTTCGTGCATCGGCTTCACCGACTGCAGGTACTGGCGCACGACCGACTGCACCGTGCGTCCGCGTTCGACGATGTCGCGCTGCACGCGCCGCAGCGCCCGCACGTCGGCGGGGGTGTCGACGTAGACCCGCAGGTCGAACGCCTCGCGCAGCTCGGGGACGGCCAGCAGCAGGATGCCCTCGCACAGGATCACCGGCCGGGGCTCGACGGCGGTGGTCGCCGGCAGTCGGGTGTGGCTGGCGAAGTCGTAGAGCGGCCGCTCGACCGCGCGGCCGGCGCGCAGGCTGGCCAGGTGCTCGGCCAACAGCCCGTTCTCCAGGCTCTCGGGGTGGTCGAAGTTGGCCTCGGCGCGGGCCTCGAGCGGCAGATGGGAGAGGTCGCGGTAGTAGGAATCGTGGTCGAGCACCGCGCACCGGTCGGGCCCCAGGGCCTCGACCAGGGCCCGGGTCAGCGACGTCTTGCCGCTGCCCGATCCGCCGGCGATGGCGACGGCGAAGGGCGGGTGGCGCAGGGGCATGCGGGCAGGGTAACCCGCCGGGGGCGGGGGCGGCGCCGGGCCGTTCGCCGATTCTTGGTGGGGGAAGGGCTTGAGCCGGCCCCTGCCGGCCCTACTCTCGCGCCCGTCGGCGGTCTGCCCGTCGACCCGGCCCCGCAGCTTTGCCCTACGATCCCGCCAACGTGTTCGCGCGCATCCTGCGCCGGGAACTTCCCGCGCAGATCCTGCACGAAGACGACCTCTGCGTCGCGTTCCGCGACGTGGCGCCGCAGGCGCCGCTGCACTTCCTGGTCGTGCCGAAGCGACCGATCGCCAGGCTGGCCGACGCCGCCGCGGCGGACGCCGCGATGCTGGGCCATCTGCTGCTCGTCGGAGCGGCCGTGGCGCGCCAACAGGGTCTCGCCGACGACTCCTTCCGCGTCGTGATCAACAACGGCGCCGGCGCCGGCCAGACGGTGTTCCACCTGCACGTGCACGTCCTGGCCGGCCGACCGCTGGGGTGGCCGCCGGGCTAGCGCCCGCCGAACCTGCCATGGCCGATCGCTCCGATCCCCTCGACGAGCTGGACGACCCCGAGGTCATGTTCCTGCCCCTGGCGGCGGCGCCGGGCGAGCTCTGGGGTCAGTTGCAGCCCGGCGTGTTCGCGCGGCGCATCCCCGACTTCGTGCACCAGGTGCTCAACCAGGGCCAGGCCGGACCCACGGCGATGCTGGAACTGCAGACCCCGTCGGAGCCGGGGCCGGTGCGCTGGGTCGAACTCGAGGCGCCGCCCGACCGCGACGAGGCGTTCGAACTGCTGCCGGACGAACTCGACGTGCGCGCCGTCGTCACCGGCGAGGTGCTGCCGCTCGAGGATGCGCTGCGCATCGAGTTCCACGTCTTCCGCGACGAGGACGACGACGTGACCGAGAAGATCGGTGGCGTCGTGCAGCTCGCCGACCCGGTGCCAGGCCTGCTGCGGCTGACGCGCCACCTGGCCAGGCAGCTCGGCCTGCCGTTCCACGAGCCGCCGCGTGGCCTGCTGACCGCGAACGGCGTCGCCTTCCGCCACTTCCTGCAGGGGCTGGACAACGCGATGCTGCTCAGCGGCGACCTCGACATCGCCGTGCCCGACGACCGAGAGGCCCTGATCAGGCCGTTCGCCGACGCGCTCGACCTCGATCCGTCCTTCGGCCTCGCCCTGCGGGTGGCCAACGCCACGACGGCGATCGCCCTCGACGGCGCGCGGCTCGACCAGGAAGCCGTGCGGCGCTTCCTCGACCGCTGCTACACCGCGCAGCCGTTCGACGGCGACGCCTGCGTGGCGATCGCCGAGCAGCTCTCCGACATGGGCGACGACCAGCGCGCGGTCGCCTGGCTCGAGCACGCGACCCACCTGGATCCGCCGCCGCCGCGCGGCCTCGAGAGCCTCGGCATCGTCATGGCACGGCGCGGCGACCACGGCGCGGCGCGTGGTCTGTGGCAGCGCGGCCTCGAGGTCGACGGCCATCCGGACTTCTTCTCCCATCTGGCCCAGCTCTGCTTCTTCGAGCAGCGCGACGACGAGGCGTGGGAACTGGAGCTGCGCGGCCTGCGCCGCCTGCGCGAACGCACCGTGCGCGCCCGCGAATGGGCTGCCGTCGACCGTGGCGCCGGCGTGCTGCTCGAGTGTCTGCACGTGCAGTTGGCCGGTCGCCGCGCGCCGCCGGCGGTCGCCGACGGCCTCGATGCGCTGCGCGGCCTGCTGCAGGGCGAGGACCGCGTCCATCTGGGCCTCTGCCTCGCCGCCTGCGGCCGCCGCCGCGAGGCGCGCGTGGAGATCGTCGCCGGGCTGCGCCTCGCGCTCGATCTCGAGGTCCGGGACCGGGCCGTGCGGGCCCTGCTGCAGCTGGACGTGGCCGATTTCGAGGGCCGCTTCGCGCGCGCCGCCGACCGGGCGCAGAAGGCGCGCAACCCGCGGCCGGCGCTGGCGGAGTTCCAGCTGATGCTGCACCTGCAGCCCGAGTTCTGGCCGGCGCTGTTCTACTCGGCGGTCGCCAAGCGCCGGCTCGGCGACACCGGCGAGGCGCTCGACCTGCTGGCCGCCGCGCTCGAGGTGTCGCCCGACCAGCCCGACGTGCTGCTCGAGATGGCGGAACTGTTCGACCGCCGGCGCAATCCCAAACGCGCGCTCGAACTCGCCGAGTTGGCGCTGGCCCTGCGGCCGAACGACGCCCGCTTCCACGCCGCGAAGGCCCGTTACCTGCGGCACCTCGGCCGCGGCGACGAGGCGCGTCGCGTGGTCGAGGACGCCCGCTCCCGCGGTCTCGATTCGCCCGAGCTGCGGCGCCTGCAGCGCCGCCTGCGGCGCTAGCCGGGCGCGGCGCTACCGCGGCGGCGTCGCCAGCTGGCTGAGGTCGACGCGGCTGATGCTGCTGCTCTGCAGCAGGTGGTCGAGCTTCTCGGCGGCGAGCCACTCGTAGATCAGTTCGATCGGCGTGCACAGCCCCATGTGCGGGATCACCACCGGCGCGCCCTTGCCGTGGGTGTAGATCTTCGAGAACACCCCGATCAGCTGCCGCGTGTCGGCGCGGTAGATGCCGCCGCCGCTGTTGCCGAAGTAGGTCGGCGCGTTGATCATCCAGTAGTTGGCGCCGTTGAGTTCGTTGTGCAGCGAACTGACCTCGCCGTGGCTGGGCACGGGGTCGTTGCCGAGCGGGCAGCCGACCGCGCAGACCGGATCCCAGACCTTGACCTGACTGCATTCGGCCCGCGGCAGCACGTTGGCGACGTGCGGCAGCCGGCGGTCGGTCTCGACCCTGACCAGCGCGGCGTCGATCTTCGGCTGGCTGGCGATCATGCGGCCCTTCACCGTGAGCCGTTCGCCGGGCAGGTAGATCGTCACGTCGAAGCCCTCGTGGGCGGCACGAGGCGTGTCGGCGAGGATGTTGCGGATCACGTGGTGCGAGGTCAGCACGTAGGTCTCGACGGCCTTGGAGCGCGGATTCTCGCCGGAGAAGACCACCGTGCCCGAACCGACGGTGTCGTCGCCGGTCAGCTGCACCGTCGGCAGCAGCATCTGCCGCGTCAGCTCGCCCGGATCCCGGTAGAGCTGGCTGGCCAGCGTCGCGATCGCCACCTGCGTCTCCGACAGGCGGTTCCGGGCATCGGCTTCCTTGGTGCGCACCTCGCGGATGTAGGCGTCGACCAGCGCCTTGGTGCGTTCGAAGTCGGTCGACAGCTGGCTGCGGAAGGTCTCGACCTCGCGCCTGGCCTGCTGCAGCTCGAGCTCGAGTTCCTGGGCCCGCGCCGAGCCGGCGGTGGCGTTCTCGAACTGCGTCTCCAGCGAGGCCATGCGGGCCTCGGTCTGGGCCAGGATCTGCTGGCGGATCGCCTGCAGCTCGCGCGTGTCGCCGGCGGCGGCGGCCACGCGCGCGACCTTGCGCTCGAGTTCGCTGACGTCCTGCTGCTGCGTCTCCAGGCGGGCGATCTGATGGTGGAACGAGACCATCAGGACCAGCGCCGCGAGGCCACAGAACACCTCCAGCAAAGTGCGTTTCATCCGCGTAGCTCTCTTCCCCGGTTGCGTGCGACTGCCCTCTGCCGCAGGCGGCTTCGGCGCCTTCGCCGGAGGCCCTGAAGCAAAAAACAACTGCATGCGGGGTAGAGACTTGCGTCGGCCATGGCAGCGGACCTTGGCGGTCGCCGCGCGGGCGGCCCAGGCGGCGCGCGGTGCCGCGCGATGCAGCAGCCCGCCCGGCACCGTCGCGATCTGCCGCACCCGCGTGGCCCCGGTCGCGCGGCGCGACCGCCCCGCGACCGGCGCCAGCCGCGGCGGTAAGCTGCGGCGTTCCCACGAGGTCCGATCAGGCGCATGACATTCTCCCCCGTTCCCGAACTGCTCGAGGAGTTGCAGGCAGGCCGCCCGATCGTGCTGGTCGACGATCCCGACCGTGAGAACGAGGGCGACCTCTGCTTCGCGGCCCAGTTCGCGACCCCGGAACTGGTGGCGATGATGGCGCGCGAGGCCTGTGGCCTGATCTGCCTGGCCATGGACGGCGCCCTGTGCGACCAGCTGCAGCTGCCGATGATGGTGGCCGAGAACCGGTCGCGCTTCGGCACGGCGTTCACGGTCAGCATCGAGGCCGCCGAGGGCGTCACCACCGGCATCTCCGCCAGGGACCGGGCCCGGACGATCCTGGCGGCGGTGGCGCCCGACGCGAAGCCCCAGGACCTGTCCCGCCCCGGTCACATCTTCCCGCTGCGGGCGCGCGACGGCGGCGTGCTCGTCCGCACCGGCCAGACCGAGGGCATCGTCGACCTCTGCCGCCTCGCCGGCCTGCGCCCCGCTGGGGTCATCTGCGAGATCACGCGCGCGGACGGCGAAATGGCGCGCGTGCCCGAGCTGGAGACCTTCTGCCGCGACCGCGGCATCAAGATGGGCTGCATCGCCGACATCGTCGAGTACCGCCGCCGCCGCGAACGGCTGGTCGAGCGCATCGCGGTGGCCAAGATGCCCACCAGCCACGGGCCGTTCGACTGCCACACCTACCAGAGCCTGGTCGACCAGCGGACCCACATGGCGCTGACGGTGGGCATCGACCGCGCCGGTCCCGACGGCGTGTTCCCGGCGATCGAGGAACCCGTCCTGGTGCGCGTGCACTCGCAGTGCCTGACCGGGGATGCGTTCGGGTCGCTGCGCTGCGACTGCGGCCCGCAGCTGCAGGCGGCGATGCAGGCCGTGCAGCGCGCCGGGCGGGGCATCGTGCTCTACATCAGCCAGGAGGGGCGGGGCATCGGCCTGGCCAACAAGCTGCGCGCCTACGCCCTGCAGGACGGCGGCATGGACACGGTCGAGGCCAACGTGCACCTCGGTTTCCGGCCCGACGAACGGGAGTTCGGGACCGGAGCGCAGATCCTGCACGACCTCGGGGTGCGTCGCCTGCGGATCCTCACCAACAACCCGAAGAAGCTGGCCGGCCTGCAGGGCTACGGCCTCGAGATCGTCGAGCAGGTGCCGCTGATCGTTCAGCACAACCCACACAACCAGAAGTACTTGGAGACGAAGCGCGACAAGATGGGCCACCTCCTGGCGTAGCCGGAAGGGGCGGTCGTCCCGCCCCGCGGCGACCCTGGGGTGGGTTCCTCGGCGAGCCGTCGGCCCCGGCGGGGCGTCGCGCCGGGGCGCCCCGCCGGAGCGACCCGGGAAGATCCTCGCGCCGTGTCCCTCCAAGGCCCCCGTGTTCGCCTTGAAGCTCTCCCCCGAGACGTCCGACCCGGAGCTGATCGCCGCGGTGCTCGAGGGCAGCGAGGCGGCGTTCGCCCAGCTGATCGGCCGCTACCAGGACCGCGTCTTCCGTCTGCTGGGCCGCTACTGCCGAGATCCGGTCGAGTGCGAGGACCTGGCGCAGGAGGTGTTCCTGAAGGTGTTCCGCAAGCTGCACACCTTCCAGCAGAACTCGGCCTTCTACACCTGGGTCTACCGGATCGCCGTCAACGCGGCGACCGACCACCTGTCGCGCGCCAGCCACCGCCGTCTGCGCCTGGTCGAGGACGAGCGCGTGCTCGATCCGGGCGACGGCGACGAACAGGACCCCGCGGCGCCGCTGCAGGCCGCGGAGCTGGCGGCGGTGACCCGCCGCATCGTCGACTCCTTGCCGGAGAAGTTCCGCACCATCCTCGTGCTGCGCGAGTTCGAGGATCTGTCCTACACCGAAATCGCGGCCGTGCTGCAGATCCAGCTCGGCACCGTCGAGTCGCGGTTGTTCCGCGCCCGGCAACGCTTCAAGCAGGAACTGTTGCGCCTGCACCCCGAACTCGTTCCCGGGGCGACGGACGAGACCTTGGACCCGGTGGCCGGCGCCCGGCCAGGAACTCCCCGATGACCCAGCCGCACGACCACCGGACCCTGCAGCGTTTCCTCGACGGGGAACTCGACGCCGCCGCGGCGGCGGCGTTCCAGACCCGACTCGCGCACGACCCGGCGCTGCGCCAACGGTTGGCCGAGGAGCAGCAATGGCGCCGAGGCTTCGCCGGCGCGCGGGCCGCGGCGACGGTGCCGCCGGCCGACTTCGCCACGGGCGTGCTCGCCGCCGTGCGGCGGCTGCCCGATCGTGCCCTGCTGCGGCAGCTCGACGCGCAGGCGGAGCAGGGCGCGCGCAGCGTGCGCCTGTGCCAGCGGCTGTTGCTGGCCGCCGCGGTGTTGTTCGGGCTCGGCCTGCTGTGGCACGGCGGCCTGCTCGACCGCCACAGCGATCGCCTCGAGGCGGCTCCGGACGAGATCCAGGCCGAACTGGAGCGGCTGGACGCACGCATCCGCGCCGGTGGCCTCGATCCCGCCGTGCCGCCGGCGAGGGAGCGCCACCGGCGGTGAGCCGCGTGCCGCTCTGGATTCTCGGCGCGGCTCTGGGAAGCTTCGCCGCCGGCATGAACCTCGGCCTCCTGGTCCCCAAGGCGTTTGCCGCCGATGCCGACGTGCCGGCGGCGGACGCCGACTACGTGCGCGACGTGACCGCCCGCTACGGTCTCTCGGCGGCGCAGGAGCGCACGCTGCGGCTCGTGCTGCAGAACGCACGCGAGGAGGAACTGGCGATCTACACCACGGCCGAGACGGCGCAGCTGCCGCCTTCGCTGCGCGCCCGCGTGCTCGCCGTCCGCAGCCGCACCGAACAGCGCATCCGCGCCCTGCTGGACGACGGCCAGCGCGCGCGTTTCGACGCCGACAGCCGGCCCCAGGAAGCCAGGTGAGGAACAGGTGAGAGCATGGTGAAGAGCATCGGCGTCGATCCCGGCGACCACTCGGTGAAGGTCGTCGAGCTGGAGGGCAACTACCGCAAGACGAAGCTGCTGCGCGTGCACACGGCGCCGGTCGCCGGCGGCGACGCCGCGGCGCGGGCCGAAGCCGTGGCGGTCGCGGTCGAGGCGGCGCGCGCCGAAGGCATGCGCGGCGACATCCGGCTCGGGCATCCCTGCCGCGAGGCGGTGCTGCGCGTGATCGAACTGCCGTTCAAGGGCCACGACGCGATCCGCAAGGTCGTCAAGGCCGAGGTCGAGGGCGAGATCCACAGCCACGTGGTCGACGACATGGTCGTCGACTTCCACGAGATCGGCGAAGGGCTCGGCGGCGGCACCCGGGTGCTCGTCGCCAGCGTGCCGAAGGCGGGCCTGCGCACCCAGCTCGAGGCGTTGTCGGCCCACGGCATCGAGGCCGAGACCGTCGACCTCGACACGATGGCGCTGTGGCGCGCCGCCGACTGGGCCGGCGCGTTCGCCGGCGACGAGACGCCCGTCGAAGCCGGATCCGCTGCCGCCGCGTCGGTGACGGCGGTGGTCGACCTCGGCGCCCGCAGCGTCAAGGTGCTGCTCGTCGAGGGCGAGCAGCTGGTCGAGATGCGCACGCTGCGCGTCGGCGACGCCACGGTCGGCGACGCGATCGCGCGCGCACACGGCCTCGACGCCGCGACCGCGCGCCAGCTCGCCGCCGCCTGCCTCGAGGCGCGTGCCGACCAGACCACGAACGTCGCCGCGGCGCTGCCGGTGGCCGCGGAGGGTTCGCTCGCCGCTGCGCCGGTCGAGGCGCCAGCGCCCTCGCGCGAGGTCACCGTCACCTTCGCCGAGGTCGATGCGCAGCAGACCGCCTACCTGCAGCGGCTGGCCCGCGAACTGACCAGGTTCCTGGCCGCCTCCGGCCGGGGGCCGCGCGTCCGCGCGCTGTGGATCACCGGCGGCGCCAGCGGCGGCGCCGACGTGGGCGAGATGCTGCGCGAGGTCTTCGGCCTCGAGCCGCGCCCGCTCGACCTGCTGGCCAGGCTCGAGCACGACCTCGAACCGGAAGTCGCCGAGCAGCTCGGGCCGCGCCTGGCGACGGCGATCGGCCTGGCGCTGGCGCCGATGGGCGGGCCCGACGGCTTCGACCTGCGGCAGGAGGACCTGACGCCCGCGCGCGGCTTCGACCGCGTGAAGTTCCCCCTGGCGATCGCCTGCATGGTCGCGTGGCTGGCGCTGTTCGTGCAGTGGAACCGCCGGGCGATGGAGCTGAAGAACCTGCAGCTCTACCTCGGCCAGACCTTCGTCGACAAGGCGAACCCGCAGGCGCCGCCGCAGTTCCACGGCCTGCTCGGGCCGGTGCTCGGCAGCCGCTGGTTCGAGAGCCCGCAGAACTTCCGGCTCGAGCAGACCAAGGGCAAGGACTACACCTACAAGGACCTGCTGGCCGAGGTCATGGCCGTGCCCGAGCACAAGCGCCTGCAGATCGTGCGCGATCGCCTGCGCACCGTCGCCGACCAGCGGCAGAAGCAATCGGGCATCTACGAGGACATCTCGCTCGAGTCGGGTCTGGCGGTGCTGGTGCGCTGGGCCGAGCTGCTGCGCTCGGTCGAGCCGCAGCTGGGCCGCTACCTGGTGCCTCGCATCGACCTCGCCATGAAGGCGCCCAACCGCCGGCTCGAGTTCACGATCGCCTTCCGGGGCGAGGACTTCCGCGAGCGCATGAGCGCGCTCGAGCAGGCGCTCGACCGCGAGTACACCGCGGCCGATTCGCCGTTCGAGCGACCGCGCGGCACCGACCGGGCGTCGGTCGAGGAGCGCTTCCGCGATTCGGCCGAGAGCGGCGTCAGCGGTGCCTACTACAAGCTGACGCTGCGGGTGAAGGACAGCTTCGATCCGTTCGGCCCCAGCCGGGGCACGGCGCTGGGGGCGGCGGCGCCGGCGGGCGGCGACCGGTTGGCGGCGGCGGAGGGCGGGCGATGAGCTTCCTGCGCTCGCTGGACCTCTACAAGGCGGTGATCCTGCTGTCGCTGGTGCTGCTGCCGCTCGGCGGCTGGGCGATCTGGCAGCTCGACCAGGAGATCGCCGCCAGCCAGAAGGCGATCCAGGAGGCCAAGCGCCCGGGTGGGCTGCTCGAGCAGATCGGCACGCTGCAGAAGAAGGTCGAGATCGTGGTGCAGAACAAGCTCAGCACCTCGGACACGATCCACATGCCGCGGCGCTACTTCGAGGGCCAGATCCTGCAGGCGGGCGGCGCCAGCCTGAAGACCGACGACTTCGGCCTCACCGACCCGAAGGAGGAGCCGGCGACGCTGTCCGGCTCGCGGCAGCAGCGGGCGTCGGACTTCGTCGTCGACGTCACCTGGCCGCGCAACGACTTCGCGGTCAAGCTCGACTTCGTCTACGCGGTGCTCTTCAACTGCGAGTCCGGCGCCGGCGCCGGCAGCGCCGCCGGCCAGTCGATCTGGAAGCTGCGCGAGCTGCAGCTGCAGAACGCGACCGACGAGCGGCTGCTGTCGGGCTACAAGACGCCGCCGCCGGAGCTGGCCGACAAGTGGACGATCCGGTCGATGAAGTTCGCCCGCCGCGAGCCGCGCAAGGGCACCTGACCGTGGCCGGCTGGCGCGCCATCGCCGTCGTCGTCGGCCTCGGGCTGCCGGCCTGCAACTCGGTGGTGCAGTACACGGACGAACTGGTCGATGCCCGCCACGGCCGCACGCTGTTCACGCGGCTGCCGGCCACGATCGGCGCGACCGCCGGCTTCGCCGCCGGCGTGCCCGTCGATGTCGTCGCGGCGCCGCTGGCGTGGGTCTACTACCAGTCGCAACCGCCGGCGACGCGGGATGCGCTGTCGGTGTTCCTGTTCCCGTCGTTCGTGCTGTGGAAGGCCGGGGCGATGGTGGGTGCGCCGTTCGACGTCGTCGAGTGGGCGGCGTGGCGATCGTGGCAGCCGGCGGTGCCGATCACCCAGGAGGAGCGCGAACGCATCGAGCGGGAATGGGACGCGCAGGAGTACACCGACTACCCGGTGACGCCGATCTACCCGCTGCCCCAGCCCGTGGCGGGGGACGCGGCGGCGGCGCCGACCGGGGTCGGCCACGGCGTGCTGGCGCGGTCGTCGCGCCCCGGCGGCGGCGTTACCCTGTCGCCGTGACGACTGTGCCCGCACGGATCGGTCGATGAACAAGGCGAGCCTGCTGCAGAAGAGGCTGGTGGAGCGCCTGCTCGCCGGTGGCGGCGAGGTGCCGCTGGCGCTGCTGCTCGAGCTGCTGGTGCCCGTGGCCCGCCTGCGGGAACTGGCGCGCCAGCACGGCCTCTCGCCGAAGGGCGGCTTCCGCATCGAGCACGCGCCCGCGCACGTGCTCGGTCCCCTGCTCGCCGAGCAGACCGATGCCACCCGGCTCGAAGCGGTGCTGGCGTTGCTGGTGCCGGCCTCGCCGGGCGCCGAGGCGCCACCCGCGCCGTCGCCCGCGCCCGACGGCGACCTGCGGGCGCTGCTGGCCCTGCGCGAGGCCGAGCTGGCCCGTTCGCGCGAAGACGTCGGCCGCGAACGGGAGGCGGCGGCGCGCGCCCGCGAACGCGCCGGCGACCTCGAGCGCCGCCTCGGGCACGCCGAGCAGGAGCTGACCCTGCTGCGGGCGACCCTTGCCCGGCGCGACCGGGAGGCGGCCGAGCCGGATGCGTCGCGCCGCGACGACCGCGACCTGCAGCGCCGCGTGCGCGAGCTCGAGGCCGAACTCGACGGCCTGCGCGACGCGAACGCCGCCCTGGCGCGCCAGCGGGCCTACGACCGCACCCGGATCGTGGACTTGGAGCAGCGGCAGGCCGAACTCGAGCAGCTGGTGCCGAAGAGCCGGCGCCAACAGCGGCAGGCCGAACGCGAGGCCGAGCCGCCGCCGGCGCAGTTCCGCCTGCCGATCTTCACGCCTGGGTTCTACAAGTCGCTGGCCGGCAAGGAGCGGTCCGCCGTCGAGCGCGCCGTGCACGCCGTCCTGCAGCTCTGCACCGAGGGCTACGGCTACCCCGGCCTGGAGGTGAAGCAGCTCGGCGGCCAGGACACCTGGAGCCTGCGCGCGTCGCTCGGGCTGCGGGTCTACTTCCGGCCGCGGGCCGACGGCGACGTCGAGATCCTGGAACTGGCCGATCGCGAGGACCAGCACACGACGCTGCGCCGGCTCAAGGACCGCTGATGCGCGGCGTTCGGCGGCAGCCCGTGTTCCTGCGCGCCGAGGATCCGCCGCGGTTCCCCGATCCCAACCTCTACGACCGCGATGGCCTGGTGGCGATCGGCGGCGACCTCGGCAGCGCGCGCCTGCTCGCGGCCTACCGCAGCGGGGTGTTCCCGTGGTACGGCGAAGGCTACGTGCCGATGTGGTGGAGTCCGGATCCGCGCGCGCTGCTGTCGCCGGCGGCGCTGCACGTGGGCCGCAGCCTGCGCCGCGTGCTGGCTCGCGGCGGCTTCGAGCTGACCTGGAACCGCTGCTTCTCCCGCGTCATGACCGAGTGCGGCCGGCGCCGGCCGGAAGGCACCTGGGTGATCCCCGAGATGATCGCGGCCTACACCAGGTTGCACGAACGGGGCCACGCGCACAGCCTCGAGGTCTGGCAGGACGGCGAACTCGTCGGCGGCACCTACGGCGTGCAGGTGGGGGCGCTGTTCGCCGCCGAGTCGAAGTTCCACCGCCGCCCCGACATGTCGAAGGTGGCGCTGGTGGCGCTGGTCGGCTCGGTGTTCGCCGCCGGCATCGAACTGTTCGACGTGCAGTTCACGACCCCGCACCTGCTGGGGCTGGGCGCGTTCGAGGTGCCGCGCGCGCAGTATCTGGCGCGCCTGGCCAGCGCCCGGGAGCGCCTCGTCGACCTGCGCCGGCTGGTGCCCCGCATCGTGCTGCCGCCGGCATCCGCCTGAACCGCGGGGAGCGCGGGCGACGTTGTCCGCTCCGCCGCTGTGCGGCTTCGCCGCGTGTGCTACGTTCCGCGCCGACCAGGAGAACATGAGCCCCCACTCGCCGAACTTCCCCCTGGCAGTTGGCGCCGACCGCCGCCCGACCGCTGCCGGCTGGCGGGGCGCGTTGGCCTGCGGCCTCTGCTGTCTTGGTCTGTCGGTTCTCGCCGCGGCGCAGCAGCCGGCGCGCGCGGTGGTGACGCTGCAGACCCTGCAGAGCCCGAGCTCGTCGCCGGCGGCGCAGGATCCGAAGGCCGCGCCGGGAGCCGCCGCCGAGGCCGCCGGCGCTGCGGCCACCACGCCGTCGGCCGCCCCGAGCCCACGGCTGCAGAAGTGGAAGCAGCTGCGCTTCGACCGCCGACCGTCGGCGATCCTGCAGGCCTGGGCGCTGCCGGAGCCGGAGGCGTCCGGGCCGGCGGCGGCCAGGGGGCCGGCCGATGGCGCCGCGCCGCTGTCGATCGAGGAGGTCCAGGCCCTGCTCGAGGCCCAGTTCGCCGGCAAGGCGGACCCGGCGCCGCCCACGGCGGCCGGCGGCCAGGTGGTCGCGGCGGCTGCGCCCGACGACCAGCGCCTGCAGCAG
Organism: Planctomycetota bacterium; assembly: GCA_019636245.1. Classification (GTDB taxonomy): domain Bacteria; phylum Planctomycetota; class UBA1135; order UBA1135; family UBA2386; genus JAEUHS01. The sequence continues at coordinate 98,208 of JAHBXX010000005.1, read as the reverse complement.
GAGTTCGAACGGCTGCAGCGCGACGTCACTTTGGGCCGGTGGGACCGCGTGGCCGCGTGCCTGCAGGCCTTCGCCGAGCCGGAGCGCCAGCCCGCCTACGAGCACTTCCTGGGTGCCCTGCTCAACGCGCCGCCGCCGGCAGAGCCGCGTGGACCGGCCAACCTGCAGGAGAAGAACCACTTCACGTTCGCCGACGCCCTGGCGCTGGCCGGCGTCGCGCCCGGCGGCTTCGACAAGAAGCAGGCGGCGAAGCTGGCGCCGATCGTCGCCCGAGCGATCGAACTGGGCAGCGTCGTGGAGGAGCTGGTGCGGCTGCTGCTGGCCGAAGCCGACCGGCCGGCGGCGCAGCAGCGGCTCGATCGCCGCGAGGCGGCGCTGCTGCTGGCGGCGCTCGGCCAGGAGCGCGAGCTGGCGCCGTTCCTGCCGACGCCGGCCGAGGCCGAGTCCGCGAACGACCGCGAGGGCCTGAACCTGCTGGCGCGCTGCAGCATGGCCCTGTTCGGGGTCGACAAGAGCCGCGTCCACCTCGAACGGGCGTGGTCGGCGACGCAGGCGGCCCTGGCCGCCGGCGAGGTCGGCGAGGCCGAGAAGGCCGAGGCGCTGCTGCGCGCCGTCGAGCTGGCGCCGCGCGTGCGGAGCGATCTCGGACCGCAGTGGCTGGCCGACAGCTTCACGCAGCGCCCCGAGCGCGGCATGGAGATCGTGGCGACGATCGGCGGGCAGGTGGCCAAGGGCTTCCAGGAGAAGCCGCAGGACACCGACTACCGCGCCAAGGTGCTGCAGCTGCAGAAGACCGCGGTCGACGCGCTGCTGCGCGTGGCGCCGCGGCTCGCCGAGCAGTGGCGGCCGACGTTGGGCCTGCTGGCGTCGGCCTGGATCGCCGAGGCGGCCTACAGCGTGCAGAACTCGCAGTCGGACACGATGGGTCCGGTCATGGAGCGCGACGAGTACGGCAACATCTTCTGGACCACGCAGCGCCGCGGCGGCGGCGGCCAGGTGCGCGCCGTCGAGCCGGTCGACCTGATCGCCGCGCAGCCGGGGCCGCAGTGGGCCACGCTGCTCGACGATGCGCTGCAGCCGCACTTCACGACCGTGTCGGCGCAGCTCTTCCTGAAGCTCAACGAGCCCGAGCGCGCGTTCCCGTTCATCGAGCAGCTGGCCGCGGTCAATCCGCGCAAGGCCAAGGAGCTGGCGCACGAGTTCCTGCGCGTCTGGGTGCGCAACAACAACCCGAACAGCTCCCGTCGCACCAACTCGTACATGTTCATGTACGGGTTCGAGCGGCGCGCCAGCGGCATTCCGCTGACGCGCAGCAAGCAGGAGCGCAACCTGCAGGACCTCGGCAGCTGGGTCGAGCGCCTGCGGCAGCTGCCGATCGGCGGCGTCGATGCGAACCTGCTCGGCGAGGCGTTCGTCGCCGCGCACAGCACCGCCGAGGTCTACCGGCTCGAGACCATCGAGCGCGTGTTCGGCGACGTCGCGGAACTGGACCCGGTGCTGCTCGGCGAGCTGCTGGGCAAGATGCGCACCAACCTGGCGACGATCTGGCGCCGGCCCGACGTGCAGGAGCAGGCGAAGACCCGCCGCTCGCAGCGGGAGACCCTGCTCGAGGTCGCGCGCGGCTACGACACGGCGCTCGAGGTCGCCAGGCGGGCGCTCGAGAAGCGGGGGCCGCACTGGGCGCTGCTGGTCGCCGTCGCCTCCGTGCTGCACGACCGCAACAACTTCACACGGGAGCTGGGCGGCAGCAGCGACTTCGCCGCCACGCGCAAGGCCGCGTTCGAGCTGTTCGACCGCGCCGCGGAGCACTACCTCTCGATCGCCGCCGACCTGCGGCTCGACCAGGAGACGACGCGGCCGTTCGACGTCTGGTTCTACGCCGCGCTCGGCGCCTCGGACCTCGGCGCGATCGACGAGGACACGGTGCTGGCGAAGAACCAGCTGCCGCGCATCCGGGAGGCGATCGACGGGCTGCCCGACGGCAGCCGCGAGCGGCACCTGGCGATGTTCGCCAACGGACTGTTCACCCGGATGTCGGCCGTGAAGCCGCAGATCAAGTACCGCTACCTCGAGGCCGGGTTCGAGGTCGTCGGCGACCATCCGCAGGCGGCCGAGGCGAAGAAGGTCTGGGACTACTACCGCGACCTGCTGCGCGAACTGCGCCTCGAGGTGGTCGTCGACGGGGCGACCGCGGTCGGCACGGCGCCGTTCGGCGTGCGCGTGGACATCGTGCACTCGCCGGAGATCGAGCGCGAGAGCGGCGGCTTCGTCAAGTACGCGCAGAACCAGAACAACATGAGCTACGCCTGGAACTACGGGCGGCCGCTCGAGAACTACCGCGACCGCTTCCAGGAGGCGGTCACGGCCGCGCTGCAGGAGAGTTTCGAGGTGGTGTCGGTGACCTTCAACGGCGAGCAGATGGCGTCGCGGCCGACGGCCGCGCCGGGCTGGCGGGCGACGCCGTACGCGTGGCTGCTGCTGCGTGCGCGCGGGCCGCAGGTCGACCGCATCCCGCCGGTGCAGATCGACTTCGACTTCCTCGACACGTCGGGCTACACGGTGCTGCCGGTCGGCAGTTCGCCGGTGGCGATCGATGCGGCGGCGCCGGCCGTCGCGCGGCCGTGCGCGGACCTGAAGGTCACGCAGATCCTCGACGAGCGGCGCGCCGACGAGGGCAAGGTGGTGCTCGAGGTCAAGGCGACCGCGACCGGCCTGGTGCCCGACCTCGAGGCCTTCCTCGCCGTCGATGCGCCCGGGTTCGTGGTGCAGAAGCGCGACGACCAGGGGGCGGCCGTGGTGCGGTTCGCCGAGGACCAGCGGACGATCGAGAGCGAGCGCCGCTGGCTCCTGACGCTGGTCCCGGCCCGCGAGGGCGCGCGGCCGCGCAGCTTCGTGTTCGGCCGGCCGACCCGCGACGACGTCGCGGTCGTCTACCAGCGCTACGCCGACGCCGACCTCGAGACCGTCACCGCCGAGGTCGCGCTGGCGGGCGGCTACGGCGGCGGCAATCCGCCGTGGGCGTGGCTGCTGGTCGGCGCCGGCTTCCTCGGCTACGGCGCCTGGTTCCTGACGGCGCGGCCGCGTTCCGGTCCCGGCCAGGGCGCCCCGCCGTTGCTGCGCATGCCGGCCCACGTCTCGCCGTTCACCGTGCTCGAGGTGCTCTACCGGGCCGAAGCGCACGGGCGGCTCGACGAGGCCGCGCGCCGCCAGCTGCGCGCCGCGATCGAGCGCATCGAGGCCTGCCACTTCGGCCGTGCCGACGACCCGACCCTGGACCTCGAGGCGGTCGCCGCCGAGTGGATCCGCCGTGCCGGCTGAGCCGGCCCTTCCCCGACCGAACGCAGCTCCGCCACCATGACCGCCGTCCAACCCTCCTCGGCCCGCTTCGCCGAGACCCGCGAGTTCCTGCACGAGATCCGCAGCCGCGTCGCCAGCGTCGTCGTCGGCCAGGACGTCGTCGTCGAGCGCGTGCTGATCGCGCTGCTGACCTCCGGCCATCTGCTGCTCCAGGGTGTGCCGGGGCTGGCGAAGACGCTGCTGGTGGCGGCGGTGTCGAAGACGGTCGATCTGGCCTTCGCCCGCATCCAGTTCACGATCGACCTGTTGCCGTCCGACATCGTCGGCTCGGAGATCCTCGACCAGAAGACGCACGAGTTCCGCACCCACAAGGGACCGATCTTCACCAACCTGCTGCTCGCCGACGAGATCAACCGCGCGGCGCCGAAGGTGCAGAGCGCGCTGCTCGAGGCGATGCAAGAGCGACGGGTCACGATCGGCAACCAGAGCTACCCGTTGCCGGCGCCGTTCCTGGTCATCGCGACGCAGAACCCGGTCGAGCAGGCGGGCACCTTCGAGCTGCCGGAGGCGCAGCTCGATCGGTTCATGCTGCTGCACCGCCTCGAGTACCTGACGCCGGCCGACGAGAAGGAGGTGCTGCGCCGCAACGCCGCGCTCGGCGTGCGCCGCGACGGCAAGGGCGCGGTCGCGCGCACCGAGTTCGACGTGCTCGGCGAACAGGCATCGGGCAGCGCCGACCGGCTGGTGCGGGCGATGGAGGACGTGCAGCAGGTGCACGTCAGCGAGGCCTTCCTGGAGCACACGGTCGAGATCGTGAACCGCACGCGGCGCCACCCGAAGCTGGAGCTGGGCTGCAGTCCGCGCGCCGGCATCTCGCTGGTCAAGGCGTCGCGGGCCAGGGCCCTGATCCACGGCCGCGACTACGTGCTGCCCGAGGACCTGTTCGCGCTGGCCGAGGACGTGATGCTGCACCGCATGCGCCTGGGCTACGAGGCGCTCGCCGAGGGCTGCACGGCGCCGCAGGTGCTGCAGGAGATCCTGACCGAGTCGCCGCGATGATCGCGCCGGACCGCCATGCCCGTGCCGGCGGCACCCGCGCGCGCGAGCGGGAGCTGCCCGGACTGTTGCGCAAGGTCGAGCCGTTGGCGGCGCGCAAGTTCGTCATCGCCGTCCGGCGGCTCGCCGACGATCTGACCTACGGCCTCGACGGTTCGCGCTTCCTCGGTTCGGGCATCGACTACGTGCAGTCGCGCCCCTACCTGCCCGGCGATCCGATCAAGGCGATCGACTGGCGCGTGACGGCGCGCACGGGCGAGGTGCACGTCAAGGAGTACGAGGCGCCGCGCCGCATCCCGGCGTGGTTCCTGATCGACACCTCGGCGTCGATGGTGGTTTCGTCGACCCCGACCAGCAAGTACGAGCTGGCGTTGCACGTCGCGGGCGGCCTCGCGCTGGCCTGCCTGGACCGCACCAGCCCGGTCGGCGTGCTCGGCGGCGGCTCGCGGGAGCTGCGCATCGAACCGAGCCTGGCCAAGGACCAGGTGCTGCAGTGGCTGCTGCGGCTGCGTCGCCACGGCTTCCACGAACGGACGCGACTGGCGCGGCGGCTCGCCGAACTGCGGCCGACGCTGGTCAGCCGGTCGCTGGTGTTCGTGTGCTCGGACCTGCACGAGCCGGACGCCGTGCGCGCGCTGGCGCTGCTCGGCCAGCAGCACGAGGTCGTGGCGATCCAGCTGCAGGATCCGGCCGAAGTCGGCCTGCGCGGCGGCGGGTTCGTGCGCGCCCGCGAGGCCGAGACCGGACGCGGGCTGGTGGCATCCGGCCTGCCGTTGGTCGATCCGGCCCGCGTCGAGCAGGAACTGCGGCGCGGCCGCGTCGACCATTTCCTGATCCGCACCGACCAGCCGTTCGTGCACCGGCTGCGGCACTTCCTGCGCCAGCGTGGCCTCGCCGGCCGGGGGGCGAGGTGAAGCCGGGCCGAGGTGGTGCCCTGCTGCTGCTGGCGTCGCTGGCGCTGGCGGCGGCGCCGCAGTCGCGCGACGAACGCAGCGCCAGCGTCGGCATGCGGTCCCGCATCGAGCAGGTCGTGCTCGCCGGCAGCGAGCTCGTGGCGGCGCCGACCGACCACAAGGCGCCGGTGGTGCTTCGCGTGCTGGCGGTCTGGCCGCACGGCGAACACCACCGCTACGACCTCGAGTGGACCGGACTCGTGCCCGGTCGCCACGACCTGATGCAGTACCTCGCCCGCAAGGACGGCTCGCCGACGACCGGTCTCGCGCCGCTGCCGGTCACGGTGACCAGCGTGCTGCCGCACGGGGCGATGGACCCCGGCGAAGCGAAGCCGGTCGCGCCGCCGCGCTCGCTCGGCTACTCGGCGCTGCAGATCGGCGTGGCGGTGGCGTGGGCCATCGGCCTCGTGCTGATCCTGTTCGTCGGCCGGCGCTGGCGGCGTCCGCGCGTCGCGGCGCCGGTGCCGCCGTCGCTGGCCGATCGCATGCGGCCGCTGGTCGAGGCGGTCGCCGGCGGCGAGGCCGACGCCGCCGCCAAGGCCGAACTCGAACGGCTGCTGGTCGCGTTCTGGCGGGCGCGGCTGGGCCTGCGCGATCGCACGGCGGCGGCGGCCGTCGCGGCGATCCGGGCCGATGCGGAGGCGGGCGCGCTGCTGCGGCAGGTGGAGGCCTGGCTGCACCAGCCGACGCCGCCGGCGGCGCTCGACCTCGCCGCGCTGCTGCAGCCCTACCGCACCGTCGCCGCCGCGGACTTCGAGGCGAGGAGCGATGTTCGGTAGGCCCTGGCTGCTGCTGCTGCTGGCGTTGCCGCTGCTGCACCTGGGCTGGGTCTGGCAGCGGCAGGGCCGACGCACCGCGCTGCCGTTCGACCACGGCGGCCGTGGCGGCGGCCCATGGCTGCGCGCGGCGCTCGGCCTCGGCGAGTCGCTGCCGGCGTTGCTGCTCGCGGTCGCCGTGCTGCTGCTGGCGCTGCCGCAGGAGCTGGCGGCGCCGCGGCAGAAGCGTGCGCTGACCAACATCCAGTTCTGCGTCGACATCTCCGGTTCGATGACGGCGCGCTTCGGCAACGGCAGCCGCTACGACGCGGCGATGGCGGCGATCAACGACTTCCTCGACTACCGCACCGGCGACTCGTTCGGCCTGACGTTCTTCGGCAACAACTACCTGCACTGGGTGCCGCTGACGAACGACCCGTCGGCCTTCCGCTGCTCGGTGCCGTTCATGCGGCCGGAGCACGCGCCGCCCGGGTTCGGCGGCACCGAGATCGGCAAGGCGGTGCTCGGTTGCCGCGAGGTGCTGGCCTCGCGCAGCGACGGCGATCGCATGCTGATCCTCGTCACCGACGGCTTCAGCAGCGACCTGGAGCAGGGGGCGGAGATCGACATCGCCAGGCGGCTGAAGCGCGACGGCATCGTGCTGTTCGCCGTCAACATCCAGGAGGAGGAGGCGCGCGGCGAGATCGTCAACCTGGCGCGGCTGACCGGCGGCGAGGTGTTCAATCCCGGCGACACGAGGGCGCTGAAGCACGTGTTCGAACGCATCGACCAGATGACCAAGGCGAAGCTCGAACTGAGCGCCGCCGAGGTCGTCGACTGGTTCCTGCCGTTCGCGATCGCCGGGCTGGCGGTGCTCGGTCTCTACGCCCTGGTGCAGCTCGGCTTGAGGTACACGCCGTGGTAGCCGAGGGCAGCGCGCTCGCCGCCGGGCTGCTGGCCGTGGTCGGCGAACTGCTGCACCGGCGTCGTCTGCGCCGCCTCGGCCATCTGCTGTTCGGGCCGCGGGCGCGCGCCGCCGGCTGGGTCGCGGCGGTGCCGTGGCTGCGCGTGCTGGCCCACGCCGGGCTCGCCTGGGGGCTGGTGACGCTGCTGCTGGTGGAGCCGCGCGTGCACCAGGCCGGCGAGGTGCCGGAGGAGGAATGGCGCCACCTGGTCCTGGTCTACGACGTGTCGCCGAGCATGCTGCTGCGGGATGCCGGTCCGAACGGCGACCAGACACGCGCCGAACGGGCCAAGGACCTGGTCGAATCGCTGTTCGCCCGCGTGCCGATCGGCAAGTTCAAGATCACCGTCGTCGCGACCTACAACGGCGCCAAGCCCGTCGTCGAGGACACCAAGGACGTCGAACTGGTGCGCCACCTGCTCGGTTCGGTCGACATGCGCTACGCCTTCCCGACCGGCAGCACGAAGCTGTTCGACGGCATCGCCGAGGCGGCGCGCATCGCCCGGCCATGGCGGCCGCGCTCGGCGATGCTGGTGATCGTCAGCGACGGCGACACCGTGCCCGCCACCGGCATGCCCGAATTGCCGCCGTCGATCGGCGGCACGCTGGTGATCGGCGTCGGCGACCACGTGGCCGGCAAGTTCATCGCCGGCCACCAGTCGCGGCAGGACGCCAGCACCCTGCGCCAGGTGGCGACCCGGCTCGGCGGCGAGTTCCACAACGGCAACAAGCGGCAGGTGCCGAGCGACGTGCTCGCCGCGGCGGCCGCCGATGCCCGCAAGCCGCTGGTCGAGCGGCTCACCAGGCGGGAGTACGCCCTGCTGGCGACGGTGCTGGGCAGCGCGCTGCTGGCGCTGCTGCCGCTGCTGCTGCACGCGTTCGGCACCCGCTGGCCGCCCGCATCGACGGCGCCCTGAGGGGGCCGGAGGAGGCAGGGAGGGGGCGGCGGGCACGGACGGCCCAGGGGGTGTTCTCTCCGGCGGCGGCCGGTCGATACACTGTCGGCTCGCCCGGCGACCCCGGGCGACCCTTCCCGGAGGCCATGATGCGAAACATGCTGTTGGTGGGCTGGCTGCTTCTGCCGATCGGCGCGTGGGCGTTCCACGAAGGTCCCGGCCAGGACCTGGCGGCGATGGAGGCGGCGGACGCATCGCTGGTGGCCGCGCACGAGGCGGCCGCCGCCGGCGAGTGGTCGGCGGCCGTGCGCCTCTACGAGGAGGGGCTCGGCAAGCTGCCGGCGAACGCCGACGACCTCGTCGGCCCGTCGTTCACGCAGCGCCTGCGGCTCGAACTGAACAAGGCGCGCATGCAGTCCAGCGAGTTGCCGACGGCGCGTGAGGAGCTCGCCACCCTGGTCGAGCAGATGGAGGGCGAATCCGCCGCCGACACGCGGCTGCTCGCCGAGGCGCGGCAGGAGCTGGCGCGGGCGCAGTTCTACACCACCTGGCTGATGCGGCTGGAAGGCCTGCCGCGCGAGCAGTGGGAGCCCGAGATCGAGGCCGCGCGGCAGAACTGGCGGTTGCTCGCCGAGCAGGCTGCCGACGAAGGCGCGGCCGCCGCGCGCCGCGCCGACCTCGAGGCGGCGATCCGGCTGGCGCGCATGGACATGGAGGAACTGCAGGGCCTGCCGCTGCCGTGCCAGTGCAAGGGCTGCAAGAGCTGCAATGGCAAGAAGCCGAGCAAGCGACCGAAGCAGGGGCCGCCGAAGCAGGGCGCCAGCAGCGGCGCCCCGCTCGACAACGGCGGCTCGTGATCCCCGGTCGGTGAGCGGCCGGCGCTTCAGCGCGTCGGCGGCGCCACCTCGCGGATCACCGCGCCGCGCTGGTCGTCGAGCACCAGCACCGCGTAGCGCACCGCGCCCTGGTTGGGGTCGTCCGACACCGACGCGTAGTCGAAGCGGCCGCGCAGGTCGGTGTAGCCGTCCTTGTGGAACCGCACCCGGCCGTTGGGCAGCTTGGCGAACACCTTGACGTAGGTCTTCGGCAGCGGCGTGTTGGCGCCCGGCTCGCTGACCGCGACCTGGCCCCACGACTCGAGGAAGCGCACCTGCAGGGCGTTGGCGAAGTAGGTGCGCGACCGCACCAGGCCGGCGCCGCGCACCTCGACGAGCACGTTCTTCTGGTGGAACCGCTCCGGCAGCTCGAACGCCAGCTCGCGGCCGCCGGCGGGCAGGTCCCTGACCTCGCTGAGGTTCGGCCGCACGAACGCGGCCGACGTGCCGTCCTCGTTGGCGAACGGCTGCGACGAGAACGCGAACTCGACGTCGAGCTCGTAGTAGCGCACCTCGCACTGCGGCAGGTTGCGGTAGGCGATCGTCGCGCGGCGGCCGTCCAGGGCGAGCTCGAGCGACGGCGCGGTGGCGGCGAGGTCGGCCGGCACGGCGTCGGCGCCGCCGGGGCTGGCGCGGCCTTCGGCCTCGTCGAGGTGCGCCAGCACCTCGGTGAAGCGCTGCCGCCAGTGCAGCACCGGGTGGTCGCGGTAGCCCTCGGCGATGCGGCGCGCGCGGGCGCGGTCGCCGGTGAAGAAGCCGGTGTAGGCGGCGAGGTAGTCGTACTGCAGGCGCGTGCGCACCCGATCCGGATCGATGCGGGCGAACGTGGCCAGCGCCTCGTCGATCCGGTCCTGCAGCAGCAGGTAGTAGGTGACCGCGGTCCAGTCGTCGTGGTCGAGACGCTCGCGGTAGCCGAGCAGGTCCATCAACGAGCGGTACTGTTGCGCGAGGTCGGCGTTGCCGATCACGTGGCGGCTGCCGAGGCGGTGGGCTCGCTGGTGCACGAGCGGGTCCAGCTCGAGGTGCTGGTAGCGCTTGTGTTCGATCGCGTCGATCGACAGCAGCGGCGACTGCAGCCATGGGCCGCAGTCGGCGACGAAGCCGTCGGCGTGCTGCAGGAACTCCCGCGTCGCGCCGGCGTCGCGATGCAGCAGGCCGTAGGACCACAGCGTCGCGTCGAAGGCGTGCCGGGCGCGCAGCCGCGTCAGCAGCGTCGTGAAGAACTCGCGGTCGCGCAGCCGCCAGGCGACCTTCGCGAGGTCGAGACGGCGCACGTTGGCGGCGTCGAGATGGGCCATCACCTCGGCGGGCGAGCCCTGCTGCGACACGTGCTCCCACGACGAGGTGTCGATCCGGCTCGGCGTCGCGACCACGCGCAGCGCCCGCGGCGTCGCCGACGCCGCCAGCCGGCCGCGTTCCGTCGCCTGCACCGGATAGTGCGCGAACTCGCCGGGCGCCGGGAAGTAGAACGCGTATTCGATGGTCGCCGTCGCGTACGGCTGCAGTTCGACCGTCGTGCTGCGCGTCCAGAAGCCGGAGCGCAGCGGCAGGGCGCCGGCCGGGATCTGCAGCAGCAGCTCGACGCTGCGCTTCTGCGAGGTCGGGTTGGTGACGACGACCTGGCAGCCGTAACCGACGTCGACCAGGAACTCGTCGCCGACGTAGGCATCGCGCCGCTCGCCGTCTTCGTAGCGGTAGCGGTCGTCGAGGCGGAAGCAGTTCTGGCCGACCAGCAGCGGCGCGCCGTCGCCAGCCGGCTCGACCCTGGTCACCTCCTTGCGGACCAGCAGCAGCGGCGTCGCCGCGCGCAGCCGCCGGCGGTCGCCGTCGGCGGTCACCGCGTGTTCGCCGGGGGTGAACGGCAGGTCGAGCACGCTGAGGGCGAACATCGCCTCGAGGAAGCTGCCGCCGGCCTCGACGATCGCCGCCGACGCGAACGGCTGGCCGGCGGGCGCGGTGGCGTAGTCGCGCCAGAAGCGGTTCGGGGCGACCAGGTCGGGCGTCGTCGCCTCGTTGGTCAGGTCCCAGTAGTTGCGTTCGACGAGCAGGCGCGTCGGTTGGACGGCGCGGTAGAGGCGCCGATGGGAGGCGCGCTGCTCGACCTCCTTGGCCAGCTCCAGGCTGTCGACCGCGCGGCCCTGGTCCATCGGTTCGGCGGCGGCCACATCCTGCTTCTCGGCCGCGGTGCGATCGTCGGCATCGTTCTGCTTCTTGTCCCTGCGCTCGGCGCGGCCGGGATCGGGAGCCGGCGCCGCGGCCGCCGGCGGCGGCACCTCGGCGCCCGGCTTCTGCTGCTCGTCGCGCAGCGCGGTGCGCAGCAGCGCCACGTTGCCGGTGGTCTCCGGTTCGTCGAGCTGCCGCCCGCGCAGCGCCAGGTGGAACAACGCATCGAGACGCTCCGGCGGCAGCGGCTGCAGTTCGACCGCCTCCGCCACCGTGCGGGCGATCGCCCGCCGACCCTCGGCCTCGAGCCGCTGCGCCAGCAGGATGCGTTCGATCAGGTTCAGCTGCGCGAACCGCCACGGCTCGAGGAAGCCCCGCAGGTCGTCGTCGAGCAGCCAGTGGTCGAGGAAGGTCTTGTGCAGCTTGCTGGCCAGCAGCGGCCGCACGACGGCGGCGAAGAACTGCGGATCCTTGCGGTGCAGGAAGAAGTGCAGCTCGTGGCAGGCGTGCCGGCTGTAGAGGTCGCGCTTCTCGGCGTCGCCGAGCCGCGGCCAGTCGAGCACGAAAGCGAACGCCGACAGGTCCGGATCCTGGCAGATCGTGGTCAGCAGGCGATGCACGCCGGCCAGCGAGTCGTAGACCTCCACCTGGGCGGCGCGGGCGTCCTCGAGCACGGCCTCGCCGCCGGCGGCCAGGAACTCGATGCGCTTCTGTTCGGCGAAGTGCTGGCTGCCGTCGAGGGCCTCGCGCAGGTGCCGAGTGCGCGGCTGCAGCGGCGTCTCCGGCCGCTGCGCCGTGTCGTGCACGACCTGGTCGCCGTCGATCGCGACGACGTGCACGACGTGGCCATGGCCGAGATCGGCGAGCGGAATGCGCACGCGCCCGTCGGCGTCGGGCCGCAGGTTCGCCAGCACCGGCGCTGCCGCCGGCAGGAAGTCGAGGTTGGCGAGCCGGCCGAGGTCGGCGGCGCCGCCTTCGCCGGGGCCGCCTTTCGCGACGCCGCCGGCGCGGCGCCTCTCCGAGGCGCGACCGCCGTACCTGCCGCCGGCACCGCCGCCGAGGCCGACCGCCGCGTTCCAGGACTCCTTCTCCAGCGTCCATGGGTGCAGCAGCAGGCTCGGCCGGGGCAGCATGTTGCCGGGGTACTTGGTCGCGAAGCGCCGTTCGAGCACATAGCGGTACTCGTCGCCGAGCTGGCGGCCGGACTGGTAGGTGCTGGCCACCGGCTCGGTGTCGGCGGCGATCGCCGTGCGGGGCGCGGCGCCGAGCAGGTCGTCGAACAGCGGGAACGCCGGCAGGAAGCGCGTCGCCGTCACGTGCACGCGCGTGCCGGCGGTCGCGTTGGCGACCCGCACCACCAGTTCGCGCTCGCCGATCTCGATCGAGCGCAGGTGCAGCGGCGCCGGCGGCGAGGCCTCGAGCACACGTTCGCGGCCGACGAGCCAGGCGCCGTCACGGGCGCCGCGGGTGACGCGCACGGGGATCACCGCGCCGCCCTCGTGCAGCGACAGTTCGTAGTCGCCGGGCTCGAGCCCACGCAGCTCCAGGAAGCCATCGGCGAGCGCCAGCCGGCTGAACTCGTCGCGCTCGACACCGAGCAGCGAGAACTCGGCGCGCGAGGGTTCGCGCGCCGTGCCCTGGTAGGGCAGGCGCAGCGTCTCGCCGGCGAGGCCGTGCAGCGCCGTCGGCAGACGGCACGCCGCGCGCGGCAGCTCGAACTGGCCGCCGATGCCGGCGGCCGATTGCACGGCCAGGGATTCGATCGCGCGCAGTTCGCCGAGCCGGATGCGGCCCTGGGCGTCGGTCTGCAGTGCGACCTCGACCGGGTCGGTGTAGTCGCGGTGGCGCAACTGCAGCTGGCAGGTGAGGCCGGCCTTCGGCTCGCCGTCCTTGCCGCGCGCCTCGAGCGCGTAGCCGTCGGCCGTGCGCAGCAGCAGCAGGCCGCTGGTCGCGGTGGTCGCGTCGATGCCGTTCACCTCGAACACGGCGTCGCCGCCGTGCAGGCGCACGTCGTCGCCGGCGAGGTTCTTGACCTTGCCGTGCAGGGCGACGCGCAGCGACACGAGGCGCTCGGGCACCGTGAAGTCGTGCGCGAGTTCGCGGTCGTCGACGAGCTGCAGGTCGCGCAGCTCCTGACGGGTCTCGCGGCCGTCGAGGTCGCGCGCGGTCAGCCGGAGCGTCGCCTCCTGCAGCAGCTTCAGCGACACGGGGTGGTCGCCGAGGCGCAGCTGCGGCCGCACCACGAGCCGTGCCTTCCGGCCGGCCACCAGCGACTCGCGCTCGACGTGCACGGCGCCGGTGAGCGCGTAGGTCTCGCTGCGGTGATCGAACGTGGCCACCGACGAGCGGTTGCCTTGGTGCAGCACCGCGACGCGCTGTCCGGGCGCGGTCGAGAACGGCAGCAGGATCTCGCCGTCGGCGTTGGCGGTGTAGTCGCGACCGCCGAACCAGATCGAGGCCTGGGGTTGCGGCGCCCCGGCCTCGTCGTAGACGCGGAACAGGTGGCCGGCGGCGGCGGTGCGCTCGACGTGGCGCAGGCCGCCCTTGTGCACCACGGCGCGGCTCGAGATGCCGTTGCCGACCAGCTCGACGACGTAGGTGCCGGGCTCGCGCAGCATCGGCAGGTCGAAGCTGCGGCGCACACGCCGCAGCGGCGGCTCGGCATAGGTGAACGTCTGCTCGTGGTTCGGCACGACGCCGTCGAGCTCGATGGTGGCGTCGACCTCACGCTGCTTCTCGACGTGGTAGCGGAAGCTGTCGATCGCGAACACCTTCAGCAGCAGCGTCGGCACGTTCTTGACGTCGACGTCGAGGCGCACCGCCTCGGCGGCGGCGTAGTGGGTGCGTGAGGTGGCGGCGAAGTCGATCTCGACGCGGCGCTCGAGGCGCTCCAGCTGGGCCGGATCGGCCAGCATCGAGTACCAGCGTTCCATGTCGCCCTGGCCGAGCAGCAGCTTGGTCTCCGCCAGCACGGTCTTGAGCCAGTCGTCGCGCAGGAACTCGGCGTAGGCCGCGTAGCCGTCCTCGCGGGCGAAGAAGTGCTCGAGGCAGGCGCGCAGCAGCGCCGTGTCGTCGCCGATCGGCGCCAGTCCGGTCGCGAACGGCGAGGCGCCGTCGACGTACTCCTGCGGCCGCTGCTGGTGGCGCAGCAGGTGTCCCTCGGCGGCGAGCGCGCTGCGCCGCGGCAGCCGGATGTAGGCCAGGAAGCGGTCCTTGTCGGGCGCTCCCTGGGTCAGGTCGTGCTGCAGCCAGTGGAACAGCACGTGCGCCTTCAGCGAGTTGTGCGCCGGCGGCAGGCGCTGCGCGAACTGCCAGAGCCGGGCGAGGTGCGCGGCCCGGGCCGCGGGATCGCGGCGCCAGTCGGCGTCGGCGCCCGGCTGCAGGCGCCGCAGGTAGGCGTCGACGAACGCGCGCTCCTGCAGCAGGGCCGGGCGCAGGCGCACGCACTCCTCGAGCTGGGCGAGGCGCAGTTCGCGATGCACCGCCAGCGAGCCGAAGCCGCGGCTCTGCGGGTGGTCGAGGTCCCGCACCACCATGGCCGGCAGGTTGTCGACGTCGGGACGCGCGAGGCGCGTCAGCAGGCTGCGCAGGCGGTTGCCGTCGAGGTTCGACGCCAGCAGCGCCGGCAGGGCGCGGTTCGTGAACCCGTCGACCGTTTCGCGGTGCCGCTGCAGGGCGCGTCCGGTCAGGGTCGCCGGCGACAGCAGCGCGGGGTCGAGCTGGGTCGGCAGGTCGCTGCGTTCGCCGGGCACCACGCGCTGGTGGTCGAAGCGCAGCCCGAGCCGGTCGCGCAGGAACGCGTAGGTGCGGTCCGGGTCGTCGCCGAACGACAGCAGGGCCTCGCGGTTCTCGATCTCGACCACGCGCGGGCCGCGGCCGTGGCGCTGGATCCAGGCCGGCATCACGGCGCGCACGGTGGCGAAGTCGCGGGCGTCGAGCCGTTCGCGGCAGTGGTAGTAGTACCAGTCGTCGGTGCCCGGCAGCAGCGTCGCGACCGCCTTGGCCCGGTCGGGGGCGAGCGCGTAGGTCTCCTCGAAGCCGATCGGCGTGCCCTGGGCGGCGAGGCCGGCGGCGAGGGCGGCGAAGGCGAGCAGGGCGTGGGGACGGCAGCGGATGGCGTTCATGAGGATGCGGTGGGCGTTGTGGCTCGGAGCAACGGAAGCAGCGCGGTCGGGCTCAGGGATTGTGACGGCTGACCGAGGCGTTGGGATTGCGAACTCCGACCCGGTTGCCGCAGGAGGCGTGCGGATCGGCGCGGCTGTCGACCGGGGTCCCGGTCCGGCCGTCGAGGGGGCGCCTGAACGCAGGCGCGCCACGCCAGTTCCGGCGCCCGGCGCGGCGCCCGTCCGCGGTGGGCGTGCCGCGGCGCGGACGCGCGGTCCGCGTCACCCGCGATCGCGGGAGCGACGGCTCACAAGTGCTTGGCGATCCGGTCGTCGAGCGCCTGCTGGTCCTGGCCGAAGCTGGCCAGGGCCGCGGCCGTCAGGATGCCGTCCCAGCTGGCGGTGCCGGCGCGCACGCGGTCCTGCCAGCTCGCGTGCACGGGAATCTTGCCTTCCTTGGCGATGCGCTGCGCCTCGGCGGCAGTGAACTGGGGGAACAGGTCGCCGGCGCCGTGGCTGGCCAGCGTGCCGAGCACGTCCTTCGCGGTCGCCGTGCGCGGGTCGAGCCGGGCGGCCGCCGCGGCGGCGGCTTCGAACTGCGGCGTGATCGCCCAGAAGCAGTCGAGCCTGCTCGCCGCGCCGTCCACGCCGGCGGCGAACGTGACCGGCGGGTCGTCGTTGGTACGGTCGCGCAGCGTGGCCGGCGCCGGGTTCATCTGCACGAACTCCTTGGCGGCGGCGGTCGGCATCGTGAACACGTCGAGCCCGAGCAGGTCGGCGATCTGCTGGCCGCTGCGCATCGAGGCGCCGATCTGCCGCACCGTCACCCCGGTCTGCTGCCGCAGCCGGCGCAGACCGCGCTGGCTGGCCAGCGTCGCCTTCTCGCCGGCGTTCCGCCCGTCGCCGAGCTTGTTGTCGGCGACGAAGGCGTTGATGCGGCCCATGAACACGTTGCACCAGGTCGGCTGGGCCAGCGCCGCGATCAGCCAGTTCTGGCGCGCCGAGAAGCCGAGCGTGAAGTTCAGCCGGATGCCGTCGTCGTGCAGGCGCCGGGCGGCGAGCAGGCCGGCGGGGGTCAGCGGCACCTTGACGATGAAGCGGTCCGGGCAGATCGCGTGGAAGCGCTTGCCGTACTGGTAGCTGGCCTCGGCGTCGTCGGCGACCGCGGTGTGCAGCTCGACCGAGACGTCGGCGTCGAAGGTGCGCACGAGCTTCAGGCCGTGCACGGCGTTCAGCACGAACGCGACCTCCTGCACCAGCCGCGCCTGGTCGGCCTTCGGCTCGGCCTCTCGCACCAGCGCCGCCGCCGCCGGCACCAGCTGGTCGTAGATGCCCTTCTGCACCTCCTTGTTCAGCAGCGTGTTGTTGGTCGTCAGCGCCGTGAACTCGCGCACCCACAGGCCGCGCGCGGCGTCGACGTCGCCGGTGTCGAGCCACAGCGCGGTGCCCGTCCCGGCGACCGCGGCCCAGAGCGGCGAGCCGGGGAAGGAGTCGCGCCGCACCTGGGGCTGGGTCACCTGCTGGGCGCAGAATCCGGCGATCTGCCGGGCGAACGGGGAATCGTGGCGGGGGGCGTCGTGCATGGTTCGGCTCGGCGTGGCGGCGATTGCGGCCATGGTAGGCGTGCCGCCTGCCGGCCGCGAGCCTTTCGCCGTCGCCGGCTCAGGCCGGGGCGCGGCCGGCGAGTTCGCCGTGGTAGTCCTGCAGCGGCCGCACGGCGATCGGCTTCTTCACCCAGCTCTCGATGCCCTGGATCGTCGCCGCGGCGGCGGCCAGCGTGGTGATGCAGGGGATGCGGTGGTTGACCGCGGCGCTGCGGATCTGGCGGTCGTCGCTGCGCTCGCGGCGGCCGCTCGGCGTGTTGACGAGCAGCCGCACCTCGCGGTTGACGATCAGGTCGAGCACGTGCGGCCGGCCCTCGTGCAGCTTGAACACGCGCTGCACCGGGATGCCGGCGTTCTGCAGCGCGCGGGCGGTGCCGCTGGTGGCGACGATCTCGAAGCCGAGGGAGTGCAGGCGGTCGACGAGCGGCACGATCAGGCGCTTGTCCTCGTCGCGCACCGAGACGAACACCTTGCCGTCGCGCGGCAGCGCGTTGCCGGCGCCGACCATCGCCTTCGCGAACGCGGCGCCGAACCGCGCGTCGATGCCCATCACCTCGCCGGTCGATTTCATCTCCGGGCCGAGCAGCGTGTCGACGCCGAGGAACTTGTTGAACGGGAACACCGGCGCCTTGATGGCGAAGAACGGCAGGTCGAGGCGTTCGATGGCGCCGACCTGCGCCAGCGTCTCGCCGAGCATCAGTCGCGCCGCGAACTTGGCCAGCGGCTGGCCGACCGCCTTGCTGACGAACGGCACGGTGCGCGAGGCGCGCGGGTTGGCCTCGAGCATGTAGACCTTGGGGCCGCGCACCGCCCATTGCACGTTCATCAGGCCGACGACACGCAGCTCGCGCGCCAGCCGGCGGGTCTTCTCGGCGATCTCGGCGATCAGCCCGTCGGTCAGCGTGTAGGGCGGCAGCGAGCAACTCGAGTCGCCGGAGTGGATGCCGGCCTCCTCGATGTGCTCCATGATGCCGCCGATCAGCACCTGCTCGCCGTCGGCGATCGCGTCGACGTCGACCTCGATCGCGGCGTCGAGGAACTTGTCGACCAGCAGCGGTCGGTCCTCGGAGAACGACCGGTGCCGCTCCATGTAGGACTCGAGGCCCTGGCGGTCGTAGACGACCTCCATCGCCCGGCCGCCGAGCACGAAGCTCGGCCGCACCAGCACCGGGTAGCCGATGCGCTCGGCGACGGCGATCGCCTCGCCCGAGCTCGCGGCCATGCCGTTCGGCGGCTGGTCGATGCCCAGCCGCGTGATCAGCTTGCTGAACAGTTCGCGATCCTCGGCGGCCTCGATCGACTCGACGCTGGTGCCGACCAGCGGCGCGCCGTTGTCCTGCAGGCCGCGCGCGAGGTTGAGCGGCGTCTGGCCGCCGAACTGCACGATGACGCCGTGCGGGCCGACGCGGTCGACGACGTTCATCACGTCCTCGTGCGTCAGCGGTTCGAAGAACAGCATGTCCGAGGTGTCGAAGTCGGTCGACACGGTCTCGGGGTTGCTGTTGACCATCACCGTCTCGTAGCCGAGTTCGCGCAGGGCCATCGCCGCGTGCACGCAGCAGTAGTCGAACTCGATGCCCTGGCCGATGCGGTTCGGGCCGCCGCCGAGCACGACCACACGGCGCTTCGCGCCCGCCGGTCCGACCTCGTCCTCGGTGCCGTGGTAGGTCGAGTAGAGGTAGGGCGTGAAGCTCGGGTACTCGGCGGCGCAGGTGTCGACGCGCTTGTAGGCCGGCACCACGCCCAGCTGCTTGCGGTGGGCGCGCACCTGCCACTCGCCGACCTTGCCCGGGCAGGCGGCGGCGATCTGGCGGTCGCTGAAACCGAGCGCCTTGCTGCGGCGCAGCAGCGCCGCGTCGAGGCCGGCGAGGCCGCCGGCGGCAGCGGCGACCAGCTCGTGTTCGTGGGCGACCAGTTCCTGCAGCTGGTCGAGGAACCACGGGTCGATGCGCGAGTAGTCGTGGATCTCCTCGACGGTCATGCCGGCGAGCAGGGCGGTGCGCACCCAGTCGATGCGGTCGGCGCGCGGCGTCGCCAGGTGGGGCCGGATGGCCTCGCGGTCGCAGTCCTCGGGCCGGCAGTGCGGTTTGCCCGGCACGTTGCCGAAGCCGTTGCGGCCGGTCTCGAGGCCGCGCAGCGCCTTCTGCATCGCCTCCTTGAAGGTGGCGCCGATCGCCATCACCTCGCCGACCGACTTCATCTGCGTGCCGAGTACCGAGTCGGCGGTCGGGAACTTCTCGAACGCCCAGCGCGGGAACTTGACGACGCAGTAGTCGATCGTCGGCTCGAAACAGGCCTTGGTGACCTTGGTGATGTCGTTCTGCAGTTCGTCGAGCGTGTAGCCGACGGCGAGCTTCGCCGCGATCTTGGCGATCGGGAACCCGGTCGCCTTGCTCGCCAGCGCCGAACTGCGGCTGACGCGCGGGTTCATCTCGACGACGATCATGCGGCCGGTGCGCGGATCGATCGCGAACTGCACGTTGCTGCCGCCGGTGTCGACGCCGATCTCGCGGATGCAGGCGATCGCCGCGTCGCGCATCAGCTGGTACTCGCGATCGCTGAGCGTCTGCGCCGGCGCGACGGTGACCGAGTCGCCGGTGTGCACGCCCATCGGGTCGAAGTTCTCGATCGAGCAGACGATGATCACGTTGTCGTGCCGGTCGCGCACGACCTCGAGCTCGTACTCCTTCCAGCCGGCGATCGATTCCTCGACCAGGATCTCGCTGTTCAGCGACAGCTGCAGGCCGCGCGAGGAGATGTCCTCGAACTCGGCGAGGTTGTAGGCGATGCCGCCGCCGCTGCCGCCCATCGTGAAACCGGGCCGGATCACGCACGGCAGACCGATCTCGTCCAGCGCCTGCCGTGCCTCGGACATCGAGTAGGCGAGCCGCGACCGCGCGCACTCGAGGCCGATCTTCTGCATGGCGTCGCGGAACTCGAGCCGCCCCTCGGCCTTCTGGATCGACGCCGGCTTGGCGCCGATCATCTCGACGCCGAACTTCGCCAGCACGCCCATGTCGTGCAGCTGCATCGCGCAGTTCAGCGCGGTCTGGCCGCCGAGGGTCGGCAGGATCGCGTCCGGCCGTTCCTGTTCGATGATCTTGGCGACGACCTCGGCGGTGATCGGCTCGACGTAGGTCCGATCGGCCATCTCGGGATCGGTCATGATCGTCGCCGGGTTGCTGTTGATCAGCACGATCCGGTAGCCGTCGGCGCGCAGCGCCTTGCAGGCCTGCACGCCCGAGTAGTCGAACTCGCAGGCCTGCCCGATGACGATCGGTCCCGACCCGAGGATCAGGATGGAGCGCAGGTCGGTTCGCCGTGGCATCGCGGGGCGGGACTACAGCGGATGCCCGGGTGCGGCGCGAGGGGAAACTGCGGGCCTCGCGCCGCGGCCGCGACGGCGTGTGGAAAGCGATCCACAGGCGCGCGCAAGGTGCTGATGCCGTCGGGGTTGAGGCGCAGCCTCGCGCGAGCCGCCGCGCTCGTCGAGGCGCCGGTCAGTAGCCCAGCGTCGCCCGCACGACGTTGCTCGCCGCCACGCCCGGCAGCAGCGGGCAGCCGACGTAGTTGACGTTGAAGGTGACGAACTGGAACTCGATCTGGAAGCCCAGGTAGGCCGGCTCCGCCGGCGCCGGGAACGTCGTCGCGCAGGTGCCGGCGACGTTGGGCACGAACCAGCTGAGCAGGAACTGGATCGCCGAGCAGACGCCGCACTGCGCGTGCGGCGCCGGCAGGCCGAGCAGCAGGAACGGGATCGCCAGCGGCGGCGCACCGTAGAGTTCCATCGCGAAGGTGTCGTTGCCGAACGCGTAGGGTCCGGGCGCGACCGCGAGCCCGCCGGGGCCGCAGCCGCCGCCGAGGTCGACGATCGGCCCGCCTGGCCCCATCGCCTCGACGGCCTGCAGGCCGACGTTGCTGTCGGCCGTCGTCACGCTCTGGTCGGCGAACACCACCACGCCGTCGTCGGCGCTCGTCGACGGATCGCCGTCGCGCCGGCCGACGATGCGCGGCGCGTGCTCGTAGCGGTAGTCGGTGCCGGGCGTGAGGTCGAGCCGCAGGGCGCCGCCGATCGGCGTGCCGTTGCCCGCCACGGCCTGGAAGAACACGTCGTCGCCGAACGGCGGCCCGGGCACCTGCCGCGCGTAGGCGAGGCCGAAGCGGTCGCCGAGCAGCGCCACGTCGGCCGCATAGTCGAACCAGCCGGGCGTGGCGGCGAGGTCGGTGACGCCGCCGAGGCTGGTGAGGCCCGTCGGGCCTATGGTGGCGATGCGCCCGCGCAGGTCGATCGACGACGGATTGGCCACCTCCTGTTCCTCCCACACGACCAGGAAGCGGAAGCCGTCGCCGTCGACGGCCGGCCAGCCGCTGTCCTGCGGCGCGTTCTGGATCCAGGCGCCGGGCCCGAGCAGGTTCATGTCATGGTCGACGACCTGGGCGCGCACCCAGCCCGGCAGACCGGGTGGCCGGTCGACCCAGGTGACGAGGTGCAGTCCAGGATTGCCGCCCTGCTTGCTGATCGCCGGCTCGGTGACGTTGCCGCCGGCGATCTGCACGATCGGCGTGGCGCTCGGCTGCAGGTTCGCATCGATCGCCACGCTGCAGCCGAGCAGGCCGTAGGTGCCGTCGAGCCACGCCACCAGGCAGTCGTCGTCGTAGACCGTCGCTTCGCTGCTGACCACCGGCCACCAGACGTTGCCCGGGCCGTCGATGGTGAACACGTTCGTCGCGATCGCCTGGCTCGGCTCGAACGCGAGCCCCGAGATCGAACTGCTCGTGCCCTGGTAGTTGACCCAGACGAGCACGTAGAGGCCGCTGCCGGCGATGTTGGCGACCCGCACGCCGTCCTCGTCGCCGGGCTGGTTGACCGCGAAGGCGTAGCCGAAGCCCAGCGAGCCGGCGAGCCAGACGCCGGCGACGATGCCGGTGGCGCCGCCGCCGAAGAACTGCGTCCAGGCGACGCACCAGCTGTCGGTGAACGCGTCGTGGGCGACGTCGGGGAAGTCGCAGTCGGCGCCCGCGAGCGCCTCGACGGCGGTGCCGATCAGCGGATCCAGCTCCAGCGGGTAGCTGGCGGTGTCGACGAACGCCGCCGGCAGCGACAGTTCGTAGCCGCCGTCGACGTGGCGCGCCGAGCCGGCGCTGCGCCGCCCGGCCGCGTCGATGCCGACCACCGCGCCGAGCGTGACGCCGCCGCCGCGCGCGTTGCGCCAGGCCACGCCGTCGCCGCCATCACGCGGCAGCGCGGTGTCGACGTCGAGCCGGACGACCAGGTCGCCGCGGCCTGGCGGCCGCGCGGCGAACAGGAAGCTCTGTTCGAGGCCCGGCGGCCGCGCTTCGTAGCGTTCGACGACGCCCGGCCAGTGGTAGTGCACGCGGTGGCGGTCGTGGTCGCGGCCGGGGGCCGCGTCCGCCGCGCGCAGCAGCACGGCGTCGCCGCGCCGGACCGAGTGCAGGTGCACCCGCCAGGGCTCGGCGCGCGGCGCGTGCTTGCCGAGGGCCGGCAGGAACTCGACGTCGCGGTCGCCGAACGTCGCCCGGTAGCGGCGCGCGGCGCCGAGCAGCGCGCCGTCGTGCTCGGCTATGCCGGCGAACTCGCTGGCCCATACGGCGGGCGGGGGCGCCGCCCGTCCTGCCTGGGCGGCCGCCGGGCCGGCGAGCATCGTGGCCACGACGCCCGCGGCGAGGGTCAGCAGGGCTTGACGCGGGGGGAGAGCCATCGGCGAGACCGCCACCCTGCAGCGTACGACGGGCCGCGGCCGCGCGTCGGCGGGCGCCGGCCGTCGCGCGGCCGCACCGTCGATGGCAACGGGAACTCGGGCCGCGACCGTCAGTCGCGCTGCGGCTTCGGCTCGTCGCGCGGCGGCTCGACGACCTCCACCTCGACGCTCTCGATGGCCTCGACCGCCATCCCCGGTAGCCCGAAGACGATGCCGCCCCACGAATCGTGCACGGTGCCGTCCGCGGCGAGCACCAGCGTGCGCCACTGGAAGGCGCGCAGCGAAGTCAGCACGCCCGCCACCTGTCCGTCCTCGGCGTCCGTCGGCGCGCCGTCGGGGTCGTAGCGGAACGACGTGCGGGCGACCACCTTGCCGTCGTGCTCGACCGGTTCGCTCGCGGCATCGCCGGGGATCGCCAGCAGGTCGGGGTCGGCCAGCTCGCCGCTGGCGACCAGCTCGCCGAGCGAGGCCGGCCGCCGGCCGTGCTTGGCCTCGAACGCGGCCAGGGCCAGGTGCAGGCGTTCGAGCTGCAGCCGGGCGAGATCGTACTGCAGGGCCTCGGTCCGCCAGTAGCCGCCGCGCGTCATCATGCCCGACAGGAACGGACCGTAGCCGGCGAGCAGCGCCGTCAGCTCGGGGCCGCCGGCAGTGCCGCTCATCGCCAGCGCGATCCGGTCGGCGCTGCGCCGCAGCACGCCGCGTCCGCGCCGCAGGTGCATGGTCACGGCCTCGACGGTCGGCATCTCGGCCATCGGCACCAGCGGTTGCACCGAGGGGTCCATGCCCATCAGCGTGCTGGCGAGCGGCAGCCACAGCTCGTGGATCGCGGCGTGGATCGCGGCGCCGTCGAAGCGCAGGTCGAAGCCCGGCAGCGCGGTGCCGGCGCCGCCAGGGCGCGGCGCGTCGCCGACGTCGAGCTCCGGCGGCGCGCCGGCGGCCTGCGCCTTCAGCAGCGCGCGCAGCGCGAGCCCGCTCTCGGCGAAGTGCACGACGCCGTCCTGCAGGCAGTAGGCCGGCTGCAGCGCCGGTGGCGCGTCGGCGAGGCGCCACTGCACGCACGGCTTGCCCTCGTAGGTGATCGGGCGCGTCGTGGCGCCGACGAGCTCGCCCAGCCGCGCCGCGCAGCGGGCGAACGCCGCCGCGTCGGCGATGCCGAAGCTGGCGTAGAGCCGCGGCACCAGGCCGCCGGGGGCGGGGCGGCAGACGGCCAGCGCCACGCCGCCGGTGAACGCCTGCTTCAGGTCGCCGGCCAGATCGAGCTGGCCCAGGGTCGGCGCATCCGCCGCCGTCAGCAGTTCGTCGATCGCCGTGACCAGGGCGCCGAGGTCGACGGCGCAACGCAGCTGCAGCAGCGCCGCCGCCGGCAGCGGCTGGCCGACCGGCGGCGCCATGCCGTCGAGCAGGGCGCCGAGCAGGCCGTGCGGCCGTTCGGCGAAGGTGAGGGCGATCTCGTCGTGCAGTCGTTCGCCGTCGGGGCGCACTTCCCAGCTCAGGCGGAGCACGCCGTCGAGTCCCAGGGCCCGCAGCACCACCGCCTGCTCGGGGTCCGGATCGCCGCCGTCGAGCAGGTGCAGGTAGCGGTGCAGGTCGAACGTCAGGGCGATGCCGGGCGAACGCTGCGCAGCCCTGGCACAGGCGCCTGCCACCTCGGGCCGGCCGATGCCGCCGGCGATCTGCCCCGGCAGGTGCAGCAGCCAGACGCCGCGCGGCCCGAACAGGAACTCGGACTCGTCGTCGGCTCGCGGCACCAGCACCAGCGCCTCCTGGCCGTCGATGCGCTCGGCGTCGACGCGCAGCGTGCCGGTCGGGTTGGTGTCGGCGGCGAGCCCCTGCAGCTGCTGCCGCAGCGCCAGCAGGCGCTCCTGCCAGGGCCCGGCCGCGGCCGGGACCGGCGACAGCAGCATCGTGGTCTGCACGTGGAACGGCTGGTCGCCCTGGGAGGCCACGATCTCGCCGCTGGCGACCTCGCGCCAGTCGAGATCGTAGATCGCGCGCGTCAGCAGGGTGCCCGCCGCGACACGCCCGGGATCCAGCGCCAGCATGCGGTCGGCGGTCTGGCGCCAGCGGTCGACGCGGGCGACGTACTCCTTGCGCCCCACCTCGATCGCCGCCGCGACCTCGGCGTCGGCGAACAACTGGCCGAGGTGCAGGCGCGGCAGCGCGGCCAGCAGCGCCGGGGCATCGTGGATGCCGATCTGCAGCAGCGGTTCTCGCGGCACGAAGCGCACCGGCGCGTCCTGGCCGGGCAGGGTCGACAGCAGCGCGAGCGTCGCCGTGACGGGGAGCAAGGGGGGCAGGAGGGAGGCCATGGCGGCGTCCATGGTAGCGCCGGCGGCGCAGGCGCAGGCACCCTGCTGCCCGCGAACGACCGCACGGTTGTCCGCGGCGCGCCGCCTGCCGATAGTCGCCCGCGCATGGCCGCCACCCCCGCCCTCGCCACCTCGTTCGATCGCGCCAACATCTCGATCCTGCTGCTCGAGGGCGTGCATGCGAGCGCCGCCGAGCTGTTCGCCGCCGACGGCTACACCCAGGTCGTGAGCCAGCCGAAGGCGCTGCCGCCCGACGAACTGCGGCGGGCGCTGGCGTCGGTGCACATGCTCGGCATCCGCTCGCGGACGCAGCTCACCGCCGAGGTGCTGGCCGCGGCCCCCCGACTGATGGCGATCGGCTGCTTCTGCATCGGCACCAACCAGGTCGATCTCGCGGCGGCGCGACGGCGCGGCATCCCGGTGTTCAACGCGCCGTTCTCGAACACGCGCAGCGTCGCCGAACTGGTGCTGGCCGAGATCGTGCTGCTGCTGCGCGGCATCCCGCAGCGGAACGCGGCCGCGCACCGCGGCGAGTGGATCAAGTCGGCGGCCGGTTCGCGCGAGGCGCGCGGCAAGGTGCTCGGCATCGTCGGCTACGGCCACATCGGCACGCAGGTCGGGCTGCTCGCCGAGGCGCTCGGCATGCAGGTGGTCTACCACGACATCGTCACCAAGCTGGCGCTCGGCAACGCGCAGCCGGTGCGCAGCCTCGAGGCGCTGCTCGAGCAGGCCGACGTGGTGACGCTGCACGTGCCGGAGACGCCGCAGACGCGCTGGCTGATCGGGCCGGAGCAGCTGGCCCGCATGAAGCCGGGCGCGTCGCTGGTCAACGCCTCGCGCGGCACCGTCGTCGACCTCGACGCCCTGGCCGCGGCGCTCGACGCCGGCCGGCTCGCCGGCGCGGCGATCG
Organism: Planctomycetota bacterium; assembly: GCA_019636245.1. Classification (GTDB taxonomy): domain Bacteria; phylum Planctomycetota; class UBA1135; order UBA1135; family UBA2386; genus JAEUHS01. The sequence goes on along the minus strand of JAHBXX010000005.1, from coordinate 72,603 downwards.
ACGTGTTCCCGCACGAACCCGAGTCCAACGACGAGCGGTTCGAGTCGCCGCTGCGGCGGTTCGACAACGTGATCCTGACGCCGCACATCGGCGGCAGCACCGCCGAGGCGCAGCAGAACATCGGCGCCGAGGTCGCCGGCAAGCTGCTGCGCTACAGCGACAACGGCTCGACGCTGACCGCGGTCAACTTCCCCGAGGTGGCGCTGCCCGAGCACCGCGGCAAGCACCGGCTGCTGCACATCCACCAGAACCGGCCGGGCATGTTGTCGCAGGTCAACGACGTGTTCACGCGCCGGCAGATCAACGTCGCCTCGCAGTTCCTGCAGACCGACGCCGAGATCGGCTACGTGGTGATCGACGTCGACGCCGGCGATCGCGACGACACGCGGGCGCTGCAGAAGGACCTCGACGCCATCGCCGGCACGATCCGTACGCGGCTGCTGTACTGACGCGTTCCCGCCGGGTGGCCTGCCGGCTACGCTCGCCGGCCCGATGCGACTGTCCCAGATCCTGATCTCGACGCTCCGCGACGACCCGGCCGACGCGGAGATCCCGAGCCACAAGCTGCTCGCGCGCGCCGGCCTGATCGTCAAGACCGCGGCCGGCGTCTACACGTTCGCGCCGCTGATGTGGCGCGTGGTGAGGAAGTTCGCGCAGATCGTGCGCGAGGAGCTCGACCGCGAGGGCGCCAACGAGGTCATGCTGCCGATCCTCCAGCCGAAGGAGCTGTGGGTGTCGAGCGGCCGCTGGGACCGCTACGTGAACGACGGCATCATGTTCACGCTGAAGGACCGCAAGGGCAGCGACATGTGCCTCGGGCCGACGCACGAGGAGGTCATGACCGCCTACGTCAACGCCCAGGTCAACAGCTACAAGCAGCTGCCGGTCAACTGCTACCAGATCCAGGACAAGTTCCGCGACGAGATCCGGCCGCGCTTCGGCCTGATGCGCGGCCGCGAGTTCATCATGATGGACGCCTACTCGTTCGACGCCGACCAGGCGGGGCTCGACGAGGCCTACCAGAAGATGCGCCGCGCCTACTGCCGCATCTTCGAGCGCTGCGGGCTCGAGTACACGGTGGTGCAGGCCGATTCGGGCGCGATCGGCGGGGCCGGCAGCGAGGAGTTCATGGTGCTCGCCGACTCCGGCGAGGACTCGATCCTGTTCTGCCGCGACAGCGGCTACGCGGCCAACGTCGAGAAGGCGACCAGCCGGCTGCCGGACGCGCCGGCCGGCGGCGAGCCGCTGCCGATGGAGCAGATCGCGACGCCGGACGTCAGGACCGTGGCGCAGCTCGAGGCGTTCTTCCCCGGTTGGACCGCCGGCCGCATGGCCAAGACGGTGCTCTACCACGTGACCTGGAAGAACAAGGCCAGGGTCGTGGCGGTGATGATGCGCGGCGATCTCGAGGTCAACGAGGTCAAGCTCGCCAATGCGCTCGACGCGCTGGCGGTGCGGCTGGCGACCGACGACGAGATCCGCGCGGCGACCGGCGCCGAGGTCGGCTTCGCCGGTCCGGTCGCGCTGCCCGAGGAGGTGCCGCTGCTGGCCGACGAGTCGCTGCAGGGCCGCACCAACCTGCTGACCGGCTGCAACCGGACCGGCTACCACTGCCTCAACGTCAACCTCGGCCGCGACTGCCGCCAGCCGTCGTTCAAGGACCTGCGCACCGCCCGCCAGGGCGAGGGCTGTCCGCTCAGCGGCAGGCCGCTCGAGCAGGCGCGCGGCATCGAGGTGGGCCACATCTTCAAGCTCGGCACCAAGTACTCGAAGGCGATGGGGGCGACGTTCATGGACCAGGGCGGCAAGCCGCAGCCGTTCGTGATGGGCTGCTACGGCATCGGCGTGTCGCGCACTCCGGCGGCCGCGGTCGAGCAGAACCACGACGACAAGGGCATCGTCTGGCCAGCGTCGATCGCGCCGTTCGAGTGCGTGGTGGCGATGCTCGATCCGCAGCGGGCCGAGCAGGTGATGCTGGGCGCCCGGCTCTACGCCGAGCTGCGCGAGGCGGGCGTCGACGTCTGCCTCGACGACCGCGCGCTCAGCCCCGGCGCGAAGTTCAAGGACAACGAGCTGCTCGGCTTCCCGGTGCAGGTGTTCGTCGGCCGCAAGGCCGGCGACGGCCAGGTCGAGTTCCTGGTCCGCAGGGGCATGCAGAAGAGCGAGTGCGCGGCCGGCGAGGTGAAGGCGAGGGTGCTGGCGGCGCTGGGGCGGTAGCGGCCCGGCGTCAGCGGCCGGCGGGGTCGGCGAACGCGGCGCGATGGAAGGCGGCGAAGCGCGCGCCGAGTGCCTCCAGCGTGCGCAGCGGGTCGTGCGGCACGCCATCGAGCTCGATGTACTCGTGCGGGATGCCGAGGCCCTCCAGGTGCTGGTGGAGGGCGCGGTTCGCCGGCAGCGTCGCGTCGGCGCTGCCGACCACCAGCCGCAGCCGCAGGTCCCGGCGCAGGCGGTCGGCCTGTGCGGCGGCGAGCTGCCACGGGCTGCGTCGTCGGAACTCGGCCTGATCGCCGCCGAACACCTCGCGCAGCACCTGCTCGCGCCGCGCCTCGTCGGCGCGGGGCGTGGCCACCAGTTCGGGCTGCAGCGGACCACCGCCCAACGAGGAGGCGGCGGCGAACAGCTCCGGGTGCGCGAACGCGAGCCGCAGCGCGCCGTAGCCGCCCATGCTGAAGCCCTCGAGCAGCCTCCCTTCGCGCGTGGCCGCGGTGCGGAACAGGCGGTCGATGCGCGGCACGATCTCGCCGACCAGCACCGTCTCGACCGGCGTGCGGCCGTCGACGCTGTCGCACCACATGCCGTTCGGCAGGCCATTGGGGAACACGACCAGGCACGCGGGCATCGCGCCCGCGCGCATCGCCGCGAGGAAGCGGCGCGCCAGCGGGCCGACGCCCGCGCCGCCGCCGCCGCTGCCGTGCAGCCAGTAGAGCACCGGGTGGCGGGCAGCGCCGTCCAGGTAGTCCGGGGGCAGCAGGACGTGGTAGGCGACCTCGGTGCCGGCAGCCGGGCTCGCGTAGACGTGCCGAACGAGGCTCGGCGCGCGCACCTCGTCGACCACCCACGGGTTCGGCCGTGGCGTCGCGCGGAAGAACGCGGCGACCGCCGGACCGGCGGCGGCGGGCAGCTCGTGGCCGCCGTCGTGGCGCAGCACGGCCACATCGGCGCCGTTCGCGGCGCGGTGGCGCGTGGCGCCGGGCACGGCGTCCCAGGGCTCGCCGGCCGCGGCCGCCTGGGCGGCGACCAGGGCCGCGATCGTGCGCTCCTGGCGCGAGAACGGCACCACCGGATCGGCGCGGCCGGCGAGGTGGAGCACCGGGCGCGGCGGCGGCTCGGCGCCGCGCAGCGCGCGGGCGGCGACCGTCGCCGACGCGGCGAACGACGCGAACGCTTCGCCGCGCGTGGCCCAGAGCAGGTAGGTGAAGCCGCCGCCGTTGCTGTGGCCGGCGGCGTGCACACGGTGGCGATCGACGCGCAGTTCCCGCCCCAGCGCCGCCAGCATGGCGTCGACGAAGCGCAGGTCGCGGTCATGGGCCTCGCCGGCGGCGTGCTGCCAGCCGGAGCGCTCGCCCTCGGGGTCGGTGCGGCCCGGGGTCGGCAGGCCCTGGGGATAGACGACGATGGCGTCCGGCCAGAGTTCGTGCAGGCCGAACGAGCGCGCCGCGCCGGCGGCGCGGCCGCCGTGGCCGTGGAAGACGAACACCAGCGGCGCCGGTTCGGTGGCCGCGGCGGGCGGGACGTGCAGCAGTGCCTGGCGCTCGACGCCGTCGACGGCGAAGGTGCGCTCCTGCAGGCGCGGCGCCAGGGGATGCTGCGCCGTCAGCAGCGGGACGAGGCACGACCACGCGACCAGGCGGCGCATGCGGTGCATCGGATCGCGGGCGCGCCGTCCCCGCCAGGGGCGTCGGCCCGGCGACCGGTCCAGGCGGTGCCGCCGCGGCGCGAAGGCCCTCTCCGGGGCGACCGGTCGCCGCGGGCCCTGTTGCCGCCGCGGCGGCGCTTCCTACCATCTCGCAACCTCGTCGGCCGCCATGCACTCCGGCCGGCGTGCGCTTCCCACCAACTCCCTGCCATGCGTACCTCGCCATCCCTCTGTACCCGTCTCGCCTGCCTCGGCGCGCTCGCCGCGCTGCCCGTGGCCGCCACCGCCCAGTGCGAAACGCCCTGGCTGCCGATCGTGCCCGGCGTCAGCGGCGACGTCTTCGCCACCACGCTCTGGGATCCCGACGGCGCCGGTCCGGCGACGCCGGTGCTGGTCGTCGCCGGCGCCTTCAGCGCCGCGGGCGGCGTTCCGGCCAGCAACGTCGCCGCCTGGGATCCGGCGACCGGGGTGTGGTCGCCGCTCGGACTCGGCACCAACGGCAACGTCACCTCGCTGGCCGTGCTGCCCGGCGGCGACCTCGTCGCCGGCGGCAGCTTCACGACCGCGGGCGGGTCGGGCGCGGCGCGCGTCGCGCGCTGGAACGGCACCGCGTGGTCGGCGCTCGGCGCCGGCACCAACAACGAGGTCCGCGCGCTGCGCGTGCTGTCGAACGGCGATCTCGTCGCCGCCGGTCTGTTCACGACCGCCGGCGGTTCGCCGGCGAACTACATCGCCCGCTGGGACGGCTCGTCGTGGTCGCAGCTCGGGCTCGGCACCAACAGCTGGGTCTACGCGCTGACGACGCTGTCGAACGGCGACCTGATCGCCGGCGGCTTCTTCAGCAGCGCCGGCGGCGGCGCGGCGGAGCGCGTCGCCCGCTGGGACGGCAGCTCGTGGTCGCCGCTCGGCGCCGGCGTGACCGCGCCCGTCTACGCCCTGGCGGCCTTGTCGAACGACGACGTCATCGTCGGCGGCGCGTTCACGATCGCCGGCGGCGGCTCGGCGAGCCGCATCGCCCGCTGGAACGGCAGCACGTGGTCGCCGCTCGGCACCGGCGTCAACAACCTGGTCCGCGGCCTCGCCGTGATGCCCGGCGACGAGGTCGTCGCCAGCGGCACGTTCACCGTGGCCGGCGGCGTCAGCGCCAACCGCACCGCGCGCTGGAACGGCAGCACCTGGTCGGCGATGTCGGTCGGCATGAACGGCGTGGTGTTCACGGTGACGCCGCTCGACGGCACCAGCCTCGTCGCCGGCGGCAGCTTCTCGTCGGCGGGCGGCTTCGCCGCGATCCGCATCGCGCTGTGGAACGGCAGCGGCTGGGTGCCGCTCGGCTCGGGCATGGACAACGCCGTGCAGGCGCTGGCCGTGCAGCCGAACGGCGGTCTGCTGGCCGGCGGCCGCTTCGTGACCTCGAGCGGCACCACGACCAATTGCGTGGCGCGCTGGGACGGTGCGGCGTGGACTGCGTTCGGCACCGGCATGGACAACGAGGTGCGCGCGCTGGCAGCCTTCGCCGACAACACCTTCGCGGCCGGCGGCGACTTCACCGCCGCGGGCGGCGGGGCGGCGGCATTCGTAGCCCGCTGGAACGGCACCGCGTGGACGACCCTCGGCAGCGGCACCAACCAGCGCGTGCGGGCGTTGCTGACCCTGCCGGGCGGCGACCTCGTCGCCGGCGGCGACTTCACGCTGGCGGGCGGCAACCCCGCCAGCCGCGTCGCGGTCTGGAACGGCTCCACGTGGTCGGCCCTGGGCCTCGGCATGAACGGTCCGGTGCGCTGCCTCGCGCGCCTGCCGAACGGCGACCTCGTCGCCGGCGGCGACTTCACGCTCGCCGACGGCCTGCCGTGCAACCGCATCGCCCGCTGGAACGGCAGCGCCTGGTCGCCGCTCGGCGCCGGCATGGACGGCCCGGTGCTGGCCCTGTTCGTGCAGGGCAACGGCAATCTGGTCGCCGGCGGCGACTTCAGCACCGCCGATGCCGCACCGGCGAACCACATCGCGATCTGGAACGGCGCCGCCTGGGCGCCGCTCGGCGTCGGCACCAATGCCGAGGTGGCGGCGATCAGCGCCGTGCCCAACGGCGACCTCGTCGTCGGCGGCCAGTTCACGCTCGCCGGCGGCCTGCCGGTCGACTACGTCGCGCGCTGGAACGGCACGACCTGGTCGTCGCTCGGCGTCGGCATGGACGCGCCGGTGCTGGCGCTGCGCTCGCTGGCGAGCGGCGAGATCGTCGGCGGCGGCACCTTCGCGACCGCGGGCGGCAACCTCTGCTCCTACATCGCCCTGCTCACGACCACGTGCCCGGCGACGTCGGCGCCGTTCGCCTCCGGCTGTCCGAGCTCGGGCGGACCGAACCTGCTGAGCGTCAGCGCGCAGCCGTGGGTCGACGGCGTCTTCCGCGTGCAGGCGACCGGCCTGCCGACCACGTGCTTCGTGGTCGCGGTCATCAGCATGGCGCCGCTGCTCCCTTCGTTCGCGCTGAACTCGATCCTGCCCGAGGCGGTGCCGGGCTGCCTGCTGCACGTCGAGCCGGACATCCTCGATCCCTACGTGACATTGACCGGCGCCGTCGAGGGGCAGCTGTTCCTGCCGAGCTCGCCGCCGTTCGTGGGCGCGCAGTTCTACTACCAGATGGTGCCGATCGAGGTCGACATGAGCCTCGCCTTCGTGGCCATCACCAGCACGAACGCGCTGCAGCTCACGGTCGGCGCGTTCTGATGCCGGCGTTCGCGAGGCGGTGGTAGCCTCGTGGGCATGGCCGATGCCCCGCCACCCGCCGCCGTCGCGCCGGCCGATGTGCTGCGGCCGGCGCTCCTGCTGTGGCTTGCCATCCAGGCCGCGCACGGTCTCTACGGCCAGGTGATGGCGTTCCTGTGGACGCCGTCGACGGCGGCGTCGGCCTACGTCCTGCTCCACGTCCTGCTCTACGAGGTCGGCTACCTGGCGCTCTGCGTGGTCGTCGTCCGCTTCGTGTGGCGCGACGCCGAGGCGCGCCGGGTGTTCGCCCGCCCGCGGCCGCGCATGGTCGAACTCTGCCTGCTGGTCGGTGTCGCCATGGCGCTGCTGCTGTGGGCCTGGGAGAGCCGCATCCCGTCGGACGGCAGCGCGACGTCGCCGATCGCGGCGGAACGCGACGCCGGTTGGCCGTGGTGGGTGTCGCTGCTGGCCAGCGCCGTCGCGCCGGCGCTGGTCGAGGAGTGGATGTACCGTGGACTCCTGCTGACGCGGTTCCTGCGCGTGCTGTCGCCGGGCCTGGCGATCGCGGTGCAGGCGATGCTGTTCTCGGCCATGCACGCCGACGTCGTCATGCTGCTGCCGCACTTCGTGTTCGGCTTCACCGCCGGCGTGCTCCGGGTCGCGGCGGGCGCGCTGTGGCCGGCGATGCTGCTGCACCTGCTGTGGAACGCGCACCTGGTGCTGCGCGAATACGCGCTGCTCTGAACGCGCCGACGGCGGTTCATCGGTGGCCGGCGAGCTGCGGGAACAGGCGCGCGAAGTCCGGTTCGTGCGTCGCGGCCACCTCGATGCGGGCTCCGGTTCCGGGTGCAGGGAAGACCAGCCGGGCGCCGTGCAGCAGGGTGCGGTCGATGCCGAACGTCGCGCGTGCGGCGGCGTTCGCGGCCGCGTCGCCGTAGCGCGGATCGCCGAGCAGCGGATGGCCGATCGCGGCCAGGTGGGCGCGGATCTGGTGCGTGCGGCCGGTCTCGAGCCGCACTCGCACCAGCGTGCACGATCGGCCGCGCGCCTCGACGGCCACGTGCGACCGCGACGGCTGGCCGTGCTCGGGGTCGACCAGGGTCTTCGGGCGGTCGCCGCGCGGCTCGTCGGTGATGCGCAGCGGCAGGTCGATCGTGCGCGCGTCGGCGGCGACCACGCCGGCGACCACGGCCAGGTACTCGCGGTCGATCGCGCCCTGCTCCATCGCCGCCCCGAGAGCGCGCAGGGCGGCGGCGTCGCGCCCGACCAGCAGCAGGCCGGAGGCCTCGCGGTCGAGCCGTTGCGCCAGGCCCGCGCCGGGCAGCGCGCGGGCCAGCGCCGAGGCGACCGAGCGCTCCACCAGCGGCCCGCCGTGCACGGCGAGGCCGGGCGGCTTGTGCAGCACGACGACGTCCGCGTCCGCGAACGCCACGGCGACGTCCAGCTGCAGCGTCAGCGCCGCCAGGTCCGGCGCCCAGGCGATCTCGTCGCCGGCATGCAGGCGCGCCGTGGCCGCGGCCCGCACGCCGTTCCTGGCGACCGCGCCGAGCGCGCACAGGCGGCGGGCTTGCTGGCGCGACAGCGGGCCCAGGCCGGGCGCGTCCAGGCCGTGCAGGCACGCGTCGAGCCGGCCGCCGGCGGCCGCGGCGTCGACGCGGAACCGGGTCAGCACCGGGCGGCGGCGAGCAGCTCGACGAAGCGCCTGAACAGGTAGAGCGCGTCGTGCGGCCCCGGCGCCGCCTCGGGGTGGTACTGCACCGAGAACACCGGCAGCTCGCGGTGGCGCAGGCCCTCGACGGTGTCGTCGTTGAGGTTCCGGTGGGTGACCTCGACGCCGTCGGGCAGCGACGACGGGTCGACGGCGTAGCTGTGGTTCTGCGAGGTGATCTCGACCTTGCCGGTCGCGAGGTCGATCACCGGCTGGTTGCCGCCGTGGTGGCCGAACTTCATCTTGAAGGTCCGGCCGCCGAACACGTGCGCCAGGATCTGATGGCCCAGGCAGATGCCGAACACGGGCAGCTGCCGGACGAGCACCTTCGCCGCGTCGATCGCGTAGCGGCAGACCGCCGGATCGCCGGGGCCGTTGCTGAGGAACACGCCGTCAGGCCGCTGCTCCAGCACCGCGGCGGCGGGCGTCGCCGCCGGCACCACGGTGACGTCGAGGCCGCAGGCGACCAGCGAGCGCAGGATGTTGCGTTTGGCGCCGAAGTCGTAGGCGACGACGCGCGGCCGGCGCCCCGGCGCGGCGGCCGGCGGCGGCGGGCTGAACGCCGACTCGTAGCCCTTGTCCCAGGCGTGGCTCGCCGCGGCCGTGACCGCGAGCACGTGGTCCTCGTCGGCGACGCGCGGCGCCCGGCGCACGCGTTCGACGAGCTCGGCGTCGGGAGTGGCCATGTCGCGCGTGATCAGCACGCGCAGTTCGCCGTGGTCGCGCACGTGGCGGGTCAGCATGCGCGTGTCGACGCCCTCGATGCCGGGCACGCCGTGCTGCGCGAGGTAGTCCGACAGCTCGGCGCCCGAACGCGCGTTGCTGGCCCGACGGCACGCCTCGCGCACCACCAGGCCCGACAGCCACAGGCGCGCCGACTCCTCGTCCTCGCTGTTGACGCCGTAGTTGCCGATGTGCGGTTGCGTCAGCAGCACCGTCTGGCCGCGGTAGGAGGGATCCGTCAGGATCTCCTGGTAGCCGACCATCGAGGTGTTGAACACCAACTCGCCGATGCGGTCGACGCCGGCGCCGAAGCCCCGCCCCGCGAGCACGGTCCCGTCCTCGAGCACGAGGCGGGCGGGAGGGCGGTCGGCGGTGGTCAAGTTCTCGGGTCCGTGGCGGCGGTGCGCAGGTTGATCAGGGAGGCGAGATAGCCAGCCCCGAAACCGTTGTCAATGTTGACCACCGCCACGCCGGCGGCGCAGCTGTTCAGCATCGTCAGCAGGGCCGCGACGCCGCCGAACGAGGCGCCGTAGCCGGTGCTCGTCGGCACCGCGATCACGGGGCGGTCGACGAGTCCGCCGACGACCGACGGCAGGGCGCCGTCCATGCCGGCGACGACGACGATCGCGTTCGCCTGCCGGATGGCGTCGATGTGGCGCAGCAGCCGGTGCAGCCCCGCGACGCCCACGTCGGTGTAGCGTTCGACCCGGTTGCCGGCGAACTCGAGCGTGACCGCGGCCTCGTCGGCGACGGGCAGGTCGGCGGTGCCGGCGCTGACCACGGCGACGCGGCCGCGCGGCGGCGGCGACGCCGGCAGCACGGTGACGCAGCGGGCGCGGTCGTGGTAGCGCGCCTGCGGCAGCGCTTCGGCGACGGCGCGTGCGTGCTCGGTCGTGGCGCGCGTCATCAGCAGGCGGTCGGAACGGCGCAGGATCTCGACGGCGATGCCGGTCGCCTCCTCGGGGGTCTTGCCCTGGCAGTACACGACCTCCGGCAGGCCGCAGCGCCGCGCGCGGTCGTGGTCGACGGTGGCGAAGCCGAGTTCGGCCGCCGGCGGGCCGACCCGCAGGGCGGCCAGCGCCTCGTCGACGCTGCAGGTGCCGCCCTGCACGCGCTGCAGCAGCTCGCGCCAGGGAGCGTCGTCGGCGTTCACGGCCGCACCTTCGCCTTGCCGCCCGACTGCGGCGTCGCGATCGCATCGAGGTCGAGTTCGGCGGCCAGGCCCTGGCGCCGCAGCGTCGCGCCGAGGCTGGCGACCATCGCCGCGTTGTCGGCGCACAGCGCCGGATCCGGCAGCACGAGGTGCAGCGCCGCGAGTTGCGGGTCGGAGGCCAGCCGCTCGCGCAGGCGCAGGTTGCGCGCCACGCCGCCGCCGATGCACAAGGAGCGCACGGGGTGGCGTTCGCTGGCGCGGCGCAGCTTCGCCACCAGCACGTCGACCACCGCCTCCTGGTAGGCGGCGGCGAGGTCCTGCAGGCGCTGGCCGGTCGGCGGTCCGGCCGGCGGTGGGCTGCCCTGCGGCTGCAGCGTGTAGAGCAGCGCCGTCTTCAGGCCGGAGAACGAGAAGTCGAGCGAGTCCGGGCCGAGCAGCGTGCGCGGCAGCGCGACGGCGCGCGGGTCGCCGCCGACGGCGGCGCGTTCGATCGCCGGTCCGCCGGGGTAGGGCAGGCCGAGCAGCGCCGCGCCCTTGTCGAGGGCTTCGCCGGCGGCGTCGTCGCGCGTCGTGCCGAGCCGCTCGGTGCGGCCGGGAGCGTGCACGAGGTAGAGCGCGGTGTGCCCGCCCGAGGCGACCAGCGCCAGCGCCGGCAGCGGCAGGTCGGGGTCGGCGAGGAAGCCGGTGTGCACGTGCGCCTGCACGTGGTCGACGCCGAGCAGCGGCAGCGAGAACCGCCAGCAGAGCGCCTTCGCGGCGGCGAGACCGACCAGCAGGCAGCCGACCATGCCGGGGCGGTGCGTCACCGCGACGGCGTCCAGGTCGCCCGGCGCCACTTCCGCCTGGCGCAACGCCGCCTCGACGATCGGCAGGATGCGCTCGGTGTGCGAACGGCTGGCGACCTCGGGCACGACGCCGCGCCAGCGTGCGTGCAGCGCCACCTGCGAGTGCACGACGTTGCTGAGCACCGTGCGGCCGTCCTGCACCACGGCGGCGGCGGTCTCGTCGCAGGAGGTCTCGATGCCCAGGATGCGTTCGTGCACGGGCCGCGCATGCTAGCGCGTCAGCGGTCGTCGGGCGTGCGGTCGGCGGCGCGTTCGCGCAGCACCGTGAGCGCGCGGGCGAGCTGCGGGTCGTCGGCGGCGGTCGGCGGCGTCGGCACCGCGAAGCCGTGCTCGGTCGCCGCGGCCCGGATCGCGGCCAGGTAGGCGCCCGGCGGCTCGAGCTGGGTCAGGACCCGCAGCACGCCGCGCCGCGCCGTCTCGTCCAGTTCCACGACGAGGTCCGGCGTGATGCCGCCGGCCCTGGCGGCGTCGCCGTCGCTCTGGCCGTTGCGATGGTGGCCGTCGAGGTTGCGGCCGTTCGGCGTGAAGTAGTGCGCGGTCGTGAGCTTCAGGCGGAAGTCGAGGTTCTTCCACGAGTAGACGGTGTTGACGTAGCCCTTGCCGAAGGTCCGGGCGCCGACGATGGCGGCGCGGCCGTGGTCCTGCAGCGCGGCGGCCAGCACCTCGCTGGCGCTCGCCGAGTGCTCGTTGACCAGCAGCACCAGCGGCAGGTCCGGGAACTGGCACGTCTCGGGCCCGGCCTCGAACACCTCGACGACCTCGCTGCCGCGCCGCCGCTGGCTGACGATGGTGCCGCTGCGGAGGAAGAAGCGCGCCAGCGCGACGCACTCGTCGAGGCTGCCGCCGCCGTCGAAGCGCAGGTCGAGCAGGAGGCCGCGCAGCGGCCGTTCGGCCGCCAGTCGCCGCAGCGACTCGGCGACCTGGGCGGCGCTGCCGCGGTGGAAGTCGGCGAGGTGCAGGTAGCCGAGGCCTGCGTCGGGGTCGGCGAAGTGCACCCACTTGACGGCGTCCCGCTGCACCTCGCTGCGCCGCACCGAGCGCTGCAGGGGCGCCCCGCGCCGCTCCAGCAGCAGCTCGACCTCGCTGCCGGCGGGGCCACGCACGAGCCGCAGGCCGGCTTCCTGCCGGCCGGCTTCCGGCTCGTCGGCGAGCCGGCGGCCGTCGACGGCCAGCAGCACGTCGCCTGGTTCGATGCCGGCGCGCGCCGCCGGGCCGCCGGGCATCGGCCAGTGCACGACGATGCGTCCGCCGATCTGCGTCATGACCATGCCGACGTCTTCGTACTGGCCGGTGTTGCGTTCGTCGTAGGCGCGCACCTCGCGCGGCGGCACGTAGGTGCTGTAGGGGTCGAGGCTCCTGACCATCGCCGCGATGGCCGTGTCCATCAGTTCGCTGCCATCGTGCGGATCGACGTGCGAACGCAGGATCTCGGCGTGCACCAGCTGCAGCGCGGTCGCCTGCGGCTCCGGCAGGTCGCCGCGCTGGCGCCCGCCGAGCAGCACCCCGGCGGCGAAGGCCGCCGCGACCATCGCCCAGTTCGCGACCAGGAACCAGAGCGGCAGCCGCGGTTGCTGTTGCATCGCCGGATCGTATCCTGGACGGGCGATGGCGCGCATTCTCGTCGTCGACGACACCGCCCAGAATCTGGCGCTGATCGAACTCTACCTGCGCGGCACCGAGTTCGAGGTCGTGGCCGCGGCGAGCGGCGCCGAGGCGCTCGAGCGGTGTCGCGAGCAGGCGTTCGACCTGATCCTGCTCGACGTCGTGATGCCGGGGCTCGACGGCCTCGAGGTCTGCCGGCGGCTCAAGGACGATCCGCGCACCGCGTTCGTGCCGGTGATCTTCCTGACCGGTCGGTTCGCCGACGAATCCGAGCGGCTGGTCGCCTACCAGCTCGGCGCCGTCGACTACATCCAGAAGCCGGTCAACCGCGACGAGCTGGTCGCCCGCATCCGCGTCATGCTGCGGCTCGAGGAGGCGAGGTCGCGCCTCGATCGCGAGAACGCGGCGCTGCGGCGGCAGGTGGAGACGATGGCCGAGGCGGTCGCCAGCGGCGCGCGGCTGCAGCGCGAACTGCAGGCGTTGCGCAGCGAGGCGGCGGCGGCGCGCGAGCCCGCCCTGCTGCGGCTCGACGCCAGCGGGGTCGTCGCCGGCGCCGATGCCGCGGTCGCCGCGCTGCTGCCGGATCTGCGCGTCGGGGCGCGCCTCGACCAGGGCGGGCACGCGGCGGCGCGGCTGGCGCAGCTGGTCGCCGCCGGCGTGCGCGCGGCCGACCTCGTCGTGCCGCAGCCGGGGGCCGCCGCGCGCACGCTGTACGTCCAGGTGCGCACGCAGGACGACGGCGGCTGCATCGTGCTGCTGCACGACGTCGGCGAGCTGCGCGCGATCGAGCGGCGCCTCGCCGAGCGCGAGCCGGTCGACCTCGTGCGCGTCGCCCGGGCGCCGGCGGAACCGGACTACACGATGACCGGCTTCATCGGTCGGGCGCCGGCGATCGACGAACTGGCGGCGAAGGTGGCGCGCCTGCGGCAGATCCGCTCGACGGTCCTGATCCACGGCGAGACCGGCACCGGCAAGGAGCTGGTGGCGCGCGCGCTGCACTTCGACGGCGCCCACCGCAGCGCGCCGTTCATCCCGCTGCACTGCGGCGCCATCGCGCCGGAGCTGATCGAGAGCGAGCTGTTCGGCCACGAACGCGGCGCGTTCACCGGCGCCGAACGCAGCCGCGAAGGCCTGTTCCGCGCCGCCGACGGCGGCACGATCTTCCTCGACGAGATCGCCGAGGCGCCGCCGAGCGTGCAGGTCAAGCTGCTGCGCGTGCTGCAGCGCGGCGAGATCCGCCCCGTCGGCGCCAGCCAGCCGCTGCTCGTCGACGTGCGCATCCTCGCGGCGACCAACCGCGACCTGCTGCAGCTGGTGCACGAGGGCCGCTTCCGCGAGGACCTCTTCCATCGGCTCGAGGTCGTCACGCTGCACCTGCCGCCGCTGCGCCAGCGGCTCGAGGACCTGCCGCGGCTGGTCGAGCACTTCCTCGCCGTCGGCAACCGCCGCCACGATCGCCTCGCCGAGCCGGTGCGCGCGGTGTCGCAGGGGGCGATGGAGCGCCTGCTGGCGTACCCGTGGCCTGGCAACGTGCGCGAGCTGAAGAACGTCGTCGAGCGCGCGGTCGCGCTCGGCGTCGGCGAGACGCTGCACGTCGAGGACCTGCCGGCGCACGTGGTGCGCGGCGAGCCGGCGGCTTCGGCGGCGGTGGTGGCGGGCGGCGCGGCGGCGCCGGCGCCGACGTCGCTGGCCGGGCTGCGCCGCGAGCGCGCCGCCGCCGAACGGCAGGCGATCCTGCAGGCGCTGCGCGACCGCGGCGGCGACAAGGTGGCGGCGGCGCAGCAGCTCGGCATGGCGCGCAGCACGTTCTACCGACGGCTCAAGGAACTCGGCCTGTGAGCCGCCGCTGCGGGCCGGCCCTCGGCGCCGCGGCCCTGGCGTTCCTCGCCGCGGGCTGTGCCGCCACCGGCTCGGACGCGGCGATCGCGGCGGCGCTGGCGCGCTTCGTCGCCGCGGCGGAGGGCGCGGGCGGGCGCGTGGGCGTCGTGGTCGTCGATGCCGACAGCGGCCGCACGCTCGCCGCCCACGCCGAGCGGCAGGGTTTCGTGCCCGCCTCGAACGCGAAGCTCGTCACCGCCGTCGTCGCGCTGCACACGCTGGGGCCCTGGGCGACGCTGCGCACCGAACTGCTGGTCGCCGGCGAAGTGCACGACGGGGAGCTGCGCGGCGACCTGGTGCTGCGCGGGTTCGGCGATCCGACGTTGGGCCTGCCCTGGGGCCGCGACCCGCGCCTGCAGCAGCTGGTCGCCGCCGTCGTGGCGGCCGGCGTGCGCCGCGTTGCCGGCTCGGTGCGCGGCGACGGCGGCTGGCTCGGCGGCGAACGTCACGGGCAGGGCTGGCCGTGGCACGACCTCGACGAGGACTACGCGCCGCCGTTCGGCGGGCTGTGCTGCGGCGGCAACGTCGAGCGGGTGGAACGCGACGGTGGTCCGTCCGGACGGCGGCCGGTGGCCGATCCGGCCGCGTTCGCCGCCCGCACGCTGCAGGCGCAGCTCGCGGCGGCCGGCATCGGCGTCGCGGACGGCGAAGGGATGGCGGGTGGTCCCGAGCGGCTCCTGGCAGTGGTGCATTCGCCGCCGCTGGCCGAGCTGCTGCGGCCCCTGCTCGCCGACAGCGACAACCTGGTCGCCGAGCAGCTCTGGCGCGTCGCGGCCCGCGCCGCGGACGGCGTCGGCACGGCGGCCGCGGCGGCGCACACGCGCACGGTGCTGGCGGCGTTGGGGATCGACGCGGCCGGGCTGGTGCAGGTCGACGGTTCGGGACTGTCGCGGCTCGACCTCGTGCAGCCGGCGCAGGTCGCCGCCCTGCTGGCGGCGGCGCGGCGGCAGCCGTGGGGCGAGGCGTTCGCGGCCGCCCTGCCGCTGGCCGGCGTCAGCGGCACCCTCGCCGGGCGCCTGGCCGCCGGCCCGGCCCATCGCCGGGTGCGCGCCAAGACCGGCACGCTGCAGCGCGTCACCGCGTTGTCCGGCTGGCTCGAGCGCGCCGACGGCGGCGCGCTGCTGTTCAGCATCCTGTGGAACGACTTCCTGGTCGACGCGGCGGCGGCGCGGGCCACGGTCGATGCGTTCGTGCAGGACCTCGCCGCCGTCGGCGGCTGACCCACGACTCCGTCACAGCGTCAGCACGACGCCGAACTGGAAGCCGTCGAGGCGCAGGTCGGCGTCGTAGCGGAATTCGCCCTGGGTGCCCTCGGCCACCAGTTCGGAGTAGCGGTAGCCGCCGAACAGCGTGATGTCCCGCAGCGGCAGCCGGTAGGACAGCCGCGCCTCGAAGTCCTGCTGCAGGCCCTCGAAGTCGCCGCCGAGCGCGAGGTCGGGCGACACGGCGTAGTCGATGTCGAGCGCCACGTCGCGCCAGGTCAGGCGGGCCCGGATCGCCGGGTAGACGACGTTGCCCTCGATCTGGGTCCGCTGGCTGCGGGCGCCGTCGACGGTGCTGGCGCGCAGGTTGAGGTCGCGGTAGGCGAGCACGGCGCCGGCGGCGAAGCGGAACTTCAGCGGCTGGTTGCGGTACTCGGTCTCCAGGTCGAACAGCGGCTCGAGGTAGCTGGCGCGCAGCTCGTCCATGTCGGCCTTCATGCGCACGTCGTCACCGGCCTGCAGCGCGCCGTAGTCGTCGCCGAGCACGCCGGACTTCGTGGTGCCCATGTCGAGCCGGTAGTAGTCGAAACGCACGCCGCCGAAGCCGTCGCCGATCTCGACGCGCACGCCGACGTCCTCCTTGTAGTGGTCGAGGCCGAAGGTGCGCAGCGACTGCGGCGCGTTGTCCTCCAGCGGGTCGCTCGGCGTCGGCCGGCTCTGCATGCCGGTCTTGCCGCGCAGCTGGTAGACGGCGAGGTACGGCGACACGTGGATCTGCGGCTCGGCCATCGTCAGCGACGTGCACGAACACAGGCCCAGCAGGCCGACGGCGGCGGCGATGCGCATGGCGGGGAAGGGTAGGCGGGAGCACGCAGCGGCGGAAGCGCGGTGGCGCCGTCGGCGGCGATTCGTAGGCTTGCGCGGATGGCCGAGACCTTCCTCGAACGCGACTTCAAGGCCTACGAGAAGCACCGCCAGGACGACCCCGAGTACAACGCGCTGCGGCTGTCCGTGCGCCGCAAGCTGAAGGCGATCGTCGACGCGACGGCGAAGGAGGCGAAGGGGTTCGGCGTCGAGCTGTCGGCGCAGGCCGGACTGCACCATCCCTACACGTTCAACAGCTACCGGGTGCGGGAACAGCGGGCCTACCTGTGCCGCGGGGCCAAGGCGCGCAAGAAGCTGGCGGCGTTCTTCGGCGAGGCGCTCGGCAAGGACGCGGAGACGCACTACATCCAGACGGTGCTGGAGGTGTGCCTCGACGACCAGGTGGTGGAGGCGGCGCTGCGGGTGCACCCGCAGGCGTGGTGGGACGGCGAGCACCTGAAGAAGAAGGTGCTCGGGGACCCGGCGCGCATGGAGGAGTTCTGCACGCTGCTGCGCGCGCTGCCGAAGGGGTTCAACCTGAAGCTGCACGACTGGAAGAAGGACCACTGGTGCAGCGCGGTGAAGGCGTCCGAGCTGAAGGAGATGTTCCAGCACTACACGCCGGGCAACCACTGGCTGCACGTGCAGCGGCAGCTGCCGAAGGAGGACGCGCTGGCGATGGGGGCGGAGGCGGACGCATGGGTGCGCACGTCGCTGCTGGCGCTGCTGCCGGTCTACCAGTTCACGCTCTGGGATCCGGACGGCGCGTAGCGCGGCGCGTCGGGCCACAACGCGGCGAGGGGCTCCTGTCCGTGGCGGGCGATCCTGTTGTCACCGAGCCCCTGGATGTCGGCGAGCGCGCCGTTGCTGCGCGGGCGCTGACGCACCAGCTCGGCGAGCTGTCGGTTGGTCAGGATCACGTGGGGCGGCGCGCCCTCTTCATGAGCCTTCTGACGGCGCCAGGTCCGCAACCGGTCGAACAGCACCTGCTGCTCGGCGGAGATTTCGGCGCGCATCACGCCGACCGGCGTGGCGGGACCACGGTGCGGTTCGGCATCGGGAGTTGCAGCGACGCGGTCGTCGGGACGCTGCGCATCGAGCTTCGGCGCCGTCGCCAGCTTCGCCAAGAGTTCGCCGGTCGCCGTCGACTGCACGCGGTCGCCCGGTGGGGGCGCCGGGGTAGGGGCTCCGTGGGCGGTGTCGATGGCTGCCTCCGTCTCGCGGTCCAGGGAGTCTGCCGCGTCGACGGTTCCATTGCCATGAATGCACGGGGATGCCGTCGAAGGACGCTGCCTGGGCATCGCCCAAGGACGGCATGCACGTGCTTGGCAACGACGCCCCTGCCACTCGACTGTCGCGCGTGACCGTGACCCTTGCCCAGATGGCGGCGCACCTGCGCCGGCGCCGCGCGGAGGAGGCCGCCCAGGCGGGCCTTCGCGCCGACGAACTGCGAGCCAAGCTGCCGGCGGCGGCGCGGCTGCTCGCAGAGGCGGGTGCGCGGTCCGTTCGGCTGTTCGGTTCGTTGGCGCGCGGTGACGTCAGTGTCACCAGCGACGTCGACCTCGCGGTGACAGGGCTGCCAGCGGAGCGCCACTTCGCGGTGCTCGGCGGCTTGATGGAGCTGTTCGCCGGACCCGTCGATCTCGTACGGACCGAGGACGCGCCGCCTTCGTTGCGCGAGCGCATCGCCGCGGAAGGCATCGACCTGTGAACGCGCGGCTCCAGCGGTTGCGCGCCGAGGTGCGGTCGGACCTCGATGCCTTCCTGTGCCGCGTCGACGAACTGGCGCGGCTGTCGTTCGCGGGTGCGGGGGAGGCTGTGCTCGCGCAGGCAGCTGTGGCACTGCATCACGGCTATGGCGCCATCGAGGCGGCGCTGACCCGGGTGGCCCGTCACTTCTTTCGCCACGCCTACGCAACCGCCTGGGATGCGCAGCGACTGCTCGGCCTGCGCGACGAGGTCGTGGCGCTGCGGCCGGCTGTGGAGCGGGACTTCACGGCTTTGGATTCGCTGCTCGCGCAGTTGGCTGCCGCAGAATCGGACTGAGGGGCGGCAGCTGCGCGCGACGCGCCCGAGGCAAGAGCGCGTGCACCGCCCGACATCACGGTCTGCTGTAGCGCGGTCCGCCCAACCCGACATCGGGATGTCGAGTGGCGAAGGGGTGAAGTCTCAACGTCGCAATGTCCTGGCGGTGCGCAGCCTCAGGATGCTGTTGCGGTTCGTGGGGGAGATGAAGCCGCGGGTGCGGGACTGCGCGCCGTCGGGATGGCCGCCATAGATGCCGCCGCGGCTGCAGCGGCCGACGGAGCCATCAGGGGGCTCCGGTCGGCGGCCATCACCCACTCGCTCCGTGCCGTAGTCCGAGTACTCGTCGAAGCACCACTCCCACAGGACCCCACACGTCCTCATCGCGCAGCGGGATGTCCTGGCCCGCGTAGAGCGTGCTCGCGACGACGCCATCCGCCTTCGCGATCGCCGCACGCGCTTGCTCCCACGTGACCTTCGCATTCGGATGCGTCAGCGTCAGCGGCCCGATGCACTTCGCCCAACGCTGCCGCTTCTCCATCTCGGGCACGAGCCCCTCGAGCTTCGGCAGCTTGGCGAGCAGTCCGCCCAGCGACTTCGCCAGGAACAGCGCCGCGGTCGCCGTCGCAGGATCCGTAGGCACCAACTGCCGCGCCGCCGTCCCGGCGAGTTCGCCGCGTTGCGCGAGCAGCGACCGCGCGTCGCGCAACCATGCGTCGATCGCCTCGACCTGGTCCGGCCAGCCCGGCGACAACGTCGGCTCCGCGGCGACCAGCCGCTCGTAGGTGACGACCTGCGCGAGCTGGTCGAAGTCGTTCACCTTTGCGGCGAACGACTCCTTCGCGCGGGCTTCGGCGTTGCGCGATGCGGTCGTGACCACGATGCCGAGCACCAGGATCAGTGCCGCCGCGGCAAGGCTCGCGGCGAGCGCCTTGTTGCGCCGCATCCATAGCTTCATCTCGACGAGCGCACCGGTCCGGTAGGCAGTGACGACGCGCTGCGCGAGGAACGCACGCACGTCGGCGGCGAGCGCCATCACGTTCGGGTAGCGATCGTCCCGCTGCCGCGCCATCGCGCGCTCGACGATGGCCACCAATTCCGCCGGCACGCCCTTCTGGATCTGCTCGATGCGCTTGGGCGGCCCGTCGACGACGTCGTTGAGGATCCGGTAGGCCGGCTGCCGCACACCGGGGCTCACGTACGGCGCCCGCCCCGTCAGCAACTCGTACACCATCGCGCCGATGGCGTAGACATCGGCCCGCGCGTCCAAGTCCTCGCTGCGCGCCTGCTCGGGCGGCATGTAGCTCGGCGTGCCGAGCTGCTGGCCGTCCATCGACACCACCGACGACGCCGTGTCGGTCTCCGCATCGCGCTTGCGCGCCGATTCGATCCGCGACACGCCCGTGCCCGCGTCCTGCTGGATGCGCAGGTCGTGGCGGTCCTGCTGGCCCAGCACCTTCGCCAGGCCCCAGTCCATCACGTAGACCTCGCCGAACCTGCCGACCATCACGTTGCTCGGCTTCAGGTCGCGATGCAGCACCCCCTTGTCGTGCGCATACGCCATCGTGTCGCACACCTTCAGCACGACCTCGAGCGCGCGCGTCAGCGTCCAGTCGTTCGCGTTGGCGAACGCGTCCGCGAACACTTCACTCGCCGTGCGCCCCTTCACCAGCCGCATCGTGAAGTAGACCTTGCCCGACGCATCGAGCCCCAGCTCGTGCACCGGCACCACGCCCGGGTGGTCGAGCTGGCTCGTCACCTGCGCCTCCTCGAGGAAGCGCCCGAGCAACTGGCTCGCGAGCTTCTTGTCCTCCTCGTCGCGCGCAGCAACGCGCTCGAGCAGCACCTTCATCGCCAACCGCCGGTTCAGGAAGCGGTCGTGGATCCTCAGCACCACCCCCATCCCGCCCTGCCCGACCTCGCCCTCCAGCACGAACCGCTGCGCATCGAGCTTCGGCGTCGCCGTCGCCAGCTACGCCAGCAGCTCGCCGGTCGCCGTCGACTGCACGCGGTCGCCCGGTGCGGTGCGTGGATCGGGCTGCGGCGTGGAAGCGTCCATGCCCCGCCCGGTCACTGGCTCGGATAGGTCGCCTTGACCCACTCGATCCACTTCTCGTCGAACTGCAGCACCGAGATCCCGTACGCATCCTGCAGCGCCTGCCGCGTCGCGCCGACGAGATCCGCGTGGTCGGGCGCCCAGGTCTTCGGATCGACGCGCCCCTTGACCGCGAACAGGAACTTGCGCCACTTCTCCGGCCCCTGCGACAGGAGCCAGTCGACGCGCGACCAGACCGCGACGTGGTCGTCGAAGCCGATGTTGCCGAAGTCGCGCCACTTCAGCGCCTCCGGGAACGGCGCGAACTTGCCGGAGCTGCCGACCAGCCCGCGGCAGTAGACCTCCCAGCGCCAGGTCGTCTTCATGTCCGCCAGCGAGCCCTCGTTCTGGTCGAAGTTGTTCCACTTCGGGTCGACGCGGCGGCCGTTCCAGTGGCTCCAGCCCTCGCGCAGCCACACCGGCAGGTCGTAGCCGTAGTGGCGGAAGCCATCGAGCAGGTTCTGGCTGACGTTGAACGCCAGCGCGCAGTGGGTCGCCGTGTCGTGCTTGCGCGGGAACTCGTTCGACTCGGTCGGCATCGTGAACAACAGCGAGCCGCTCTCGACGAAGTGGTGGCGCTGCGGGTGCTTGCTGTCGCGGCCGAGGAACTGCTTCATGTACTGCAGGAACGGCCCCTGCTTCTCGAACACCAGCACCAGGTACTTGTCGCGCATGCCGAGGTAGGGCCCGTAGCCCATGTAGCGGGCGCCCTCCTGGACCACGACCTCGGCGGCGTCCTTGGGGAAGTCCTTGTCCTCGACGCCGAACAGCGCGCACGTCTCGGCATACAGCTTCTCCATCCGGAACGCCGTCAGGTGCGCGCGCAGCCACGGATCGAGCGAGCGCGTCTTCGGGTTCACGCCGGGCAGCTTCGTCGCCAGCTCCGTCAGCTCGCCGCGGACCTTGTTGCGCGTCTCCGGGTCGGTCGGCACCGGCCAGGCCGGCAGGTTGGTGCCGATGCGGAAGTGCGGCGTCTCGAGCCACAGGATCTGCGCGAACTCGATCGCCTTGTCGATGTCGGTGTTCTGGATCGACTTGTCGGCGAGGTTGCCGAACCGGAACGGCCCGAACGAGACGATGCCCGCCTTCTGCATCGCCTCCGGCTCGTGCTTCGTGTACGGGTCGACGCGCCACTTCGGCGGCTTGTCGCCCTGGCCGGCGAGCGGCGCCGCGGCGAGCAGCGGCGCCAGGATCCACGCCGTGGCGCGGCGCAGCGGGGCGGTGGTCACAGCTTCTGCAGCCATTGCTTGGCCTGTTCGATCGCCTGGAACACGGTCAGGTTCTCCTGCGGGGCCTCGCCGTGCAGCACCCGGGCGGTGTTCACGGCCTCGCGCTTGACCGTGTGGTCGCTGGCCTCGAGGTAGCGCCGCAGCAAGAGCGCCTGGTCCTTGGTGGCGAGGCTGCGCAGGAGCCGCAGGCCCGCCATCTGGTCGGTGGGCGCAGCCTTGGCGATCGCTTCCCAGGCCCATTCGCCGGCCTCGGTCGAGCGCGCGGCCGGCAGCACGGTGCCGACGAACGCGCCGACCTCCTGCCAGTGCGTCTTGCTGTAGGCGAGCACCGGCGCCAGGGCGTCGCGGTCCTTCAGCGCCAGCGCGCCCAGCGCGCCGTAGAACGCCGTCGCCTCGTCCTTGTCCTTGCTCGCCGACTGCAGCACCGGCAGCAGGTCGCGGTCGGTGAAGGCGCACAGCCGCTGCACCAGATAGCGGCGCAGTTCGACGCGCGGCTTCTTGACCTCGCGCGCCATCAGCGCCGCGTGGCGCCGGTCGAGCATCGTGTCGAGCACGGCGAACAGCGGCGCGTTGGTGTTGTCGGCGCGGTCGGAGACCTGCTGGAACAGCAGCGGCGCCGCGCCGGCGCCGAGTTCGAGCAGTTGCCGGCTGGCGGCTGCGTGCAGGGCCTGGTCGGCCTTCTTGAACTGGCCGGCCAGCGCCAGCACGCGTTCCTTGTCGGCGTCCTTCAGCTCGGGCCACTGTTCGAGCTTGGGCGGCGGCCCGGCGTCGCCGTCGGTTTGGGCGGGGATCGGAGCGAGCCACGCCAGCGCCCAGGCGAGCGCGGCCGTGCGGCAGGTCGGAGAGGTTCGGTTCACGGGGTTCTCGGCAGTTGCAGCCACTCGGGCATGGCCTCGCGGTAGTCGGGGTGCACGTGCGTCACCGTCGCGGCGATGCGCTGCCGTTCGGCGCGCAGCCAGGTGCCCCAGGATTCGGCGTCGTGCGTCATGAAGCCGACCTGCAGGGCGTCGACGATGTCGTCGATCGCCAGCGCCGATTCGGTGAGGTCGAAGGCGGCGGCGACGATCCAGCCGTAGGGGACCTCGAGCGGCGGACTCACCGCGCCGGTGCGGGCGGGGTCGAACAGGAACATCGCCGCCGGCAGGCGGGGGGTCAGGCGGGTGACGGTGCGGCGCGAGCGGTCGCCGATCTGCCGCGACTGCTCGTCGAGTTCGTGCGCGTTGGTGGCCACCGAGCACAGCGCCTGGGCCTGCTCGCGCAGGCGCTGCCGCTGCTCGGGGAAGGCCCGCTGCGCCAGCCGCAGCGGCAGCAGGTGCTCGTCGATCACGCGCAGCACCTTCGCCTTGCGACCGCCCTCGGGCAGGAAGGCGTCCATCCACGCGACGTAGGGCTCGACGTCGGCGAGGGTGATGGCGATGCCGTCGACGACCAGCAGGCGGTCGTCGGGTGCCTGGTCCGGGGTGCAGCCGGCGGCGGCCAGGGCGGCGAGCGCGGCGGTGAGGCGGCGGCAGTTCACGGGGTGTCGAGGGCCGCCAGGTAGGCGGCGACGGGGCCGGTCAGGTAGCGGTAGGTCTCGTAGAGTAGCTCGGCGAGCTGCGGCGCGTCACCCGCGGCGATCGGCCCGGTGAAGCTGCCGGTGTTCTCGAGCCACAGCGAGCGCGGATCCTGCGGCCACGACTCGATGCGCACCTGGAAGGCGCCGCGGCTGCCGGCGGGCGGCGGCAGCACGAGGCGGATGCCGAGCGACTGCAGCGGGCGGCCGAGGGCCTGCCAGGCGTCGTTGCCGGGCGCGATCAGGCGCCGGCTCAGGAACTCGCGGCCGTCGCGGAAGTGCCGTGGCTGCACCAGCGACCGGACCACGAACTGCTGCGCCAGCGAGGTGACCAGGCCGAGGGTCTGGAACGCGGTCGAGGTGACGTTGACGACCCGGGTGGCGAAGTCTTCGACGGTGCTGCCGCGCAGCTCCTCGCGCAGCACGAGGCGGTCCCAGGTCAGCGTCGCCGCCGAGATCTGGCCGGGGGCCTGCGGCAGGTTGGTCAGGTGGATCCCGTCGGGCGCCACCTGGAAGTTCTGGTAGCCGATCGCCGGCTGGCGGTAGAGCGTGTTGTGCAGGCTCTGGGCGAGATCGGCCCGCGGCGGTTGCGGCGGGTGCAGGATCTCGGCGGTGAAGGCGATCGTGCGTGGGTCGTAGCTCATGCGGCGGGTCCGATGCTACCGCCCCAGGCGCCCGGTCCGGCACGCGGGCGCAAGGCCCGCGGCCGGGCAGGGGCGCCGGGGCCCGCCGCGCATCCCGGGAGGAAACCCGGCACCGGTTCGTTTCGCCGCGCTGCCGCGGTAGACTGCCGCCCCTTTTCCTCCCGCTCCCGGACTCCGATGCACCGCTCCTCCTTCCTGGCCGTCGCGTTGGCGGCCGCCGTCGCCGCCCCTGCCATGGCGCAGGATCTCACCGAACAGATCCGCGCCCTGCGCCGCGAGGTCGGCCAGTACGAGGACCAGCTGGTGCAGGAGCGGGCCCGGCTGCTCAGCAGCATCAAGGTCAACGGCCGCCAGCTCGACCCGCGCGAGGTGATGCGCGAGGCGGTCTACCTGGCCGGCGGCAAGCTGGTCGAGTCGAAGGTCGCCAACTTCTTCATCCTCGAGGAGCTGCGCCGCCAGGTCGAGGCGGGCGGCCGCAAGGCCGAGGACTTCCTCGTCACCGACGAGGACGTGCTCCGGCAGCTGGCGCCGATGAAGACCGAGTTCGAGACCAAGAACCCCGGGGTCGACTTCTGGGAGGTCGTGCGGTCGCAATACGGCCTCAGCAAGGAGACCTTCCTCGAGCAGCGCAAGGAGTCGATCCTGTTCGACAAGGTGTTCTTCCCCGGCGGACCGAAGGACTGGCCGGACATCACCAAGGAGGCGATCAAGTCGCAGACCAACAGCGACCAGGGACCACGCTTCCTCGAGCAGCTCGAGAAGGCGACCGAGGCGGCCGACGCCAGCGGCCAGCCGCGGCAGCTGCCCGAGTTCTGGATGCAGATGATGCGCAACTTCGTGCAGAAGGGGCTGCGCGGCTGGAGCGACATCCGCTACGCGTCGCACGGCCTGCCGCCCGAGGTCGTGCTGCAGGTCAACGACCTGCAGTGGGGCACCGAGGAGGCGTTCGACTACGTGAAGCAGGGCCTCTACGTGCAGGACCTCGAGCGCGCCATCCAGGAGGTCGTCGCGCGCGAGGCGATGCGCCAGGAACTGGTGGCCGCCGGCGCCTACCTGAGCGACGACGAGTTCCGCCGCCGCTACGACGAGTACCGGGCGCCGTTCGACTCGACGCCGTTCACGGTCGAGATCATCGCCACGCGCTTCAAGGGCTATCCGTGCCTCGAGGCGTTCCGCGCCCGCTGGCGGCTGGTGGCGTCCTACGCCGAGATGATCAAGGACGAGATCGACGACGAGCGCCTGCAGGCGCACGCCGAGAAGTACGCGGCGTTCTTCGCGGACGGACAGACGGCGGTCGACGTGATCCCGTTCATGGCCCGCAACCCGAAGACCGGCGCCTGGGAGCCCGACGGCATGGAGCAGGCCAAGCAGCGTTGCGAGGCCATGCTGGCGGCGATGGAGCGCAAGGAGATCACCTTCGACGATGCGCTGTCGCGGCACACCGAGTTCTACCACAACGACGAGAAGCGCGGCCGCCTCGGCCTGCTGCCCTTGAACCAGGTCAAGCAGAACCTGCGCGAGAGCGAGTTCACGCAGCTGCACGACGGCTTCTCGCTGGCCGACTACCTGTTCTTCGAGGCGCCGATCGGCAAGACCGTCGGCCCGCTGCCGGGGCCGGACGGCTGGTTCCTGGCGCGCGTCAACACCCGCACCCCGGCGCGCAAGCGCGTCGACGTGCGCAACGAACGCGAGCGGCAGCTGGTGCGGGAGGACTACGTGACGCGCCGGTTCCTCGACTGGGCGAACGAGGTCGTCGGCCGGATGAAGCTCGACTGAACGGCGGGCGCGCGCCGCCGCCCGACCGGTGTCGCCCCCGGCGCGGGACTGTGCCGAACTGCCGTCGCAGCCGGCGGTAGCTGTGGAACCGCGGGCGGGGCCCGGCCATGCTGCCGGACAACGCCCCGTGACCGAGCCTTCCGCCCCCGAACCGAGTCTCGGGCCGCTGCTGCGGCGCCTGTGGCGCGCGATCGTGCGCTACCGCGGCATGGTCGCCGCGATGCTGCTGTTCGGCGCCCTCGAGGCTGCCTTCACGAAGCTGCCGCTGGTGCTCGTGAAGCCGCTGATGTTCGAGCTGGGCATGCAGTCGGACAACGCCGCCGCGGGCGTGCCGCCGGCCGACGATCGGGTGTTCAGCCAGTTCCTCGACGACTTCAACCGCGGCTTCCGCGCCTTCGCCGAGACGCTGGCCGGCTGGCTCGGCGGCGGCTTCGCCAGCATGGGCATGAACGTCGTGCTGGCCTGCGCGGTGGTGGCGGTGCTCTGCGGCCTGCTCGGCGCGGTGACGATCTACTTCGTGCAGACGATCTCGCGCTTCTTCGCGGTCCGCCTCGTCGCCGACCTGCGCGTCGAGCTGGCGCAGCACTTCCTGGATCTGCCGCTGCGCTTCTACGGTCGGCAGCGCATGGGCGAGATGATCAGCCGGGTCACGAACGACACCCAGGTCATGCAGCGCTCGTTCGAGCTGGCGACCGACAACATCGTCGTCGACCCGATGATGATCCTCGGCAATCTGGTCATCGTCGCCTGGGCGTTCCCGCAGGCGATCTGGGTGCTGCTGGTGATGGTGCCGCTGATGGCGATCCCGCTCTACCGGCAGGGGCGGCGGGTCAGCCGGCGCAGCTCGAAGACCCTGCAGGCGATGGGGGAGACGACCGAGGCGCTGAACCAGATCCTGACCGGCATCCGCACCGTCAAGGCCTTCCAGCTCGAGACCGTGCGCCTCGGCGAGTTCGAAGGCAGCACGCGCACCTTCCTGGAGCGCACCAGGCGCATGCTGCGCGCCAAGGGGCTGTCGATGGCGCAGACCTTCGTCGGCTACCAGCTCGGCTTCGCGGTGCTGCTGGTGATGCTCGGCTACGTGGTGCTCGTCGACGGCAGCATCCAGTTCGACGACGTGGCCGTGCTGATGATGCCGCTCGCCACCACCTACCAGCACGTCAAGCGGGTGACCCGCGCCTACCACGTGCTGATGGAGTCGGCCGGCGCCCTGCGCGGAATCGACGCGATCCTCGCCGCGCCGGCGGATCCGGCCGCGCGCGGCGGCCGGCCGCTGCCGCAGGTGCGCGGCGACATCGAGCTGCGCGACGTGTGGTTCGCCTACGGCGAGGAGCCGGTGCTGCGCGGCATCGACCTGAAGGTGGCGGCCGGCCAGACGGTGGCGCTGGTCGGGCCGTCCGGCAGCGGCAAGTCGACGACCCTCGACCTGCTGCTGCGGTTCCACGATCCGCAGCGCGGCTCGATCCTGGTCGACGGCGTCGACCTGCGCGAGGTCCGCCTCGCCGACTTCCGTGCCCACACGGCGGTGGTCAGCCAGCAGCCGTTCCTGTTCAACACGACGATCCGCGAGAACATCGCCTACGGGCGGCCCGGCGCCACGCAGGCCGAGATCGAGGCCGCGGCGCGGGCGGCGAACATCCACGAGTTCGTCGTCGCGCAGCCGCAGGGCTACGACACCCTGGTCGGCGAACGCGGCAGCAACCTGTCCGGCGGGCAGATGCAGCGGTTGACGATCGCCCGGGCGATCCTGCGCGATCCGGCGCTCCTGTTCCTCGACGAGGCCACGTCCTCGCTGGACTCGGAGAGCGAGGAACTGGTGCAGCGGGCCCTGGACAACCTGCGCCGCGGGCGCACGTCGTTCGTCATCGCCCACCGGTTGTCGACGATCGTCAGCGCCGACATCATCGTCGTGCTCGACCGCGGCCGGGTCGTCGAGCAGGGCTCGCACGCGGACCTGCTGGCCAGGAACGGCGCCTACCGGCGCATGTACGAGCTGCAGGCGCTGTGATCGGCGGCTGCGGCAGCGGCCGCGCGGGGCTGGCTAGCGGGGGCCGAGCAGCGCCACGGCGGTGGCTCGCAGGGCTTCGCCGCGACCGATGGCGTCGACCTTCTCGCCGCTCTTGCCCTTCACGTTGACGCGGTCGACCGGCAGGTCGAACAGGGCTGCGAGCCGTTCCCGCATCGCCTGCCGGTACGGGCCGATGCGCGGCGTCTCGGTCTCGACGACGAGGTCGAGCGACAGCACCCGCAGGCCGCGTTCCTGCACCCGCTGCAGGCAGGCCCGGCAGAAGTCCGCCGAGTCGCGGCCGCGGTGCTGCGGGTCGCGGTCGGAGAACAGCGTGCCGAGATCGTCGAGGCCGGCGGCGCCCAGCACGGCGTCGCAAGCGGCGTGCAGCGCGGCGTCGCCGTCGCTGTGTCCGACCGGACCGGCAGGCGCCTCGCAGCGCACCCCGGCCAGCACGCAGGGGCGGCCCCGTTCGAGCCGGTGCACGTCGATGCCGAGGCCGATGCGCAGCGCGTCGTTCATCGGCGGGAGGTCTCGAACAGCGCCTCGGCCAGCGGCAGGTCGTCGGGATGGGTCACCTTCAGGTTGCCGGGCACCCCCGGTACGACCTCGACCGCGTGGCCCAGCCGCTCCACCAGCGCGACGTCGTCGGTGCCCTCGAACGCGTCCGCGGCGGCCGCGGCCAGCGCCCGCTGCAGCAGGTCGCGCCGGATGACCTGGGGTGTCTGCGCCAGCCAGACGGCGTCGCGGCCGAGGGTCGACTCGACGCGCAGGTCGCGCACGCGCTTCAGCGTGTCGGTGGCCGGCACCGCCAGCAGGGCGGCGCCGGTGCGGGCCGCGGCGGCGATGCAGGCCCGCGTGGCGGCCACCGGCACCAGGGCCCGCGCCGCGTCGTGCACCAGCACCAGGTCGACGTCGTCGGCCAGGGCCGCGAGTCCACGCTGCATCGATTCCTGCCGCGAAGCGCCGCCATCGACGATGCGCAACCGGCACCTGCCGGCGGCGATCGCCGACAACTCCGGCAGCCACGGCTCGAGGAAGCGCTCGCGGTCGTCGGGGTGCACCACCAGCACCAGGTCGGCGTCCTGGTCGGGGTCGAGCGCGGCGCAGAGCCGTTCGGCCGCGTGCACCAGCAGCGGGCGGCCGCGCAGGCGCAGGTAGGCCTTCGGGATCGGGCCGCCGAAGCGAGCGCCTCGGCCGGCGGCCAGCAGCAGGATGGCGACCTTCACGCACCATGACCTTACACTCGGCCCCATGGCGGTGGTGCGGATTCTGGGCATCGACCCAGGCACCCAGGTGGCCGGATTCGGCTGCCTGGAGGCGTGGGCGGGCGCGGCGGCCCCGGCGAGCGCCTCGGCGCCCCTGGCGCTGCGGGCCGGCAACGTCGTGCGGCTGCACGGAGGCGCCGGCGCCCGTCCACGCGTGGTCGAACTCGGCGTCATGCGGCTCGGCGCGCGCAACGTGCCGTTGGCGCTGCGCCTGCTGGCCCTGGCGGAACAGTTCCGCCAGCTGCTCGAGCGGTTGCATCCGCACGAGATCGCCCTCGAGGAGGCGTTCAGTGGCAAGAGCGTGCAGGCGGCGCTGCGGATCGGCGAGGCGCGCGGCGTCGTGCTGGCCGAGTCGGCGCGCGCGGGGCTGAGCGTGCACCAGTTCGCCCCGGCGCGCGTCAAGCGCAGCATCACAGGTCACGGCGCGGCCAGCAAGCAGGGCGTCGCGGCGATGGTGGCGCAGCAGGTCCGGCTGGACGGGGCAGCGCTCGCTGGTGTGCCGGCCGATGCCACGGATGCGGTGGCGGTCGCCCTGGCGCGGTTCGAACAGCGCCGGTCGCCGCTGCAGCAGCTCTCGGCGGTGCCGGCCGCGATCGGCCGTCGGCCCGACCGAGCCGGTTGCTTTCCCCCGACCTGAGACGTCTAATCCCGCCAGTCCGTGAGGCGCCAGCGGATGGACCGACCAGGGCGGTGGCGAGGCGCGGCCTTCGGCCGACGGCTTCGAGGCTGGGATCGCCGAGCCAACGTGGCGCGGCGGCCGCGAGCGTCGTCACCGCATGCGGGGCGCGGCGGGGTCGCCGGCCCGACGAGGGCTGCTGGCCGAGGAGATCGTCGATGATGCGAGGACCGGTGCTGCCCCCCGTGCGGGCCAGCGTTTGGGCCGAGATCCAGGGGCGGCTGGGCGCCGTGGAACAGGGGCTGGTCGTGGTGCTCGAGGGCGTCGACTGCAGCGGCGGGCAGTTCGGCCTGGTGGAGGCGCTGGCGCGCGATGCGCAGGGCGGTGCCGTGCTGGTGCTGGTCGCCATCGATGGCGACGGCCTGCTGGCCGCGCGTGCGCATGCGGCCTGTGACTTCCTGGCCCGCATCGGTGCGAGCCTGCCGGCTGCGGTGCCGGAGGCGCATCTGGTCGCCGGCGCGCCGGGCCGCGTGCTCGTGATCGGCACCGAAACCGGCGCGGCGTCGCTCGACCTGTTGCGCTGCCTCGCGTTGCCCGGGCTCGAGATCTGCCGGCTGGAGACCTTCCGGATTGGCGGCAGCGAACGCGTGGTGGCGCGTTGGCTGGCGTGCGCGCCCGCGGCGGCGGCGGCGGCGCCCGGAGCGCTCCCGGCCGCGTCGCAGCCCGAGTTCGAGGTGTCGGGCGAGCGCCGCCGCGACTGGGAGGAACTGCGACAGATGTGCGAGCGCATCGATCCCGCGGTGCGTTGGGACGGGGATCGCTTCTCGCGCCGCGCCACGTGGCAGGGACGCCCCCTGGGCCGCATCGAGATGGCGACCGGCCACCTGTTCGGCGTGGATGCCCACGGCGAGCGCCATGCCCTGCGCACCGCGGGAGAGACCCGCCGGTTCGTCGATCGCATGCTGCGTCGTTATGCGCACCTCGCCGGGGTCACCTTCGGCGGCGCAGAAGCACGCGCGGTCGAGGCCCCCCGGCGGGTGGCCGCCGAGACGCTGAGCGCGACCCTGGCCGCGACGCGGCTGTCGCCGGTGGAATACTCCGCGCTGGGCGGCCCGACGGCGGCCGGCGGAGTCGATGGCGAGCACGGCAACATCGCCGACACCGTAGCGCGCATCGTCACGGCACCGGAGCCAGCCTGGCCACCGGATCCTCGACCCGCCGAGCGGCGGACCGACTGACCTCCTTGCTGCGCCGGGGCGCGGGGGTCACCAGGAGAACTTGGAACCAGACCTGAACGCCGAAGACCGCCATGGGAGCCTGATGCGCCGCATCCTGCGCCGCACCGGTGGGATCGAATCGCGTCCCCGCGAGGCGGTGGTGGTGGCGTTCGCGAGCGGCAAGGGCGGCACCGGCAAGTCCTTTCTCGCCACCAACGCGGCGATCGGGCTGCACGAGCTCGGCCGCCGCGTGGTCGTCGTCGACTGCGACTTCGGCCTGGCGAACGCCCATCTGCTGTTCGGCGTCAACCCGCGTCACACCCTGCTGCACCTGCTCGACGGCGCGGTCTCGGCCGCGGAGGCGTTGCTGCCGACGCCCTATGGCCCGACCCTGCTCGCCGGCGGTTCCGGAGTCGCGAGCCTCGCCGAACTCGGCGCTCGCCACATGCAGGCCCTGGCCGGGGCGCTGCACTGGTTGGCCGGTTGCCACGACTACGTGCTGCTCGACTGTGCCGCCGGTCTCGCGCCGCAGTCGATGATCACGGTGCTGGCCGCGCAGCATGTCGTCGTCGTGACCAATCCCGAGATCGCGGCGTTGACCGATGCCTACGCGCTGATCAAGTGCCTGGCGCGGCAACCCGCGCGACCGAGCGTGGAACTGGTCGTCAATCGGGTGACTTCGGCGGGGCTCGGCAAGGCGACGTTCGACCGCATGGCGGATGTTTCCCGCCGGTTTGCGGGCTGCGACATCCACTACCTCGGCGAGGTGCCCGAGGATCCGGCGGTGAACCACCGCCGCCTCGGGCAGCCGCCGCTGTTGTCGAGTCTGCCGCGATGCCCGACCTCCCAGGCGATCCTGTCGATCCTGCACAACGTCGAGGGGCGGGTGCGGGAGCGCGACGGCCATGGGACCGGGCGGCTGGCGGCCCGCCCGGGAGTGGAAGCCAGGATGATGGCGCAGATCCGCCGGTGGTGAACCCGGCCCGCGTGCGGCTCCTGCTGGCGGCCTGGGCGTGCCTCGTGCTGGGGTTGTCGATCCGCGCGTTCGCGCGTGGGCTCGTCGGCGATCGGCGGGGCCCGGAAGTCACGCTGCAGCCGGTGGTCGTGGACCTCAACGCGGCGTCCGTGGCCGAACTGTCCCTGCTGCCGGGGATCGGCCGCACCAGGGCCGAGGCGATCGTGCTCGACCGGGTCCGGCACGGTCCGTTCCCCTCGGTCGAGGACCTGGCCCGCGTCGACGGGATCGGCGCGAAGACGGTCGAGGCGCTGCGGGAGTTCGTGGCCTGCGGCGCGGATCCGCTGGCGACGCCGCGCTGATCCGAGGCCGGCTCCCGGCCGCCCGTCGGTGCGGCTCCAGGACCTTTCGGGTAGTCTTCGCGCGCCCATGGACGGCCTCGCCGCGACGCTGCGTGACTGTGTGCGACGAGCGCTGGCCGAGGACCTCGGGGCGACCAGGCTCGATCCCGACTGCGACCTGACGTCGCGCCTGGCCGTGCCCGCGGGCCTGTCGGGGTGTGCGCGCCTGGTCGCCAAGTCCACTGGCGTCCTGGCCGGTTCGCAGTGCGCGCTGCAGGTGTTCCGCGAACTGGTGCCCGACTGCCGCTTCGACCTGCTGCGGCAGGATGGGGAGACGTTCGCGCCCGGGGACCTCATCCTGCGCGTCGTCGGCGACATGCGAGGCCTGCTGGCGGCGGAGCGCACGGCGCTCAACTTCGTGCAGCGGCTGTCGGGGATCGCCACTGCGACGCGGGCGTTCGTGGCGGCGGTGGCCGGCACCGGCGCACGGGTTCTCGACACCCGCAAGACGACGCCGGGCCTGCGGCTGCTGGAGAAGGCCGCCGTGCTCGCGGGTGGCGGCTGCAACCACCGCATGGGCCTCTACGACCAGGTGCTGCTGAAGGAGAACCACTTCGCGTTCGCGCGGCCGGCGAGCTACGAAGAGGTCGTCCGCCGCTGCGTGCAGGCGGCGGCGGTGCCGGTGACGGCGGAGGCCCGGGACGTCGGCGAGGCGCTGGCGGCGGTGCGCGGCGGCGCCGCGGTGGTGCTGCTCGACAACTTCACCCCGGGCGCCGGCCTGCGGGCCGCGGTGGCGGCGGTGCGCTCGGCGGCGGCGGCGCTCGGACGCACCGTCGAGGTCGAGGCCTCGGGCGGCGTGGACCTGCGATCGGTCCGCGACTTCGCCGAGTGCGGCGTCGACCGGATCTCGATCGGCGCGCTCACGCACTCCGCGCCTGCGGTCGATCTCTCGCTGCTGGTCGAGGGGGTCGAGGGATGAGCCGTCGGCTGACCTTCCCTCCGCAGCAGGGCGTGCTGCGGCAGCTGCGCTCGCGGGTCCGCGAACTGGCGGTGCAGATGGGGGCCGCTTCGGCGGCCGGCGACAAGCTGGCCCTGGTCGTCGACGAGCTGGTGAACAACGCGATCGAACACGGCGCCGGCTACCGGCAGCGCAACCTCGACCTCGTGCTGGAGTTCCAGCTCGTCGCCGACCGCATGCAGGTGGCCTTCTTCGACCCGGAGATGCCGGCGCCGTCGGTGCAGGAACTCGCCCGCGCCCTGGCCGCCTCCGCCAACGGGGTGCCGACGCTCGATAGCGAGCGCGGCCGGGGCCTGTTCCTGATGTCGATCTACCTCGACGACCTGCGCGTCGAAGTCGCGCCCGCGGGCGGCCTGCGGCTCGTCGGCACCGTGCAGCGGCGTTGAGGGACGTGGCGGCGACCTCGCAGCGGGGGCCGGGCCGTCGGCTGCGGTCGGCGTTGCAGTGGTGGCTGCGGATCCCGCGATGGGTCCGGGCGGTGCTGCCACTGGCGATCATGGCGGTGCTGTGGTGGTCGTCGTCGCGACCGCCGACGCCCCGTCGCGTCGGACCGCTGGGGGCCTTCCTGCACAACGGCATGCACGCGGTGGCGTTCGGTGCCCTCGCCGGTGCCTGCCTGCTGGCCCTGCTGGGCCGCGATACGAGGATTGCGCACCGCCGACGTTGGCTGGTCGCGAGCTTCGCGATCGCCGTCGGCTACGGGGTCGTCGACGAGATGCACCAATCCTTCGTGCCGGGCCGGATCTGCTCGATCGCCGACATGGCGACCGATGCGGCGGGCGCGTTGCTGGTGTTGGTCGGCCTGCGCGGCGTTGCGCTCGGCCGACCGGCATCCAGGCGGGTCCTGGTGGGGATGGCGATGGTGGCGGTTGCCTGCGCCGCCTTCGCCACCTGGGGGCCGCTCTAGGCCGGGAGCACCTCGGCGGGTGTCCCGGCCGGGGGACACCTGCGGTGGTCCGTGGCTTGGTCCGATGCCACGGGCACGCGCGACTCCGGGTGGTTCGACGATCCCGGCGGGCCGGCATCGCGGGCACGGCCCTTGCGCTCGGGAGGCGCCATGAAGCGATTCCCGCTCCTCTGCGTCGCGGCCCTGCTCGGGGTCGTGGTTCCCGCCACCGCGCAGCAGATCTCGGTCGAGGGGAGGTTCGGCCGCAGCGTCGTGGGCCAGGTCGTCGTCGACCACGGCCACCACGTGCCGGTGCGGTCGCGGCCGGTGCTGCGCAGCCGCGTGCCGGCGCCGCGCGGCCACTGGCAGACCGTGCACGAGCAGGTCCTCGTGCCCGGCTACTGGTTCGAAGAGCACGTGCCGCCGACCTACGGCTGGCGGCGCGACGCGTGCGGCCGGCTGCACTGGGGCGTCGTCGACCCCGGCGGCTGCCGCCGCGTCTGGGTGCCCGCGCGCTGGGAGACCCGCAGCCGGCGCGTCTGGGTCGCCTGCTGACCCGCGCGGGCGCATCCCGGGCGCGACGTGGCGCCGCGGCGGCTGCCTTGCTAGACAGGCGGGCATGAGCGACCGCGGCGACCGGTTCGACCACCCGTTGATCGAGCGCTACGCCAGCCCGGAGATGGCGCGGCTGTTCTCGCCCCGGGAGCGCCACACCGCGTGGCGCGATCTCTGGATCTGCCTCGCCGAGGCGCAGCACGAGCTCGGCCTGCCGGTGACCAGGGCGCAGATCGACGAACTGCGGCGCCACCGCGACACGTTCGATTGGGAGCGCCTCGCGCACCTCGAACGCGAACTGCGCCACGACGTGATGGCGCACGTGCACCACTACGGCGAACTCGCGCCGACCGCGCGGCCGATCCTCCATCTCGGCGCCACGAGCTGCTTCGTGACCGACAACGCCGACCTGATGCTCTACCGTCGCGCGCTGCGCCTGCTCGAGCGACGGCTCGCGGCCGTGCTGCGGGCCCTGGGGGCGTTCGCCGAGGCCTGGCGGGACCAGCCCTGCCTCGGCTACACGCACTTCCAGGTCGCGCAGCCGGTCACGGTCGGCAAGCGAGCGTGCCTGTGGGCGCAGGACTTCGTGCTCGACCTCGACGAAGCGCAACGGGTGGCGGATTGGCTGCCGTTCCGGGGCGTCAAGGGCACCACGGGGACCCAGGCCTCGTTCCTGACGCTGGCTGGCGGCGACCACGGCAAGGTGGAGGCGCTCGACCGCCGTGTGTGTGCGGCGATGGGCTTCGCGAAGTCGATCCCCGTGAGCGGCCAGACCTACACGCGCAAGCTCGACTGGGCGGTGCACCAGGCTCTCTCGGGCATCGCCCAGTCGGCGAGCAAGTTCGCGGCCGACATCCGCCTGCTCTCGCACGAAGGCGAGCTGGAAGAGCCGAGCGAGTCGAAGCAGATCGGCAGTTCGGCGATGGCCTACAAGAAGAACCCGATGCGTTGCGAGCGCGTCGGCTCGCTGGCCCGCTACGTGATCGAAGTCGCGACGACGAGCGCCCACACGGCGGCGGCGCAGTGGCTGGAGCGCACGCTCGACGATTCCGCGGTGCGCCGTATCGCTCTGCCCGAGTCCTTCCTGGCCGTCGACGGCATCCTGGTGCTGGTCGAGAACGTCGCCCGCGGTCTGGTCGTCTACCCGCGCGTCATCGAGCGCAAGCTGCGCGAGCAGCTGCCGTTCCTCGCCACCGAGGAGATCCTGATGGCTGGCGTGGCCGCGGGCGGGGACCGGCAGGACCTGCACGAGCGCGTGCGTGTGCACAGCCGCGCGGCGGCGCACGCCGTGAAGGCGGAGGGCCGGGACAATCCCCTGCTCGAGCAGATCGCCGCCGACCCGGCGTTCGCGGCGATCCGGGCGATGCTGCCGAGCCTGGTCGACGCGCGTCGGTTCACCGGCCGCGCGGCCCAGCAGGTCGACGCCTTCCTGCGCGACGAGCTGGCGCCGCGCCTGGCCCGGCTGCCCGAGGCCGGGCCTGGCGCCGACGTCAGGGTCTGAGCCCAGCCGGTGCGCCACGGCCTGGGCGGGTGGCAGATATGCCAAGATGGCGGCTTCCGCGCCGAGGCTGCCAGAACGGCGTTCGCGCGGCCCCGGCCTGTCTCGGAGGTTGTGGCGTAACCATCTGATTCCATGTGACTTGAAGCACATCCTCCGGCGGCATGACTTCTGCTCTCGCCGCGGGTCGCCGCACCATCGCCCGAGGAGGAACCCATGGACAGCCAGAAGCTGACGCAGAAGTCCCAGGAAGCCCTGCAAGCCGCCCAATCGAAGGCCGTGAGCCTCGGCCACCAGCAGGTGGACACCGCGCACCTGCTGTCGGCGCTGGTCGAGCCCGCCGATGGGTTGGTGGCCAGGTTGCTGCAGCGCATGGAGGTTGCGTCCGACGGACTGCAAGCGGGGCTCGAGGCCGAACTGCAGAAGTTGCCGCGCGTGTCGGGTCCGGGGTTCTCCGCCGACAAGATCTACCTGACGCAGGACCTGGCCCAGGTGCTGGCCAACGCCGAGAAGCAGGCGACGAAGATGCGCGACGAGTATGTCTCGGTCGAGCACCTGTTCCTCGCGATCCTGCAGGCGGCGAAGGGCGGCGTGCGCGACCTGTTGCGCAAGTTCGCGATCGACGAGAGCC
Organism: Planctomycetota bacterium; assembly: GCA_019636245.1. GTDB lineage: Bacteria > Planctomycetota > UBA1135 > UBA1135 > UBA2386 > JAEUHS01. The sequence continues at coordinate 35,761 of JAHBXX010000005.1, read as the reverse complement.
GCTTCCTGAACGCGCTCAAGGAGGTGCGCGGCAACCAGCGGGTGCAGAGCGCGAACCCCGAGGCGACCTACGAGGCGCTGGAGCGCTACGGCCGCGACCTCGTGCAGATGGCCCGACAGGGCAAGCTCGATCCGGTGATCGGCCGCGACGACGAGATTCGCCGCGTGATCCGCATCCTGTCGCGCAAGACCAAGAACAACCCGGTGCTGATCGGCGAACCCGGCGTCGGCAAGACGGCGATCGCCGAGGGGCTGGCGCAGCGCATCGTGCGCGGCGACGTGCCGGAAGGCCTCAAGGACAAGACGGTGTTCGCCCTCGACATGGGCAGTCTCGTCGCCGGCGCCAAGTACCGCGGCGAGTTCGAGGAGCGCCTGAGGGCCGTGCTCACCGAGATCAAGAACAGCGAGGGCCGGATCCTGCTGTTCATCGACGAACTGCACACGATCGTCGGCGCCGGCAAGGCCGAGGGCGCGATGGACGCCGGCAACATGCTGAAGCCGATGCTCGCCCGCGGCGAACTGCACTGCATCGGCGCGACCACGCTGGACGAGTACCGCAAGTACATCGAGAAGGACGCAGCGCTGGAGCGCCGGTTCCAGCCGGTGCTGGTCGACCAGCCGACGGTGGAAGACACGGTGTCGATCCTGCGTGGCCTCAGGGAGCGCTTCGAGGTGCACCACGGGGTGAAGATCCAGGACCAGGCGCTGGTCGACGCGGCGACCCTGTCCCACCGCTACATCAGCGACCGGTTCCTGCCCGACAAGGCGATCGACCTGGTCGACGAGGCGTGCGCGATGATCCGCACCGAGATCGACTCGCTGCCGACCGAGCTCGACGCGGTCAGTCGGCGGTTGATGCAGCTCGAGATCGAGGAGGCGGCGCTGGCGAAGGAGCGGGACGCCGCCAGCCGGGCGCGGCTGGAGCAGCTCAAGCACGACATCGCCGAGCTGCGCACCAAGGCCGACGCGATGCGCGCCCAGTACGAGGCCGAGAAGCAGGCGATCGGCAAGGTGCGCGGCCTGCGCGAGCGCATCGAGGCGCTGCGGCAGCAGCAGCAGGAAGCCGAGCGACGCTACGACATGAACAAGGCCGCGGAGCTGAAGTACGGAGCGATCCCGGAGGCCGAGAAGCAGCTCGCCGCCGACGAGGCCCGCATGGCCGGCGGCGGCAAGGGCGGCGAGCGCCTGCTGCGCGAGGAGGTCACCGGCGACGAGATCGCCCAGATCGTGTCGCGCTGGACGGGCATCCCGGTCGCGCGCCTGATCGAGGGCGAACGCGAGAAGCTGCTGAAGCTCGACGCGATCCTGCACGAACGCGTCGTCGGCCAGGACGAGGCGGTGCAGGTCGTCGCCGACGCGGTGATCCGGGCCCGCTCGGGCATCAAGGACCCCAGGCGTCCGATCGGCAGCTTCCTGTTCCTCGGGCCCACGGGCGTCGGCAAGACCGAACTCGCCAAGACGCTGGCGGCGACGTTGTTCGACAGCGAGGAGAACCTGATCCGCATCGACATGTCGGAGTACATGGAGAAGCACGCCGTCAGCCGGCTCGTCGGCGCGCCGCCGGGCTACGTCGGCTACGAGGAGGGTGGCCAGCTCACCGAGGCCGTGCGGCGCAAGCCGTACTCGGTGGTCCTGTTCGACGAGATCGAGAAGGCGCACGCCGACGTGTTCCACGTGCTGCTGCAGATCCTCGACGACGGTCGTGCGACCGACAGCCAGGGCCGCACGGTCGACTTCAAGAACACGGTGATCATCCTGACGTCGAACATCGGCGCGCCGCTGCTGCTCGAGGGCATCACCCGCGACGGCACGATCCTGGAGTCGGCCCGAGACCAGGTGATGGCCGAGCTGCGGCGGCACTTCCGTCCGGAGCTGCTCAACCGCATCGACGACATCGTGCTGTTCAAGCCGCTGCAGATCGGCGAGATCCGCCGCATCGTCGACTTGCTCCTGGTCGGCCTGCGGGCGCGGCTCGCCGACCGCCGCATCGCCGTCGAGGTCAGCGACGAGGCGAAGACGTTCCTCGGCAACAAGGGCTACGACCCCGTCTACGGCGCCCGGCCGCTGAAGCGATTGCTGCAGCGCGAACTGGAGACGCGCATCGGCCGCAAGCTGATCGCCGGCGAGATCGCCGATGGCAGCACGGTGCACGTCGGCGTGGAGGCCGGCGCGCTGACGATCGAAGCGGCCGCCCCCGAAGCGGCGGCACGCTGAACCCGGCCGGCGACGAGCATTGCCGGCGGCGTCAGGCCCAGTGGTTGACCGGGCCGACGTCGCCGAGCTGCGGCGCGGAGGCGAGCGCCCGCACGATCAGGTCGCGGGCGACGTCCACGGCCTCGTCGAGGGTGTCGCCGCAGGCCAGTCGCGCGGTCAGCGCGGCGCTGAACGTGCAGCCGCTGCCGTGGCGATGCCGGGTGGCGACGTGCGGCCGCTCGAACGGGCGCGAGCCGGCCTCGTCGACGAGCAGGTCGCCGCCGAGGCCCGGCACGTCCTTGACCAGCACCGCCCGCACACCGGACTCGCGGATTCGCGAGGCCGCGCGTTCGGCCGCGGCCCGGTCCACGACCTCGACGCCGCCGAGCTGCGCGGCTTCGAAGCGGTTCGGCGTCACCAGTTCGGCGAGCGGCAGCAGCCGGCGGAGCATCGTGGCGGCCACGCCGTCGTCGGCCAGCCGGTGGCCGTGCTTGCTGACCAGGACTGGGTCGACGACGAGCCGCGGCCGGGTTCCCCGGGCCAGTTCCTCGGCCACCGCCTCGGCGACCGCCGGCGAGCCGAGCGCGCCGGTCTTCGCCGCCGCGGCGCCGAGGTCGGCGAGCACGCTTCGCAGTTGGGCGCGCACGACGTCGACCGGCTGCACGAACACGCCCTGCACGCCGCGCGTGTTCTGCGCCGTCAGCAGCGTCAGCACGGCCTGGCCGTAGACGCCGGCGCGGTGGAAGGTCTTCAGGTCCGCCTGGATCCCGGCCCCGCCCGATGGGTCGCTGCCGGCGATCGTCAGCGCGACCGGCGGCGTGCCGGGTGCGGCGCCGCCCCAGGCGGCGGCGAAGAAGCGCAGTTCGAGCTGCATCGCCCGACGGTGCACGGTCGCCAGTTCGGCGCGCGGCACCGCCGTCGTCTCCAGCCGCGGCGCCAGCAGCTGCCAGAGTCGGGCGAACCCGGGATCGGCGTAGGTGCGCACCCAGTCCGCCCAGGGTGACGTCGGCACGAGATCGGGCAGCAGGCCCTCGCCGAGCCACGCATAGAGCCGCAGGCACGGCAGCATCGCCGCCGCGGTGCAGGCCTCCGGCTGCGTCGCCGCGGTCGCCAGCAGGAAATCGGTGTAGGCCGACGTCGCCCCGCTCGGGTTCACGTTCGCCAGGTCGAGGTCGAACTGCGCCGCCGTACGCGCATGCAGCCGCAGTTCGTCGGCGACGCCCTGGGCGAGTTCCCCGTACAGGCGCCGGCCGGCGTCGTCGCGGCAGCGCTGGGCGGCGAGGTCGTATGCCGCCGCAAAGGCGCGCAGGAAGAACGCGTCCTGGGCGATGTAGTCCCGGTAGCGCCAGCGCGGCAGCGAGCCGTCGGCGAGGCCGCGCACGAACGGATGACGCCGGCATGCTGCCGCGAGGTCGAGATCGGCGGCCCAGAAGGTGTCGGCGGCGGATGGCACGGCGGCGGCTCTGTTCACGGACCGTAGCGCAGCGGGACGACGTTCGCCCCCTCGGCATCGGCGAGCACCACGAACAGGCGATCGTACTCACCGTCACCGATGGCCGCCGTGGCCGGTGCGCCGAGGGCGTCCAGCACCTGCGGCAGGGTGTTGCTGTGCCCGCACACGAGCACCGTCTGCCCGGGGTGCCGGCGCAGACGTTCCACCAGGCCCTGCACGTCGTCGGCCGGCACGACGGTCGGCGAGAGGCCGCGGGCGGCGCAGAGCGGCGCCACGGTGGCCGCCGTGCGCCGGAACTCGCTGACGTAGACCGCGGCGAGCGGCAGGTCGCGCAGGGCGGCGGCGAGTCGCCCGGCGCGCACTTCGCCGGCGGCGCTCAGCCCGGTGTCGCGGCTGGCGTCGGCCCGCTCTGCGTGGCGCACCAGCAGGATCGAGGTCGGCGCGACGGCCGTGCCGGCGGCGTGTGCCCGGATCCTGCCGGCAGTCGCTCGCGCCAGCTCGTTCGGTACCGGGATCGTCAGGTGGTACTGCCGCAGCAACCAGCGCCCGTCGTCGCGCACGAACACGCCGCTGCCCCGGCAGATGCCGTAGACCTCGTGGTCGAGGATCTCGTCGAACCAGGCGGTCCGGTCGCCCGGGCCGAGGTCGATGTGGCGCTGCAGGGCGACGTAGGTCCAGGCCTCGCCGCGGGCGAACCACGGCATCGCGAAGGCGCGGAACTCGGCGCCAGTCCAGCGTTCGCTGGCATCGGTGCCGAGGAACACCGCGTCGTCGGGCAGGATCGCGAAGTAGCGTTCGGCATCGGCGTTGGCCGCGGCGTCGTGCAGGTCGTCCAGCCGCCGCGCGACCTCGCCCTCGACGCCCGGCGGCATGCTCCGCGCGTGCAGGGCGGCGAAGTGCTGGACGCGGGCGCCGGGGTCTCCTGCGGGCAGGACGGTCACCCCGCGGGCGGTCAGCCGTCGCAGTGCCGCGAGGTCCGCCTCCGGCGCCGGTCCCATCGCCGTGAAGCTCTGGAAGGAATGCGGCTCGGCCAGGACCCCGGCCGCGGCAACCGAGGCTGAGCCCTCGGCCGCCGCATGGATGCCGCCGCCGGCGATGCGGAACCGCCGACGCAGGGCCCGACAGAGATCGGCGAGGCCCTTGGACTCCGTGCCGTCGGCCTCGCGATGGGGGGCGACCACCACGAAGCCCGCGCGCGCCGCATCGGCGCCGACCTCGGCGACGAGTCGCTGCACCGCGCTCAGGCTGCTGCCCTGGTCGGGCAGGAGCAAGAGCAGCGGCGCCCAGTCGGTCGCCTGCCATCCGGCGGGAGGTTGCAGCACGCACTCGACGGTGGCGCCGCGCAGCGACAGCACGAACCCGGTCGACGGCGGCAGTGCCTGCGCCGTGCCGGCGCCGGCGATCCACAGGGCGAGCGTGCAGGTGAGGTTCCGGTGGCGGGTCGGCATGGCAGAGTCGGGCGGTGGGTCGGTCGGTCGTCGAGAATCGGTGAAACGGCGGTAGCTTCGCTTCCGGGGGCCGCCTCGAGCTCATAGCTTCTCCGGCACCTTGGCTCACGAAGTTCGCATGCCCCACGCTCCGAACGGAACCGGCGCCGGCTCCAGGTGGCTCGCCCGGGACCTCCTGGCCGGGCTGGTCGTCTTCCTCGTCGCCCTGCCGCTCTGCCTCGGCATCGCCCACGCCTCGGGGGCGCCCCTGCTGTCGGGCCTGATCTCCGGCATCGTCGGCGGCCTCGTCGTCGGCGCCCTCAGCGGCTCGCACGTCAGCGTCGCCGGTCCGGCCGCCGGACTCGCGGCGATCGTGCTGGCCCAGATCGAGAGTCTCGGCAGCTTCGAGACCTTCCTGCTGGCGGGGATGCTCGCCGGCGTGATGCAGGTGGGGCTCGGCCTGATGCGCGGCGGCGCCGTCGTCAACTTCGTGCCGAACAGCGTCATCCGCGGCCTGCTGGCCGCCATCGGCATCCTGCTGATCCTGAAGCAGGTGCCGCACCTGATCGGCCACGACACCGACTACGAGGGCGATGTGTCGTTTGCGCAGCCCGACGGCGACAACACCTTCACCGCCCTGCTGACCGCCCTGTCGCGCCTGCTGCCCGGCGCGGCGCTCGTCGGCATGGTGTCCCTCGGCGTGATGGTCGCCTGGGAGAAGACGCGGCTGAAGCGGACCAAGGTGCCGAGCGCGCTGGCGGCGGTGCTGGCCGGCACCCTGTTGGCGGAACTGCTCGCCGCGGTCGGCTCGAGCTGGGCGATCTCCGCCAGCCACATGGTCACCGTGCCGGTGCTCGGGCACGACGGCCTCGCGCTGCAGGACCTGCTGCGTTTCCCGGACTTCTCGCGCGTGTTCGATCCCCAGCTGCTGCTCGCTGCGGTCACGCTGGCGGTCGTGGCGTCGCTGGAGACGCTGCTCAACCTCGAGGCCACCGAGAAGCTCGATCCGCTGCGCCGCCCGGCCTCGTCGAACCGCGAACTCATCGCCCAGGGCGTCGGCAACACGCTGGCGGCGGCGATCGGCGGCCTGCCGATGACGTCGGTCATCGTGCGCAGCTCGGTCAACGTCGACGCCGGCGGCCGCACGCGCCTGTCCACCATCGTGCACGGCGGCCTGCTGTTGGTGAGCCTGGTGCTCCTGGCGCCGATCATCAACCGCATCCCGCTGGCGTCGCTCGCCGCCGTACTGGTGTTGACCGGCATCAAGCTGGCGTCGCCGCGGCTGTTCGTCGACAAGTGGCGCGCCGGCTGGCGGCAGTTCGTACCGTTCGCGGCGACCGTGGCCGCGATCGTGCTGACCGACCTGCTGGTCGGCGTGCTGATCGGTCTGTTCATCAGCCTGTCGTTCGTGCTCGCCCGCAACCTCAAGGGCGGGCTGCAGGTCGTGCGCGAGTCCCACGTCTCGGGGCTGGTGCACCGCATCGTGCTCGGCGAGCACGTCAGCTACCTGGCGCGCGCGCACCTGGCCGACCTGCTGGCGAGCTTCCGCGCCGGCGACCACGTCGCGATCGACGCCCGCGGTTCGACCTACGTCGATCCGGACCTGCTGTCGGTGATCCGCGACTTCGTGCACGAGGAGGCGCCGCCGCGCGGCATCAAGGTCAGCGTGCTGGGGTTCCACAACCGCTACGAACTGATCGACTTGGTCCAGTACGTCGACTACACGTCGCGCGAGGTGCAGGCGGCGCTGACACCGCAGCGGGTCCTCGAGCTGCTGCGCGAGGGCAACCGGCGCTTCGTCAGCGGCGAACGGCTGAACCGCGACCTCGCGCGCCAGGTGGACGCCACGTCGGCCGGCCAGCATCCGATGGCGATCGTGCTCAGCTGCATCGATTCCCGGGCGCCGGCCGAGCTGCTGTTCGACCTGGGCATCGGCGACATCTTCAGCGTGCGCGTCGCCGGCAACGTCGCCAAGCAGAAGGCCATGGGCAGCATCGAGTTCGCCTGCAAGCTCGTCGGCAGCAAGCTCGTCGTCGTGCTCGGCCACACGCGCTGCGGCGCCGTCAAGGCGACGTGCGACTTCGTGCACCGCGGCCTCGACCCGATCGCGGCCACCGGCCTCACCAACCTGCCGTCGATCACCGAGCCGATCGCCGAGGCGGTGCACAAGGAGACGGCGACGCGTGATCGGCGGGCCGGCGACAACCTCGAGTTCGTCGACCGCGTCACGGAGATCCATGTCGCCAACACGATCGAGTCGATCCTGGACCACAGCCCGACCATCGCGGCGATGCTCGCGGCCGGCGAGATCGGCATCGTCGGCGCGATGTACGACGTCGGCACCGGCAAGGTGCGTTTCCTGCCGCAGTGTTCGCGCGGCGTGCGTCTCGAGACCGAGGCCGCCGCGGCTTCCGCGTCCTGAGCCGCCCGGCTCCGGGCGCGTCAGCCCCACTGCAGCCAGAGCACGACGCCGAGCACGATCAGCAGCAGCACCAGCACCACGCGGCTGAACTGCCCGAGCAGGAAGTCCAGCACCGGCTGGCCGAAGCGGTTCAGCAGCCAGACCTCGAGGTACAGGCGGGGGAACCGGCTGGTGATCGACGCCGCGAGGAAGACCCAGAAGTCGACCTTGTCGTGGCAGACCCCCGCCGACACCGTGAAGATCTTGTAGGGCAGCGGCGTGAAGCCCGCGAGCCAGACCCACAGGAAGGCCTCGCGGCCGTACCAGTCGCTGACCTTCGCGAACCACTCCGGCGTGAACCCGGGCACGTGGGCGAACGCGAACTCGCGCAGGCCATGCTCCCAGAGGAGCAGGCCCAGCGCATAGCCGACGATGCCGCCGACCACCGAGGCGGCCGAGCACCAGAACGCGTAGTAGTAGCTGCGGCGCGGCTGGCCGAGGCACATCGGCACCAGCAGCACTTCCGGCAGGATCGGCGAGCAGCAGGCGTCGAGGAACGACAGCAGCGACAGGAAGAACAGCGCCGACCGCCGGCCGGCGAGGTCGTGCATGCGCTGGCGGAACCGCGCGCGCAGTCCGTGGCTGGGTCCGGTCGCCGGCTGGGGGAGGGTCTCGCTCGCGGACATGGACGGGTCGGGCTCGTGGATCGCGGCGCCTTGCCTGGGCGGCCGGCGGTCGCTGCCTCGGATCGGCGAAGGGGCGGGCGGGAGGGAACGCAGGGTCTAGCCGGCCCGGCCGGCGCAGGCGACGCACTCGGTCGCGTACGGGATCAAGTCCAGCCGTTCGGTGGCGATCGGCTGCTGGCACCGTTCGCAGCGACCGTAGTCGCCGGCGTCCAGGCGCGCCAGCGCCCGGTCGATCTGTTCGAGTTCGGCCCGCGCGCTGCCGTCCAGGTGCGCCATGGTCTCGTGGTTGCCGAGTTCGGTGGCGCGCTCCTCGCTGTCGGCGGGCAGGGGTTCGTCGCGCCGGCTCAGGTGCTTCTCGATGCGGTGGTGCCGGGCGTCGAGCAGATCCCTGAGGTCGAGCAGTCGGGTGCGCGCTTGCTTTGGGTCCATGGCTGGCGTTTGGCTCCTCGCCACGGTGGAGCGTAGCGGGCGGCGCAACGCGGGGGGAGCGGCAGCCCGGATCGTGGACGCCACGCTGCGAAGGCGGCGTTGGGAGCGCCGCGGTCGACCTCGAGGCCAGGTCGCTGCGGGCCGAGCCGTCGGCGTGCCGCCGGTCGAGCCCAGGGGCGCGAGATCCCGTCGTGCGCCCCCTGCCGTGCCGGGTGCAGGCTGACTATGCTGCGCCGCCCGGCGGAGCCCCCGCTGGCCGGCCCGGTCCAGGAGCCCATCCCCGTGAACCTCGTGTTTCGTCCGCTCGGCGTCGCCGCCGGTCTCTGGCTCGCCGCCCACGCCCCGGCCCAGGGCTTCGACTATCCGAACTTCGCCAGCCTCGGCGGCCTGACCCTGAATGGCTCGGCGGCCCAGGTCGGCACCAACCTGCGCCTCACGACCGGCGGCTCGGCGCAGACGGGCAGTTGCTGGCGCACGCTGCCCGTCAAGGTCACCGAGGGTTTCGAGACCCAGTTCGACTTCCTGCTGACCGCGTCGCCGGAGGGCCTCGCCTTCGTGATCCAGGGCTCGCCGGCCGGCGCGGCGGCGCTCGGCGGCGGCCTGTGGGGCATCGGCTACGGCTTCGGCGCGACGACCAACCCGATCACCAACAGCATCGCCTTCGAGATCGATGCGATCCAGAACGGCTTCCTCAACGACACCAGCGGCAACGAGGTCAGCATCCACACGGTCGGCGCGTTCGGCAACAGCGAGAACGAGAGCGTCTCGATCGGCCGCGTGACGCCGGCGGCCGACCTCAGCAGCAACACCGTCTACCGGCTGCGCATCCGCTACGTGCCCGGTCAGCTCGACGTGTTCCTCGGCAGCCAGCCGGCGCCGCTGCTGTCGGTGCCGTTCACCTTCGAGGCGGGCGGCACCCAGCTCACCGGTGGCAGCACCGGCGGTCTCGGGCTCGCCGGCACCGACGCCTGGGTCGGCTTCACCTCGTCGACGTCGTCGGGCTCGACCGGCCAGTTCGCCGAGATCCGGTCGTGGAGCTGGGTCTCCTACTCGCTGCCGGACGCCTGCTACGTCGGCAACGTGCAGGAGGGCGCCGGCGGTCCGCACGACCTGCTGACGATCGACGGCACCAACGGCGGCTTCTTCCGCACCGCCCGCGCGGCGGTGGCCGACCCGTTCACCCTGGCGGTGGCGGCGCCGCCCGGTCAGGTCTCGGCGCCGTTCCTGCTGTTCCTGTTCCCGGGCATCGCCGGCCCGGCGACGGTGACGCCGACGGCGTGGGGCGACGCCTGCTTCCCGCTGTGGTTCCCGATCGACCTCGGCGGCGCGATCGCGCCGGTGTCGGTGCCGGTGCCGGCCGGGCTGATCCTGCCGACCGAACTGACGTTCCAGGCCCTGATGGCCACCGATGCGGCCAATCCGGCGACGATCGAACGGACGAACGCGATCGGCCTGCAGCTGAGCCTGGCGCCGGCGCCATCGATCACCACGGTGTCGCCGTCGTCCGCCGGGGTCGGTGCCAACATCGTCGTCACCGGCAACAGCTTCTCGCCGTTCGCGACCCTCGATCTCAACGGCGTCCCGGTGCCGACGACGTCGGTGGCGGCGCAGCAGATCGTCTTCCCGATGCCGGCCGCGGTGCCGTGCGGGGCGCTGCTGCGGGTGCGCAACCCCGATGGCGCCACCGCGACGGCCACCTTCAATCCGACCCCGACCATCTCGAGCACCGTGAACAACACCGGCTCCACGGCCGGCGGCACGGTGTTCGTCGTCCTCGGCACCGGCTTCGCGGCCGGCACGACCGCGACCATCGGCGGCAATCCGGCCACCGTGACCTCCGTGACCACGGGCGCCGTGGTGATGACCACACCGCCCGGCACCCCGGGCGCCAAGCAGGTCGTCGTCCAGACCCCGGGCGGCTGCACCGCGACGACCACCTTCACCTACTTCTGATCCACCTGTGGCCGCGGGTGCTGCCGCGCGGCGGCACACCGTCGGTCGCCGCACCCTACCACCCGCCATGCGAACGCCCCTCTTCGCCGCCGCGACCCTGCTGGTCGCGGTGGGCACCGTGCGCGCCCAGCTCTCGCTCACCCTCGACGGCCAGACCGCCGTCGTGCGACCGATCGGCAGCGACACCGTCGCCGAGGTCACCGGCCAGCCCGGCCAGCCGGTGGCGCTGATGGTCGACACCGATCCCGGGCCGACCAGCGTGCTCGGCCTCAACGTGCCGCTGGGGCTGACGCCGGCGTTCGGCATGCTGGTGATCGGCTTCGTGCCGGCGGGCGGCACGATCTCGCTGACGATCCCGATCCCCTACCAGGAGTCGCTGCACGCGCAGAAGGTCTGGTTCGCGGCGCTGTCGCTCGATCCGGGTGCGCCCAGCGGCTTCGTGGTGTCGAACAACGTCGAGCTGACGAGCGTCGCCCGGCCGCAGCTCGCCGGCAATCCGCTGCTCGCGTACCCGTTCTTCGAGCACGTCGCCGCGATCAACCGCCAGGCGCCGGTGTCGCTCGGCGTCGACCCGCGCCTCGGCTACGTCGCCGGCAAGACCGCCGACGTCTATGTCGTCGCCGCCCGCACCGCCGCCCAGTGGGATGCCAACCCGACGCTGGTCGACGTGCGCGGGGCGCCGCAGGCGGTCGCCTTCCCGGCGGGGGCGACGACGATCCAGCAGAACACGTTCCTGCTCGACGGCGGCGCCCTGCCCGGACCCAGCGAGGCGGCGGGCTCCGGCGACCCCCGCATCGGCGTCGGCTACGACGTGGTCGTCGACTTCGGCCAGGACGGGCAGTTCGACGCCGATGTCGACCTGATCGACGGCTACGGCGACGAGGCCGGCTTCTACGTCTGCCGCAACCTGACCTTCGGCGCGATCAAGACCAACACCGGGCGCGGGCCGTATCCCGTGTCGACGCTGCTCTACAGCGGCGGCAGCTTCCTCGGCCAGAAGACCTACTACCCGACCAACATCGCCGTGCTGGGCCAGCTGCCGCTGGTCGTCGTCAGCCACGGCAACGGCCACGACTACCAGTGGTACGACCACATCGGCTTCCACCTGGCGTCCTACGGCTACGTGGTGATGAGCCACCAGAACAACACCGTGCCGGGCAGCCACACCGCGGCGGCGTCGACGATCGCCAACACCAACTACATCCTCGCCAACCAGGCCGTGATCGGCGGCGGCGTGCTGAACGGCCGCATCGACGGCAGCCGCATCGTCTGGATCGGCCACAGCCGCGGCGCCGACGGCGTCGTGCGCGCCTACGACCAGCTGTGGCGCGGCGTCGTCACGCCGGCGAACTTCACGATCGGCGACATCGTGCTGGTCTCCAGCATGGCGCCGGTCGACTTCGGCGGCTGGGCCGGAGTGAGCCCGATCCTCGGCGGCACCGGCAACGGCTCGCACCCGCACGATGCCAACTTCCACCTCTGGGTGGCGCAGGCCGATTCCGACGTGCACGGCTGCGCCGACGCGGCCCAGGTCTACTGGTATGCGCTGCACGAACGCGCCACGGCCAAGCGGCAGACGATCTCGATGTACGGCGTCGGCCACGGCGACCTGCACGACGGCACCGGCGGCGCCTTCGCCTCGGGGCCGGCGCTGATCGGTCGCGCGACGACGCACGAGATCATGCGCGGCTACCTGCTGGCGCTGGTGTCGCACCACGTGCGCGGCGACGTGCCGTCGCGCGACTACCTGTGGCGGCAGTACGAGCGCTTCCGGCCGGTCGGGGCGCCGACCTCCGCCGGCGTGACCGTCAACCTGACGATCCGCGACGACGCGGCGACCGGCAAGTACGTGATCGACGACTTCCAGGACCAGTCGTTCGCCAGCCCCAACCTCGCCACCTCCGGCGCCAACGTCGCCATCGGCGTGCAGGCGTTCGTCGAGGGGCGCGCCGACGACGCCAACGACGACTTCACCAACTCGATCAACGATCCGTTCAACGGCTTCACCTACGACAGCTTCAGCGGCAACGCCGCCTACCGCACCGACAGCTTCGCCTGCGTGTTCTCGTTCGACGGCGCCGGCTCCTACAGCCTCGCCTACGACCTGACGACGGCGTTCGTGCGGCCGCGCTTCAGCGACTTCACCCACCTGTCGTTCCGCGCCGCGCAGGCGAGCCGCCACCCGCTGACGACCGCCATGCTCGGCGACCTGACCTTCTCGGTGTCGCTCGAGGACGAACTGGGCAACCAGGGCACGATCCAGATCGGCGCCTACGGCGGCGGCATCGAGGAGCCCTACCAACGCAACTCGGATCCGACCTGCGGCACCGGCTCGGGCTGGAACAGCGAGTTCGAGACGATCCGGATCCGGCTCACGGACTTCCAGAACAACGGCAGCGGACTCGACCTGTCGCGCGTGCGCCGGGTCGTGTTCCGCTTCGGCCCCGCGCACGGTTCGGCGCAGGGTCGGATCGCGCTGGACGAGATCGAACTGGTGCGCAGCTGAAGCGAGGCCTCGCCATGCACTCCGACCCCACTCTGCATCGTGTTTCCGCGGGCCATCGGGCCCCGCTGCTGCTGGCCGCCGCCGCGGTCGCGGCGCTCGCCGTCGTCGTCGCGATCGCCACCACGCGCCGGGACGCCGGAGCCGCTGCTGGCGCGGCCGCACAGCCCGCGGCGGCCGTGCCGACGCCCGTGCGGCAGCTCGAACTGCTGCATGCCGAGCGCTTCCGCGTCGACCAGCCGTTCCGCCACCTGTGGCGAGCCGAGCGGCCGCTGGTGGCCAGCGGCTGGCTCCTGGTGCTGGCGGGCGACGCCGCGGCGATGGTGCCCCGGCAGACGCTGGAGCCGGTGCTCTACGTCGGCGCCGAGACCGCCGAGCGCATCAACACCGGCCAGGGCTCCGGCCGCCTGGTCGTGCTGGTGCCCGGCGACTTCTGGCTCGAGGACGCGCCGATCTTCTACGGTGCGCCGGCGCTGCCGGAGGAGCTGCGCCAGCGCCAGATCGACGCCGAACTGGCGCGCGCCCGCGCCGCCGGCGCCGTGGCGCCGACCGCCGAACGGGCGGCCCAGGTCGCCGCGCCGGCGCGCAGCTACGCGACCGACTACGAGCTGCGGCAGCGCGCGATCGACCTGGTCGAGCAGCACGCGCCGGACGAGAAGGACCTGATCGCCGGCTGGCGGGTGCCGCTGGTGCGCTGACGGCGCCGGGCCGGCCGGTTTCAGCCGACCGGCCGCATCTGCTCCGCCGACAGCACGTCGTACAGCTCGCCGAGCGAGATCGCGCCCTCCTGCACCAGCGCCAGCGCGCTGTCGCGCAGCGACCGCAGGCCGCTCCGGTGGGCGAGTTCGCGCAGATCGTCGAGCACGGCGCCGCGGCTGATGGCGCGCCGCAACGCCGCGTCGACGGTCAGCAGCTCGACGACGGCGATGCGACCGCGCGTGCCGGTGCCGTTGCAGCGCCCGCAGCCGGCGCCTTCGAAGGCGCGGAAGTCGGCCGGCGGGGCGCCGGCGAACAGCTCGCCGAGGACCTCGGCGCGCGGCGTGGCCGGGCGGCGGCAGGCGGTGCACAGGCGTCGCGCCAGCCGCTGCGCGATCACGGTGTTCAGTTCGCTGGCGACGGAGTTCGCGTGCATGCCGAGGTCGGTGAGGCGCTGCACGGCGTCGACGGCGTCGTTGCAGTGCAGCGTCGCCAGCACCAGGTGGCCGGTCTGCGCGGCGCGGATCGCCTCGAGCGCGGTCTCGGCGTCGCGGATCTCGCCGATGAGGATCACGTCGGGATCCTGGCGCAGGAACGACCGCACGGCGTCGGCGAAGCGGAAGCCGACGGCGCCGTTGACCTGCGTCTGCTGGATGCCCGCCATCGAGTACTCGATCGGGTCCTCGATGGTGATGACCTTGCGGGTCGGGTCCTGGGCCAGGAGCTGCAGCCCGGCGTAGAGCGTCGTCGACTTGCCCGAGCCGGTCGCGCCGACGACCAGCACCAGCCCCTGCGGGTTGCGCAGCGCGCGGCGGTAGCGTTCGGCGACGTCGGGCAGGAAGCCGAGGTCCTCGACCGTCGGCGGCCGCTGGTCCTGCGGCAGGATGCGGATCACCACGGTCTCGTGGTACAGCGTCGGCTGCGTCTGCACGCGCAGGTCGAGCAGGCGCCTGGCGACGCGGCGCCGGATGCGGCCGCTCTGCGGCACGCGGCGCTCGGCGATGTCGAGGTTGGCCGCGATCTTGACCACGTTCAGCAGGGCGACGACGTCGTCGTTCGAGAAGCGGTAGCGGTCGACGTCGTGCAGGCTGCCGTCGATGCGGAAGCGCAGGCGGGCGCCGGTCTCGTAGCTCTCGAGGTGGATGTCGCTGGCGCGATCGGCGACGGCGTCGAGCAGCAGCGCGTCGAACAGGCCCGCCGCCCGCGAGTCCTCGACGACCACCGGCGCCTCGTCGACGGCCCGTGGCAGGGTCTCGGTCGGCCGCGCCGGCTGGCTGACGAAGCCGAGCTCGATCGCCGTCCAGATGCGCTGCAGGTCGGTCGGCGTGGTCAGTTCCGGCACGATCTCGGCGCCGTCGAACACCGAGGCCAGCTCCCACAGCGGCAGATCGGGGTTCGGGGTGACCACGGCGACCCGGCCGTCGGCGCTGTGCAGCGGCAGGAAGCGGTAATGGTCGAGGTACTTGCGCGGCAGCTGCCGCACGAGCTCGCGGTCCAGCCGGGCCAGCGCCGCGGCCGTCTGCGTGAACGGCAGCTGCCGCTGCTGTGCCAGCACGCGGTAGAGGTCGTCCTCGCGCACCGAACCGCGCGCCAGCAGTTCCTCGCCGAGCAGGCGGCCATTCTGTGCCGCCGCGCGGGCTGCCTCCGTCACCTCCTGGCGCAGGGCCGCCCCGGCCTCGACCAGCAGGTCGCCGAGCAGCGGCAGGAAGCGGGTCAGATCGATCTCGTCCTCGGCGAGACCCGCGTCGGGCAGGCGCAGGAACCGGCGCAGGCGCCGCGGCGGCTGGGCGCCGTCGAGCACCACCGCGGCGCGAGCCAGCGGCCGCAGCCGCGCCTGCAGCTCGGGCTGCAGCCGCCCGCCTTGGTGCCGCAGGTCGAGCACCACGTCGCAGCCGTCGTCGTCGGCCGTCGTGCCGGGCACGTAGCTGCACAGCCGGATGTTCGTGGTGCCGGCGCTGCCGAGCTGCTCCGCGAGCCTGCCCGCGACCGCCGGCACGTCGCAGACCACCGTCACCAGCCGGGCAATCGCGCCGCAGAGGGTGGGCAGGTAGCCGCTCTCGCAGCCGGCGATCAGCACGTGGCTGCGCTCGGCGACGTGCAGGTCCTCGAGCAGGCGCTGCAGGGCGTCCGGCGACAGCTCGCGCGCGCCGGTGCGCAGCGGCGGGAACGCCTCGCGGCGTACCGTCGCCAGCGCCGCGGCGATGCGCGGGTCCCGCGCCACGCAGGCCAGCGCGGCTTCCTTGGGCTTCGGTTCGACGGCGGTCGCCATGTCGGAACGCATCGGCTTGGACCCCGGCGCAGGCTGTGGGGGCGCGCGTCCCGCCGGCGCGACCGGGCGTTGGCGGACAGGCGGTCTAGGCCAGCCGCGCCGCCAGCGCCGGCAACGCGGCTTCGAGCGGCTCGGCCCGCGCCGGCCGCGCCAGCAGCGCCTGCAGCGGCGCGGGCACCGGCACCGGGTGGCCGACCAGCGGTTCGACGACGGTCTCGAACTTCGCCGGGTGCGCGGTGGCGGCGACCAGCCAGTGGCCGCGCTCGCCGCCGGCGCGCAGGCGCGCCAACACGGCCAGGCCGCAGGCGGTGTGCGGGCAGACGACGACGCCGCGCCGCGCCGCCGCGTCGGCGATCGTCGCCCGGATGGCGTCGTCGTCGACCCAGTCCGCGGTCACGGCGGCGGCCGGGTCGGCGCAGCGCGCGCGCAGCCGTTCGAGGTTGCTCGGCGCGCCGACGTCCATCGCGTTCGCCAGCGTCGCCACGCTCGCCCGCGGTTCGTAGCGGCCGGTGCGCAGGAACTCGGGCAGCACGCGGTTCCGGTTCGTCGCCAGCACGATGCGGCCGATCGGCAGCCCGGCCTCGCGCGCCAGCAGGCAGGCGAAGCCGTTGCCCAGGTTGCCGGTCGGCACGACGAAGTGCACCGGCGCGCGGCCGCAGGCCTCGGCCTCGAGCGCGGCGTTGGCGTAGTAGGCCATCTGCGGCAGGAGCCGCCCGAGGCTGATGCTGTTCGCCGACACCAGGCCGTGGCGGCGGCCGAGTTCGTGGTCCGCGAACGCCTCCTTGACGAGCCGCTGGCAGTCGTCGAACGAGCCGGCGACGCGGAACGTCGTCACGTTGTCGCCGAACGCGCCGAGCTGGTGGGCCTGACGCGGCGACACGCGACCGTCGGGGTAGAGCACCACGACGCGGAAGCCGCGCCGGCGATGGAACGCAGCCGCGACGGCGGCGCCGGTGTCGCCGGAGGTGGCGACCAGCACCGTCGTCGGCCGCCCGGCCGGCACCAGCCGCGCCAGGCAGGCGGCGAGGAAGCGGGCGCCGAAGTCCTTGAACGCCGCCGTCGGGCCGTGGAACAGCTCGAGCAGGCCGTCGTCGCCGTCGAGCCAGCGCACCGGCGCCGGGAAGGTGAAGCTCTCCCGCACGCAGTCGTCGAGCCAGACCGCGAGTTCGTCGCCGGCGAAGAACGGCCGCAGCACGGCGGCGGCGCGGGCGGGCAGGTCGAGGCCCCACGGGCCCGGCCGGGGCGGCAGCCGGGGCGGCAGGTAGAGGCCGCCGTCGGCCGCCTGGCCGCGCGCGATCGCGACCGACAGTGGCACCATCTCGCCGCCGCGGGTGCTCTGCACCATCATGGCCGCACCTCGGCGGCCGGGCCGTCGACCGGGCTCGTGACGGCGCTGCTGGCGAGGCCTGCGGCGGCGAACGCCCGCTGCATCGCCGCCGTGGCCTGCGCGGCCGCCGCCGCCGAACGGAACCATCCGAACACGCTGGGACCGCCGCCGGCGATGCTGGCGCCGAGCGCGCCGTGGTCGAGCGCCGCCCGCTGCACCGCGGCGAAGCCGGGGATCAGCGGTGCACGGCGCGGTTCGACCAGCACGTCGCGCAGCCCGCGCCCGATCAGGTCGGCGTCGCCGCGGAAGCAGCCGGCCAGCACCAGCGCCAGGCCCTCGCTCTGCTGCACGAACTGCGCCAGCTCGTAGGCGCCGGCGAGCGCGGCCCGCGAGGTCCTGGTCTCGAGCGCGAAGTGCGGCCGCACCAGGCCGATGTGCAGCCAGGCGGGCACCGGCACGCGCACCGGAGCGCCCTGCGCCGGCGCGATGACCAGTCCGCCCAGCAGCGCCGGACCGACGTTGTCGCCGTGCGCCGCGCCGGTCGCCGCGGCTTCGCCCTGCATCGCGGCGGCGTAGAGCGTCGCCAGGTCGAGCGGCGCCGGCAGCAGCGCGTTGGCCGCGACCACGGCGGCGACGGCCGAGGCCGCCGAGCCGCCCATGCCCGATCCCAGCGCGATGCCCTTCTCCACGACGGCGTCGAAGCCGCGGCCGGGCGGCGCGTGCGGCAGCAGCGCCAGCAGCGCGCGGCCGGCGGTGTTGCGTTCGGCGGCCAGCGGCAGCTCGATCTCGAGGCCGCGCACGGCGGTGATGCGCACCCTGCCGAGGTCGTTCCAGCGCACGGTGACCGTGTCGCCGTGGCCGGCGAGCGAGTGGCCGAGCACGTCGAAGCCGACGGCGCAGTTGCCGATCGAGGCCGGCGCGAAGCCGCGTGCCGCCGCGGGCGCGCTCACAGCCGGGCTCCCACCGCCGCCGCGAGCCGCAGCAGGTCGGCGAACACGCCCATCGCCGTCACCTCGGGTCCGGCGCCCGGCCCCTGCACGACCAGCGGGTTGTCGCGGTAGCGCCGGGTGGTGAACTGCACCACGTTGTCGGTGGCCCGCGCCGCGAGCAGGGCATGGCCCGCCGGCAGCGCGACCAGGCCGACGCTGGCCTCGCCGCCGGCGGCGAGACGGGCGACGTAGCGCAGCGCCGCGCCGTCGCCGGCCGCGGTCCGGCGGGCGGCGAGCGGCGCATCGAGGTCGCCGAGCCGCGCCACGAAGTCGTCGCGCGGCAACTCCCGCAGCGGCTCGGGCACCAGCGATTCGAGCCGCACCGCGTCGAGCGCGAGGTCCCAGCCGCACTCGCGGCCGAGGATGACCAGCTTGCGCGCCACGTCGCGACCGGACAGGTCGTCGCGCGGGTCGGGCTCGGTGTAGCCGAGCGCCATCGCCCGCCGCAGCAGCGCCGAGAACGGCTCGCGGCCGTCGAAGTGGTGGAACAGGAACGCCAGCGTGCCCGACAGCACGCCCTCGATCGCCAGCACCTCGTCGCCGGTGTCGAGCAGGTCGCGCAGCGTGGTGATGATCGGCAGCCCGGCGCCGACCGTCGACTCGTAGCGGAACGAACCCGGCTGGCGCTTCAGCGTCCGGTAGCGCCCGAGCGGGCCCGAGCCGGCCTGCTTGTTCGCGGCGATGACGTGGATGCCGCGCGCCAGCCAGCCGGCGTAGCGGTCGGCGACCGCGTCGCTGGCGCTGCAGTCGACGACCACGGCGTGCGGCAGGTGCTCGGCGGCGACGTGGTCGGCGAAGGCCTCGAGGTCGGCGTCGCGGTCGAACGCGATCGGTCCGCCCTCGGGCAGCGCCGGGTCGCCGAGCTGCATGCGGCGCGAACTGGCGACGGCGCGCAGCCGCAGGTCGAGGTCGTGTTCGCGCCGCAGCCGCGCCGCCGCGGCGTGCAGCTGGGCCGCGAACGCCTTGCCGACCTGGCCGTGGCCGACGAGGCCGATCGAGATCGTCTGCGGCGACAGGTAGAACGCCGCGTGCACGGCGCGCAGCGCGCGGCGGGCGTCGGCGGCGTCGATCGCCACCGAGATGTTGCGCTCCGAGGCGCCCTGCGCGATCAGGCGCACGTTGACGTTGGCGCGCGCCAGCGCCGCGAACAGCCGGGCCGCCGTGCCCGGCCGGCCGGCCATGCCGTCGCCGACCACGGCCAGGGCGGCGATGCCGCGCACCACCGCGATGCCGGAGACCTGGCGGCTCGCCAGTTCGCGGGCGAAGGCCTCCAGCAGCGCGTGCCGCGCCGCCTCCGCGTCGCGCTCGCGGATCACGCAGCAGATCGAGTGCTCCGAGCTGCCCTGCGAGATCATCACCACCGAGACGCGGGCCTGCTTCAGCGCCGCGAACGCGCGCTCGGCCGTGCCCGGCACGCCGATCATGCCGGCACCCTCGAGGTCGAGGATGGCGAGGCCCTGGAAGGTGGTCACGCCCTTGACCGGCTGCGACAGGTCGACCTCGGCGGCGATGCGCGTGCCCGGGTGCTCGGGGTGGAACGTGTTGCGGGCGACGATCGGGATGCCGCGCTCGATCGCCGGCGCCATCGTCTGCGGGTGCAGCACCTTGGCGCCGAAGTAGGCCAGTTCGCAGGCCTCGGCGTAGGACAGGCGCGGGATGTGCACCGCCTCCGGCACGAGCCGCGGGTCCGCCGACAGCACGCCGTCGACGTCGCTCCAGACGTGCAGTTCGCGGGCGCCGAACAGCGCCGCGAAGATCGCCGCCGAGTAGTCGCTGCCGTTGCGGCCGAGGGTGGTGACCCGGCCGCAGCGGGTCCGGGCGGTGAAGCCGGTGACGACGGTGCGCGGCGGCGCGGCCGCGAGGTGGCCGGCGAGCCGCTGCTGCGACTGGTCCCAGACGACGGCGGCGCCCAGGTCGGTCTGGTCCACGACCAGCACCGCGCGGGCGTCCAGCCATTGGCTGGGGGCGCCGCGGGCCCGCAGCGCGGCATCGACGATCGTCGACGACCAGACCTCGCCGAGGCCCGAGGCGAGGTCGAGCAGATCGGTCGACACGGCGCCGACCAGCGTCTGCGCCCGCAGCAGGTCGCGCAGCGCGGCGAAGCCCGCCTGCAGGACGGCGAGCGTGGCTTCGGCGCGCGGGCCGAGCACCGCCTGCGCGGTGTCGGTGTGGCGCCGTTCGAGCGCCTCGAGGTCGCCCTCCCAGGCCGGATCGCGGGCGGCGGCCTGCTGCACCAGGGCGATCAGGGCGTCGGTGACGCCCTGCATCGCCGAGACCACCACGACCTGGCGCTCGGGACGTGCCAGCAGGATGTCGACGACGCGCAGGATGCGCTCGGCATGGGCGACGCTGCTGCCGCCGAACTTGTGGGCGATCACGGGCGCACTCTATCGGCAGGGATGCCCGCCCAGAATGGCGGACGGCCCGGACCTCGTCGGTCCACCCTTGCCCGCGCGCCGGCCGTGTTCGCGCCGTCGCTAGCGACGCACGAGGCGCACCGGCCGCAGGCCGAGCGCGCTGTCGCGCGCCAGCGCCGGCAGCGCTGCACGCGCCGAGGAGCGGGCCGCCAGCGGTCCCTGGTGGCAGGCGCCGCCGCGCACCACGCGCGGGCCGTCGCCAGCGCGTTCGCGCAGGCCGTCGCCGGCGCGCGGGGCCACGCTGCCGTAGGGCAGCTTCTGGTCGCGGCACCACTCGGCGACGTTGCCGTGCAGGTCGTGCAGCCCGAAGGCATTCGGCGCCAGCAGGCCGACCGGCTGCGGTCGCGGCCCGAACCAGCCGAACGCCGCGACCGAGCCCGCGGTGCTGCCCGAGGCCCACGGCGTGGTGGTGCGCGCGCGGCAGGCGTACTCCCACTGCGCTTCGCTGGGCAGCACGAGGTCGGCGGCCGCCAGGGCCGTGGCGGCTTCGGCCCAGTGCATGCCGACGGCCGGCAGCAGCGGGTCCGGGCCGTCGGGGGGCTGGCGCAGCAGGCGCGCCCACTGGCCGGCGGTCAGCTCCGTGCGGGCCAGGAGGAACTCGTCGAGTCGCACCAGCTCGCCGCGCAGCTCGTCGTCCTCGGCCCGGTCGTCGTTCTGCGCCATGCCGGGGTCGCCCCGGCGGGCGCCGAGGCGCACGGTGCCGGGTGGCACCAGGACGAAGACGATGCCGGTGCCGCCGTCGGTCTGCAGGCGCCCGTCGTCGCCACGCCCGGGCAGCGGCCGGCCGGCGGCATGCGTGCACAGATCGAGGAACTCGAACAGGCCGCTCTGGCGGTCGGCGCCGAGCGGCACCAGCCCCGGCAGCGGCGGCAGTCGCACGCCGCGGTAGGTCGTGCTGGCGGTGATCGCGTCGCTCGTCGCGCGCCAGGCAGCCGCGTGCCGGAGCAGCGCCGGCTGCACGACGTCGCGCAGGAACCGCAGTCGCTCCTGCACGCGCTGCCGCGCCCCGTCGGGGCCGAGGAACGCGGCCAGCGCCGCCTCGAGCCGCACCAGCGCCTCCTCGAGGTGCTGGTCGGCGGCATCCTCGAACTGGCCGCCCGGCGACCCGGCCTTGCGTGCCGACAGCTCCGCCAACCGTTCGCGCAGCTTCGCCCGTTCGGCCGCCAGGGGTTCGCCGTGCTCTTCGAGCCAGTCGGTGAAGGTGCGCTCGTGTTCGGGCCACGGCGGCGGCAGGGCCTCGGCGGCCGCCACGGCGGCCCGCAGACGGCCCTCGTTGGCCAGCAGCCGGAAGCCCGCGTCGGCCTTCGCGGCCATGGCGGCGCGCTGCGCCTCCGCCGCGGCCAGGGCGGTGCGCGCGATGCCCAGGGACCAGAGCGCCAGCGTCAGCCCCGCCAGCAGCGAGGCCGCGGCCAGCGCCACGGCGGCGGTCTGCGCGCGATGGCGGCGCACGAACTTGCGCAGCCGGTACCACGTCGATCGCAGGGCCACCTGCACCGGTTCGTCGGCGAGATGGCGGCGCAGGTCGGCGGCGAACTCGGCGACGGTGGCGTAGCGGTCGTCGCGGTCCTTCGCGATCGCCTTGCCGACGATCAGGTCGAGGTCGCCGCGCAGCGCGGCGCGGCGCGGCGGCGGGGCGACCTGGCTCGGCGGCGCCACCGCATGGCGGCGGATGGCGGCCGCCATGCCGGCCGGGCCCTGGGCGCGCAGCACGACGCCGGGGATCGGCAGCTCGTCGGTCAGCAGCTCGTAGAGCTGCACGCCGAGCGCGTAGACGTCGGCGCGGGTGTCGATGTCCTCGACGCGACCCTCGGCCTGCTCCGGGCTCATGAACTCCGGCGTGCCCATCAGGGTGCCCTGGAACGTCATCGCGCCGCCCAGCAGCAGCGGGTCGCGCAGCGACTTGGCGATGCCGAAGTCGATGATCTTCGGCTGCGGCCGGCCGTCGACCTCGGCCACGAGCACGTTGTTGGAGCTGAGGTCGCGGTGCAGCACGGCCTTCTGGTGCGCGTGCTGCATCGCCTCGAGCACGTGCAGGAACAGCTCGATCCGGGCGCGCAACGGCAGCCCGCGCTGGCGGCAGTGCGCCGCCAGCGTCGGCCCTTCGACCAGTTCCATGACGAAGAACGGCCGCCCCTTGTCGGTCGTGCCGGCGTCGAGCAGCCGGGCGATGCCGGGGTGGTCCATGCGGTTCAGCGCCTCGCGTTCGGCGGCGAACCGCGCCAGGATCTCGCGCGAGTCCATGCCGGGGTTCAGGACCTTGACGGCCACCGGCCGGCGGATCGGTTCCTGCTGCTCGGCGCGGTAGACGGTGCCGAACCCGCCGCGGCCGAGCAGGGCCTGCAGCACGTAGGCGCCGAGGCGCCTGGGCAGGGCCTCGTCGTCGCGGGCCGGGCCGGCGGTGGCGACCCCGCCGATCAGGGTGCCGCCCACCGTGACGCCGGCCGCCGCGAGCCAGGACCGCAGCGCGGCCGCGTGCGCCGGGTTGGCCGCGAACAGCGCCGCCAGCGCGCCGGCGCGGGCGCCTTCGTCGCCGTCGAGGATCGTCAGTACGGCGTCCTCGAGCGCCGGTGGCAAGGGGTCGTGGCCGTTCCGCAAACCCATGCGCGCCGATCATGGCACGACCGGCGACAGGCGTGGATCTCACGCCGGCAAAAGCGGTTGGCGACTCCGGGCGCCATGCCGGGCGGGTGGTCGGGAGCGCCGATCCCGCGGCCTGCGGGCCGCTTCCGACAGGGCCCGCCGGAATCCGGGGACGCCGCGCGTGCGGTCGGGACCGGTCGGTCCTTGCCAGGGTGAACCGCATTCCCCAACCGAGGCCGACCATGATCCCCAACCGCTTCGCCCGTCTGCTCCCGCCGCTCACCCTCTGCGCCGCCGCCGCCGCCCAGGGCGGGCCGGACTTCCTGCTGACCTACTCGCAACCCGAGATCACCCTGTCGGGCAGCGCCGGCACGGTGCTGCGCTTCCTCCACCCCAACGAGATCGCCCACCTCGAGCGCTCGGCCGGCCCGTGCAGCAGCCTGTCGGCCGAGAAGTGGGCGCCGCGGACCTGCTTCCACACCATGGCGGGCGACGAGGACGGCGATGCCCAATGGTGGGAGCCGGGCCTGTTCGGCTCGATCGACGCGCTCATGGAAGGTCCGCCGCTGTCGCCGGTGCTGGGCGGCTCGAGCGCGCGCACGGTGTTCTACTCGCCGTCGGTGGCGATGGGCACGGTGCTGAGCGGCGCTCCCGGCCTGCGCCCGGGCGACGTCGGCCGCATCGTGCGCGACGCCTCCCTCAACGAGGGCCAGGTCGAGTACTTCATGCGCCAGGAGCAGTTCAACCTGGCGATGGGCCTGCCGCCGGCCACGCCGATCGACGTCGACGCGATCGCGTTCGCGCCCGGCCTCGGCGTCTACTACTCGCTCGACCAGGACACGCCGATCTTCAGCGCCTGCGGGCCGGCGTTCGCGCAGGACGGCGCGATCCTGTGCATCCCCGACTGGGCGATCACCTACAACCCGAACTGGACGGTCGCCGCGGTGATGCCGAACAGCGCCGTGATCGTCTACAGCGAGGCCCAGGTCGACGCGATGGTGGTCAACGCGCAGATCACCGACCGCTTCGGCAACTGCATCACCAGCGCGATCGACCTCGAGTCGCTGGAGATCGACTGGAACGGCACCATGTCGGCGTTCGTCGGCTGCGCCGGCATCGCCGTCCAGGTGCCCGACCTGCTGTTCTCGACCGAGACGATGACCGGCGCCGGCCTGTGCACGACCGCCTTGGGCGGCCAGATCTACACGGGTTCGTGCGTGCCCTCGGCGCGCAGCTGCGGCTTCGGGCCGACGCTCGGCGCGCAGATGGGCGTGCAGCCGACCAGCTCCTCGCTCGGGGCGCCCAGCTACGTCAACGCGCTGACGATCACGCGCAGCGTGCGCTACTCGATGGAACCGCAGCAGCACGTCGTCAACGTGCCGGCCGGCGGCCTGCCGTTCGGCTCGCAGATGGTCGACATCAGCTCGCCGTTCCCGATCAACTTCGTGTTCTGGACGCCGGCCACGTCGGTCGCCGGCACGGCGACGGCCTCCTTCACGATGCCGCTGGCGCTGCCGCTGTGCTTCCCCGACTTCTACCCCTGGCCGAACTACCACACCTTCGCGATCACGGCCGGCGGATTCGCCAGTTGGCCGATGCTGCCGATCCCGGCGGGCTTCGTCGGCAACGTGCTGTTCCAGAGCGTGGCGCTGACGACCTTCAACACCTGGGAGCTGAGCACGCCGATCACGATCGAGTTCCAGTGATCGTCGGTCGGGCTCCGGCCCCGCGGACGAGCCTGCCGGCGGTCGCGCCGGCAGGCTCGTCCTCGTTTCAGACCTGCACGGTCTTCCAGCGGCCGCGGCGGAACACGACGAACGCGCCGATGGCGAAGCTGGTCTCGGCCAGCGGGATCGACCAGAACACGCCGACCGGGCCGAGGCCGAGCGGGAACGCGAGCAGCCATGCCAGCGGCAGCTCGAGCAGCCAGAAGAACCAGAAGTGCAGCCAGGTCGAGGTGCGCGTGTCGCCGGCGCCGTTCAGCGCCTGCACGGCGACCATGCCCCAGGCGTAGAACACGTAGCCGGAGGCGATGATGCGCAGCGCGTCGATCGCGTGGCCCTGCACGGCGGCGTCGCCGACGAACACCTGCACGATCTCGCGCGGCCAGGCTTCCATGACCAGGGTGACGCAGGCCAGGAACGCGACGTCGTAGGCGGCCGTCAGCCAGACGGCGCGTTCGGCGCGGTCGGGCTGGCCGGCGCCGAGGTTCTGGCCCACCAGCGTCGCGGCGGCGTTGCTGAGGCCCCAGGCCGGCAGCAGGGCGAAGATCAGGATGCGGATGCCGGTCGTGTAGCCAGCGCCGGCGGCTTCGCCGAAGCGGTTCACGAACGCCATCAGGAAGATCCAGCTCGTGGTCGCGATCAGGAACTGGCCGACGGTGCCGGCCGACAGCCGCAGCAGCGTCCACATCGGTCCGGCGTCGAAGCGCAACAGCGGCTGGAGCCGCACGCGGCCGCGGCCGCGCCGCAGCAGCCAGAACTGGTAGAGCACCGCGATCGCGCGCCCGGTGCAGGTGGCGACGCCGGCGCCGGTGACGCCGAGCTGCGGGAACGGCCCGAGGCCGAAGATCAGCATCGGGTCGAGCACGAGGTTGATGCCGTTGGCGACCGCCAGCGTCTTCAGGGCCAGCATCGGGTCGCCAGCGCCGCGGAAGATCGCGTTCTGCAGGAACAGCAGGGTGACGATGACGTTGGCGCCGAGCATCCAGCGCGCGTAGCCGGTGCCGGCGGCGACGGTGTTCGGGTTGGCGTCGGTCATCAGCGACAGCAGCTCGGGCGCCCAGAGCAGGCACGGCACGCCGAGGCCGATGCCGAGCACGAGGCCGAGGCCGATCGCCTGCGAGCCTGCGATCGCCGCGCCGGGCAGATCGCCTTCGCCGACGCGGCGCGCGACCATCGCCGTCACCGCCATGCCGAGGCCGAAGGCGACCGCGTAGACCAGGGACAACAGGCCTTCGGTGGCGCCGACGGCGGCCACCGCGGCGCCGCCGGTCGGGGCGATCCCGAACCAGCCGTCGTCGATGCGGTTGACCCACCAGATGTCGACCAGCGCGAACGTCGACTCGAGCGCCATCTCGAGCACCATCGGGATCGCGAGCAGCAGGATCGCCGCCGGCAGGGAGCCGCGGGTGTAGTCGTGCTGTTCGCCGCGCAGGCTGCCGACGACGTGTTGCCAGAGGGAGCGGGGCGCGAGGATGGGCTCGGTCATGCGGCGGGGGGCGGGAGCGTAGCGAGGTGGCGGTTTGGGGGGTGGGGAGATCGCGGGGTGGGGGAGTGCTGCGGGGGGGGAGGTCGGGCTCATGGCCCTGGGCCCCTTGAGGCCGGGCGGTTGACCGTGGGTGGGGAGGGCACGAGAATCCGCAGCAACTCGAAAGCAGCGGGAAGGTGGAGTCCCGAGTCTGCCGGGGTGCATCGCCGCAGGGTGCGGCGGGGCTCGGGCGGGGAAAATGCGACGCGCTGCCCGATGCCGGCTCTGGTCGACGGGGTCGAGTGCTGGCTGCTCGACCAGACAGCGGTGATGTTCGTCGATCCGCGGTTCGGGCAGGTCGGCTCGTGGCGGTTTGTCTTCACGAACCCGCGGCAGCGCTGCTGTCGGATGGCTCGATCCTGGCGTGGGGCGACCTGACTACGGGCGTGTTGAACGTACCGCCGCTGCCGCCCGGCACCCGCTACGAGAGCTTGAGCTGCAAGGGCGCGCACGCCTTGGCGATGCGGTCGGACGGCGTGCTGGTGGCATGGGGCGACAACACGTTCGGCCAGTGCAACGTGCCGGTGCCGCCCGCGGGCACGCGCTACACGCTCTATCGGGCCGACTTCTTCCAATGCACGGCGCTGCGGTCCGACCAGGTGCTGGTGACCTGGGGCGTGACGGGTTTCGGCCTCGCGACGCCGCCGGCGATTCCACCTGGCCTGCGCTGCATCGACATCGACACCGGCACCAACCACAGCGTGGCACTGCTGTCGAACGGCGAGGTGCTGACCTGGGGCGACCAGGGCTTCTTCCAGGGCGATCTCGCCCGCCTGCCGCGCGGCCTCGACCCCGATGGGCAGCCCTATCGCTTCCGCCAGATGTCGACGAGCGCCTACCGTGCCTTGGCGGTGCTGTCGGACGGGTCGGTCCAGCAATGGGGCCTCGCCTCGAGCCCGCCGCCGCCGTTGCCCAAGGGCGTCCGCTACGTGCATGCCGAAGCGGGGGGTGGCCACAACGCCGCCCTGCGCTCCGATGGCCAGCTGGTGGCCTGGGGCAGCAACGGACACGGGCAGTGCAACGTGCCGGCGCTGCCGCCCGGGGTCACCTACACCAAAGCCAAGTTGTCGTACGTGCACACCGTCGCGCTGCGCTCCGATGGGGCCGCCGTCGCGTTCGGGGCCAACAACTTCGGCCAGAGCGTGATTCCGGCGCTGCCGCCCGGGCTGCGCTACGTGGATGTGGATGTCGCCGACAACAAGACCGTGCTGCTCCGGTCGGATGGCGCGCTCGTCTACGCCGGTACGACGGCGAGCAACGCCCACCTGGTACCGGTCGCGCCGGCAGGGCGGCGCTTCACGCGCGTCGCCGCCGGGCAAAACCGGTGCATTGCCCTGCTCTCCGACGGCTCGGCGATCCACTGGAGCCTGGCGATCTGGACACCGATTCCGCCGTTGCCACCCGGCGTCACCTACGTGGAGGTCGAGGGTGACCACAGCCACTTCGTGCTGCGGCGTTCCGATGGAGAAGTCGTCGTGTGCGGCGTCATCCAGCACGACCAGAACCTCGTGCCGCCGCTCGATCCGGGCACGTCGTATGTCGAGATCTCCGCGCACAACGACACGTCGGCGGCGCGCATAGGCCCGACCAGCACCTTCGTGTCGTATGGACCTGGCTGCGCGGGCTCCCAGCCGTCGTCGCGGCTGGTGCCCGACGACACGCCGCGCCTCGGCCGCACGCTGCAGGTGCGCCTGTTCGACCTGCCGGTGGACCTGGCGATCCTGGCGTTCGGCTGGCAGCGCATCCCGCCCTTCGACCTCGGCCTCGTCGGCATGCCGGGCTGCGCGCTGCACCTCGAGCCCGCGGCCTTCGTGCCGCTGGTGGGCCAAGGCCAGCAGGCGGTATGGGAGGTGCCGATCCCCGACGACGTGCAGTTCCTGGGCGCCCGCTTCCACGGCCAGCCGCTGGTGCTCGACCCCGCCGCGCCGAACGGCTTCGGCGCCGTCGTCGGCGATGCCGCCGAGGGCGTGATCGGCCACTGGTGAGGAGCGCTCGCCGCGCCATCATGCGCGGAATGCGAACCGTTCCGGTCACCCTGTGGGCAAAGGACGGGGCCGGCCTCGATGCGACAGAGGGGCCGCTTCGCCTGCTGGTGCCCACGGACCGCAAGCGTTCCCGATCCTTGCGCCTGTTGCGCCGGATCGATGTGTTGGCGCTGCCCGAACGCCGGTCCTGATGAGTGGCCCTGGAGGCGAAGGCGCGCGGCGCCGCGCGCGTGCCGGGCGTTTCCGCTTGGCGGCGCAGGCTCCGGCCAGTCCCACGCCGCGGTCGGGGGGCGGCCAGCGGCGGCTGCGCGGTCCGACCTGGCCTCCGATCGGCGCGATCTGCAGCCGCGACTTGTGCCCTCCGCCAGGAACGACTACACTGCGCACCGCTCGGGGCCGCCAACGCGTCCCCGGGCCTTGATCTCCAGACCGGCGCCTTTGCGCCCTGCGCGTTTGCCCGAATGCCCGCCGCCCTCTCGTCGAGGGCTCCAGGACCGGTGCGATGAGCATGCTGCGGCAACTCGGCCGCGCATGCAGCTCGTGACGTAGACGGTCCTCGGCTGGGGGAGCAACTCGATGGGCAAGCGACTGTACGTAGGCAATCTCTCGTTCGACACCACGGAAGCGACGCTGTCGGAGGCGTTCGCGCAGGACAACCGCAAGGTGTCCAGCGTCAGTGTCATGATGGACCGGGACACCGGTCGTTCGCGCGGCTTCGCGTTCGTCGAGATGGCGAACGACGGCGACGCGCAGGGCGCGATCCAGGCGATGAACGGCAAGATGCTGGACGGCCGTTCGCTGCGCGTCAACGAAGCCGAGGAGCGCGCGCCGCGCTCGGGCGGCGGCGGCGGTGGCGGCGGCCATCGCGGCGGCGGTGGTGGTGGCGGCGGTCGCCGCGACCGCTGGTAGTGCGGTGCAGCCGGCCGGCGAACGTCTCGCCGGCCGGATCCCGAACCGGCCGACCTGAGGTCGGCGTTTCCCGAGCAGATCCATGATCCAGGCAGTCGAGACCACGAAGGGCACCAAGGCCATCACGTCGGACCACTGGCACGTCGTGCACTCCCGCTGCACGGACAATGGCGGCAGGGTGCAGTTCGTGCGCAGCGTGCACAGCGAGCACGACGCGCGCGGCGCCTGCGTCGAGGCGGCGAAGCGCCTGTGGGCGATCCTGCGCGCCGACGAATCGGCGCGACCGGCGGCCCAGCGCGACGCCGTGTTCGTCTGCCGGCCGAACTACAAGTCGCTGGAGCGGTCGCGCCACCGGCGGCCGCGCAAGGGCTGAGTGCGGGACACCTGGGGCCGTCCGGTGGGCTACGACCTGCACATCACGCGCGCGATGGACTGGGCGGACAACTTGGGCCAGCACATCGACGAGCACGAGTGGCTGGCGCTGGCGGCCGCCGACGAGGAACTGACGCGCGACCCGGCCCACGGCCCGTTCGCGGTCCGCTACCGCGCCTCGGCCTGGTTCGACTGGTTCGAGGGCAACGTCTTCACCACCGATCCCGACCGCTCGACCGTCACCAAGATGCTCGGTCTCGCCAACCGGTTGGCGGCGATCGTGCAGGGCGACGACGGCGAGATCTACGAGACCGCGCAGCAGTGGCCGCGCCGGCGGCCGGCGGCCGAGCCTCAGCCGGCGGCGGGACGCAGCCGCAGGCGGGCGCGCGACCAGAGCCCGTAGAGACCGACCGCCAGCAGCGCCAGCCAGACCAGGATCCGCAGCCGCAGCGAGGCGGCCTCGGCAGCGCGTTCGGCCGGTCGTGGCGACACCGCGGCGCCGTCGAGCGCCTCGAGGTCGACGGCGCGCACGGCGGCGCTGCCGCAGCGCCAGACCGCGGCGCGGGTCGCCTGACGCGTCGCCGGATCGGCAGCCGGCCACAGCGCCTGCAGCGCCTCGGCGGCGGCGAGTTCCGTCCACGGCACGTCCGGGCGCGCGACGGCGACGATCTGCGGCAGCGCGTGCGCGGCGCCGAGCCGGCGCAGCGCGTCGACGGCGGCGAACGCGACCTGGTCGTCGGCGTGCAGCAGGGCTACCAGCGTCTGCTCGGTCGCCGATCCGGGGACGCGCACGCTCTGCCGCGCGGCCTCGGCGCGGTCGCCGTCGCGGGCCGCGAAGGCGCGCAGCGGCAGCGGCGCCGGGTCGGCGCTGGCGCCCTCGCGCGCGAGCCACAGCAGGGCCGCCGGCAGCAGGAGGCCGCCGCCGCTGCGGCCGCGCACCCGCCAGTGCGTGGGTGTCGCCCAGGCGGTCCAGGTCACCTCGCCGCAGGCGGCGGCGCCCAGCCGCAGCCGTTCGGCCCGCGGATCGCCCTCGCACAGACCGCCGGCGAGGTGTCCGATCACGACCGTGGCGTCGAGCGAGCGCGGTTCGTCGACCACGTCGAGCTGCAGCCCGTGCAGCAGCGCGTGCCACGCCTCGGGCAGGCGGGCGTCGCGTGGCACGAACCAATCCTCGGTGCCATCGGCGGCGCACGCCCAGAGCAGTTCGAGGCCGGGGAGCGAGCAGGTGCCCGCGGCGACGACGCCGCGCGGCAGGTCGACGCCGTCGCCGAGCAGCGTGACACCCTGCGGGTCGAACGTGGCCGCGAACGGCCGCGTCCGATCGCGTCCGGCCGGCCAACCGGGCTGCTGGACGACATGGTCGCAGAGCCAGGCGAAGGCGGGCACCGCGGCGCGATGGGCCGCGCTCGCGAACGCGACGCGCACGGTCGGAACGGGCGGCGCCTGCGCGCCGGCGAGCGCGGTCGGGCCGAGCGCCAGCAGCGGCAGGAGGGCGCGGTGACGGCGGGCCGGGCGTCGCTCAGCGACGGCCAAGGTCCGCTTCCTCCGCCGCCGTCGCCGCGTCGATCGGCTCGCCCCAGCCGTCGGTCTCGACGGCCTCGGCGGGCTCGCCGTCCTCGGCCACATCGCCGCCGTCCTGGTCCTCGTAGTACTCGGCCTCGGCGGCCGCGGCCATCGCCTCGGCTTCGGCAGCGAGTTCCTCTAGGTGTTCCTCGCTGGGGGCCACCAGCGCCGCGGTCGCGGCGGCGGCGGCGGCGTGGGCGCGGCGCCGCAGCTGGCGCGCGATCACGACCAGCAGCAGCAGCACCGCGCCGGCGACGGCGCCGGCGACGAGGCGATCCTGCGGCGGCATCCGCTCCCAGCGCGCCCGGGCCGCGGCAGCGAGACCCCTGGCGTTCGCGAGCGCGCGTTCGAGTTCGTCGGTGGGCGGCGGCGTGTCGAGGCCGCGCACCTGCGCCAGCGCCACCTCGACCAGCGGCCGCAGCTCGGCGGTTTCGTTGGCGAGCCGCCGTTCGAGCGCCGAGGCCGTCGTCGGTACCGCCAGTTCGCCGAGCCGGCCGATGGCGTAGCGGCGCAGCAGGCTCTCGCGGTGGTCGAGCACGGCCACCAGCAGCGTGGTCTGCGCCGTCGCGTCGAGCTGCGGCGACAGCTGCTGGAAGCACCATGCCAGCGCCTGGCCCACGTCCTTCGCCGGTCGGTCGTGCAGCGCCGTGGCGAGCCGCAGCAGGTGTTCCTTGGCGCCGAGGTCGTGCAGCGCGCACAGGGCCGCCTGCAGGTCGGTCGCGGCCCGGTCGGTGGTGCGCGGGCCGTGCTCGACGAGCGCCATCAGCGGGGTCACGGCGGCGGGCCGTCGCAGCTTGCCGAGCAGCTGCGCGGCGAGCGTGCGAACCTCGAGGTCGTCGTCGCCCAGCGCGGTGACGCCGGTGGCGAACGCGGTCACCTGCGGTTTCTGCAGCAGCGCGTGCAGCGCCTGCCGCCGCGCCTCGGCGTGCGGGCTCGTGGTCGCGGCCTCGCGCAACCGTTCGCCGGCGGCGGGACCCTCGAGCCGGCCGAGCAGCCAGGTGGCGCGCGCCGCCACGGCGGGTTCGCTGGCCTGGGTCAGGGCGGCGAGTTCCTCGACCCCGGCGGCGGCGCCGGCGCGTTCGGCCGCCAGCAGGCGGGTGCGTTCGTCGTCGCCGTCGGCCGGCGTCGCCGTCGCCATGGCCGGCGGCGTCGGAGCGGTGGTGGGTGCGGGCTCCTGCGGCGACAACAGCGACAGGAGGCAGAGTTCGACCAGGGCCATGTGGATCCTCACGAACCCCGGTCATCGGCTCGCGACCGGCGATGGCTACAGCACGAACTGCATCAAGCGCCGTGGGGGTGGCGTTCGATAGCGGTGGGGTCCGCCATGCGCACAGCCCAGGTGTCGCAGAACAGGCGGGGGCCGACCCTCGGGTGGGCCGCCGCCGGCAGGGCCGCGTGCACGCGCACGGCCGGCCTGGCGTTGCTGTTGTCTACGGTCCTGCTCGCCGGCGGCGGCAGCTGGACCACGGCGGGGGCCGTCGCGGTCGCCGTGCTGCTGACGGCCGCCGGGCAGGCGGCGCTCGAGCGCTGGCTGCCGTCGCGGGTCACGCCCGCCGCGCCGCCGCGCCCGGCGCCGGGCCTGGAGGTCGACCCCGACCGGACGACGTCGCTGCTCGAGGCGCTCGGCGAAGGCGTGCTGCTCGTCGACGGCAGCGGCCACGTGACCTTCGCCAACGCCGCCGCCCGCCGCGTGCTGCGGCGACCCACGCAGGCGCCGGACGGCGAACTGCTGTGGAGCGTGCTGCCCGCCGAACTGGCCTCGATCGCCCACGAGGCCTGGCGCAGCGCCCGCGCCGCGGTCGATGCGCCGGCCGGCGAGCGCCAACCGGTGCGGCACGCCGGCATCACGTGCCGCGAACGGGTCTACGACCTCACCGCCGTGCAGGCGACGTCCTGGCTCACCGGCCGCGACTACGGCGTCCTGTTCCTGTTCGTCGACGGCACGCGCAACGTCGAGCTGCAACGGCTCAAGGACCGGTTCCTGTCCAGCGTGTCGCACGAGCTGCGCACGCCGCTGACCAACATCTGCGCCTACGCCGAGATCCTGCGCACCCTGTTGCCCGGCGAGAGCGCCGAGTGGCCGGAGTTCGTGCGCGTGATCCACGAGGAAGGACTGCAGCTGAGCCGGCTCGTCGACGCGATGTTCGACTACCTGCAGCTCGAGAGCGGCGAGGCGGTGTTCCGCAGCGAGGTGCTCGACGGCGCGCTGGCGGTGCGCGAGGTCGTGCGCGCCGCCGCGGCCGCGGCGGCGGCGCGCCAGATCGACCTCGAGTTCGTCGAGCACAGCAGCGCGCCGCGCCTGCTGGCCGATCCGGATCGCCTGCGCCAGGTGGTGCGCAACCTGCTCGACAACGCGCTGAAGTTCACGCCGACCGGCGGCACCGTGCGCGTCTCGGTCGGCGCCCGCGACGAGGGCTGGGAGCTGCGCATCGACGACTCGGGCCCCGGCGTGCCGCCAGAGGATCGTCGCGCGGTGTTCGAGAAGTTCCACCAGCTGCGCGACCACATGACCGACAAGCCGTCCGGCACCGGGCTCGGGCTGGCGACCGGCCAGGCGGTCGTCGCGCGCTTCGGCGGACTGATCTGGTGCGAGGACTCGCCGCTCGGCGGCGCCGGCTTCGTGGTGCTGCTGCCCGGCTGCGACCAGCCGCGCCTGGCGCTGCCGGTCGGCGATCCGGGGGGCGTTCAGCTGGTGGCGAGCCAGCGGCCGGCGAACCAGCCGAGCGCGGTCGCGGCAAGGCAGCCGGCGACGGTGGCGGCGATGTTGCCGACCGCGGTGCCGTAGTCGCCGTCCTGCAGGCTCACGAACGTCTCGTAGCTGAACGTCGAGTAGGTGGTGAAGCCGCCGAGCACGCCGGCGCCGAGCGCCACGCGCAGCGGCGGCGGCACCGCGGCGGTGCCCATCGACACCGCCATCAGGAACGCGAGCAGGAACGAGCCGGTGCAGTTCACCAACAGCGTGCCGACCGGGAACGCCTGCGGCGGCGTGCGCGCGAGCCAGTTGCAGAGCAGGTGGCGCGCGCCGGAGCCGACGGCGCCGCCGAGACAGACCCACAGCAGGGTTGGCATCGCCACGGTGTAGCGCCCGGCGGCGACAGCGGCGAGCCGCGACCCCAGAGGCGCCGCGTGTCCCTCAGCGCCCCGCCCCGCCGAGCCGCCGGCGCCACTCCGCCTCGATCGCCCGCACGCGGTCGCCGGTCAGCGGCGTCGCGCGCGGGTGCACCGTCGCGCGGCCGGCCGCGACGGTCACGTTCGGCGCGAAGGCCGCCACGTACTCGGCCGGCGCCAGGCGCGAATGGGCCATGAACCGCAGCTCGGCGAAGAACGGCGCGATGCGCTGCGCCTCGCCGCTCGTCAGCGCATCGGGCCGCTCGTCGGCGAACAGCAGCAGCAGGGTGTCGACGACGCTGGCGACGTCGGCGGCCCGGGCGCCGGGCAGGGCGGCGAACGCGGCCAGCAGCTCGGCGCGGGCGAGGCGTCCGTCGCCGTCCGGATCGGCGGCGGCCAGCGTCGCCTGCAGCAGCTCGGGCGGCAGGATGCGGTGGCCGAGGTCGGCGGCCGGCGAGCGCGCGGCGACCCAGTCGTTGAGGCCGAGTTCGTCGACGATGGCGAAGTCCGGCATCGCCCAGCCCGAGTAGCCGACGCCGCGCAGTGCGATCACCGGCCGATCCTCGGGATCGACGGCGAGGCGCTGGCGGCCGGGGAACTGCGCCCGCTGGCCGTCGAGGAACGTGGTGTGCAGGTGGGGCCGGCCGCACAACACCTGCACGTGCAGCCAGGCCTGCAACCGGTCGTGCCAGCGCCAGATCGGCTGCAGGCAGGCCGGCAGCTTCGCCGCGAGCGGCGCGTAGCAGAGCGTCTGGCGGGGCTCGGTCAGCGCGAGGTGCACCCAGCCGACACCGAAGGCGAGTGCGAGGCCGAGCGCGCTGGCGATCGGCAGCAGGGCGCCCGCGTGCAGCCGCGCCGCCATCGCCACCGCCGACAGCACGCCGAGCGGCACCAGCTGGCTGAGCACGCGGTACTCGAACGGGTCGCCGCCGACGCGCAGCGTGTAGTAGCCGAGGTGCGCCAGCACCGCCGCCACCGCGGCCACCGCCGGCAGCATGGCGCCCAGCGAAGGCCACGGCACCCCGCGCGCGCGCCGCAGTTCGACCGCGAGCCAGGTCGCGGCCAGCGGCAGCCACAACCAGACGCCGTGTTCGAACGCGAACGACAGGAAGTAGCGCACGCCGGCCTCGGGCCAGGGCGCCGACACCTTGGCGTAGTAGGTGTTGGGCAGCAGTTCGCCGTAGAATGCGAGGTGCCAGGCGAGGTGCGCGGCCACCGCCAGGAGCGGCGCCAGCGCGCCCGCGGCCGCGCCG